>JAIOHM010000110.1 GCA_019912965.1 Anaerolineae bacterium
AAACCACACTGCGCATCACGGGAAGCAAGCGTCCAAAGAATATAAAAACCGCGCCGTAACGGTTGAACCAGCCTAAGGCTTTGCCCAGATTCTCCTCGTTGATGCCCGCCAGCCAGCCATAACGCCGCACGAATTGATGCAGCAACCGTTCATCCAACCACGCCCCGACTGCATACAGCACCAGCGATCCGCTGACACCGCCCGTCACCGCCGCCGCCCACACCACCAGCACATGCAAACGACCGGATGCTGCAACCACACCTGAAAACGGCAAGAGTGTATCCGTCGGCACAGGAGGGAATACATTCTCCGCGAACTGCATCAGAAAAATGCCCGGATACCCCACCGTCAAAATCAACTGCTGGACGATCTCCGCAACCCGATTAATGATTTCAGCCAAAGACCATCCTCAAACTTATGTGCATTTTCCTAGTAATTCCAAGAAAATACTGCGAAAATCACGCAGCCCAAGTATTGATTCCCTCCCTCGTTTACGGGGGAGGGTTAGGGTGGGGGTATCCAATAACTTTCTTGGAGCTACTCTGATTTTATATTCATTACTCGTCACTCGTCACTTGTTACTTCTAGAGCATCTCCTTGATCGATGCCGCAATCTCTTCCGTGATACCCTTCACGGCGGTCAATTCCTCAATGCTGGCGCTGCGAATGGCGCTGATCGAATTCTCGAAAGCCTTCAACAGAGCCTTACGTTTTTTCGGGCCAATCCCCGGAACAGTTTCCAGTTTGCTTGCCATACCTGCTTTGTTGCGCTGCTGGCGATGACTGGTGATGGCGAAACGGTGGGCTTCATCACGCACCCGCTGCACCAGATACAGAGCGGGGCTGCGGCGGTCAAGGATAATCGGCATCGGATTTCCCGGCAGATACAATTCTTCAAACTGCTTCGCCAGCGAAACCACCGGCACACGCCCGAACAATCCGAATTCTTGCAATACCTCAACTGCGATTCCCAACTGTCCCTTGCCGCCGTCGATCATCAACAAATCCGGTAGCAATCGCCACGTTTCATCGGTATCTTTGCCATCGGGCGCGACCTGAGTCGGGTCTTCCTGTGCCGTCTTCCAACGGGTGAAACGCCGGGTCAGTGCCTCGCGCATGGATTGATAATCGTCCGGGCCAGCGTGAGCCACCGTGCGGATATTAAAACGGCGGTATTCACTTTTGCGCGGCGCACCCTGCACAAACATCACCCGGCTGGCGACAATCGATGTTCCCTGCGTGGTGCTGATGTCGTAACATTCGATGCGGTTGGGCGGCGTCGGCAGATTGAGCGCGGCTTGCAGCGCCGATAAGGCTTCTTCCTGTTTATGGGTATCCGCCTCCCATTGTTCACGGATCATCCGCAGGGCTTCCGAGGCATTTTCGCCCGCCATCTTTACTAGATCGCGCTTGTTGCCACGCTTCGGCACAGAAATCGTCACTTTCTGCCCGCTGCGTTTATCCTTCAACCACTGCTCGATAATCCGCGCTTCTTCGACCTCATTGGGCAGAATCAATTCGTGTGGAATTTCGGCAGCATCGGCATAAAATTGGGTGATGAACTGGCTCAAAACTTCCGAATCCGGTTCACCTTCCGCCCCACCCAGCATCCGCACATCACTGCCCACCAGCTTGCCGTTGCGGATGAATAAAATTTGTACGGCGGCATCATTTTTATCGCGGGCGACGGCGATCACATCATGATCGGTCATGTTCGGATTGACCGCTTTATGCCGCTGGGTGATGTATTCAATCGCTCGCAACTGGTCACGAATCATCGCCGCTTTCTCAAAGTTGAGCGCATCCGCAGCTTGGTTCATCTCGGCGGTCATACGCTTGACCACACCTTCCGACCTGCCGCTGAGAACATCCATCAATTCCCCGATCATCGCACGGTATTCGGCTTTATTCACTGTCCCGATGCAGGGTGCATTGCATAATTTGATGTCATAAAACAGGCAGGCGCGTTCGTCTTTGCCGTTAATCACCCGGTCGCAGGTCAGGTATGGGAACGCGCGCCGCAGAGTCCGCAGCGTATTCTGCACCGCCCACATCGCCGCGTATGGCCCAAAGTAACGGCTGCCATCCTTGACGATTCGGCGCGTGGTTTCGACCTTTGGGAACGGGTCTTGCCAGTTGATTTTGATGTAGGGATAGTGCTTGTCATCTTTGAGGCTGATGTTATAAAACGGCTGGTGCTGTTTGATGAGCGTCTCTTCGGTGATGAGCGCCTGCACCTCCGTTTCAGTGACGATAATTTCGATGTCCACGATGTTTTCGCGCAGACGAAGCGTTTTGGCGCTGCTTTCCGCGCTGGAGTTGAAATAACTGCGGACACGATTCCGCAGCTTTTTCGCCTTGCCCACATAGATAATTGTGCCCTTGTCGTCCTTCATCAGGTAACAACCGGGCTTGGCGGGCAAACTACTAAGTATCCGCTGGATGTGTTCAGGAGGTTTGAAGGTCATAAGCCATTATGCCAGTTTACGCGCAGTTGCGATTTCGCCCGCTTCTGGGCGGCGAATTTGCGATGAGAAAAGCGAAATTACAGCGATAGGATTACCATTGAGTTCAACAAATTCCACTTCGTAACCCTGTTCATGGACAAGAACGACTGTCCCAATATCCCCGATTTTGAGGCGATATTTCGGCAAGTCAACCATCAGCACGACGGTTTCCAATTCTTCAATCATATGCATGTGACCCGATACGGTTAATTTGTTCTATTGTAGCGTGTCCATATCACATCTGCGAAGACTCGAAAATCATCCCGCGCATCGCTTTCGCAAATCCTCATTTCACGGTAACATCGTCGTATACATTACCATTCGCAATCTTACGAAATACCCATGCCCTACCAAACTGCCTTTATCAGCTACCGTCGCCAATCCAGCCATGCCGAAGCCGCCTTTATCCATAACAGCCTTCGCGCATTAGGTGTTGATGTTTTTTATGACCGGGATGATCTCGCAGCAGGCGATCTGTGGGAAGCACGGCTCAACGAAGAACTCGTCAACCGTGACTGCCTGATTGTTGTACTTGCACCGGAAACCCTACAAGAATCGTATTGGGTGCCGCGCGAAATTCAGATTGCGCTCACCCAGAACAAGAAAATTATCCCGGTTTTTACAAAGGGATTCACCTTTTCTGATGCGTATGTCCCCGACGACATCGCAGGTTTGAAGCGGTACAACGGCATTCGCTTCGATTACGATATTGCCGATTATGCGGTGGGGCAAATTACGAAGGTGCTGGAAATTAAGGTGACAGTCAATGTGACCCAAACACCACCACTCGCCCCTGAAAAACAACCAAGCTGGGTCGCACGTTTTCTTTCGAGCCAGTCGTGGCAAGGCATCAGTGCCATTATCGGCATCATCGGTATCATCATAGCGGTAATCGCATTGAATGCCTCAAATCAATCAACAGCAAACACAACCTCAACGCCTCAGCTTTCCACTGTAGCAATCATCCCAACAGCTACCGATAACCCCACAAACACGCCTCAACCAACCAATGTGATTACAGATACACCAGTGATATCCACTACCACAAGCACACCAACCGAAACGCCCACGCAATCGCCAACACCAATCCCATTGGGTTACGCAGGCAACGAGGTGGAAAACAACTCAGAATGGCAGGAAAAAATTCGCAAGACATTTAAACAGGATCGTGATGGCATTGAAATCAGCTTTGACATTGTATTTGTACCAGCGGGATGCTACGTTATGGGGCGTGCAGACAGCCAATATAATGACGAAAGCCCCATTAGTAACCGCCAATGTTTTCACGAGCCATTTTGGATTGACCGAACAGAAGTCACATGGGGAGCTTATATCGAATGCGTCAATGCAGGTATTTGCAGCAATACACCTGTTTCAATGGCACCCGGCCCTGCACGACAAATCGACTTGCCAGTGACAGTAGTGACATGGACTGAAGCGAAAACATATTGCCAATCGCGCGGTGGTGATCTACCTACAGAAGCTGAGTGGGAGTATGCGGCGCGCGGACCTTCAGGCCTAAAATATCCATGGGGGAATGATTTCATCACTAATTATGCAATCTACAACACTACATCACCAAGCATAGTTGGCAGCTTATCGCAGGCCAGTCAAGCATGGGTTGGTGCAATGGATATGCTGGGCAACGTCCAAGAATGGATGAATACCATTTATAGACTCTATCCCTATGACCCTGAAGATGGTCGGGAATCAGATGATGATACAACCAACCAACGAGTAGTCAGAGGCGGTGCATGGAGCTATCTTGGCAATATTTATTCCGCTCGCCGCAACCAACTCGCTCCTGCCCGTAGGTGGCATGATACAGGTTTCCGTTGTGCCTATCCCAATACAATCGCTGGATAAAAGAATATGAGGAAACAACATTTCCCTCAAAACCATTGAGGTTATGCTGGCACAGGTAATGACGAATTCATTGCCATCAGGATCAAAGAAATTGCCTCCTGCCACCCGCCGCGCCCGAAGCTACTGCCTTTCAGGTACAGGGGACGTTGAATCCATAGGGCAACAAATGGGGCGAACCAATGGTGTTCGCCCCTGCAATTTATTTTAAGCTATCCAGAATCGTTCTTCGCAGGCGGTCATATTCTTCCGTCGAAATCAGCCCTTTGTCGCGGGCTTCCTGCAACTGCTGAAGTTTATCCGTCAGGTCGTTCTGATCGGTCGCGGTTGTCCACTGGCTGGCATCCCCCATCATCGAACTCATGCCGCCCAACAGTTGATTGACAATCCGCGCGGTTTCTGGCGGTAAGTCTCCAGTGCTGACCTGTTTACCATTGACTGTAACCACGGTGCCGGAACGAGTCATCGGGCCAGAGTCCGCCGTGATGACGGTCGGTGTGCCAACCGGATTATTGCCTCCCATGTTGAATACAGTGGAGGATGAGCCAAAACCCGGCATGTAATCGGCGGGCTGATCGAAGGTGCGTTTGGCTGCCCGGCGCATCATGCCATAAACACCCCAGATCGTCAGGAGTAAACCCGCCACGAAGGGCACCGCGAATCCGGCGACCATCATGCCGATTGCCTGCCCCGTAACGTCGCGCTGCTGGCCTTCGTTGTTCTCACAGTAAAAGGCAAGGCTGCGTCCTGCTGGGCGATTGAACGAATTATTGACCGTGCCGCCCACTTCCTGCACGAAAGTTTCGCCCGGCTGACAAACAAGGCTTGTCATCACATTAGTCATCATCGGATTGGGTGACTCGACCATAACCATAACCAGCACGATAAATGACAGCGCCATCAACCCGATGCCCAATAACAACCGTATCATTGCCCCACCCCTGAAATATCGGCTTTTGTTCCACTATAAGGATTTTGTATTTACCCCGCAACCATACTTTTATGCTGTTTTTTCGGCTCTATGCTATCCTACTGCTATGAGCACTTCTCACCCACTACGCGCCATTCGCCATGCTTCACCAGAATTGATTGCCATCGCCATCCTGTGGGCGCTGTATATCAGCCTGTTCGCCCCGGCCAGCCCATTTGTGACGCCTGACGGATTGGATACCGAACCGCTAAGGCATGTGTTATTCGATCCCGATATGCGCCAATCCGGGCTGGAACATGAACGGCTCGTCGGCGCGATTTTACCCATCAAAATTGGGCTGGAACGGTACGGCCATATTCCGACCTGGAATCCCTATCTGGGTACAGGTGTGCCGATCATCAACAACGGTTTTAATTATCTGTTCAATCCATTTCACAGCCTGCCTGTACTGCTGTTGGGTGGGGTGCAGGGTGGCAAACTCAGCACCTTCATTGCCCTGTTGATCGCTGGCTACAGCATGTGGGGGTTGGGGCGTGCGCTGGGGTTGGGCGGCGTGGCGCGGGTGATGACAGCGGTGCTGTACATGGCGAATGGGGGCATCGCAGGTAAGTTCGCCACCGGACATTTTCAACTGGCGATGAGTCTGGCATGGCCTCCGCTGGTGCTGGCGGCTATGTGGTGGGTCATCCACAGTCCACGCCGACGGGCGGTAATCGCATTCGCAGTGGCGTTCGTGCTATTGTTCTTCGCGGGCAATATTTACTATGTACTCCATACCCTAATCTGCTGTGCAGTGATGGTTGGGGCGCATCTATTTAAACGGGATGAAGGGCGCTGGCGAATACAATGGTCGCTGCTCAAGCGAGTCCTGATAGCGGGTGTATTCGCCTTCGGGTTATCCGCGCTCCAGTTTTTCCCGATCTGGGAGACGCGGCCTTACGTCAGTCATGATAATCAGGTGATTAACCCCGATGGCAGCCTCGGTGGAAATTACAGTTTAGGGCAGGCAGCGGCTAACTTGATTTATCCCTGGCCGCAGTGGAACACCTTTCAGGTACTTTCTTATGGACAGTTGATCGCGGTGGATTACACCTACATCGGCCCGACGGTTTTTCTGTTTATGGTTGTCGCGCTGGCGGTGGTCAGTTATCAGCGATTAGCGATTAGCGGTCAGCCTTCAGCAGTTAGCCAAGAACCCGCAGTACTCAGTACTCAGTACTTTGCAATCATCCCCATCGCCTTAATCCTCGCGCTGCTGATGATGATATGGGCGGCGGGACAAACGCCGATTCTCGAATGGTTGTACACACGGGTTAAACTGCTGGCCGAATTTCGCTTTCTGGGGCGGGCGCTGACCATCGCCGCACTCTGGTGGATTGTGCTGGCGGGTGTAGCGGTGGATGTGCTGTGGAAAGCTGCGCGAAACTATTTGGGGACAAGTTCGCTGTTTGATAAAGATGATCGGGTTCGGCTGATACGGGCGCTGGGATTGGCGGTTCTCGTTTGGGGATACTTGCTGCTCTACAGCACAGCCAATACTTCGACTCGGCTGGGATTGGTACTGAACAATTTTGAATGGCTCAATCGTCTGGATGGCTGGCGGTTCACCTCGTTTCGCGCGGCAGCCGATGGATTATGGCTGTTCATGCTGGTCGCGGTATTATTCGATACCGGATTATTGATAGTGATTGGGCGCAGACGGTCAGGGTGGCGCGCGGTTGGAACGCGCATACTGCGGATAGTGGTGCTGGTTGGTGTGCTGGGAGCAGTTGCGGATGTGCTGCGTACCAACAGCCAGCTTTATGAGTTTACGCCTGCCCCGCCGGATTTTGCCCATGTTTACCCGGATGTTCACCAGCAGAGTCCGGGCGAACCATTTCCATCCATTAACGAACCCTTCGGTGTACTGGCGTTCGCAGCTTACGAGAACGAGGTACGGAATTGGGGACTAACGGAAGGCTGGAAGCCACTGCCACTAGAGGGCATTATTCCGTTACGGGCGGGGGGATTAGTGGCGCTGCCACGTTGGGCGGTGGTGGCCTATAGCCCAACAGGCGACGCGGCGCAGGCATTCGCAGAACGCTTCGTCAATAATCTGCCCTATCAGCAGGTGCGCTGTTATCCACAGCCGCCCGCCCTGCAAGGTGTTGATCCGTGTGATACTGCCGCCCAGCCGATAACCATTCTGTATCAACTGCGTGATCCTTTGCCGTATGCCTTCATCGTACCGGCGGAACGCCTGCTGACAGATGCAAGATCGTTAAACGGGACGAATGTATTTCCGGCGCGGGTGCTGGAACACCAGCAGGATGTGATTACGCTTCAGGCCATCACACCGGGGGATGGGCTGGATTATTACCTCATCGTTCAGGAAACCAACTTTCCCGGCTGGCAGGCGTTGGTGGATGGCGTTCCGGTTCAGCCCGTCACCGCCGAGACGGATTATGAACTGGATGGCTATCGCGGATTTGTGGCTGTGCCGATTCCGGCTGGAACCCATACGTATACACTGCGATTTGTGCCGCCCGGTTTACCGACGGGCATTCTCATTTCAGGGATAACGCTCATGGTGATGGGGGTATATGTGGGGCGGAAGCGAAAAAATGCTTAGCGGTACGCTTTGGACAACAGGAATTTGAGACTTTCCCACTGAACAGCGCCGCCCCGCTTAGGGCTAAACCAGCACCTACGTAATCTCAGCTTAGGTAGCGGGTGTTTGTGACTCTAATATCCGATAACTACACCCCAGATGTGAAAATGGGGAAAGTCAAGAGTTACTCATGAGGGCATTTCAATCAACACTGCATCATGCCCACTATTCAGCACCTGTTGGACTTATCTTTCTTCTCACTTTGGCACTACCTATACCCTTCCCAAGTGAGATGGATTATCTGATAAATGTATCTGATGTCGGAGATTTTACCATGATTCAATACCCAAACTTATGTCAGGCGGGTACGGCATTTGAAAACAGCCAAACCTTGACAATGGCCTCAATCCGTTGAGGATAAAGTTGTGCAAGCGATCTTCAAAAATAGCCCTAGGCTGTCTTGCAAGATCAACGAGTACTCGATCTATTGTATTCACTTTAACGATGAGAATGTTGTTGATTAATTCATCACCAGTTATGCAGGTTCTCACTACGCTTCCTGATAAGTCTGATGGGAAAGATGCGCTTACGATGTAGCCTGCCTCTGGATAGAAAAGTGTTATATGGCTAGTGTTGACTTGCATTCTTGATGTAGACGATCCGTAGTAATAAAGTAAAACATAATCTGTACGCCCTAACCGATTGATAATATCACGCAATGAAAGGGAAAAAGCACCAGTAGTTGCAGTTAACTCAATTTGGGAAACGATGCCGCCTAACAATTCAATTTGTATTCGCATTCCATCTGTTGTTTGAACGACAAATTCCTTCCGATCTTCTCTAGTCGATCTTTGGCTATTCTCGCTTTCTCGAAAGTAATCGTACGTGTTTTTTAAACTGTAAACAGTATCTATGTTTGTTGTTCCGACAATCAGGTTATTCCAGCAGGACACCATACAGTCATCATTTTGGAATAATTGGGAGTCGACAGGTGGAGTGACAGAGGAGCGAATGATTAGTATGCAGATTGTGATAAAAATAAAGACGATGGTACTTCTAATCCTAAAAATTGTGCTGGCAGACAAATGAAGCGCATTTTGTATGGCGTAAAGCATCCAGGCAACAGGTAAAGCAATAACCACGATGATGAAAAGAGGCGAGAATGAATCGGTAATCATCTCTCAGTGCCTTGGGCAAAATGAGTGATTTTGTGTGTTACTGCGATATGCATTGCTGACATGTTATGGTCTTAACCCGTTTTAGTGGAGGATGAATAAGAGATACCTCAGTATAAAAGGGTTGCTTCAAAGGCTGATGGGCAGCGGTAAATGCCGCGAATCGCGTACTGTATTCAGGCGGGGCAGATCGCCTTTAGCGCGCTTCCCGCCGCACCACCTAGCCGGGTGGTTTTAACCCCCGGCAATGCTTTCAAACCATTTTATAATTGACGCATACGAACTTTAGTGCTAATATGGGGCTGTAGGGGTGAACCGTCCACTCGACCCCACTCCCAAAATGCGAAACCTGCACAAAATCCTGTGCCGTATTTGTCGCATTTGCAGAATTTCTCGCATTTTTCGCATCTTACCAATCCATAACACGCGGTAATCCTTCTCAGTACTCACAACCCCGCACCTAGCGCCGAAAGTATTGCAGCGGCAGACCTATCCCGAATCGGCGCAATACCGTCGTCCGATAAAATCCGCTATCCACGCCGCCTATCCCGTTTTTTCTGGAAACCAATAACCAACGACCAATCACCCGACCAGCGACTATTGACGCTTCTGACATTGACGACATTTCCCCTCAGCTTTGCACATCTTGCACGACATTTGCGACATAAAAGTGACACAAATGATGCAGTTTGGGCAAATCTCTGCCTGTATTTTGCTGATGGCTAAAGGCTGATGGCTTGTTGGCGACGAAACCCTTTTTCGCCACGTCGCCATCGCCGCCATCGCCGCCAATTCTGTAACATTCCGTAATCTTTTACCTGGCACCTATCCATAAACTGCTGTACACAGTCACAAACAGCTTGCCTTGCTCCCTTCCCCTGCGTGCGGGGGAAGGGCTGGGGTTAGGGGTAAACGGTTTACGGATAGATACTTAGCACCACTGGAAACTGGCAACGCGTAACGGGCAGCTATTAAAAAGGGGCGTCCATGTTGAACGCCCCTCACAAAAATTACTTGCGCTTACGCAGGAAAGTGGGAATGTCGATGTCGTCCTCGTCGTAGACGCGGGCAGGTGTGTCCTGCTGCGGCAGCGTCGAGGGACGGGGCTGCGGTGTGGGCGGTTGATAAGCAGGCTGTTCCGGCTGCGGTGGGCTAAAGGGCTGTGTGGGCTGCTGCTGAGTCGGGCGCTGCACTGGCGGTTGTTGAAGCTGCTGGGGGGGCGTGGTTGAGCGCGGTACGGAGACCGACTGACGCTGCGGAAGCTGGGCTTCCAGTTTGCGTGCCGCGCGGCTCTGCTCAAACCCGGTAGCGATGACCGTGATACGGATTTCGTCGCCCATGTTCTCGTCGATCTGCGCGCCGAAGATGAGATTGCATTCGGGGTGAGCGCTTTCCTTGATGATCGCGGCAGCTTCGTTGACCTCGAACAGGCTGAGGTTGTTACCACCGGTGATGTTAAACAGAATGCCACGCGCGCCATCAATGGTCACATCCAGCAGACCGCTGCTGATGGCAGCTTCGGCAGAACGACGGGCACGATCATCACCATCGGCACGACCAACCGCCATAAGCGCCGCGCCACCTTCGGACATGATGGTACGCACATCGGCAAAGTCCAGATTAATCAGTGCGGGGACGGTAATCAGTTCGGAAATGCCCTGAATACCCTGCCGCAGCACATCATCGGCCAGCGAGAAGGCTTGTTGCAAGCTGGCACGTTTATCAGCAATTTGAAGGAGACGGTCATTGGGGATAACAATCAGTGTATCCACCTGACTCTTGAGGGCTTCAATGCCCGATTCGGCGGACTGGGTGCGGCGTGAACCTTCAAAACTGAAGGGCTTGGTCACGACACCAATGGTCAATGCGCCGAGTTCTTTGGCAATCTGGGCGATCACGGGAGATGCACCTGTACCAGTGCCACCACCCATGCCCCCAGCGATAAATATCATATCCGCGCCACGCAGGACTTCATACAGTTCGTCGGCGCTTTCTTCAGCGGCCTTACGGCCAATTTCGGGATTACCGCCCGCGCCGAGGCCACGAGTCAGTTTATCGCCAATCCGTACACGAGTTTTGGCTTTCGAGAGCATAAGGGCTTGGTTATCGGTATTGACGGAGATGAACTCCACGCCGCCTAAACCCTCATTAATCATCCGGTTGACAGCGTTACCACCGCCTCCACCGACGCCAATCACCTTGATCTGGGCGAAATTTTCCCCCGGTGACAACGCATCCATACCCTAATCCTCCTGAAAGGTGCTTTTCACTACATTTATGGAATACTTCACTATTGTACGCAGAACGTTTGTCTACGCAACAGGACTGGCGTATTAGGCCAGAACCGATAGATACATTTTCAAAGATCCACTACCCATGACGATGAACAACGGGGTTGTGGATTTCTATCGGTTACGGGCTTAACCATCCCCGTCCGGGAGCAAACGTTTAAATAAACCACCAATAACCTGCCCGATTTTCTTGCCGGGAATGGGCGCGCTACCGACGGTTGAAACCCGTGCGTTCGTCCCCGCCGATTCCATTTGCATACCCATGCGTAACAGGCCGACACTGGTACTGTAGGACGGATGTTTGAGTGCATCCGCCATACCTGTCAGCCGTTCAGGTTTGGCAATCCGTACCGGGAAACCGAGTTCACGGGCAGCGATTTCTTTCAATCCCAGCAGTTCGGCACAGCCCCCGGTAATCACCGCCCCGGCACGCAGCAGACCATCGTAACCGGAACGCTTGATTTCTTTCTTGACCATATCGAACATCTCGGCCACGCGCATTTCGATGACCTCGGCCAGCGCCCCTCGCTGAACCTCAATCGGCATCCCTTCGCCAAAGGGTTCGACGAGGAAGGTTTCCAGCGAATCAACAGCACGCTGATGGGCATGACCATGATGAATTTTGACCGCCTCAGCCACATCAAACGGGACATGCATCCAATGGGTGATGTCGTTGGTAATCAGATCACCACCGACCGGGATCACCGCCGTATGCCAGACTGTGCCTTCGATGAAAATGGCTAAATCGGTTGTGCCACCGCCGATGTCGATAACCACCACGCCCATTTCGCGTTCTTCGGGCGTCAGCACGGCATCGCCGGAAGCCAGCGGGTTCAGGATAAAACGGTCAACCGAGACTCCCGCCCCTTGTACGGATTGTTCCAGATTGGCGACGCTGGTGGATGAGGCAGTGATAATATGCGCCTCGACTTCCAGCCGGAAACCGTGCATCCCAATCGGGCTGCGAACACGATCCTGACCATCCAGTGAATAACTGCGTGGGACGACATGCAGCACCTCACGGTTATGCGGGATGGCAATCGCCCGTGCCTGCTCCATCGCTTTGTCGAGATCGTCCAGATTGACGCCGCGCGTCCCAACAATGCCAACTGCGCCCCGGCTGTTAATTGATTTGATATGGTCGCCCGCCACGCTGACAAAAGCGCGGGCAATATCGAAGCCGCTGCTTTTTTCGGCTTTATGCACCGCCGCCGAAATGGCCGCTGTCAACTGCCCCATATCATTAACGATGCCTTTTTTCATGCCAGCGCTGGGTTCGATGCCTACACCAACAACGAAAATATCATCGGGGCGCACTTCGGCCACAATCGCGCAGATTTTCCGTGTTCCTACATCTAATGCAACAGCCAGATCGCGCATAACGCTTAGTTGCCCTTACAGCAATACACTGGCGCATCAGGATTACCAACATCTACGGTGGTTGGTACGATCCCGCGTGCCTGCAAATCACTGACTATAGTCTCGTAGATTAAAAGTTTCTCTGGCATATCAGTACCAATACCGAACCAGACCATCCATCCCCGGCCATCCGGGTAGCCCAGTCCCTTCACCGGGTCATAACGCAGGACATCAATGTTGGGGCGAAGCTGTTTAAGCTGTAAAGCTCCCGTCACAATGTCCAGATTCAACTGCACATTCTGCCCCATCGGCCCATCACTGATTAAGGAAGCGATCTTCACCAAATCGGGGCGTTCCTCATGCTGATACATCACGCGTCCCTGCACATCCACCCAGGTTGCCACACCCGTCTGTTCCCAGACGAGGGCGGGTTCACGCTCCTGCACCACGATTTGCACCATATTCGGCGGCCAGCTAATGGTCACACGGGCATCGGCAATCGTGGGTGAGCGCAAAATGCTCTGGCGTACTGTTTCCGGGTTGATCCAGAAAACATGCATGTTGGCAACATCGGTCAGCGCAAAGACTTCTTCTTTAGTCAGGTACTTCAAGCCGCCTACCGCGATGCTGTGAACGTAGAAGATAGGAACGGCGAAGAACATGAACAACACCGCCGACAGCGCCAGCACAATCATGGCACTGATCGCCCGCCAGCCCACAACCCCGCGCCGCCGCGCACCATGTTCGACGGGCGCAAATCCACCTGTTCCGGTCGAGGGCACACCCGGCCCCCGCAAAATACCGGGTTCGCGCGATGAAGAACGCCGCCGTTCGCGCAGCCGCGATGTCATGAAATCTCTTTACCCCACCTGTGTATATCCAACATTATCACACAAACCTTTCCAAAACGCTATCCATGTTCCCTTAATTCATAACCATTCTCCAACTAATTCAACTTCCATTTCCAGTTCGACGCCACTGGTTTTATGCACAGCCTCCTGTACATAACGAATCAATGCATGATAATCGCTGGCCGTAGCGTTCCCGGTATTGATGAAAAAGTTAGCGTGTATCGGGGAAACCTGTGCACCGCCAATGTGATAGCCTTTTAGTCCTGCGGACTCGATCAGGCGTCCGGCATAATCACCGGGCGGATTTTTGAAGATGCTGCCCAAACTAGCGCCGGGAGGCTGTGTCTGTTTGCGGTAGGTGATGAAGTGATCCATGCGTTCCTGAATAGCTTGGGGATCATCCGGCTGAAGGGCAAAAACCGCCATCAGCACCAGAAAGCGTTTATCGGCCCGGGATTTCAGCGCCGAAGTACGGTACCCATAAGCCAGTTCTTCGCGCGTCCAGAGCTGTGCACCTTTTTCGGCAACCAGCACGACGGCCTCACACAGATTGCGATTTATATCGCCGCCATGTGCCCCGGCATTATTGACCACTGCCCCGCCGACTGTACCGGGTACACTGCTCAGCCACTCCAATCCAGATAGCCCACACGACTGGCATTTGCGCGCCAGCACCGTCAGTCCTACCCCACCCGTCGCAGTCATGTTGTGTCCGTCGTGCCAGTCGCCAAACTGGACTTCGGTCACATCATTGATAACCACTAAACCGCGTATACCTTTATCGGAGATGAGCACATTCGCGCCGCCACCCAAAATCCGCACCGGGATATTCTGTTCCCATGCAGCACTCACCACCGCTGCTAATTCTTCGGTCGATTCGCGGGCGATGTACAGCATATCCGCCGGGCCACCCAAGCGGGCAGCGGTATAGCGGGCGAGAGATTCGCCGCGTAAAAGGCGGGCGTGGTAGGGTGCGGGGAGGTGCATAACAGCCTTTAGCTTTTAGCCTTTAGCCCTTTTTCTTTCGATAGTTCGTTCAAATAGTCGATGCCGATTTGTGGCGCATCACCCGCGCTCATGATGATGATAGCGGCGGGACTTTTAACACCTTCACGCAGGGCAGTCAGCGTATCATCAAAAGTCGGTGTATGGCGCGCGTCCGGGTGTTTCATGCCCGCCACGACCGCCGCACTGGTCACGCCGGGGACGGGCTGCTCACGGGCGGCATAAATATCCGTCACCAGCACATGGTCGGCAGCATCAAAGGCATTTCTATAATCGTCTATAAGAGCTTGCGTGCGGCTAAAGGTATGCGGCTGCCACACTGCCCAGATTTGACGGTCGGGGTAACGCTGGCGGGCGGCTTCCAGTGTGACGCGGATGGCGGTTGGATGATGAGCATAATCATCAATCACCGCGATTTGATCGACTTCCCCGCGCAGATCGAAGCGCCGTCCAGCGGGTTTGAAGGTTTCGAGGGCAGCAGCACCACAATCCTCGATTGAGCGCTCCGCGACAAATGGGGCGACAAATAACGCCCCCAATGCATTCCTTACGTTGTGGAGACCGGGTACAGGCAGTCGAACACGGTTTCCCTTCAAGTGAATTTCCGGGGCTAATACCGCGTTGAAAATTGTGAAACCCTGCTCATCAGTTTGAACATCCCGTCCTTGCAACACTACCCCATCGCTTAGGCCATAAGTTGCACAGCGGCGTTTTTCGGCAATTGTGCGAGCTATCGGATCATCCGCACAGATCACCAGCCCGTCTGGGTTATCAATCAGATCAATAAAATGTTCAAATGAGGCAATCATCTCGGCTTCGGTTTTGAAAAAATCGGGGTGGTCATATTCAACGCTCGTTAAAATAATGGCGTTGGGGCGCAACCCGTGAAACATGTTATCGTATTCGTCAGCTTCAATGACGAAATATTCTCCAGTTCCAACCCCTGCATTCGTGCCCGTGTTGCCCATAATCCCACCAACAATGTAGCTGGGATCAGCGCCGCATTCGCGCAAGATATGAACAACCATTGAAGTCGTGGTGGTTTTGCCGTGTGTTCCGGCGACAGCGATAACCTTTTTGCCTTCCATCAAGTCGGCGATGATGTCTTGGCGCTTATAAACGGGGATGTTGCGTTGGCGGGCGGCAGCGACTTCAACATGATCGGTTTGCACAGCGGAGGTGATAATCAGGGCGTCCGCGCCTTCGATATAACTGGCGTCATGGCCTTGATGGATAGTCGCGCCATCGCGGGCTAAAGCATCGGTTAAAGTATTGGTGCTGCGGTCAGAACCAGAAACGGTATAACCCTGTCCGAGCAGAATACGAGCAATGGCGGAAAGGCCTGCGCCGCCGATGCCGACCAGATGGATGTGTTGACCGGGATGGATTTTTGACATTGATTATTGAACCGATGCTAGATCATAAAGAGAACGAGCATGAAGAGGACAATCACCACAATGGTGAGGACTTCAGGGCTGCCTCCGGCTGCACCACCGAGCAGCACCAACGGGATGGCATTCAAATTCTGGGCGCTGATCGAGGAGGGAGAGGGAGCAGTTATCAGACCGGCGAAAGGGTAGTCGTTGATGTCCAGAAAATACCAGACCGCGCCCCAGATCAGATAGCCGTTGATCGCACCCAGCAATCCGCCCAAAATCGCGTCCTGCACCCGGTTATTGCGTGGGCCGCCCCGGTCGTCATCATCACGCGGGCCGCCAAAAATGCGCGTCTGATAGGCAAAATACACGACAGTGCCAAACAAGGCCATCTGGACGAAAAAGGCTTGATCGCGCGGGACAGAAGCCAGAAAAACGCCGCGCAAAATGGAGTCAAACTGGAACAGGGCGAACAAGGCCAGAATGATACCTGCCAGCGAAATCAATTCCCGACGTAAACCGCGTATCACCCCGATCACGCCGAAAAAAGCGGCTGCAACCCATAACATACTGTAAAGCTGAACCATGCGCCGCGTCCCTAAATCACAATCAACACGAATACAAACAGGACAATGACCGCCAGTGCCAGCAAATTACCATCCCCGGCTGGGCCACCTGCCAACACATACAGCGGGAGCGACTGCACCAGATCCGCGCTGGCTGACCCCGCCACCGGGGGCGAGACGTAAGGGTTCAGCGGATAGGTGTTAATATCCATAAAATACCAGATCGAACCCCAGATCAGATAGCCGTTGAGGAAACCGACAATCGCGCCCAAAACGGTGGATTGCAGATTGTCGCGCCCGTCCGCACCGCCCCCGCCAACACGACGGCTGAGTCCGCGCGTCTGATAAGCGAAGAACACAATCGTGAGGAAGATTAACACCTGTACATAAAACTGCACCGAGGCATCCACATTTTCCAGCAGCACCCCGCGCAGCAAACCGTCAAACTGGAACAGGGCAAACAGCGCCAGAATGATACCTGCCAGCGAAATCAGTTCTTTACTCAAGCCACGCATGTAGCCGATCATGCCGAACACCAGCGCCATCGCCCACATCAGGGCGGAAAGTTCAATCATACCCGCCCTCCTGCCAATTCTAAAAGGGCTTCCGCCGCGTGCTTTGCCGCATCCGGTCGCGCCAATGTTTGTGCCGCTTTCTGCATCGCTTCCAAACGGGAACGGTCATTCAATAATTCCCGCACAGTTGAAAGCAAGGTATCGCCCATATTGGATTCGTCCATGTAGATGGCTGCACCCCGGTTTGCCAGATAATCCGCATTCACTTTCTGGTAGCGCCAGGCATGAGGATAGGGCACAAGGATAGAAGGCAGCCCAAAAACCGTAAATTCACCCAGCACAACCGCCCCGGAACGACTGAGTACCAGATCAGCAGCCGCCAATGCCAGCGCCATTTCACTATGCAGATACGGAAAAGCATGGTAATGGGTTGTATCCGGCAGCGCATCCCGGCGCTTTTCAATATCCGGCCAATCGAGTGTCCCTGTAAGATGAATAATCTGTATGTCATCCGCCAGCAGATCAGGCACAATATCCAGCAGTGCGTAATTAATCGCCCGTGCGCCCCGGCTGCCGCCGAAAACCAGCAGCGTTTTACGGGTAGGGTCTAGCTTAAAAAAGTCTATGGCGGCTTCACGGCTGGCATCCAGCATAATCTGACGCACCGGATAGCCCGTGATGACGGTTTCGTTATGCGGAAAATAGGTCTTGGAGTCGGTCACCGTCAGCGCCACACGCCGCGCAAACCGCCGCAGTACACGAATGGTCAACCCTGGCTCGATGTCCGGCAGATAAATCAACTGCGGGACACGGCACAACCACGCTGCCAACGCAACCGGAAGCCCAACCCATCCGCCAGTGAGCAGCAAGGCATTTGGCCTGCGACGCAGCATCAACCACAGCGCTTGCAGGGTTCCAACTGCCAGATTAACCAGACTCACCAGTTTTCGAACCGTGCTGACACCATGTAAAGGCCCAGCGCGCACCTCATCGTAATGAGCAAAGGAAACGCCGCCCTCAGCCACTAATGGGCGTTCAAATCCATCGACACTGCCGACGAAAGACAGGCTAACCGCCGGGTACAGCCTGGTCATGGCTTCGGCTATTGCTATCGCTGGATAAACGTGTCCGCCGGTGCCGCCCGCCCCGATCATTATTCGCACCAGTCACCCTCCGTACCGAGATGGGCGTCGTGCGCTTGGGGATGCCTTGCAGCACTTTGACGCGGGAAATACTCAACAGCAATCCAACACCGCACATCACCACTACCAGCGATGACCCGCCGAAACTGATGAAAGGCAAGGATGCACCAGTGGGCGGCACAAGCGCCGTCATAACCGCGATGTTCAATAAGGCTTTGATGGCGATCCAGATAGTTAAACCCGCCGCCAGCAGCGAACCAAAATTATCGACTGAGCGACGTGCCACCTGAAAACCGCGAAACACCAATGCAACATACAGCGCCACCACAACCGAAGCACCAACCAAACCCAGTTCCTCACCAATCACGGCAAAGATACTATCGGTATGTGGCGCGGGCAGGTTGGCAAATTTCTGCTTGCCCTGCCCCAATCCAGCGCCTGTTAAACCACCGTTGCTGAAAGCAATAATGGCCTGCTGCACATGATAGTCTGCCTGTGTAATATCCGACGAACCGGAGACAAACGAATCCAGACGCCCTTGAGCATAATCCGGGCCGAGGTTGGTCAGCCAGATAACACCGACCAATCCAACGATTGCGCCCGCAACCGCCATCTGAATCAAATCCGCGCCCGCCAGAAAGAACATGATTCCCGCTACGACGATGATGGTGGCTGCCGTGCTGATGTCCGGCTGTAACAGCACCAGAACAGCAACGATGCTGACCAGTACCGCAAACGGAATCAGGCCATAGGTGATGCTTCGGATTTGCGTTCGGCGCGAACTGAGCCATGCCGCCATATAAATGACGATGCTGAGTTCAGCTAATTCGCCCGGTTGGAACGAACCATTGATGAGCGCACGACGCGCATTAAACACATCATCGCCAAAGATCAATACGGCGATCAATGCGCCAATCGTCACCAGCAAAATCAGGACAGCGATGCGCCGCCAGATGCGATAATCAATCAGCGCCAATAACACCGTCAGTGCAACGCCGATCAGCATATTGCGGGCGTGCTGCATGAAGATGGTTGATTCGCTGCCAAACTGCTGATAGCTCCAGTCGAAGGTGGTACTGTAGACCATCATCAACCCAATTGCCAGCAGGATTCCGACCACGATCAGAAAATAACCATCCAGCGTGGCGATGAAACTGCGTTTCCGTTCGACCGGAACGGCTTCCGGGATGAATTGGGGCGTTGAACGTGGTGTTGCCCGTACCGGACGCGGCGCGGGAACATCCGCCGTAACGGGTGGAAACTCAACAAGCGGTTGGTCAGCCATAAAATTCTCTCACAATAGATTCTCAATGGGCGGGAGAACACCCATCCTACAGCCCCATTATAGCTGCATTACCAGTTGGCGAAAGTGAACGCCGCGTTCGGCAAAGTCAACATAAGCATCGTAACTGGTGCCGCCGGGGGAAAGCAGCACCACATCACCCGGCTGGGCAATTTTGGCAGCTTGGGCAACGGCTTCATCCAGCGCCGCCACCCGCGTCACCGAATCGGCTGCCCCGCCAACCTGTTTGATAACCTCCACCACCAGATCGCCAGCATCGCCAAAGGCAACAATATGACGGCATTTGGTCAGCGCTAAACGAATCATATCTTCCCACGGCAGCTTTTTATCCTTGCCACCTGCCAGCAGCACAATCGGCTCGGTGAAACTCCGTAAAGCGGCAACGACTCGTTCCGGTGCGGTGGCGATGCTGTCATTGATGTAACTCACATCGTTGACTACACGCACCAATTCAAGGCGGTGTTCGACGGGTTTGAAATCGCGGATGGTGGCTTCCATCACATCGGTGGAAACACCATTCACTCCGGTCAAGGCACAGGCCGCCAATACATTCAACACATTATGATCGCCACGCAAGGGAATATCTTCACGGCTGCAAATGATATGTGGATCGCCATCCACGCTGGCGCGGCCAGTCACCAGCAAACGCTGCCCAGCCATGAACGCCCCATCGCCAATCATATGGCTGGCGCTGAACCAACACACTGTCCCCGGCACGGCTGGCTCTATGGCACGGCTGCCGGGGTCATCATAACCCAAAACGCTCACTTCATTCTGCGCCTGATGAACCAGAATTTGAGCTTTGGCACGCACATAATTTTCCATCGTGCCATGACGGTCGAGGTGATTGGGGGTGATGTTCAAAATACCGGAAGTATGCGGGCTGCGGGTCATCAATTCGAGTTGAAAGCTGGAAAGCTCCATCACCACAAAATGAGTATCTTCAATCTGCGGCAGCACATCCAACAGCACATCGCCAATATTGCCGCCCACCCAAACGGTGTAGCCATCGCGTTTCATGATTTCGCCCGTGAGTGTGGTGGTGGTGGTTTTGCCCGCGCTGCCTGTGATGCCAATCACCGGGGCAGGACAGCGTTCCAGAAATAAATGGGCATCGTTGGAAAGCGGAATTTTGCGCTGAATAGCAGCCTGCACGACGGGCAAATCCAGCGAAACACCCCCGGATAAACACAACAAATCGACATCATCCAACAGACTTTCAGGATGACCGCCCATTACAAATTCGATGCCGGGATATTGAGCGATTTCCGGCGCAATCTGTTCCGGCGGGCGCATATCACTGATGAGAACCCGCGCACCCACTGTCGGCAGCCAGCGGGCAAGCGCCTTGCCTTGCCGTGCAAAGCCGAGGACAGCCACTTTTTTGCCATAAAGTTTGTCGGTTTTGGATGTTCCGTTATGATGCACAATTACTCCGAATGGTGGATGGTCGTCAGTTTTTGGTTTTATCTCCAGTAGAAGTGATTGTACTTTACGAATCAATAACTAAAAACCAATAACCGATCACCGCTACAGCAGCGCCAGAGCCACGCCGATCATCGCACTCAAAAGGCCAACCAGCCAGAACCGCTGCACAACTTGCGTCTCACTCCAGCCGCCTCGCTGGAAGTGATAATGAATGGGAGCCATGCGGAATAAACGCTGCCCGATTCCGGTTTTGGGGTCTTTGGTGCGCTTGTAGTAGGTCACCTGTAAAATCACGCTGATGGTTTCCGTCACCGGGACGATGGCGATAATCGGCAGCAGCAGCCACTGCCCGGTCATAATGGCGATGGTGCCTAATGTCGCCCCCAATGCCAGCGAGCCAGTATCGCCCATGAATAACTGCGCCGGATGCGCGTTGTACCACAAGAATGCGAAACATGCCCCCACAAGAATAAAGCATAACTGGGTCAGGAAAACCTGCCCTTGCAGATAGCCGATCACCCCATAGGCAGCAAAAGCGCTGGCGGTAATGATGCCCGCCAAACCATCCAAACCGTCGGTGAAGTTGACGGCATTGGACATGCCGATGATGTAAAACACCGTAATGGGTATAAAAATGATCGGCGGGATGGTGATTGCAAACGGCAGCAGCGGAACAATCAACTGGTTGGCATACTGGAAACCGCCATCATACAGGGAAATGATAATGGCTACGACGGTCGCCAGCACAAGCTGACCGATAAATTTGGCGCGTGCCGAAAGCCCCTGCCCGATTACCCCGCGTGAATTTTGAATCCCTTCCCAGTCATCCAGCAGGCCGAGCAGCGAAAAACCACCCAGCACCGCCAGCGGCAGCAATACGCTCGACCCCGTAACCACATCGTTCGGGCGCAGCACATTCACCAGATTGAGCGCCAGTGAAATCAGCACCACCGGGAACACGATCATGATGCCGCCCATCGTCGGCGTGCCCACTTTTTTCTGGTGTTCGTCGCTCAGTTCAATCTGAATTTGTTTGCCAATTCGCAGGCGGCGCAGAATTTCAATGAACGGCCCGCCCCAGATCACGCCAAGCAGGAAGGCAACCCCGCCAACGGTTAATGCAAATGGTAGTTGTCCAGCCATAAGACTCCAAAGTTCTAAATTATCCGCCGCCGCTGGATGGCATTGGTACGCGCGATCCAAATCCCCCGGCACTGTTCCGCCGCAAGCCCAGCAGTGACAGCGCATACACGGCATACCATAGATACCAACGACGGTAGCCACTCGGTGCTTGAACCGTGACAGGTGTGATGCTGCCTTCGGTAAATGGGTCTTTGAGGAGAATTTCGATTCCGGCTTTTTGCATCGGGTAAAGCACTTGAATCATGTCATCTTCCAGCGTTGCCCGCCGCTGAAGCACCAGCATCCGGTTGATTTCCCGCGACTTCAAAAAGGTTGCTGAGGGAAAATCCTGTGGGAACAGCACCCACCGATTATCAAAACGACCGGGCGCAGGCGGAATCACACCCTGCAAGCGGTTAGAATCGACCAAGAAAGCGGGCGGTGCATCCGGGCTGATAGGCATCGCCTCTAAACGTCCGGTTGTACTCAACAGACTCCCTAAAATCCGGTTGATAGGCACAACTGATGAATGCCCATCGGCACAGTTGTACAGGGGCACAGGACGATAGCCACGCCCCGCCAATTCCAACCCCATCGCTACCGACTCACCGGACGCCAGATTGACGATCACAGCCGTGTTATGATGAACGCGCGGCAACCAACCCAAATCGGGAATATTCAATTGTTCCGGCTCAACCTGTTCCGTATTCGGCTTTAACTGTGCGAAGATCACAGGCTTCGACCAGCGCGCCCAGATCGAATCCGGCGGCGACCAGATGGCATACACTTCTTCCGGCTTCAAAATACCCCTCCCGAAGAGTCGATCAACACGGCAATATCCGGCGCAATCGAAGTAATCAACGGCTTTTCCCCAATCCGCCCATAAATTCCCACAGCTTGTCCATTCACGGTGTATACCCCAAAACAGGGATAACGCAAACCGTGAGCCGTTTCCAATGGAATCATCTGGAAGCGCCGTTGGGCAATCCAGTCGCCGGGATGCCTTCGCACCTGCTTCTGGATGGTTTGCAAATCCTTTGGCGTCGTCACCCCGTTCATGGCGATGTCCTCGCCAATCCGCCCGAAAGCAGGTTTATACACCCACTCGTCCGACCATTTTACCGCGCGCGGGTCGCAGGTTTCCGGCAGATATTCACGCCATGTCGGTGCGGGCGTCTCCAGTTTATCCCAGATAATCGGCAAACGCTTGCTTTGCGACAACAGGGCATAAGCCGGATTGCAGCGGGGTATATGAGATGGAACAAAAAATTCTCCCCATTGAGCAGCGCGCGGCAGATTGGGCAGCCATTCGCCGGGGAAAAAGCGAAAAATATAATCGGCTTCAGTTTGCAGCCAATCGGTTTCGATGAATGCCCTGCCCTCCCGCCAGCGTAAATGGGATGGGCTGATGAGTGCAGTCTTCAAACCAGCCCTTTCGAGATAGGGGGCGAAGAACAACATCATCTGACGGTCATCGGTGTAAGCGGTGGCATGAACCAACGCCACTATGCCGCTTTCCGGGGCAGTTCGGCGGATGGCTTTCGCCAGCACATCGGCCACATCGCCCGCCGTGATGAACCCCGGATAATGTTCGACCATCAAACGAGTAAAACCGCTGGCCTCGATGAATCCGCCGGGGACATCCGCGTTGGCTTCCGAAATGCGCCAGCCATCAGTTGTATAGTGGAAATCAAATCGAATCAGTCGTGCATTCGGAGCAGATTCAGTCATACTTGCCCCGCGCCGTAAATGCCAGCGAATGCTGCGTGGTAGACCGAGTTCGTTGTGTAAAACAGGTTTGCGGCGGAGTTCGGCTTCGAGCGCCAATGTTTCAGCCGCTAATTTTTCCGCCAGCGCAGCGATTTTCAGCCATGCTGCCCCATCCAAAATAATGGGATAATCCGCCAGCACATTGACATCTTCAACCTGCGGATCCCATTTGAAGCAGTCGAAAACTGCCCGTGTTTTGACCTGTTCATAAGTTGCAGCGGGTAATGGTTCACCCGCCCGAAACGGCAAACTCATAACACCGGGCCAGCCCAGAACAGTGTCAGGATACCGCCACCAATGTACAGCGCCGCCGGAATGATGCCGAAGGGCAAAGCAGGCAGCGCGGGACGTTCAACCGTTGGGCGGCAGGCGCGTTCGATAATAAAAGCAGCAGCGGTCAAAATCAGCGCAGGCCACGCATGGCTCACAAAAACGCTCCACATTTGCACGGGCGAAAACCAATCCCCGGCTGCTGCCCGACCCAGAATAATCCCCAAAGCGGTCAAAAATCCAAATAAGCGCCAGCCCGCCGCGAGATCGCGCTCGACCGTCACCATCTGTGAAACTTGTGTCAATAATTCCAGCGTGAACCACAGGATAAAAAAGGTGAGGGTGGCATATCCAGCCGAGTTAAAAACCGCCCACCACCCCGGCCCATCGCCGACATTGCCACCGCTGAAGCAAAATGTCAGCCCCAGCAGCGCCCCGCAGACTGCCCACATCGCGCCCTGATTGCGGCGTTCGACCACATCATCGCGCGGGACAATGCCTAAAAACGGAATCATGGTGACAGTAATCCCTACCCACGTTAAGCCCATCACCAGATAAAAGCTGAGATAAGTGAAGTTGTTCTGCACATCAAAGGAAGACAGGGTATTCAAAATATGCCAGATGAAGGCCGTAATGATGATCGGCAGTATCAGCAGCACCGCCCGCTGACTGAACGGAGAAATCAGGCGGTTTACAAAGCCGAACATGCTGTACCAGCGAATCCAGAATATAAAAATGCCGAACAGACCACCGACCAGAAAACAACTTTCGATGTCGTCCACGATGCCCCCTTAATTAGCGCCGCACGTCGTTGACCACCCCGCCCTGCGCCATGAGCGCATACCGCTGGTTATCCGGCGGGATTTCCATCAACACGACCAATCGTTCCGCTAGACGCCGAAAAATCGGCGCCACCACCTGACTCGCCCAACGCCCGGTCTGTGGTTCATCCAGCTTGATGAGCACAATCGCCAAAGGATCATCAGCGGGCAGGAAACCGATAAAACTCATAATCCAGGCATCACTGCGGTAGCCAACCGGCGTCGGAATTTCGGCTGTACCGGTTTTCCCGGCCATTGTATATCCCGGAAGGGATGCACCATCATCCAGCCCATTCTGTACAACCGCAATCATCATATCCCGCACAATATGAGCAGTCTCGGCGGAAATGGGTCTGCCCAACGCAATTGGCTGCGAATAACTCACCTGTCCATCGCGCACAATTTTTTCCACGATGTTAGGCTGCATCATCAATCCATCATTGGCGATAGCCGAAACAGCGGTAATCAGTTGCAATGGTGTCAGCGAAATACCCTGACCAAAGCTGTTGGTGCCCAGATTGCTTTCGCTCCAATTGGAATCGCCGGGGACAAACATCGTGCCACCGGCTTCGCCCTGAAGATTCACCCCCGTCAGCCGCCCGAAACCAAATTTGGAGAAATAGGTATAGAAAGTCGTAGGCCCCATCATCCGGCTGATGGTCGCCGCACCAACATTATAGGAATTGACCAGAATCCCGGTTGTATCTACGACGCCGTGCGCTGCCCTGTCCCAGTTGTAAACCGACACACCGCCGATGTCCAGCCGCCCTTGATCGTTATAAGTAAAATCACGGGTGATCGTGCCGCTGTCGATTCCAGCCGCAACCGTGAGCACCTTCATGATCGACCCCGGCTCAAATTGTTCGCTGATAGCCGAGTTGGTCCAGGAATTAGCGTTCGGCACTTCCTGATACGCATTGGGGTCAAAAGAAGGCCAACTGCTCATGCCCAGAATATCGCCTGTGCGCGGGTTCATAACGATGATCGTTCCGCCCTTGGCGCCGGTTTCACTCACAGAAAGTGCCAGTTCGCTCTCAATCAGATATTGAATGTCGCGGTCAATCGTCAGGTAGATATCCGCGCCCTGATTGGCTTCCTGTTGGGCTGGTGTATCGAATGGAATATCGCTAATCACTTCACTGCGAGGGCGTCCAACCAGTTGATCCTGAAACTTCCCCTCAACGCCATAATAGCCCGTCAGATCGCCACCCACAAACCCCAGAATTTGCGCGGCCAATGTGCCCTGTGGATAGCTCCGGCGCGGAATTTTTTCAATGGTTATGGCAGAAAGTTCCAGTTCCTCGATCTGCTGCCCCTTTTCCGCACTGACCGGAGCAGCCAGCAGTACCCAGTTTTCCTCACTGGTCACAGCCTGATAAACTGCGAGTTCGTCTATTCCCAGAATGGTCGCCAACTGCGAAGCGGTGCGGCGTTGATCCGAAACCAGATTCGGGCTGATACCGATACGGTATTCCAATGTATTGACCGCTAACCGCTGCCCGGTCTGGTCATAAATAATGCCGCGTGCCGAAGCCAGATTGATCGTCCGGTTGTAATCCGGGCTGAGTTCGGCCACAACTTCCGGCGCAAGCTGCTGGAAGGAAATCAATTTCAGCAGCAAAATACTGCTGACCACAATCATGCCAACCACCACAAATGGCAACCGCTGATTGAAAAATTCAATTTGAGTCTGTGACTGGGTTTGTGCGCTCTGCATGGTTTATTGTCCCTGACTCGAATAACCATTGAATTGGCTGCTGAAACTGTCCCACACCTGCTGCAACCAACCAATGAATGATTCATCGTAAGTGAGCAGCGGTTCTGGCTCGGATTCCACAACAGTAATGATTTCATCCCGGCGTGGATTATACCCGGCGACATACAGGTATTCGATGTTGGTGTCATCGGCAGCTACAAAACCGAGTTCCTGCGCCCTTGCCAGCAAACGAGGCACACTCCGCAACTGGGCGATTTCGGTACGCAGTTGTTCGTTGGTCTGTTCCAATCGGTTACGTCGGGTAATCAGTTCTTCAAGCTGACGACCGAGCGTTGCAACAGAGGCCGACTGCGCCAGAAAAAGCGCACCAATAATAATCGCAATGAATAGGCCAAGTGTTGCCAGCGCCGCCGCCTGCCGTTGGAAACGGAAGGGGTTATCGCGTAGTGCATGTTGAAACCAATTAGACATAAGCCTTTAGCCATTAGCTTTTCGCATGAGTAAAAACTTCAACCATTACAACTTTTCCACCACGCGCAATTTGGCACTGCGGCTGCGCGGATTTTGCGCGATTTCCGCGTCATCCGCCATCAGCGGTTTGCGCGTCACCAACCGCACACGGGCTTTGTGCCCACAAACACAGATCGGCGTGCGCGGCGGGCAAATACAATCAGTGCTTTCCAGTTTGAAAGTTTGCTTCACAATCCGGTCTTCCAGACTGTGAAAACTGATGACTGCCAGCCGTCCGCCGGGGCGCAGCAGATCAATAGCTTTTGGCAGCACCTTTTCAACCACGCTGAGTTCGTCATTCACAGCGATGCGTAATGCCTGAAAAATGCGCGTCGCCGGGTGAATTTTATCTCCTTTGCGGCGCGGATTCGCCCGCTCAACCACTGCGGCTAAAGCCTGAGTCGTGGATAAAGGTCGCGCGGCCACGATTGCCCGTGCGATTTTGCGTCCGTGCGGTTCCTCTCCATATTTATAAAACAAATCCGCTAATTCCGCTTCGTCCCAAAGATTAACAATATTTGCCGCCGAAGGACGCTCCCCATCCGGGTTAAAGCGCATATCCAGCGGGCCATCTGCCCGGAACGCAAAACCGCGTCCAGGCGTGTCCAATTGCATCGAAGACACGCCCAGATCAAGCAAAATACCGTCTACCGTTTTCCAGTCTAACCGGTGAGCTTCTGCTGTCATATTGGCATAACTGGTGTGGACGATGTGAGCGCGGTTGGGATAAGCAGATAGATTCGCGCGGGCAATTTCAATTGCCATTGGATCAGCATCCAACCCTAGAACCTCAGTTACACCTGCTTCCAGCAGCGCGCGGGTATGACCACCTGCACCTAGCGTACCATCAATCAGATGTTGGGCAGGCAGCAGTGAATCGAGTACAGCGTTCAACAAGACCGGGACATGCGACACAATTAAATTCCTAACTTCAACAGATGTTCAGCTTCAGCCAGCGCATGTGAAACATCATTTAAAGTGGTGCGCCAGTTAGCAGGTTCCCACAATTCCAGAAAACTTTCCATACCCGCGATTAATACTTCGCCATCCAGTTGAGCATAATCGCGCAAATAGCCAGGGATGACAATACGCCCCTGACGGTCAAGCGTCAGCTCGACTGCGCCGGAAAACAGCAGACGCCGCAGTGCGCGGGCGGTTGGATGGGTAATAGGCATTTGATTCAGACGTTCGGAAACCGTGCGCCAGGCATCCTGCGGATAAATGACCAAATTCCGATCAAGGCCGCGAGTCAGAACAGCATGAGGCGTTAAGTGGGTACGGTAACGGGCGGGGATAATCAACCTGCCTTTTTCGTCTAACTGGTGAGAATATTCGCCCCAAAACATGCGTTCCTACCCCACTCGGCACAGCGCCATAGCATCGGCCTACAGGGGTCAATTATACCACATTATCCCGCAAGTTTTATTTAAAAATCCCACACGAGTTGGTGCAAAAGAGGGAATAAGGGGCGCATAAGCCTGTACCCCTGAGGTGACTATCGACTGGCTACCGCATTATTGCTGGCGGATTCCTCAAGCGCCTGCTCAATAGCGCGGCGCAGCGTGGCTTCGCTCTGCAAGCCCCGGAATATGCTGGAGATTTCACCCGTGTCGTTCAGGATGACAATATAAGGAATCGAGGTGGCTCCATATTCGGCAACCATACGGCGGTTTGCCCGGTTTTCAATATCAATATACTCAACATAAACATCACCTTTGTACTGCTGGGCCAACCCATTCACGATGGGTATTTGCTGTTTGCAATACTGTCACCAATCGGCGTCGAACATGACGATGGAGATATTGCCGTCGTTATAAGCGAATCGGGAATGGGTATCAGCAACCTGCGTTCCCCCCAGCCCGCTGCCAACGATGCCAAAACCAACCACCACCATAATAATCAACACAGTAACTGCACCTAACACGAGTGCAGGCAGGTTCGTACCATGTGACTGCGGTTGAGGCAGGTACACCTCACGGATGATTGGTTGGGTGTGTGGCGTCGTAACAACCGTTGGACGTGGAATAATAACAGTCGGCTTGGGTGGTGCCGGCGAAACGGGTACAAGCAGTGGAGGAATGGTATGCTGACGTTCCTCCTGCCCGAAAATCAGAACAGCATCGCCAATCTGTACGCTGTCACCCGGCTGAATGCGGGTAGCGGCGCTGATATGTTTGCCATTGACCAGCACATCCAGATTAGGAAAACGAGGCTGAATGAAACAATCAGACTGTTTGGAGGTGACCAGCGCATGTGCTGGGGCAACACCATTTTCGTGCAGAAGCAGATGACTGCGGGAATCACTCCCGATGATGAAAGCGGGACGCTGCGCCAACACATCACTAATAATAATTTCGTGGGAGTCGATTGTGAAAAAATTAACCAGTGTCATAAAATCTACAATCAGCTTATTTTGGCTGATTATAGGACATGATTGGAAGACTGGTCAAGCAGTTGGCATATTCTTCGCCTGAGTACCGAACGGCATGTTGGAATTGCGGTTATTTGTGGGAAAATCGTTACTTTGCATCAACGGTTTTCTAACCAAACCTAGCCCTAATTTTAGTGGACAAATACCCCTCCTCATGCTACAGTACAGGTATATACGAAATTGACCAAATGTGCTATAGAAGTCCCTCAGCCCCCATGCATTGCGATGGGGGTTCTGTGTCTCTATGTCTGTTGCCGGAATTCCAGAACGTTTATTTTAGTGAAGGATGTAGTGGAGATGGTTCAATCCAAAGCCATGCAGCGGAACGCCTTGCACGAACTCGGTTATAAGATTTTCCTTGACCGATACGCCCAGAAAGACATGACGCGCGCCACACTGGCGGTTGGTGATACGGTTATTGTCGTCGTGGATTCGAAAACGGGGCAGCGCGAAATCGGGACGGTGAAGACGATTAAGCTGCCGAAAGTTAGGGTGCAACTGCTGGATGGTGAAACGGTTGAACGCGATCTTGAAAACGTCGATAAACCACTGGAAACCGATCCCGGTCAGATGATGGATCGGGTCGCTGCGGGTATTGCAGCCATCGAAGCCAACCCGGAATTGCAGCAGCAGTGGACAGAAAATTTCCGCTGGTTGCTGGAGGATTGGAAGTTCGTTCCGGCTGGGCGTATTTTGACGGCAGCAGGTACTAGTCAACGGCTTACATATTATAACTGTTATGTAATACCTTCACCTAAGGATTCACGCGGCGGCATCATCGAAACCTTGCGCCAGATGACCGAAATTATGTCGCGTGGTGGTGGAGTTGGGATCAATGTATCGTCGCTGCGTCCACGTCACGCCTATGTCAAAGGCGTCAATGGGCGTTCCAGCGGTGCAGTATCATGGGGTGCGCTCTACAGCTTCGTCACAGGCCTCATCGAACAAGGTGGATGCTTTGGCCCGGATGAACGCATTCAGACCAATATCGGCTTAATCCCGGCAAAAGAATTAGCTGACCGCATCGAAGCTGGCGAAGCCATTTATGCCCACACACACAAAGGCTTGCGCCGCATCACCGCCCGTTTCCGCAATGGCGTTAAACCCCTATATGAAGTCACCACCAAACGCGGCTTCAAAGTCAGAATTACGGAAGATCACAAAGTCGCGGTTTTGATGGATGGCGAAATCACCACCATGCCATTGAAGTATCTTCAGGCTGGCGACGAAATTCTGCTTTCCTTGGGCACAGGTGTACAAACCAATTATGTAACCCTGAAAGCCACAGACTATACGCCTAAAAAGTCAATAAGTTCAGATGTGCGTTTGCCCGAAATTTTGGAAGAGGAATTAGCCTATCTAATTGGGTACATGCATGGTGATGGTTATATCCATTACCAATACGAAAGCAATGTTCCCAACTATGTCAGTATGGCAACATCCAATGATTATCCTCAAATTCGCCAACGCATTATTAATGCAATTGAGGACATTTTTAACGTTACCCCAACGATCAAAGATGGAGATGGAAACTGCAAAAATATACGCATGTTCTCACGGCAAGCAATTGAAGTTCTAATTGCAAATGGCTTACTCAAAGCCAAAGCTGAAGACATCCGTGTGCCAGAAGCCATTTTCCGTTCGCCTTCATCAGTTCAGGCCGCATTCATCGCCGGTTACTTCGATGCTGATGGCTGCAATCGTGGCCGTAAAGGCGGCTATGGGATCGACAGCATCAGTCGCGACATGCTGGCGGATGTGCAGCAACTGCTCTCCATCAACGGCATCCTTTCGCACATCAGCGCTACAGATCGTTCCGCGCAGGGGTGGCAAACCATCTATCGTCTGATAGTTACAGGTGGCGAATTTAAGAAGCGGTTCGCAGCTTTCATCCCAACGGCTAAAGCCTCAGACGACAACGGTAAGCGCGATATGTATAACACCTACCCCGCCTCCGTTTGGACGGCTTTAGGAGCGCGCACCAAATATCGTCAGCAGATTTATGATGGCGTTTCTGACCGCATCTCGTTTGGGCAGCTCACAAAGATTAACGAACGCTTGACGACCGATGGTCAGGTCGTCGCTGCCGAACGCATCAGCAGCACAATGCGAACCATGCCAGATACCATTACTGCTATTCAGGCCATTGGCGACTCAGATGTCTACGATTTTGAAGTTGATGATGTTCATCTGCTGAGTGGTTCGGGTGTTTACACCTCGAATTCGCGAAGAGGCGCTTTAATGTTAATACTCAACGACTGGCATCCTGACGTGTTCGACTTCATCAGCAGCAAGCGTAAAGCCGGACAAATCACCAACGCCAACATCAGCGTCGGCGTCAGCGATAAATTGATGGCCGCCATCGAAGCCGATGCCGATTGGGATTTGGTTTTCCCGGATAGTAGCCACGCGGATTATGATGAACTCTGGGACGGTGACCTCGATAAATGGGTCGCAGCAGGCCGCAGCGTGATCAAGTATCGCACGGTAAAAGCCCGCGAAATCTGGGATGCCATGATTGAAAGCGCATGGGCAAGTGCCGAACCCGGCGTCTGGTTTCGTGAACGTTCCAATAAAATGAGTAATAGTTATTATTATGATAACGGTTTACTCATTGCTACTAATCCATGTGGCGAACAATCACTTCCAGCTTTCGGCGTCTGCAACCTTGGTGCAATCAATCTCGCGAAGTTTTATAACCCTGAAACCAATGATGTCGATTGGGACAATCTCAATCGTGCGGCACGTTACTCAACTCGCTTCCTCGATAATGTTATCGACAATACCCCTTACTTCTTCGAGCAAAATGAGAAGCAGCAGTTAGGCGAACGGCGTGTCGGCCTCAACAACATGGGTTTGGCCGAACTGATGATTAACCTCGGCATTCGTTATGGCAGCGATGAATCGGTAGCATTCATCGACAAACTCTATGGTTTCCTCGCCCGCGCCATCTACGAAACCTCCATCGAACTGGCAGCCGAAAAAGGCGCATTCCCCATGTTCGAGGCCGAAAAATTCCTGCAAAGCGGCTTCATGCAGTCCATGCCGGAAGACATTCGTGAGAAAGTGTCACAAACGGGAATAAGAAATGTGACACTATTAACACAAGCTCCTACTGGAACGACCGGAACGATGGTAAACACCTCTACCGGGATTGAACCCTTCTTCTCATGGGTTTACTACCGCAAGAGCCGTTTGGGTCTGCACGAAGAACAGGTGCCGCTGGTCAAGGAATGGTTCGAAGCCCACCCCGGCGAAACCCAACTGCCGGATTACTTCGTCACCGCGATGGATTTGACGCCCGAAGAACACGTCAAAGTGCAGGGCGCGATTCAACGTTGGGTCGATTCCAGCATCAGCAAAACCGCCAACGTACCCAATCACTACACCGTTGAACAGGTCAGCGATCTCTACAAATACATGTACGAGATCGGCTGCAAGGGCGGCACGATTTACCGCGACGGCAGCCGTGATGAGCAGGTACTCATGCTCAAGGGCGACGAACGCGCCGAAAGTGAAATGGCGAATAAAGACAAATCCAAAGCCGCGCCTGCTGCTGACAAAATCGAGCAGGTTGCCACGCCGCATCGCGTTTATCCCCGCCCCAAGCGCCTATCCGGGGTGACGGTCAGCCGCAAGACACCCTTCGGCACCGCCTACATCACCATGAACAGCGACGAACATGGCAACCCGTTCGAAGTCTTCATCACCATCGGCAAAGCAGGCAGCGATTTGCAGGCCGATGCCGAAGGTTTGGGACGGATGCTCAGTTTGCAGTTGCGGACGACAGCGCCGCAAAATCGTCTGGAAATGGTCAAGTTGATTATCGACCAGTTGCAGGGCATTGGCGGTTCGCGCTCAATCGGCATGGGGCCGAACCGGGTTACCTCCCTGCCGGATGCCGTCGCTGGAGCGTTGATTGACCACTACCTGTCACAGCCCCAAGAGCAGCAGTTGAACCTGCCTTTGGTCAATGGCAACGGCACATGGAAAGCAGCCGACACCCATACCGAACCCCAACCGCCGCATACCAACGGCACGACGCACGGCTACCAATCCCGTGCCGACATCTGCCCCGAATGCGGCACAGTCTCGCTCATCCGCATCGAAGGCTGCGAAAAATGCGATGTCTGCGGATACAGCCGCTGTTAATCCGATAATTGCTAAGGGCGGTCGAGAGATCGCCCTTTCCGCTACCCTTTTCCCCATCACGGCTGTATAATGCCCGCCTGAACAACCACCGATTGAAGGACTTGCATCATGTTTGATGACTTTGAGCCGAACATTACCGGCTTCTGGCAGGAGCCAGACTTTTTCCTTGCCGATCTGGTTTCCGGCTTTGTGAACAAGGGCGGCATGGAACTGGGTATTACCTTGTTCGTGCGCGGCTTGGTCATCACCGGCACGCTGGTCAGCGAACAGGAATATCTGGAAGCCATGAGCAGCATGTTCGCCGCACAGGCTAAAAAGTCGCTGGTCAAGCCCACCAAAGAAGAAATCAAAACGGCTGAAGAGGTGTTCGATTTCACCCATCTGGCCGAAGATGCCGACCCGGAAACCTTCCGTGAACGCGCCCTCAATCCCAAGCCCATTAACCCTTATGCGGATGATGATGACGACGATTTTGATGATTTCGATCCTGAACTGGACGAATCCGACCCACCCATCATCCGGCATCTGCATCTCAAGGAACCCGTGATTTTACAGCCGCAGCCTGCCGTCAGTTTTTCACACAGTCAGGTGCCCATTTTGCGCCTGCGTTTGACACAGGTTGATGGCTGGATGATTGGTAAAGTCACGATGGAAGATGACGATGTAATGGATGATTTCCCACCGCCGCCGCCCATCAACTCGATTCGCCACTAAACTTGTAAGGGCGCAGCAGATTTGCGCCCATACCCAAACCTGTGAAAACCATTTTTCGACGTATATATCGCCTTCTGAAATCACGCCGCTTGCATAAAACCATCGTGGTTGCCGTCTTATTATGGGGATGGGGTGTGCTGGCGTTATGCATGGTCATTGATTCTTACGGGCGACAGGATTTTGCTCAAAAAGCCGATGTGATTATCGTACTCGGCGCGGGTTTGCGTCGGGATAACACCCCCGGCCCAGCCCTTACCCGCCGTTCTGCCCATGCCGCCGAGTTGTGGCAAGCAGGTTACGCCCCGGTCATCATATGTGCAGGCGGCAAACCCGGTGACCGCACCCGCAGCGAAGCCGATGCGTGTGCCGAACTCCTCCGCGCGCAGGGTATTCCCGCAGAGGCCATCATACTGGAAGACACCAGCCGCAGCACCGAAGAAAATGCGATAGAAACCCGCCTCATTTTGGACTCAAACGGCTGGCAAACAGCTATCATCGTCAGCGACGGCTACCACATGTTCCGTGCCCGCCACCTGTTCCTGAATGCAGATATTCCCGTCTATACCAGCCCCGCCATCACCCAACCCCGATTCACTGAATATATCGTCTTTATGCTGCGAGAAGTCGTCGCTTTCCACTGGCAGTTCTTCAAAGAAACCTTCAATATTCCGGTCACCTATGTGCAAAGCATCTAAAGAATGTTCCGTAACGGTGCGGCGTCTCTGCACCCCTTGATGCCATGTAAGTCCAACATAATCCGTTGGTCAAGCGTAGGTCAGTTGTAATATTCACGATTCCCGCTTTATCCTATAATCAAAGTAGCACAATTGGGGCTGTGTCCCCATCACGGCTCGAAAAAGGATTTATATGCGAACACACCGCTTCACTTTACTTTTGGTAGCCTTATTACTGGTTCTTAGCGTATCCTCGCTTGCCGCGCAGGATACCCCACCACCACCAACCGCGCCGCTTCAAGTCGTGGATTCCACACCATTTTTAGGCGAAGAACTCGGTCTGCAATCCGAGATTATCCTGTTCTTCAACCGCCCGCTGGACTGCGCTTCAGCCCAATCCGCCTTCAGCATCGCGCCAACGGTTGATGGCTCAGTCTCTTGTGATGACACTACATCATCGCTGCGCTTCACACCTTCAGAAACATTCGCGCGCGCAGCAGATTACACTGTCACGATAAGCACCGCTGTTCAGGGGCAAGACGGCTCGAAGTTGAATGAGGCCTTCACGCTCGAACTCAACACGGTCGGCTATCTGACAGTATCAGATGTTCTGCCTGCGAACGACAGCACCGAAATCGCTACCGATGCCGCCATCACCGCCATCTTCAACCGTCCGGTTGTGCCGCTGGTGACCGTCGAAGAAATGGCAACGCTGCCCAGCCCACTGATCATCTCGCCAGAGGTCGCCGGAACAGGCGAATGGCTGAACACCTCCATTTATGTATTCCGCCCGGAAATGGCAGGCGGCACACAGTACACCGTCAGCCTCAAGCCAGATTTACAAGCTATTGATGGCTCAGTGCTGCAAGAAGCCGTAAGCTGGACGTTCCAGACACAAAGTCCCGCCATTACCGAGGTTTTCCCGCCGGACTTGAGTTCGGATGTCAGCCTGAACGACGCTATCCAGATTCGCTTCAACCAGCCGATGGATCGCCCCAGTGTTGAAGCCAATTTCTTTTTGCGCCCCGAAGGTGGTAATGCGCTCCCCGGCGTGTTTGAATGGGCGGAGGATAATGCGGGATTCAGCTTTACGCCGGATAGCCCACTCCAACTGGAAGCCATCTACGAAGCAGGACTCAACCCCGGCGCGACTGCTGAAGTCGGTGATGCAGGATTAGTCGGTTTTTCGGAATGGTCATTTGCCACCGTTCCCTTCCCGGCTATCGTCAGCACCGACCCCAGCGATGGCGCTGACGGGGTTTATCCTTGGGGCAGTTTCACCCTGTATTTCGCCTCGCCGATGGACATCGAAACCCTCGAAGGCAAAATCACCATCGAGCCGGAACCATGGCGCGACCCGGATTACTACTACAGCGAATACAACAACAGTTACACCATCAACTTCCCCTTCGAACCCAGCACCGCCTACACCATCACCATCGCCCCCGGCATGGCCGATATTTACGGCAACCAAATCGTGACGCAGCGGGTCATCAGTTTCACCACCGCGCCTTACGACCCGGATTTTGTGCTCAATGTTCCCGGCGGTGTCGGCTTCTATAACGCCAATGCTGAAAATACACAGTTGTTCCTGACGCATCGCAATATTTCGCGTCTGGATTTCCAGCTTTACACCATCCCGGTGCAGAATTTCGTCACAGCAGTGTCAGCCGATAGTTACGGTGCAGCCAATGGAATCTTCCCGTCGCCCAGCGACTTGCTCCGAAGCTGGCAGTTGCCTGTCAGTGCCACTGAAAACAGCCGTAAGTACGAACTGCTGACCCTCGGCGGCGCACAAACCCCCGGCGGCGCGTTCGAATGCCCCGGTGCAGCGCCCAGCCGTTTGAAAGTTGGCGATACTGCCATCGTTATCAGCGATCCAGACCCGGTTCGCGCCCGTGCCAACCCGCCAGATGGCGAAGTTCTCAGCCAGCTTTACAAAGATTATCAACTGCCCATCATCGGCGGCCCGGTTTGCGCTAACGAAATCATCTGGTGGCAGGTGCGCCTGCGGGATGAAACCCCCGCTTGGGTGGCCGAAGCCATTCCCGGTGACGATGGTCAGGCGGACTATCTGCTGGACGTGCGGATTGCCGCCGATATAACCCCGGTGGAGATTGCCCCAGTGGTCGGTGGCGAAGGCGCTCTACCCCCCGGCATTTACCTGCTGCGAGCCAACTCGCCAGAAACCGAAAGTCGTGGCTGGCAAGCGACAGGCCATTTCCTGATCGTCGGCACAGCCAACCTGACCATGAAATACGCCGTTGATAGTGTCCTGATCTGGGCAACTGAAGCCCAAACCGGGCAGCCCTTAGCCAACGCACCGATTACCGTTTACGACAAGAACTACAACGATCTCGCCAGCGGCACAACCGATGCCAATGGTTTGCTGCGCTTGCCCATCCCGCGCGTCAACGATCTATATGTACCCTTGTTCGCCACCCTCCGGACGGAAACCCAATTCGGCGTCGGCTTCATCGGCTGGTCGGATGGCATCGAACCCTACCAATTCGGGCAGAACTACAACTACTATCCCGAACTCTATCGCGCTTACCTCTACACCGACCGTCCAATTTACCGCCCGGATCAGCCCGTTTACTTCCGGGGCATCGTACGTGCGCAGGACGATGTAACCTACACCCCGCCGGATTTCAGCACCATCCCGGTGAAGGTCTACGATTTCAACGGCGAACTGGTCTTCGATCAACCGCTGCCCATTACCCCCTACGGCACATTCAGCGGGCAATTCGATATTGCTGATGATGCCGTGCTGGGCTACTACCGCATCGAAGCCGAACTCCCCAGTCGTAGCCCGGACGAATTCTATCGCCCTACTGCTTCGATTAGCTTCGGCGTCGCCGAATTCCGCTTGCCGGAATTTCAGGTCAGTGTCACCCCTGCCGCTGGCGAGGTTGTGCAGGGAGATACCATCAGCGTCACCATCGACAGCCGTTATTTCTTCGGCGGCGCGGTGACGGATGCCAATGTTGAATACAGCGTCGTCTCCAACCCCTACTTCTTCAACTACGATGGCCCCGGTTTCTACGACTTCATCGACTACGACTACGACTCCGGCTCAAGCGAGTTTTACAGCGGCTACGGTCAGGAGATCGCCAGCGGTGAAGGCACAACCGATGGGCAAGGCCAACTGACCATCGAAATTCCGGCTGCACTGGAAGACAACACCCAAAGCCAGACCTTCACCATCGAAGCTGCCATCAGCGACGAAAGCCAGCAAATCGTTGCAGGACGTGTCGATGTCACCGTGCATAAAGGTCTGGTCTACATCGGCGCACGCCCGGAAAATTACGTCAGCACGGCGGGTGAAGAAACCGCCATCAACCTGATCGCCGTTGATTGGGAAAGTCAGGGCATCGCCAACCAGACCATTGAAGTCGAAGTTGTCGAACGTCGCTGGTCAAGCGTACAGGAACAGGACGAAGCCGGACGCACTACATGGACGTGGGAAGTCGAAGAAATCCCGGTCACAACAGGCAGCGCGACAACTGACGATCAGGGCAAAGCCATCTTCAGCTTTACACCCCCCAACGGCGGTATCTTTAAAGCCAAAATCACCACCCGCGACAGCGAGGGTAACGAAATCATCGCCGCCACCACCCTTTGGGTATCCAGCGGTGAATACGTCTCATGGCGGCAGCAGAACAGCAATCGCATCGATCTGATTGCCGACCAGGACAGCTACAATGTGGGCGACACTGCCGAAATCCTGATTACCTCGCCGTTTCAGGGGACAACGCAGGCATTGGTGACCATCGAACGTGGCGATGTATTGACCGCCGAATACATCACCATGACCAGCAATTCCACCATTTACAACATACCCATCACCCCGGAATTCGCGCCCAATGTTTATGTCAGTGTCCTGCTGGTCAAAGGCATTGATGAAAACAATCCTGTCCCGGCTTTCCGCGCAGGACTAATTCAGTTGGGTGTGGATAACAGCCAGAAAGAACTCAACATCGAAATTACGCCGGATGTGCCGCAGGCTGGCCCCGGTGATACCGTTACCTACACCGTCAAAACCACCAACTTTGAAGGCAATCCAATACAGGCTGAAGTCGGCATCGGTTTAACCGATCTGGCTTCCCTCTCGATTGCCGAACCCAACAGTGGCCCGCTGCTGACGTACTACTATGGACAGCAGGGTTTAGCCGTCCGTACTTCTACCCCGCTGACCATCAACGTCGATCAACTCACCCAAACCGTACTGGACACCATCAAAGGCGGCGGCGGTGGCGGTGGTGAAGGCGGAATTTTCGACATCCGGCAGGATTTTGTCGATACCGCTTACTGGAACGCCTCATTGGTCACAGGCGCAGACGGCACAGCCACCTTTACCGTCACCCTGCCCGATAACCTGACCACATGGCGTTTGGATGCCCGCGCCGTCACCAGCGGCACGGATGGGCTGACATTGGTTGGAGAAGATACCTTCGACCTCATCAGCACCAAACCCCTGCTCATTCGTCCGGTCACACCGCGCTTTATGGTCGTGGGCGATCAGGTAACGCTGGCCGCCATCGTCAACAACAACACTGGCGAAGAAATGGCGGTCGAAATCTCCTTGCAGGGCACAGGCATGACCATGTTGGGTGATGCTGCGCAGACCTTCACCATCCCTTCCAGCGGACGCCAGCGCGTCGAATGGAATGTGACGGTGGATGATGTCCCCTCGATTGATGTAACCTTCTTCGCCAACGGCAATAATGGTGCCTTCACCGATGCCAGCAAACCGCCGCTAGGTCAGGGCGAAGCACAGTTGCTCCCGGTCTATAAATACGAAGTGCCGGAAACCGTCGGCACTGCCGGATTGCTGCGTGAAGGCGGCTCAATCACTGAAGCCATCGCCTTACCGCAGCGTTTCGATGTGACACAGGGCGAACTCACTGTACAGATTGACCCGTCGCTGGCCGCCACCACATTGGATGGCCTCGAATATCTGCGCAACTATCCGCACCAGTGCATCGAACAAACTGTCAGTCGCTTTTTACCCAATATCATGACCTTCCGCGCGCTGGATAGTCTGTCTGTCGCCAACGACACCCTCCGCAGCCAGCTTGAAGGCGGAGTCAATTTCGCCATCCAGCGGCTCTATGCTCAGCAGAAAACCGATGGCGGCTGGGGCTGGTTCGTGCAGGATCCCAGCAATGCGCTGACGACTGCCTATGCGCTCATTGGCCTGTCCGAAGCCAAGAGTTCCGGTTTTGTCGTATCGGATGATGTGATCCGCCGCGCACAAGGCTATCTGCAATCAACCTTCATCGTTCCTGATCAGACTCAACCGCGCTGGCGCTTAAATCGTCAAGCCTTTGTGCTCTATGCCTTAGCCCGTTCTGGCGCACCAGATGTCAGCCGCGCTGCCAATCTGTTCGACGCCCGCGACCGTCTCGATATTTACGCCAAAGCCTTCCTCGCGTTGACCTTCAGCTATGTCAACTCTTCGGATACCAGCCGGAGCGATACTCTTGTGTCTGATTTGGTCAACAGCGCCATTCTCAGCGCGACCGGAGCACATTGGGAAGAAGCCGAAAACGATTACTGGAACTGGAACACCGACACCCGCACCACCGCCATCGTTCTGGATGCGCTCATCAAACTGCGTCCCCAGAACGACTTGATACCCAACGTCGTCCGCTGGTTGATGGTCGCCCGCACCGCCGACCACTGGGAAACCACTCAGGAAACAGCGTGGGCAGTCATGTCCCTGACCGACTGGATGGTTCTCAGTGGCGAACTGCGCCCGGATTATGGCTTCTCGGCCTCGCTCAACGGCGAAAAGCTGACCGAAGGCACAGTCACGACCGACAATGTGCGCGACTCGATTGAACTGCAAGTACAGGTAGCCGACATGCTGGCCGATCAGGCCAACGAATTGGTCATCGGGCGTACTGATGGCGCGGGTGTGCTCTACTACACTGCCCATCTGGAAGCCTACTTGCCCGTACCAGAAGTCGAACCGCTGAATCGCGGCATCATCGTCGAACGTCGCTACACACTTCCCGGCAGTGATGAACCCGTCACCGAAGCCCACGTTGGCGAATTGGTCAACGTCCGCCTGACGATCATCGCCCCCAACGATCTGCACTATGCCGTCGTCGAAGACCCGATTCCGGCAGGTACAGAAGCCGTCAACCCCAATCTCAGCACCGAACAGCAGATCGGCACGCAGCCGGAAGTCAGCCAGACCGACCCGCTGAGTTACGGCTGGGGCTGGTGGTGGTTCAGCAACATCGAATTCCGCGACGAAAAAGTAGCCCTCTACGCGACCTTTTTGCCCGCCGGAACCTATGAATTCACCTACAGCATCCGCGCTGGGTTGCCGGGTGTCTATAACGTCATTCCCGCCACCGGGCAGGAATTCTACTTCCCGGAGGTCTACGGGCGCAGTGCAGGCAGCACCTTCACTGTCCTCCCCGCCGTCGAATAACCATTTGTAGGGGCGTCCGGCTCGGACGCCCTTCTTAAAGCCCCTCTCCAACTGGAGAGGGGTTGGGGATGAGGTTGCTGCTCGCCCCTTCAATAGATAAATCGCATCGTAGGGGCGTTCGACTCGGACGCCCTTCTTACTCAAGTGAACAGGGGTAAGGGCAGCTTTGCATCCGAAGCAATAGGGGGCGGGTGTATGCAAAACAATCTGGACGCCATTCAAACGGCTCTGCAAACGGGCGACAAAAAGCAGGCACGTAAGTTACTGCATCCCCTGCTGGATTCCGCCCCAACCGCCGATTTATGGATGTTTGCTGCTTCGGCCTGCGAATCGCCAGAGCAGGAACTCGGCTGTCTGCGGAGGGCATTAAAGCTCGACCCACAGCACGCACAGGCCAAACAGCGTTACCGCCAGCTAAAGCAAGCAGCTACCGAAGCCGAAATGCCCTCGCTGGATTTGCTAGTGGATGACATGCCGCCTGTCGAACTTTTGATAACCACCCCCACACCCCTGCCACTCCCGTCCTCGCGGATAGATGTATTTGCGCTCAAGCGTGAGCAGCGCCGCCAAAACCAACGCCGCTGGACGACTCTCGGCTGCATCGGCTCAATGTTGCTCAGTCTATCTATGAGCTACTTTGTCCTCACTGTCACTGGCTCACCGATTGCCTCACAGGTACGGCAGATTTTAGGCGGTAACGCCCCATCCGCACCCCGCGACGGAACGCCCGTGTTTGGAATCACCGAGGCGACACCTGTTTTAAACAATGGTGATACACCGCCATCCAACAGCAGTGCTTCCGCCAGCGAATCCGCGCAGCCAACCCAACGCCCTGCATCCTCCGGCCAATCTGGCAGCCAGTTCACTGTCCAGCCAGACAGAAGCAAACCCCTCGCGGAAAATGATCCCCTGAGCGATGTGCTCGATCCCGGCTTCACCCACGAATATACCTTTGCCACCCAGCGCGGTAATGAGGTCGCCATCGCCATTCAATTCTTCTCGCCAACCGCCACCAATGTTTCCTCCAATGTTGCCATCCTCGACCCCGATGGACGCAATGCCGGGGATAACTGCGAACGCGATACCATCTTCACCGATGGCACAGGCATCGCCTTCATTTGCAAAATCTATAAATCCGGCACATGGAAGTTACAGGTCTTTGGGCAGGAAGGCGCCAGCACCGGTGTTTATGTCGTCACCTTCGACTCCATGTAACCGCTAGAGGTTTTGTGAACTACCGGGCATGTGCCTGATTCCGCCTATCACCAACGGGCAGGCTTGCGGCGCGCGGTTGGGACTTCATCCCGAACATAACGCGCAGCCAGTGACTGTGCCGGACGATCAATTCATAAATGCCAGCGGTCACCACAAATGAAGACGAAACGACCACCAATAGTTTGGGCAGGATGTCCGCATCCCACTGGACAACGAAAAAGGCGATGACCATGATTACAGGTTGGTGGAACACAAAGAAGGGAAGGATGGCTTCTTGTCCGTATTGCAGCCATCGATTAGTAAAATCGAGAAAACGCATCCCCATGAAGAGTACGCAAACGACCCAGCACCAGCCATTGACGACAACCAGACCCCACAAGAGATAAAATTGCGGCAGATCAGGCCTTGCCAACCAATCATACCCATCGACGAAGATAATCAGCGCCATGCCGATCATTGTGGTGATAACTGCCACAGGGAACATCAGCCGCCAATCCCGGCGGATAGCAGCCATAAACCGCTCGTCGCTGTACAAGAGATAACCCAAAACGAAAAAGCCCATCAAGAAGCAGAAATCCGCCCAATTATGTTCCCCCTCTGGAAAGAACGGGCGGAGCGCCAGTTGAATCAACAGGAGCGGGATAACGCCCAACAGTATCCCTCCGCGATGCTCACACAACCCTGCCAGCCATGCTGCGACCTGTTGACCCTTTTCTCCCCTAAACCATAAGAAGATTGCCAGCGTGAGCAGGGAAAAAGAGAACAGAAAACCGAGAAACCATAGATGGTATCCAGCCCAACCAAAGATTTGGCAAGAGATCGGCATTGAACGGCTGCCCACGAATTCCCAGAATGAGACATTCAATACAGCCGTCTGCACCTTGTGCATCCACTCAAAATACAGCATGAGTGGGGTGAGCAGAAGACATCCGAAAATGAAAGGAATCAGTAACCGTTGAAATCGCTCACGAGCATACTGGCGAGCGGTACGGTGTCGCAGCGCAAACCACGTTCCCGTGCCAGCGATCAGGAAAAAGAAAGGCATTCCCCATGGCGACACAAACAGCAGAAATACGGTGATAAGTTCGCTTTGTTCCGCATTCTTGATATGCCAGTCGGTTAGGTCAAAAGCATGGACTGAGTGATAAAGAAAAACCCCAAGAATCGCCACCACCCGCAGCCAGTCGAGGTAATATAGCCGCGTCATCTTTGCTGTGGAGGGATCAACGTTCTGTGCAGCCTGTGGACTCTGCATGATACTTTCTCCTACATTCAATCAGGAGCGAAGTAAGTATGCAGCTTGGACGGATGCACTGGCTCATTGGGCTGCCTACGGATACGCTAACTTCGGCTCCGCAAGCTCATGTTACTCACATCCTATCGCTGAATGTGTTCTACAGACAGTGACAAGTGTAATGTTCTGTTGCCTTCTACTTTTCAAGCATTTTCTAACCCAATCCCAATTGACCGATAAGTCCATTTGTTCTAAAATTAACTCATCTAGTGGGCATAAAGTACACAATCTTTCCCTTGTGTATGTGCCTTTGTTCCCTTCTCCAAAATGGAGGATGGGGCAAGGTAAAAAGATCATTAACGCAATGGAACTCCAACCAGACACCATCGTCCCTGTCCCGCCAAACCGTGTAAAATTTTTCGGCACAACCGGGAAAATGCTCATGTCCATCCCCCATTGGCGCGTAGTTGGCAAGGATGGCAAACTTTTATCGCGCTTCTCCGGCGGACTGGAAGCCCACGCAGATCATCTAAAGCAGGAGAGTTTTGTCATCGACACCAGTGCCAAAGTCCCTAAAGTGCAAGGCTTCAAAGATTTCTTGACAGCTTTGGCACAATATCAGCGCCAACGTCCCGCGTAGCCGCAGTGGCGCGACAATACCGACAAAGCGGCGGCATCCTCCCCCACAGCCGCTCCGCACTACGGCGCTTCCCTGTATGAGTTTTCTAGTATAGCTCCCAAAATAAGTTCCTAACATCGTGACTGATTGCTGAACTCGAAGCTCAACGATCACGAGAACTACCCGGTTACGATGTCGGTAAGCAGTTTAAGGAGATGTATGAGAAAAGTC
>JAIOHM010000010.1 GCA_019912965.1 Anaerolineae bacterium
CCCTAAATCCCTCCCCGCGCGCAGGGTAGGACTTGAAGACACAGCTTGCTCCCGTTCCTCGTTTATGGGTCTGAGAGAAGAAGCAATCCATGCTGTTCCTATGCCAGCCAGCAGACAGAGGATGGGAATGGTGGCGATGAAATAGTGGGGATAGGCCGGAGTCCATGTGGGGGTGAAGATCACAATGGGCAGGATGAGCCAGAGTAACAACAGCACGGCGAATGGGCGGTGATGACGGATAAGTCCGACAATGCCGATCAAAGTCAGCGCACCCACAATTAGCCATAAGATGGGAATGGGTGGCACTTTGGCAACTAAATCGTCCGGCTGCTGCGGTGCAATCCATGTTTCCATGCCTAACCCGGTTGCCAAATAAGCGTTGAAACGCAGCGCATCGGTGGTCAAAGCCAGTGGTTGGCCTTCACGTTCCAGCAAATTGGTCAGGCGGTAGGGTTCGCGGGCGAGGGTATCCGATAATCCAGCGAGGTAGGGCAGCAGCGTAATGATCGCTAAAACGATTCCGCCAATCAGCGCAGGCCACCACAACTTTTTGTATCCCGACAGGATGAGCCATAAAAAAGCGGGCAGCAGCACCCATGCCGCGAAGTGAATCTGCAAACCGATGAACAGCACTGGCAAACATAAAACTTGCGCCCAGCGTTTGCCATCGCGGAAGCCGAGCAACCCCAACAGCAGCGCCAGCAGAATAAACGGGGTATGGAAATCCTGCGCCCAGATTTTGCGGCTGTAGAGAATCGCCCAAGGATTCACGGCATACAACAGGCCAGCAACGAGGGCGACCATCTGCCCGAAATAACGACGGGCGATCACCCACAGCAAACCCACTCCGGCGATATTTAAAGCGGCGATAAACAGGGTCGCAAATTGTGGGCTTGGGGAAAGCGCATAGGGAATCGCCATCACGTAGACGCTGACGGGCGGATTTGGCAACCCGACGGAGGATGCAATCCCGGTCAGCGGTATGCCTTTCCCGGCGACCATATCCTGTGCCATCAGCGAGAGCAAGGCTTCATCATGCAAAAATTCGATGATGCCGGGTTCGCCCAAACGCAGCAGCGCCGCCAGCAGCAGAATCAGGGCGAGCGCCAGCCAATCTACCCGCCGCATGTGTTGTCCTCCAGATTCAGCAGAACACGATTATCAGCGATAGGCTGACCATTTTCGGTCAGGGATAGGCGTCCATCCGGGGTATATAAGCCGATGCCGATCTGCACAATCGCCGGGTCATAGGGCAGGGTGTGTTGGTCGCGCAGGTTTTGCCCCGGCAGCCACAATGATGATGGGTAGGCATTCGCCAGCGGTGTGGCGTCGTTTTGCGCGATTTGTTCGCCGTTCGCGTCGTAGCCATGCACAAACAGCGTTACATCCTGCGCCATGCTCGCCAGCACATGCCAGCCGAGATCAATGGTGAACTGCTGGTCATCGTGGGTCACGCTGGCACAGCGCAGTTGTATGGCATCGTTAAAGCGATAATCCAACTTCTGCGGAATTTCTTCGCCGTTTCCGGTGATGCGAATCAGCGGTGGGAGTAATAGACGGTTGCTTCCATCCGGCAGCGGCAGCGGTTGGTTGGTGCTGGCGTCGAGCATCTGCACACTGATGCGTCCAACATAGGGCGGGGCGGTTTCGAAAATCGGGAACGAGTGGACTTCGGAAGCAAAGCGATCTAGTGGATAAGCGGTGGTTGAAGTCTTACCGCCGCCGGGAAAGAAGGGTTCAACTGCGCCCCATGCTTCGGTTATGGGGAGATTCACCAGTTGAATCACCGGACGGTATTCGCCATTGAGTGGTTGTTCCGCGCGCCAGAATAATTCCACAGTCAGCAGTTCGCCGGGGGCTACGCTGTCCTGATCGAGCGTGTAACCCAATAATTCAAATACGCCGCCGAAGGATTGGTGCACCGCCGTCTGCATGTAGGCGGGCGAATCGGCGGGTGATTTATAACGGAACAGCAGGGTGTTGGGGGTAATCACCAGCGTATTCAGCAGCGCAAAGGCAACAATTCCAGCCACCACACCATAACCGATTCGGTGCGGTAAAGCATCATTTTCCTCTATGGTGGGTTGTTGTTCGGTTGTGTAGGGGCGTCCGGCCCGAACGCCCCTACACCACGCTGGATTTACAACCACTAAACCGATTGCCACCAGCAGACTCACCACCGTAATCAGCGCACCGACGGCTTGCACGGGCGTCCCGGTATAAGCCAGCGAAATGGTGTGTTCGCCCGCTGGAACATCCATCGCAATCTGCCCAATTTCATCTTCGGGATAAATCTCAACCGGCTGACCATTCAGCGTCGCCGTCCAGCCGGGGTAATAAAACTGGCGGAAGCGCACCATGCGTTCGGTGGCGACGGTGATGCGATAATTCATCCCGCCTAATTCTTCGACCTGCAAATCGGGATACTGGCGAATCATGTCCAGCCGATTGACGAACACGCGCATTGGGTCAGTGATGTAGGTTTCGGGTTCAATGGCGGCATCCCATCCCGGCTGTTCGCCCCAAATGGGATTAAATTCGTCGTAGCTGGTTGTGCCCCAATTCCACTCGACTTCCTCCATTCGCACTTCGTCTAATGCGGAAAGATTCGGCCAGTTGACGAAACGTTGGTTGGGATAGACCAGCGGCAAAGCAGCGATCAGGGCGATGGTCAAACCGCCGCCGAGTGCCGCGCCGCGCCAGTGTTCGGGTATCCATAGGAGTGCAGCACCGCCCGCTAAGGCGATGAATAACGCTCCAACCCGCAGCAAGCGACTTGGAAAGCGCAGTTGTGCCATAAAGGGAATGGTTTCCCATAAGGGCAGCGAAGGCCGCAGCAGCATGAACACACTGAAAGCCAGCGCACCACCTAAAATCAGCAGAACAGCGAAATATTTGCGGCGTATCAATGCCAGCAGTCCGAGCAGGCTGAAAATCCCGCCGACCAACCCCAGCGTTTCCGGCAGTTCAAAGCGTAGATCGGTCAAATCCATTGGCAGCGGTTGGGTGAAAAGCTGGCTTGGCTGCAAAAAGTTGCTGATGAGGTAGGGAATCACATCCGGGGCTTGGCGGGCGGATAACACATATTTCAATTCCATCGCCAGCGGCAGCAGGAAAATCGCGGTTAATCCGCCGCCTAACATTAGTCCGCCGAAGGTGTAGATCAGGCGGCGAACGGTTTGACCTTCGCGCCGTCCATACCACAACGGCAATATCACGGTTGCGGGGGCGACAAATAATGCGGCGATCAAGGTAATGGGCTGGTGCGAAAAGGTCATCCCTGCCAGTGCTAATCCCAGCCACACAGCATTGCGGCGTGTCGGCTGCTGGGCTACGCGGACTAATCCCCACAGCACCCAGGGAACCAAAGCCGCCGCCATCATCTGCGGCAGACTGCCCTGATGCCAGACTTCATACAGCCGGGATGGGGCATAACTCCAGAGCATCGCGGCCAATAGTGCAGCCGAACCGGGCAGGAATCGCCGCGCTAATCCATACGTTCCCAAACTGCCTAAAACCCACGCCAGCGCCGCCAGCAGCGTGAACGCGACCGGGGCGGAAATCCCCAGAATACCGAGCAATCCGCCTAAGTAAAATGTACCCGGTGGGTAAAAGTTGAAGACCGGATAGCCGTAGCCGAGATGAAACCAGGGAATCCAGCGCGGCCAGAGTTGACCGTGTTGGAGCAGCGTCGTCATGGCGAAAATCCGGTGAACATGCAGCGGCCCGTCCGCCGCCCGAATCACGCCGTCACCAATCGTCGGGAGAATTCCGACTAGGGGCAGAACAGCAGCCGCCACCCAGCCGAAATCCATGCGTTGAAAAAATTTGTTGAAACGTAGGGAGGTAATTTGCATTGTTGATAGCAGTAGGGGCGCATCATGTTGCGCCCCTACGTTATGTATAAAGAGTTCGTTATCCGCTCGGATTGAGCGTTGCTACTGGCCCACTACTGGTCGGTTGCAGCGGCGGGGCAGGGATCGTCGGCTGGCTGCTGGAGGTATCTTCCTCATTTGCGCCTGTATCGGTTCCCGGCGTGACGGCTGTTAAATCCGTTCCGGTGTTGGTCAGCGGCACAACCGGGCTGCTGATCGGTGCTGCACACCGGAAGCCGATGAACAATTTCTGGTCTTGCGGCTCAAAGCTCTGACGATGCACCGAACGGGCGAAGAAGGGCACGGTATCCCACGAACCACCGCGCACGACCTTCTGCGTCCCGGCGACTGGCCCGGTGGGGTCAACAATCGCGCTGCCAGATTGCAACTGCTGGCTGTAGAAAGTCGGTGAATACCAGTCGCTCACCCATTCGGCCACATTACCGGACATGTCAAACAAGCTCCATGCCCCGGCAGCGTAACTACCAATCGGTTTTGCACCCACCAGTGCCAGATTTTCTTCACGCGGGCGGCTGGTGCGCGCCAGCGACACGTCAAAGGTGTTACCCCAGGGGTAAAGAGTCATTTCCGTACCCTGTACCACCGCGCGGGCAGCCCGTTCCCATTCCGCCTCGGTCGGCAGGCGACGGCCAATGGCTTCGCAGTACGACTGTGCGCCGTACCACGTCACCCCGGCTACCGGATAATTCAGGATAGCGTTATTCACACGGTAGTTGGCGCTGTCGAAAATCACATTGCTGTTCTCGTCTTCGGCGCGGGTGGCGATGCATAACTGTCCATCGCAGCCCGTGCGGTGGCTGTTCGGCCCCATCGAGTTCAGGAACGCCATGTATTGATCGTAGGTAACTTCAGTCACTTCCATATTAAACGGACTGACGGTTACTGAATGTGGCGGGGCAGAGTCTTCACCATAGGAAAGCTGACAAGTGCCTTCGTAAAAATTGGTGCATTCATCAACCGCGATTGCCACTTCCTGCGGTGTCGTGCCCATGTTAAAGGTGCCGCCGTCCACCTGACGCAGAGCGGTCAGTTTGCCTTCCAGCAGGCGCGGAATTTCGATTGTATTCGCTCCGGCTGGCTGTTGGATGCCCTGACTGGTTTGATCGCCAGCGGTTTGCGGCTCGGTTGTCGGGACGATTTCAGTCGTCGGTGTGGCGCTCGGCGCAACCTGAATGCTGCTCGGATCAGGGGTAGGCGAGGCTGTTGGGACTAAAACCGCTGCCTGCTGGGGTGTATCCGTCGGCAGTATCAGCACCTCGGTGGGCGGCAGCGTGGGGGTTGCGGGCGGCGCGGTATTGGTGATGACGAAAGGCGTTTGTGTTGGACGGTTAGCCGCCAGCACACCGCTCATATCAATCACACCGGTTGCGCCCGCGATCACCAGCCCCAACCCGGCGATGGCCGCACAGCCGAAGCCGATCACAAAGCCGATCACCGTCCACTGCCATGCACCACTCCCACCGCCACCCCGGCGGTTGTTGCGTAACGTTCCATAATTCTGTCGTGTCATATTTCTCCTCGTTCGGAGCGAATTTCCAGCTTTAACGGCTTCCAATGATAGCCTGTCGGCTGGTAATCTCCAACGGCGGATTTGGCAAACCCCCTAAACCGTTGCCTAATCGTCAGGTTATGTTCGGCATCAGAAGGGGGATTGAGCGACAAAATTTCATCGTTTATGGAGTGTTGATTATGGGGTTTTAGTTTCAGGGCGTGCGCGCTGATGCCGCCGGAAGTGTGAGCACGGCATCAGCAATATTCTGTGCTTTTGGTGACTGTGAAGGGTAAACGTGGATTGAGCAGATTTTCAGCGTGCGCGTGAGCTGCGGGTGAACAGCAGGGTTCCCACGATCAGGAATGTCGCCGAGACGACCACCACCACCGCCAGATCAACAGCGGGACTATACAGGACAATCTGGCTGTGTTCCGGGCTGCCTGCATAAACGATGTTCCGCATCAGATCAGCCAGATAGGTCATGGGCATCATATGCGCCAGCACACCCAGCAAACCGCTCGAATTGGTCACCGGGGTCATGATGCCTGCCAGAAACATCTGCGGGATGATGATCATAAAACTGCCCGTATCGGCTGTTCGGGGATCGTTGACAATGCCGATAAACACAATGCCAAGTGTACCCGCCGCAACGCAGATGATAGGCCACATTAAGATGACATTGCCGACTTGAGCCAGCGTCAGCGGAATTTGCAGCACCACCGCCATAACAAGCAGGCCGAGCAGCGATAAAAAGCTGGTGATCGTCCCACCAAAGATTTTGCCGAGGATCATGGCATAACGCGAAATCGGCGCGACGAAAATCTCCTGCGTGAAGTCGTTCTCCCGATCTTCGATCAGCTTGATGACGCTGGTGAAAGTCGTCTGGTAGAGTGTGCTGACCACCACCCCAAAGAACATAAACTGCATAAAGTTGAAGCCCACACTGCCGCCCAGGTTCTGTTCCAGATTGCCGCCCAGCACACCTAAGAAGATGGCTGGAAAAAGCAGGACAAAGATGATCTGTGCCGGTGTGCGGGTGAAGTTCATCACCTCACGCGCGGCGATAGCGACGATAGCGTTGAGGTCACGGGTGAATTTGCTCATTATTGGACTCCTACCAGATTGACATAAGCTTCTTCGAGGCTTGGCTCGTGGACTTTCAAAACCGATAAAGGTGTTTCCAACCGTGCGATCAGCGTTTGTGGCGTCGCTTCCTGATACGGGATTTTGAATCCAGCGCCGTTGGCTTTGTAGGCGATCCCGCGCTCAGTCAGCTCCATCTGTAACTGCTCATGATTGATGGCGTCCACCAGCATGTAACGGTCAAGTAAACGCTGTTTCATCTGCTGCGGAGTTGCGTGTAAGGCGATTTTGCCATGATTAATGATGCAAACGTGATCGGCATTTTCGGCTTCGTCGATGTAGTGGGTGGTCAGGAAGATTGTCGTTGCGGTTGTGCGCCGCATCTCCTGGAGATACTGCCATAAGTTGCTGCGACTGACAGCATCCAGACCTGTAGTCGGCTCATCCAGAAACAGGATCGACGGTTCGTGCATCAAACTGCGGATGATTTCCAGCTTGCGCTGCATCCCACCGGAGAAGGTTTTCATCGGCTTGAAGAGATTGCTTTCCAACCCGACAACACTGGCGAGTTCTTCAATCCTTTGGCGGTAAGCGGCTGGCATCAACCTATAGAAAGGTTTATAACCGTAAACTCCCTGAATGCAGACGTGCAGGCGAATGTTTTCCTCGGCAGTCAGGTTCACGTCCAGGCTCGGCTTCTGAAAAATAATGCCGATCTTCTCGCGGATTTGCTGCATCTCGCGGTCAAGGTCATAACCCGCAATCGTCACGCGCCCGCTGGTTTTGGTGAGCGTGGTTGTCAGGATCGAGATGGTTGTGGTTTTGCCCGCGCCGTTCGGCCCAAGGAAGGCAAAAAACTCACCCGGCTCAACGCTGAAGCTGATGTCATCGACCGAAGGCGTCGGCGCTTTGCGATATTGCTTTACAAGGTGTTCGATTTGTATGATTGGTGTTATCATGTGCCTCATCTCACTCTAACAGTGTTAGACTAACACTGTTAGATTACGACTGTGTGGCTGAATTGTCAAGAGGCTCAAACAGATTTCTGATGGCTATGCAAAAAAAACAGATTATTCAAACAGCGCTGGATGTTCTCGACCGTGACGGATTAGAGGGCGTTACGCTGCGTCGTCTGGCGAAAGAACTGGACGTAAAAGCAGCCTCGATTTACTGGCATATCCCCAGTAAGGAAAGCCTGCTCGATGAAATGGCGAACGTTATCCTGGAGAAACAATTTAGTACGCTGGATTTTGAAAACGATCAGCGAGGTTGGGCGGAATGGCTCAATACGCTGGCACATGAACTGCGGGCGGCCATGTTGGCACATCGGGAAGGTGCGCGCGTGGTCGCCGGGGCACATCCCGATGTTGCAGTGATGCTCGTCAAGTTGTGGGATTTAACGGTTCGCGTCCTGCATAATGCCGGTTTCAGTTATGGCAGGGCAGTAACCGTCACCGTCACGATCATAAATTTCACTTTTGGCTCGGTCATCGAGGAACAGGCTTCGCCACCATACGTGACGGCACCTGAGGGATCCCAGTTAGTTGATGATGCATTTCCGGCATTGGTTGCAGCTATGAAAGCGTGGCAGGATGAAGGCAGCGATGCCATTTTCGCCACCGGTGTGCGTATCATTATTAACGGTGTGCGTGCTGAACAGAAAGCCTAACTTGCTTTCACCCCAGCCCGCATCATGCCGTTGACGACCAGATGATGAAATGGGCGAATAACGTTGAAGTACACTGGGCCAGCCCAATTGTGATAATGCACCACCGTAATCAAGTGAAACTGTTTCTGATTTCCGGCTGCGGGTCTGGCGATGACGCCTAATGCCGCTTTCAGATGTTGGTCATCGGCCTCGCCCACCCAATAACGATCTTCCTCCGCCATCCGCACCTTAAAGAACGAGAGATTTTGTCCCGGCTGCATCGGCACTTTTTCTATGGGCAGCCGCGTCGGGCGCGGCATCCCTTCCTGCTTCATGCCCAGAAAACGGACGAACACCGCCCGCACTCCGTAGAGAAACGTCACCCATCCCGGCTGATAGCTCATCATATTCGCCAGAAATGCCCGCAGATTGGTCTTGCCCGTGACAGTTTTCACGTCGATGTGATCGGCATCCGCGAACAGGGTTTCAAATTCCGGGTACTGCTGCGCCAGTGCGGCATAACGGTTGGACATGGTTTCCGACTCCTTTGATTTAAGTGGACAATGGGGTATTGGTTTTTAGTTTGTGGTTATTGGTTTCAGAGCAAAGGTTTTGGATTGACCAAGAACCAACCACCAATCACCCCAAAATACGATCAATTTCACGGTACAGCGCGGCCAAACCTTCACCTTGAATCGGCGGGATGACATGCTGACTGCCGATGTATAAACTGTAGGCGAACTGAGCCAGCACTGCCGCCCGCGCGGGGTCGCCCGTCATTTCCAGATATAAGGTTTGCAGGTAATCAATCCGCTGCTTATCAATCCGCTGCTGAAATGCCCTGACCATCGGGTCTTGCAGCGCCCACGCACGGACGGCGACTTCCAGAGTTGTGGTGTCCTCTAAAGTGGCGTTTAGAATGCGCTGGAGTTTTTCGGTTGGCTTCGCGGCTTCTTCCGCGATTTTGATGATTTCCAGTGTGCCTTCCTGATCATAAAGCGCCATCATGCTTTCTTTAAAATCCTGAAAGTTTTCAAAGTGATGGTAAAACGAGCCTTTGGTGACGCCCATCCGGGAAATCAGCAGTTCGGTGGTCAGTGCCAGCGCACCTTTTTCCGCCAGAATAACTAACCCCTGCATCAGCCAGTCGCGTTTGGTTTTCCGTTCCATGCATCCTCACCATACCATTTAGTATGGTTACTATACCATACCGTATGGTATTGTCAACCAGCGATGCTTGACAGGGGTATCCGCAAACGATACGCTTGTGTGCATAAAACTATGGATAACAAGGCTGTGGCTGGCATCGATATTTCCCAAACGTCCGTGTCCTCTGTTGATGGCCCGCGTCCGGTGAATTTACGCACCGATCTGGGGTCGCTGGCCGATTTAATCGAAGTGGCGTTCGCCAGCACGATGGACAACAGCGGGCGGGCAGCCGTGCGGGAAATGCGCGCCCTCAGCCGGGTCAGCGCCGGATTAGGGATGCTGGCCGGTTTGAACGATGTCGCTCAGGGAATGCGGATGGGCTACGTCTGGATTGCCGATGGTAAGTTGGTCGGCAATGTCACGCTCTATCCGGCGGATGGACGCGGCTACGACGGCAAAACATGGGTGATTGTCAACGTCGCTACTCACCCGGATCATCAGCGCCGGGGTATCGCCCATCACCTGATGCGCTCCAGCATGGAGATGATCCGTGAACGGGGCGGCACAAATGCTATCCTTCAGGTGGATGCGGATAATCCAGCAGCGCGGAATCTATACCTGCGCTTGGGTTTTACCGAAGAACGCGCCTGGACGACATGGCGGCGTCCCAGCCTGTACAACAAACCCCCACCGCTTGACCGCCAAATCTACATCACGCATCGTCGCCCGGATGAATGGAAAGCTGAATATAATCTGGCAGCGTATGTTCGTCCGGCTGCTTTAGGCGGTTTGGGCTGGCTGCGGACTCTGCACATCGGCCACTTTCGCCGCAACTTGTGGCAGCGCATGGGCGATTGGGTTAGTTTTCGCAGTGCCGAACGCCTGATTATTCGCTCTGAAGATCAAACCAATATTCTGGCCTCGCTGTGGGTCGAAAATTCGTTGATGTCCAGCGCGTCCCAGCTTACGCTGTTGGTACACCCGGATTACGAAAGCATCTATGACGAAGCCCTGCTGAATACGGCAGTGCGTCGTTTTGGCAGTGCGCCATTGAGCATCGAACATCCTTCTGACCGCCCGGCCACCAATGCCATCCTCCGCCGTTATCAGTTCGTTCCCAAGCGCGATGTTATCCACATGCGCTGGGACATCGATTAGCGGCTTATCCCATGAATGCTCCCGAATCTCCAACGGATTCTATCTATTTATCGACAGAAATTAACGAGGTATCTGGTCTTGTTTACCGCTGAATTGGTGACGATTCTATTGTTGACCCTGTTGAATGGCGTTCTGGCAATGTCCGAAATTGCGATTGTTTCCGCCCGCAAAATCCGTTTGCAGCAGCTTGTGGATGAAGGCAGTACCAGTGCCCGCCGCGCGCTGGAACTGGCAAATGACCAGAACCGCTTCCTCGCCACCGTGCAAATCGGCATTACGATGGTTGGTGTGTTATTGGGCGCATTTGCCGGAGCGACCATTGCCGAGGAATTGGCGGAATTTTTTGCCCGTTTGGAAATCCTGCGCCCGATCAGCGATGGTCTGGCGCTGGCGACTGTGGTGGTGGTCACAACTTATTTTTCGCTGGTAATTGGCGAACTGGTTCCCAAGCGGCTTGGCCTGCAAAACCCTGAACGAGTCGCCGTGCTGGTTGCGCCAGCCATGCACTGGCTTTCGGTGATTGCTTCGCCCTTCGTCCGGTTGCTGAGTCTCTCGACCGATCTGGTGATGCGTTTGCTCGGCGTGCGTGCTTCCGAAGAATCACCCGTCACAGAAGCGGAAATCGAAGCCATGATGGAGCAGGGGGTGCAGGCGGGCATCTTCGGGGAAACCGATCAGGAAATGGTATCCGGGGTGTTCAGCTTGGGTGATCGCCGTGTGGCCGCCTTGATGACCCCGCGAACCGAAATCGAATGGCTTGATCTGGATGATCCGCTGGAGGAAAACCTCAATAAAATCATCGCCAGCAAACATTCCCGTTTTCCGGCGGCACATGGCTCACTGGATAAAGTCGTCGGCATTATCCGCGCCAAGGATTTGCTGAATACTGCCTTGAGCCAGCAACCTATTCAACTCCCAAACTGCACGAGAGATGCGCTATTTATTCCCGAAACCATGATGGCTGGTGATGCGCTGGCACGTTTCAAACAATCCGGCAAGCACATGGCGCTGGTCGTCAGCGAATACGGCGGTATCGAAGGGCTAATCACGTTCAATAACCTGATTGAGGAAATCGTCGGTGATATTGAGCAGGTGGAAGCGGTGCAGCGCGCCGATGGTTCGTGGTTACTGGATGGGCTGACACTGATTGACGAAATCAAAGACCGCTTTGGGGTCAAAGAGCTTCCCGGTGAAGATGATCATCAATACGAAACGCTCGGCGGATTCGTCATGGCGCATCTGGGACGTATCCCTAAAGCAGGTGACCTTTTCGAGAGCAGCGGCCTGCGTTTCGAGGTGATGGATATGGACGGCAAGCGCGTCGATAAAGTGCTGATTGTGCAGATCAAACCGGAAGTTTTAGCTGATGAAGGGCAGAGCGATGCCGAATAAGATGGAACGCTTTACGGCCCGCGCCCGCCGGATTTTAAGTCTCGCGCAGCAAGAAGCGGAGGCATCCAAACACGGCGCAATTGACGCTCAACACATGCTGTTAGCGCTCATGCGCGAGGATGGCGGGATTGCAAGTCGGGTTTTGCGCGATTTGGGCATAGAAATAACACGGCTTGAAAAGCTGGTGGTCGAACTCACCCCGTCTCAATCTTCCGCCTCTAAGGCAGGTATCGACCTTTCACCCAGTACCAAGCGCATCTTGGAATTAGCAGTAGATGAAGCACGCCGCATGGGGCATCAGTTCATTGGCACGGAACATCTGCTGCTTGGCTTCGCCCGCCTGCCAGAAGGTGGGGCAATCGACATTCTCAAACGACTTGGCATCAGCCCGGAAGAAGTCCGCCGCCAAACCCGCCTTGTGTTGCAGGAATCGCCTGTAGAGCCTACCGCGCCGCAAGAATCACCTCTTCAACCGCCACCTGTATCAGAGGTGGTACCCACAAAATCTGAACGGGAAGGCGAGGAAGTAATTCCCGGATCGGTGACTCCATCCGCTTCCTATATGTTTCTCATGTTGCAGACTTTGCTGAGCCAGATCGTGAAAATGGTGTCAGAAGAGCAGTTGACCACATCTCAGGCGAAAGACTTGTTTCAATCCCTGCAACCTCAGATACTGCCTGAGTCCGAATATCAGCGTATTCAGGCTGCTGCCACCCAACTAGGGCAGCTTGAAGGGCGGCATGTACGCATAACGCTTGCCGATAAAACATCGGATGCAGTTCAAGTGGAGGTTGAAATACCTTTAAAACAGCTTGTCCCTGCGCTGGATAGTTTGATGAACGCGATTTTGAATAATAAAAATAATTGGCTTTTTACGGATGAAACTGACCCCAAAAACCGCCTCGAAATCCGCATCGAAGAGGATAAATAATGCCCGAAACCATCTTTCTGGTAGACGACGAACAGCACATCATCGACCTCGCCAAAATGTATCTGGAGCAAGATGGCTTCCGCGTCACCAGCGAAACCGATGGCGAAGCCGCGTTAAGCCGCATTCTGGCGGAAAATCCCGGTTTGGTGGTGCTGGATTTGATGCTGCCCGGTCTGGATGGGTGGGAAATCTGCCGCCGCGTTCGTGCCCAATCCGATGTGCCGATCATCATGCTCACCGCCCGCAGCGACGACATCGATAAAATCGTCGGCCTTGAACTCGGCGCGGATGATTATCTAACCAAGCCGTTTAACCCGCGCGAATTGGTCGCCCGCGTCAAAGCCATTTTGCGCCGTCTGGATAAACGTCCTGCGCCATCTGCCGCGCCAACCGCCTCGCTGACCATTGATAACCTGAGCATCGACCCCGACCGCCGCGTGGTGATGGTCGATGGGCGTCCGGTGGATTTGCGCCTGAAAGAATTTGATCTGCTGCTGGCATTGGCGGAAAACCGGGGCATTGTCTTCAGCCGCGAAAAACTGCTGGATGTCGTCTGGGGATTCGACTTCGCCGGGGAAACCCGCACGGTTGATGTGCATATTGCTCACCTGCGCCACAAACTGGACGGAATGCGCCCGGTGATCGAAACCGTTTGGGGGGTAGGCTACAAACTGGACTAACGTCCGCTAAAATCGTTTGCATAATCTGTTTATAGTATGTGTATCCCCTGCGGATTGGCTATAATTTATTTGCTTATTAAGGGGCTACAGCGTTTGGCGGCAGGTTATGATGGGTTCTCAGTTTGGTTCATACGAAATTCTGGAAGAAATCGGCAAGGGTGGGATGGCAACGGTCTACCGTGCCTACCAGCCCAGCGTAGATCGTCAGGTGGCGCTCAAGGTCATCAGGCAAAACATTGCGAATGATGCTCAGGGTTTGGAACGCTTCCGGCGCGAGGCGCGTCTGGTCGCCCGTCTCGAACATCCCCATATTCTTCCCATTTACGATTTCGATGGCAGCCACGATCCGCCCTACATCGTCATGCGTTTGCTGAATGGCGGTACTTTGAAAGAGGTGCTGTCGCGCGGCGGGATTTCGGCGAATGAGTGTGCCTTGCTGCTCCGGCAAGTTGCCTCCGCATTGGACTACGCCCACCAGCAGGGCATCATCCACCGCGACATCAAACCCTCCAATATCATGATCGACCATCAGCGCAACGCCTTCCTCAGTGATTTTGGCATTGCCCGTGTGACCGAAAGCCAGCGCAAACGGCGTAAACGGAATGATGATGAAACGCCGATTACGCAGACGGGCGCGATCATTGGAACGCCGGAATACATGTCACCAGAGCAGGGCATGGGCGAGGAATCCATTGACGGACGCACCGATATTTATGCGCTGGGCATTGTGCTGTTTCAGGTCTTGACCGGGCAGCTTCCCTTTACGGGCAATAACGCGATGGCCGTGATCCTCAAACAAATTCAGGAAATAATGCCCAGTGCTGTTGCTCTCAATCCATCCCTGCCCCCCGCCATTGATGTGGTGTTGGGTCGGGCGCTGGCGAAACAACCCGGAGATCGTTACGCCACGGCTTCTGAACTTGCCAGTGCCTTTATTACGGCGCTGGGTGGCGCGGCGGAGATACTGCCCCAACTGCGCGAAGCCATCGAGATTTCGCTGGATTTCTATCGTCTGGACGAAACCCAGCCCGCTACCGATACCCTCGGCACACCCACCGAGCAGAATAAAGTGGTGACTGCCATCTATATCGAGGCGGGTGATTATGCCCAGCTTGTAGAAGAAGATCGTGGTGTGGAAGTGGCCCATTGGGCGATTCGGGATTTTTGGAAACGTGCTGAACAAATCATCAAGACGCATGGCGGTCAGGTGATCGCCCTCGCCGAGAATCATTTGCTGGCGCTCTGGGGGGCGGATATGACCAGCGAAGACGATTCCGAACACGCCATATCCGCCGCCCTTGCGATACAGGATGCCCTGCGTCAGCGGAATGATACGACCTTAAATGCCGACGAACCGCTGCCGCTGCGAATCGGCATTAACACCGGGGCGGTACTGCTCACACCGGGCGAAAGAGTCGGAACGCTCACCGCTTCAGGTGCAACCGTCAGTCTGGCAAATCGTCTGGCGGATAACGCGGATGGGGCGATTTTGATTTCGCATGATACCTTCCGCGAAGTGCGAGGGGTTTTCCGGGTTACGCCAGAAGCCGATATACGGATGAGGGGGCGCAAAGAACCAGTCGCCGTTTACCGGGTAGCAGGGGCGAAAGTCCGCGCTTTCCGCCGCGAGACGCGCGGTGTAGAAGGTGTCGAAACCCGCATGGTCGGGCGCGAGGCGGAATTCAAGCAGTTGCAGAATGCTTTCCTGAACGCGGTGGAAGATCATGAAACGCAGGTGGTGACCGTGTTAAGCGAGGCAGGTGTCGGCAAGTCCCGCCTGCTCTATGAATTCGCCAACTGGAGCGACCTCCGCCCGGAGAAATATCGTATCTTCCGGGGACGTGCCACACCCATCATGACCAGCCGCCCGTATGCCCTGCTGCGCGATATTCTGTCTTTCCGCTTTGAAATTCTGGATAGCGACCGCCCGAATATTGTGCGCGACAAAATGGAAAACGGCATTAAGGATTTGGTGGGCGAAAACCCGGAAATGGCGCACCTGATCGGCTACCTTGCCGGGTTCGATTTTGGCGATAGTCCCTATCTCAAAGGGCTGCTTCCTGATCCACAACAGCTAACGGCTCGCGCACGGCAGATGTTCATGCGGCTGCTGATGGGCATCACCCAGCGCGGTTACCCGGTGATGATGCAGTTGGAAGATATTCACAATGCCGATGATGCCACGCTCGATTTGCTGAACGATGTCGCTAACGAACTGCGTTCAATGCCGCTGATAATGGTCTGTCTGGCACGCCCGACGCTGCTGGAACGCCGTTCGACGTGGGGCAGTGGGCAGGGCTTCCATCGTCGGATTGTGCTCGAACCGTTGGATAAACGCGACAGTCGTGATCTGGCGCTGGAAATCCTTAAGCCCATGCCGGATGTTCCCAAAGAACTGCGGGATTTACTGGTAGACCGCGCCGAAGGCAACCCACTCTATATGGAAGAACTGGTCAAGATGCTGATCGAAGACCGAGTGATCCACAAAGGCGAGGATGAATGGTCGGTAGAAGTTGGCCGTCTGTCCCGGTTGCGCGTCCCACCCACGCTGGCAGGATTGCTGCAAGCCCGTCTGGATACGCTGCTGTATCCCGAACGCATCGCTTTGCAGCGGGCATCGGTGGCCGGGCGCGTATTTTACAGCGGAGCAATCCGCGCGCTGGATGGGGCGGACGATATTACAAAACTGCCGGATTTGGAAGGTATCCTCAAGCGGCTGATCGCACGCGGATTTATCGCCCGCCGCGAAACCTCCGCTTTTGCCGGGAGCGCCGAGTATATTTTTGCGCAGAATATGCTGCGGGATGCGGTTTATAGCAACCTGATTCAGCGTCATGCCCGTGCTTACCATGCCGGTGTGGCTGAATGGGCCGTCGAAGCCAGCGGTGCGCGCGTCAATGAATATCTGCCGCTGATTGCCGAGCATTACGAGAAGGCTGGCGAAACCGGGAAAGCCGCCGAATTTTTGGCGCAGGCGGGTGAACGGGCGACGGGCATCAGTGCCTACCGTGAAGCGCTGGATTTCCTCACCCGTGCCTTGGATTTACTGCCGGAACCTCGCGCCGAGTGGCTGATGAAGTTGGGCGAAGTGCATTACGCCCTGAGCGATTTTGAAGCCGCGCGGGCAGCCTTTGAAAGCTGTCTGGCACTGATTCCGCAGCGCGAAGATCACCCCGATCTGGCGGCGCGGGCGCTTCAGCAGTTGGGCGACATGGCGCTGAATTTGGGCGACTACGAAAATGCGGAATATTGCTTCAGCGAAAGTTTATCCTGCGCCATTTATTCCAGCCAGTTAGCCACACTCGGTTGGGCATTCGCCGGATTGGGGCATCTGGAACTCAAACGGGGTCGCTATGAAGAAGCCAAACAGCATCTTGAACATGGCGTCGGCCTCTCACAGATGGTCGGTGATGTCGAACTGGAATTGATAAACCTGAATCGCTTAGGGTATGCCGCTGCGATGGAAGGGAATTTAGGCGGCGCGCGTCAGCAGTGGGAGGCGGGTCTTGCTCAGGCACGGACGGTGGGCAATCGCCGCCGTGAGTCCGTTTTCCTGCTGAATATTGCCGAAGCTGACCGCCTTGAAGAACGATTTGCCGAAGCCCGTACCCGATTTCAGGACGCCCTGACCGTCTCGCAGGAAATTGGCGACCGCGAAAATGTGGCCATGATTCACAACAACCTCGGTCTGGTCGATGTCATGACCGACCATCTGCATGACGCACGGATGCATCTGGATTCAGCCCTGCGGATTGCGACCACCATTGGCGCGATACAAGCCACAGTGGCGATTGTCGCCTCCTTCGCCCAACTGCGGGCACGCGCGGGGGATACACTTGGCGCGTTGGTGCTGCTGGATGCGGTGCTGAATCATCCGGCGACAGATGCTGAACTCCGCGCGGATACCGAGGAGGTGTTGGGTAAGCTGAAAGTCGATTCTCAGATAGTTGAAGACGGCATCTCCGTAGCCGAAACCCTCGACTTCGACACCATCGTCCGTGACCTGCTGGATAAGTCAACCTCGACAAACTGAACTACAATAGAGGGCAGTAGTTGAGGCAGAGGAGCAGATATGGCATTGCCCAAACAGGTCTGGACAGAAGCGGAGTATCTGGCATTTGAACGCACCAGCGATACCCGCCATGAATACCATCAGGGCGAAATTTTTGAGATGGTCGGGGCAAGTCTCAACCATAATCGAATTGTGATGAACACATCCGGCAGTTTATTTAACCAACTGCTGCAACGTCCCTGCGAAATTTTCAGCAATGACATGCGGCTCAAGATTCCTGCCACACGGCTGTACACCTATCCCGATATTGTGGCGGTCTGTGGCGAACCGCAGCTTGCCGATGATGAAATGGACATTCTGCTCAATCCGGTACTGATTATTGAAGTGCTGTCACCTTCCACCGAAACCTATGATCGTGGCAAAAAATTTCAGGATTACCGCACGATTTTGACCCTTCAGGAATATCTCTTGGTTGCTCAGGATGCTCATCGTGTCGAACGTTTTCTGCGACAGCCCAATGGGGAATGGCTGCTCACGGATGCCATTGGCTTGGACGCAGTGCTTGATCTGCCCTCCATCGGCTGTTCATTAGCCTTAGCCGATATATACCAGAAAATTGTTTTTGAAGAAAAATGACCCTCCGCCTCCGTGCCCGCCTCTTGATCTCTTACATTGTCCTGCTGGCTGTCACGCTGGCAGTCGTCACGGCGGCATTGGTGCTGTTCCTATTCGCGCAGCCCGTTTCACCTGCACCGACTTATGAACGGCTGGCGACCATTGCCCGCGATGTGATGCAGCAAAGTGGCCTCACCGGGGATTCGGCCTTGCCCCTCGGTGCGCTGCGTCAACTGCTGACTGATCTGTCCCGCATCGCGCAGGAAAATGAAGTCCGCATCCTGATTGTCAACATGGCCGAACGCACCGTCGGTTTTGACAGCGCCGGAACCTTCACGCGCGGCGACTCGATCACCATCGACCCCGAAGCCTACGCCCTGCCGCTGTATTTACGGCGTTCATTGGGCATCCGCAGCGAACCGATTTTTGGCAGCCTGCGCGACAAAGATGAATCAGTCTGGATATTCACAGGCGCATCGGCTGTCCGTCAGGGCGTGGAAACCAACGCGCTTTTATTAGCGGATGTGCGCCCACCGCAAACCCTCGAATCCGTCTTACAGCTTTTTGGACGTAATCTGGCGCTGCCGTTGTGTCAGTCTGCATTAGTCGGCTTGCTCATCGCGGCGGTGCTGGCGGTGTTCATCAGCAGCGGCCTTGCCCGTTCCCTCAACCGTCTCGAACAAGCCGCCGCCGTTGTCGCTAAAGGCGAACAGGCCGACTCGATCAACGTCAATGGCCCGCCGGAAGTTCGCGCCGTAGCCGATGCCTTCAACCACATGAGCGCCGAAGTCCACAGCGCCCGCCAATCGCAGCAGGATTTTGTCGCCAATATTTCGCACGACCTCAAAACCCCGCTGACCTCGATTCAAGGCTATTCGCAGGCCATCATCGACGGTGCAGCCAAAGACCCCGCCAGCGCCGCCAAAATTATCCATGAGGAAGCCGGACGCCTCAACCGCATGGTGGCGCAGTTGACCGATCTCGCCCGTTTGCAGGCCGGACAGCTTTCCATGCAAACCGTTCCTATCGACATGGGCAAACTCGCCTCGGCGGTTGGCGCACGATTAGCCATTCTCGCGCAGGATAAAGGCATCACGCTGCACCTTCAGACCGACCCGATGCCGACGATTATGGGCGATGGCGACCGTCTCGCGCAGGTCATGACCAACCTTCTGAGCAACGCCGTCAAATACACCCCATCCGGTGGTCAAATCTGGCTGCGGACGCAGATCAACAACGGCGGCGTAGAGGTCATCGTGCGCGATACCGGAATTGGCGTATCAGCGGCGGATTTACCCCGCATATTTGAACGGTTTTATCAGGTGGATAAAGCCCGTGGCCCGCGTCGTGGCACAGGTTTAGGCTTGGCGATCACGCAGGAAATCGTCGCGGCACACGGCGGACGCATCACCGTCACCAGCGCCGGACTCAATCAAGGCACAACCTTCACCCTCTGGTTGCCATCCCCACAGTTGAATACTACTGTACGATAAGATGGATTGAGCGGACTATGAACAAGAACCCATATAGCCTATTTGAACACTACAAGCAAAATCTGAATCTGGTGCGAGCAGACCCTCGTATTAAAATGGAACCTGATCGTGATGATATTGTGATTTGTCCCCTATGTTTCAAAAAATGGTTCACTGTTGAAAACATCAAGGAAAAATCCCTTACATTGGAACATGTACCGCCAGATACACTAGGAGGTAAAGGAATTGCCCTGACCTGCAAGGATTGTAATAATAATCAAGGAAGCCGCATTGACAGTTTTTTAGTATCTTACATCAATGATTTAGATGCGCTTCAGGGAAAGGGTGAAGGCTATGTAGACGGGGATATGAAAACCGATGACGGTAATAGAGTTAGAATAGAATTTCGGTCAAATGAAAGTGGATGGGAAGTGTTAGGAGTTCCGAAAGCATCTAATCCAAAGCACATAGAATTTATTAATGAGCAATTTCGACAAAATCGAGTTGAGCGTATAAATCTGACTCTACGTATAACTAATCCGCGCCGAGCAAAATTAGCATTGCTCCGATCGGCATATCTCTTGGCTTTTGGATACTTAGGTCATGGTTTCTTAATAAACCGAAATCTTGGGCCACTGCGTTATCAATTCCAACATCCTGAAGAAGATATTTTCCCGATGCAGGCAATCCATATATTCAATCCTCACGAGGTTGCTGATAGTTTCGTTGGTATCAATGCTCTTTATCAGTCACCAAGAGAGAAGAGCTATTACATAATCTTTGATGTTCAGAGGGCCGAAAGTGTTACGCATCGTGTCGGGGTGATGTTGCCCGGCCCGAATTCGGGGGATGCTAACTTTTTCGTGGACTTGAAAAGTATTAAACATCAAAAATCAGAAGTCATCCTGAATCATTACAATGTTTCATTTGAAGACAAGTTGGAATTTCCTTTTATTGCCCATGATATATGGAATGAACTGAGAACAATATCCGAATGAGCAGCAAATGAGAAATTAGGTGTGCTAAACTATATAATCACACAGCAAAAATAAATCACTCATCCCCTATCAGCCCCTTAAGCGTATCAATCAGCGTCTTGCTATCCGTGCTGTACTTCAGCCAATGTAAATCGGCCAGTTCCATCGGCAGATTGGTTTCTTCACACACCAACGGCAGCACCCGTTTTTTAGTACGGATGAAGTAACGATCCCTTTCAATACAGACACCAACCATATAGGTAAACCCATCTCAAACCCTTTTCTACCCCGCTTAACAATTCCCGCCCCTCAAAATAGTTGGTGAATTCGTCCCGAAAAACGTACCATTTGGTCACCCTTTCCCCCTCAAACCCTGCTAAACTATGAGATGTACGTTGTAGTTTTTGAGGAAGTGATGCAATGGGAAATATCGAGTTTGCGTATTTGCTGAAGGCTAATGGCTAACGGCTAAAAGCTAACGGCTGATGTGGCGGCGAAACCCATTTTCGCCATCGCCGCCGCCGCCATCGCCGCCATCTTCCCCGTATTTGCTAAAAGCTAACGACTTGAGATGCCTTTTCATAGACCAATAACCAAGAACTAAAAACCAATAACCCACCCATGCCTAACGACCAAAAACTGACAACTGATAACCGTAAACTGACAACTCCCAGCGCCAACTTCCCGCGCTGCCGCACCCCAAATGACAATATTGGCGGGCGGCGGCAATAGCCGAACGTCGCGCTGCACACTACGGCGCTCCCCGTATCAACCGCCGACAATGACAGTTGCGACATGCCTGCCTCCCGTCTTCCCGCCGACAACACCTACGGCAAAATGTGCAAATTGCGAATCTTTTGCACATTGCGAATCAAAATTCTCGCAATCGCAATCGCCGCAAATCTCGCAAACTGTTCTTGCCTTTTCTGGTAACTGGTAACTGATAACTGTAAACTGATACCAACCTGTCGATTCCGCTGAATCTCGTTCGTCGTTAGTGTAGATAGGGCGAAATTACTCGTCCAACACAATGTTCTAAGGAGAACCTTCATGCAGTACATTCTGTTGATCTACGATGTCGAACCCGCCGCCGCGCCCACTCAGGAAGAAATACGGGCTGAAATGACGGCCTACAATGCCTTCACCGATGAAGTCCGCACGCGGGGTTTGCTGGTCGCTAGCGAAGCCCTCCACCCGGTCGCCAGCGCTACCAGCGTCCGCGTCCGCGATGGCAAAACGGTCACCACCGACGGCCCGTTTGCCGAAACTAAAGAGCAGTTGGGCGGCTACTACGTCCTCAACTGCAAAGACCTCGATGAAGCCATCGAAATGGCCGCTAAGATTCCCGGCGCGAAGCATGGCACCGTCGAAGTCCGCCCGATAATCGATTTTAGCCAGATGTAGTCGAACATGCTCAATACGCACCGGGCAGTTGAACGGATTTTTCGGCAGGAATATGGGCGGGTGATTGCCGCCCTGATGAGCCATTTTGGTGATCTCGAACTGGCGCAGGATGCCCTTCAGGATGCCCTGATTACGGCGCTCGAATCCTGGTCACGGGATGGCCTGCCGCGCAACCCTGGTGCATGGCTGACGACGGCTGCGCGGCGGAAGGCTATCGACCGTCTCCGCCGCAGCCGTAAATTTATAAACCCCTCGGACGATCTCGAACGGGTGGCTGCTGAGGAAACGGATGATGATATGGACGAGAGCATAATCCCCGATGAACGGCTCAAATTGATGTTCACCTGCTGCCATCCGGCCATTTCCATCGAGGCACAGATCGCGCTCACCTTGAATACATTGGGTGGCCTCTCCACGCCGGAAGTCGCCCGCGCTTTTCTGGTTTCTGAGGTGACGATGGCGCAGCGCTTGGTGCGTGCCAAACGCAAAATCAAGGATGCGGGCATTCCCTACCGTGTCCCCCCGGCGGAATTACTTCCCGAACGGCTGGATGCTTTACTCTCGGTGATTTACCTGATCTTTAACGAAGGTTACAGCGCCGCCGGGGGTGATTCGCTCTTTCGTCTCGAACTCTGCGCGGAGGCCATCCGTTTAGCGCGGGTGCTGGCGTCGCTCCTTCCCGATCCCGAAGTCAATGGCCTGCTGGCGCTCCTGCTGCTCCACGATTCGCGCCGTCACGCGCGGGTAGATCGCCAAGGCAATCTGGTGCTGCTGGAAGATCAGGATCGTACCTTGTGGGACGAAGCCGCCATCACTGAAGGCACGAATCTGATTCAGAACACACTGCGTTTGCGCCACCCCGGCCCATTTCAGATTCAGGCCGCTATCGCCGCGCTCCATGCCGAAGCCGAACAGCCGGAAGATACCGACTGGCAGCAGATTGTAGCGTTATATGGGGAACTGGCGCGCAGGTCGTCTTCGCCTGTGGTCGAACTCAACCGCGCGGTAGCGGTAGCGATGGCACATGGGGAAATAGCGGGTTTGCGCCTGCTTGACCAGTTGGACGATCAAGGCCAGCTAGAGGGTTATTATCTGTTCCATGCCGCCCGCGCCGATCTGTTGCGCCGAACCGGTTGGTTGGATGAAGCCCGCACCGCTTACCATAAAGCCTTGACCCTCTGCGGCAATGCCGTCGAGCAGTCCTTCCTCAAAAAGCGTCTGGCTGATGTCGAGGCACAGATGCAGTAAAAAAATAAGGAGCACTTGAATGCCCCTTATTTTATAAGTTGGTGTCTCGCTCTAGCAAGAGATTTAAAAGCCCCTCTCCAATTGGAGAGGGGTTGGGGTGAGGTAAGTTTACGACCCAGGAGTGGCTTCAGCAGTGGCTTCAGCCGTCGTCTCTACTGATGCTTCCGGGGTTGCCTCGGTTGTGGCCTCCGGTGTCGCTTCAACCGTTGCTTCGCTGGTCACTTCAACGGTGGCTTCCGGCGTTGCGGTCGGCGCGAGGGTGGGGGGCAGCGTTGGGGTCGGTGTCGGCGTCGGCAGCGGGACAGTTACACCTTCCAACTGGTTGAACGTCTGAAGGATCTGATAGGCTTCAAAATTCTCCACCTGCGCTGTATCCACGTTCAAATCCACATTGGCCTTGAACAGCCGCAGATTGGCAACATGCACCGCATTATCTGTCCCGTTCAACAGCAGCGCTAAACCACTGTTCGGGTTGCCATCCACATCGTTGTAAGTATAGGCCACCGAGAACCCATTGAGTGTGCCGCGTGTAGCGGGCTGAACGCTCAAAATCGTGACTCCGGTGCGCGTGGCTTCCACCCATGCGCGGGCAGCGGCTTCGTCACCGATCACTACGCCCGGTTGTGCCTCAACGCGCAAACTGCCTGTATTGCCATCAATGCTGGCTGGGCGTCCCGGTGCGCTGTCGGTCACAATCCATGAGGTTGGGTAGCGGATGATGAAGTTGTTGGTCTGGTCGAAGTAGGCCTGCCAGTCGATGGGCGTCCCGGCGAAGATGCGGTTAGCGTGATAGCTGGCCTTCAGGTTATCCACCAGATATTTCAGCAGTTCGATCTGGTTTTCCGGCGTCACCACGCGCACGCTGTACACCCAATCGGTGTCGTACCATGCGATCTGGCGGGCAACAAAAATCTGCTCACGCTGATTCTTCAGTTCAAAATCCATCGTCAGGTTATTGCCGTCGCGGGTGCGGGCAGTTTCGCGGTAATTCAGCCCGGTTTGGGCATCGCGGCGGTAATTGCTCCAGCTTTGGTTGAGCGCGGATGACGTGTAAATCGCATCCAGTTCGTCCATGCTCTGGATGGGTGCGGCAGACACTTGCAAGGATATTTGAATAACGCTCAGAATGTCGGTGTTATTCATGGTGATTTCCGCGCCCGTAGTGTTGCTGGTTTCCGTGCCGGGCGTCCACCCGGTCGGATTCGCAACGCTGAACAAGCCGCTGGCGTGCAGATAATCATTATCAAAACGGATGCCGCTGAAATCAGTGATGCTCGGCCCAAAAGTGGGGACGGGTATGGTGGTCGGTACTGGGGTTGCGTCAGTAACATCCTGTGTAAACAGGGGTAGGATGGCGCTGCTGGCGATGGCGACGATCATGACAATGCCGAGGATGATGGTCGCACGTTTGGCTGACTGATGATCCATAATGTTTTTACGGACTCCGGTAAAAAGAAGGGTTACAAACGGCGAGTATCTTACCCTAAAAGCCAAATGAAGTTAAGGCGCAGAAAATGGGCTTATCCGTCTGATAATCCGCCTGAATCATGTTCAACCCAGGGCACATCCAGTCCGAAGGCACTAAATGCCGGGTCGGGCAGATCGCGCCCCAACACGCGGCTGGCAAGGATTTCCCCGGCTGCCGGAGCAGACATGATGCCATGCCCCACATGAGCAATAGTCAGGAACAGACCGTCAATTCCCGGCCATTTATCAATGATCGCGCGCTGGCTGGCATACGATTCGCGGGTTCCATCGGGGCGGGTGATGTAGGCATTATCCCGGTAAACATAGTAACCAATCCGGTGAAAGATGCCGCGCAGATAGCGGGTATCGCCAAACCCTTCGCCCGGTTTATGCCCGAACTGCCGTGCCAGCAGGCTCAATGTCATCGATGGGAAACGCGGGTCTTTCAGCGAATCCACTGGCTGTATTGGATTAATCAGGCTGTCGTCGTGCCCATCCTGCTCCGGGTTAATTTTTTTGCTGTTGATGGTGTATTCCCACCCGAAGATCGCACCCGTTTGGGCTTCTGGCCGAACGTGGGGATGTGGTGATGCGCTGATGATGCAGGGCGACTCTTCTGGGAAAGCCTCATGCCGCCATCCGGTGGTAAAGCTCTGGCGCGGACGAACCACAATTGGCAGTTCGATTCCTGCCGTGCGTCCTAATGCCCGCGCGCCAGCCCCCGCTGCGATGACCACATTTGGCGCATCAATATCGCCCTGTGCCGTCGAAACCCCTTTGATCTGATTGCCTTCAACCCGGATTCGTGCATCTTTGGATTCGAGAATGAAAGTGGTTGATTGGGTCGCCCGTGCGAAGGCATACACCAGCGCGTTCGAGTCCAGCCATCCTGCCATCGAGTCGTGTTTGGCCGCGATAACGCGATCACCTAGCCAGGGATAACGATTCTTGATTTCGTCGGCTTCGACATATTCCATGTGATTCAGGCCGCAGCGGTGCAAATGCTCAACATCGGATTTCAAAACCGCTGCTTGTTTGGGTGTAAAGCCGATGAACAGATAACCCTGCTGCTTGATGCCGAGGTTGACACCCTCACCAAAATAATCTTCGGCATGGTGGAAAACATCAATGCTGCGGAGCATCATCTTGTGCAGACAGGGCGCAGCCCAACAGGTGCGGAAGTTTTCCAATGAAGCCAACGATGCCCCTGCCGCCAATTGGGACTTCTGTTCCAACAGCACAATGCGTGTACCCGGTGCAGCCCGTTCAATTGCCCATGCCGCCGCCGTTCCGGTTGGCCCACCGCCGATAATGATTACATCCGCCGTTTTGGGCATCTCGGCAGGGTTGGTCAGAAATTTTGCTTGGGTCATAAACAACACTTTTCTGGTAGCCGGATTAAGTTCGGCAGATTGTAGATGACCACTTTAGGGCTGTAAAGCACATTTGAATCCATGTGGTTTTTCAGCATGAACCGGATGTAGGGCAGTTATTGACGGGTGGCGGCGCTACATTGCCGGTGCAAGTCCCCGGATTCCAGACGCACGTCCAGCCTGTGCCTTCCGAATTACACTGAGCAATGCTATCTGTTGGGCAGTCGTGTGCGCCGCAGGTTCCATCCCATTGACCGGGGCTGCATATTTGGGTGGTCGTGTTGGTTTGAGTGGTCACTTGTATTGCAACCGTTGGCTGTACCGGAATGGGTGAAGCTGGGATGGTCGCCGCTGGCCGAATGACCGCTTCCGGTGGACGCAGTTCGACCAATTCGCCAAAAATCCAGGCCGTTGAGCTGCTCTGGTTTCCAGTGCGTTGAATTAAATACCATGTTCCGCTGCTATTTTCGACTTTTGCCAGCACCGGGAAGGTGTCGCCGCGCCGCGCTGTAGCAACAATCGCATAATTCGTTCCCGGCCCGCTGCGTAAATTGGCTGTGGCCTCGGTCACGGTTACGGTAGGCGACTCGGCGGTTACGACCGGGTTAGCGGTTGATGTGTTGACGACCGGAACAGATAGAGTTGGCGGTGTACTTGTGGCGAGTGGTGCATCGGTCGGCTGCTGGGTTGCTGTCAATGTCGTTTGTGTAGGGACAACAGTAGTTGGTGTTTCGGTCGGCTGCTGGGTGGCGGTTGGTAATGGAGGAAGACTACTTGGCTCTGGTGTAATGCTGGCGCTGCCCTGTGTTGCTGGAATAACGCTCGGTTTTGCCCCAATCGGATTGATCGGATCTGAATTCGGTATCAGCGTGACTTCCTGACTGGTGATGCGCTGCACCTCTTTGCGGATTTCATTTATGGCAATGCGAGGAAGTTCTGTTGCATCCTGAAGATTGTAAACACATGAAAAACCCTGCTGTTCCAAATCTACGCGGAAGTTTTCAAATTCAGCTTGCTGAGCTTCATCCAGTAGGGTAAAGATACACAATGTGGTGGAAACGCGCAGGGTTTTATAAAAACCCATTGCTGTTGGAAGGCTAAACCCGGAATCGCAATTTTTGTCCAGTGAACCCAGAACAATAAACACAATCCGCACATCGCTGGCGGTTGGTGCGGGCTGCTGCATGTCCATAAATGTGCCCTGAATGCCGCTGGGGTAGGCGTTTTCACCGCTGGGCAGCCGGGATTTCAGCGGCGCGGTGAAGGCTTCCGCGCTGACTCCATGACCCTCTACAGCTAATTCAGTCTGGTTGCAATCACCACCGCCAGCAGTACGAAGTCCCTGCCAGACCCGACTAAAACTTTCGCCCAGCGTGGTTTCGATTGCGAAAGAAGTCTGCTCAATCGCCTGTTCAACAATTTGATGACGCGGAACACCATTTATGACATCCAGCATTTGGGCTGAGGTATCGACCAGAAATTCATAGGCGAAACTCGGTTTCTGTTGTGAGGGACGCAGGATGAGCACCAGTATGATGATAAACAGTACCAGCACCGCGAAGGCTGACCCCGCCACCACAAATTTTCGCTGGTTGGTGACGTTGATCTGCCGCTGAATATTCTGTTGACCGATGACTGTGCCGCCCTTCATCGCACCGATTTGCTGGTGGATGTTGGGGGCGGGCGTGGGTTCGGGTGTTAAAGGTGGCTTTGGGCGTCCAAAACGTGTCACGCCGGATTGCTGATTAACAGCTTCGATTAAACGGGCAAAATTATCACCGCCGCTGCCAGTGATGTACTGGACTCTTGCCAGTTCGGGAGGTAATTTCTCCGGCGGAAAGTTGCGGATAAGGACTGGAATGATGGGTTTACGCAGCCGTCGCGCTTCGTCCAACTCTTTCTGGCAGTATTCGGATGCGATGGAATACTCTGAAACCAGAAAGATCAGGCTGTCGGCTGCTGCGATTTGTTTGAGGATGCTTGACCACCACGCATCGCCCGCAAACAGGCGGTCATCATACCAGATAGCATCATGCCCATAGACGCGCCGTAGACCTTCTGCTAATCGTTCGACCGCTTTGGGGTCGCGGTGGCTGTAGGAAATAAAAAGTTGTGGCATGGGGTTTCAGATAAATTCAACCATTCAATCTGAATGCTATTGTAATCTGAAACTATACGATATGACGTTGAGGCCTTGAAAAAAGTATGAAGGGTGACAGATGCACCCTTCATAACATGACAGCTATGCTAGTTCCGGCAGAGACGGAAGAAATCCAGGTTAAATTCGACGGGTGTTTCACTGGACGAACCGAAGAACGCGATGCGCCCCTCTGACCATGTGGAGTCCGTTACGCTGCTCTGGTATTGACCGTTGATATACAGGTCGAAGGTATCGCCGATAATATCGATACGCAGCGTGTTCAGCGCATCGTCACCCAAATTGATAGCTCGGCTTGGAGTCCATTCCACCAGATCAATGTATTCATCGGTAGCATCATCCCAGCGCCCAAAGTAGTATGAACCCCGGCTGCTGATCATAAATGCCAGAAAGTTATTTTCGTCCTGGTAGCGTACCCACAGGCCAACGCGCCCCGGCTTATCCTCGCTAAAGCTGCTGGAACGCACGACCCCTTCGACGCGGACACTGCGGAAGACCTGCCCACGCAAACTGCCCCATGTGGTCGGCTCGTCGCGTCCGGTGCCGGTGCCGATACGAAGTTGATACGACCCATTCACGATTTCCGCAACTGACCGATTGCCGGTTCCTTCAAACCAGTCGTTACGGGATGTGCCGTTGGTGAAGCTGTCTTCGGTGATGAGGTTGCAATCACTGGCGATTACAAAACCTTCAGGCTGGTCAGGGACAGCCTGCGGCGTCTGGTTCGTGGTCGTCAGCGGCGAAACAAAATAACGGTCGCTGCCTTCAGCAATCCAGCCTTCCAACACCCCACCGCCATAACTCACCCGGAACCATGCGAAACCATCCACGCAGCTTGGGCCTTCTAGCACGGTGAAGCGTTCGTTCACCTGAATTTCGTCAATCTTGGAGAAGCCGCGCCCTGCGCCACCCCGTACATTTACCGGGGTCGGGTCTTCCGCCCGCACATAACCGATTACGCCGGGATATAGGAGCGAGGGCAGTGCACCGGGGCAGCTCACAATCGGTACATCGGTGGGCAGGGGTGTCCGCGATGGAATCGGCGTGACGGTATTGGTAGGGGTAACGGTTGCTGTCGGCGTTGAGGTATCGGTGGGCGTTGAAGTCGGTGTATCCGTACTGGTGGGTGTACTGGTCGCTGTTGGAGTCGGTGTACTGGTGGGTGTTGGTGTAGCCGTCGGTGTATCGGTGCTGGTGGGGGTCGGTGTAAAGGTATGCGTTGGTGTGTTGGTGGGCGCGTCGGCCACCCGAACACTATCCACATTTCCAGCGGTTTCTACCAACGAATTGGAAGCAGCAATCCAGCCCAGATCGCCATCCGGCAAACGAACTTGATACCAAGCACCATCCTCGCTGATGCCACGAATATCGAGTTGATCGCCTGAGTCTAGCGATGCGGCTGCTGGATACTGTGAACCGGGGCCAATCCGCGCGGTTAAATCCCGGCGGGCAATCGCAATCGGGGTGGCTGGCGTCGAAGTCGGCGTATCGGTCGGTGTCAGGGTCGCTGTTGGCGTTGAGGTCAACGTGGGAGTCGGTGTGTCCGAAGGAATAGGTGTATCAGTCGGTGTCAGGGTGGCAGTTGGTGTATCGGTTGCCAATGCAGCCAATGCAGCGACTGTTTGTTCAACGGCTGCGGTAGCGGTTACAGCAGTTGCGGTTTGTTCCGCAGCTTGCTGTTGACCACCTGTGAATAAGACAAAAGCGATCAAACCCACAATCACAACGGCTGCGGCAGCCGCGCCGAATACCAGCGGATTGATCCCCTCGCGTCTTGGCGGTACAGCAGGCAGCGGGGTTGGCTGTGCCCCCGGAATGAATGTGCCACCTGCCGGGGTAAAACCGCCTTGACTCGGTGGTGTGGTTGGCCCTTCATAGCTGGGCGCACCGGGCGGTGGTGGCTTTTGGGTCGGCGTCCGCATGATCGGGGCGGGTGTACTGCCG
>JAIOHM010000111.1 GCA_019912965.1 Anaerolineae bacterium
GTTTCACTCTCGTCGGCGTTCACCACCACGTATTTTTTCGGTTCGGTCTGCGGAATAAAGCTCCACTTGACGCCGGTCGCGAAACCCGCGCCGCCGCGCCCGCGCAGACCGGATGCCTTCACCACGTCGATCACTTCCGACGGCTTCATCGCCAGGGCTTTTTTCAGGCCTTCGTAGCCGCCGTTCTGGGTATAAACATCAAACTTCCAAATATCGGGAATATCGCGCCCGCGCAGTAGAATATGCATAACGCTACCTTATAATTGCTCTCAGGTTTTTAGTATGTGCAGCGGTGGGTTTGCAGCCCGCCCCTACTTATTCGCCTTCGCCTCAGCCCGCCACTGATCGATGAAGGACTTCATCTTATCCATATCAAGGTTTTCGACGAAGTGGAAGTTGCATTGCAGCATGGGCGCCTTGTCGCAGGCCGCCAGGCACATCACATGCTCGACGGTGAACAGGCCGTCGGCGGTTGTGCCGCCTTCCTGCACGCCCAGATATTCTTTCAACTGCTTGTGAAACTCGTCCGCACCGCGCAGCGCACACGGCAGGTCGGTGCAGACCTGAAGCCAGTATTTGCCCTTCGGCTTTTCGGAATACATGGTGTAAAAGCCGGCAATCGAGCGCACCTGTGTTGGATCAAGCTCGCAAAGGGCAGCCACTTCGGCCACGCCTTCATCGCTTACGTAGCCGTATTCTTCCTGCGCGATGTACAGCAGCGGCATAACGGTTGAACGCTTATCCGGGTACTTGGCGCGGATTTTAGCGATCTGTTCAGCGTATTTCTCGGCAATCATGATGACTCCAGTTAGCGGTCGCAGTCGCCCAGGACGATGTCCACGCTGCCGATAATCGCCACCAGGTCAGCGATCAGGTGGCTTTTGGTCATCACCGGGAGGGCAGACACGTGAATAAACGACGGCGTTTTGAAATGAACGCGGCGGGGCTTATTGCCGCCGGTGCCGTGCAGGTAACAGCCAATTTCACCGCGCGGGCTTTCGATGCTGACGTAGACTTCTTCGTCCGGCACTGGGAAACCTTCCGTCCACAGCTTGAAGTGATGGATCACGGCTTCCATGCTGCGCCCCAACTCGGCGCGCGGCGGCGGCGCGAATTTGCGGTCGTCGGTGCGAAAAACACCGGTCGGCTGTTTTTCCAGACGGGCATAGGCCTGATTCAGAATCTTGACGCATTCGCGGAACTCGCGCACGCGGCACAGGAAGCGGTCATAGACATCGCCATGTTCGCCCAGCGGCACGTTAAAGTCAAAGGTTTCGTAGCCCATATAGGGCATGGCTTTGCGAATATCCCAGTTGACGCCGCTGCCGCGCAGCGACGGCCCCGTGACACCTCAGGCCATCGCGACATCCGGCTCGATCACCCCGATGCCCTGCGTGCGGTCAATCCACAGCGGGTTATTGGTCAGCAGCGCTTCGTAATCATCGACGCGGCGCGGAAATTCATCGAGAAACGCGCGCAGCGCCGGCAGAAATCCGGGTGTCAGGTCGCGCCAGACGCCGCCGGGGCGAATGTAGCTGCCCATCAAGCGCTGACCGGAGAGCATTTCCAGCATGTCGAGGATTTTTTCGCGTTCGCGGAAGCAGTACAGAAACACGCTCATCGCGCCCAGGTCGATGGCGTGCGTGCCGAGCCATACCAGATGGCTGGCGATACGCTGCAATTCGAGCACGGTCACACGGATCAACTGCGCCCGTTCCGGCACGTCGATCCCGGCCAGTTTTTCAACCGCCATGCAGTAAACGGTGTTGTTGGAAATCGGTGAGAGGTAGTCCATGCGGTCAGTGAGGGTGACCGCTTTTTCGTAGGTCTTGGCCTCGATGTTCTTCTCGATGCCGGTGTGCAGATAGCCAATGTCGGGGAGGCAGGTGATAATTTCTTCGCCGTCCAGTTCCAGCAGCAGGCGCAGAACGCCGTGTGTGCTGGGATGATGCGGCCCCATATTGAGCAGCATCGTTTCCCCGGTCATCGCGCGCTCCGATACCAGCCCGCGCAGTTCCTCGACGCTCCCTTCCCAATGCGGAACCTGAACCGCCGAGTCCGGTGCTTGTTGGATTGCCATTGCTGTCCCCTACCCTTCGTCTGTCGTGCGGCCTTCCCTGGCCGAGGGTTTGTGCTTCAAAATCTCTTCGACGTTGAACGAGAACTGGATTGTCTCGTAACCCAGCGGGTAGTCACGGCGGTGTGGGTGTCCGTCCCAATCTTCGGGCATCAGCAGCCGGCGCATATCGGGATGGCCGTCGAAAGTAATGCCCATCAGGTCAAAAATCTCGCGCTCCAGCCAGTTCGCGCCCGGCCAGACATCCGTCACCGTCGGCACGGTGGTATCTTCTTCCGGCACAAATACTTTCAGGCGCAAACGGCGGTTGTAAAGCATCGAGTAGAGATGGTACGACACGCCAAAACGTTCTGGCCGCGAGTATTCCGGGTAATAATCCACCGCGCTGATGTCCGAAAGAAAGTTGAACAGCAGACCGGGGGTGTCGCGCATATAGAGAGCGACATCGGCAATCCGTTCGCGTTTGACCACAATCGTGATTTCACCGCGAAATTCACGGACATCGGTCACAGCATCCGGGTGCGCCGCTTTGATCGACGCCACCGGATCACTTGCTTGTTGAGGAAACTGCTGCATAGATCACGCCCATTCCTTGATGGTCATACCGTT
>JAIOHM010000112.1 GCA_019912965.1 Anaerolineae bacterium
GCGTGCGGGGAGGGGGTTTGGGGGTGGGGTAAATTCTCCACTAGGAGTGTAGTATTACCTGTGTTTCACCACCGGAATTGATGCGGCCCCCATGTTGTCCACGCCAATCCATCGTGACCATAATACGGCACGATCACATTACCGCGCGGCGCGACTGCATCTAACATCGCCAGTTCACTTTCGGAGAGACTGATTTCAGCAGCTTTCAGATTGTCTTCAAGATGGTTTAGGGTACGCGGCCCGATGATCGCGCAGGTAATCCCCGGTTGTTGAATCGTCCATGCCAGCGCCAATTGGCTTGGTGTACAGCTTTTTTCCGCGCTGATATTTTGCAATACTTCTATGACCTTGAATGCCGCATCAGTGAAATGATCTTTATCAGACCCTTTCCAGAAGGTTTCAAAACGCGAATTATCCGGCAGCGGTTGGTTGCGCTCATATTTCCCCGTCAGAAATCCGCCCGCCAGCGGCGACCAGACCATAATCCCAATGCCATACGTCTGCGCCATCGGCACGAGTTCCCGTTCAATCCGGCGGTCAAGCAGATTGTAAGCTGGCTGTTCGGAGATAAAGCGATTTAACCCATATTCCTTGGATACCCACAGCGACTCCACAATCTGCCAAGCCCCAAAACTGCTGGTGCCAATGTAGCGAATCAGCCCGCGCCGGATCAGATCATCCAGCGCCCGCAGTGCTTCATCAATCGGTGTCGAGTTGGTAGGGTGGTGTAGTTGGTACAGGTCAATATAGTCGGTATTCAGCCGTTTCAATGAGGCTTCACACTGGGCGATGATATGGCGGCGGCTGTTGCCAACATCGTTAGGGTCATCGCTCATCGGGAAGTGGGCTTTGGTCGCCAGAACGATGCGTTCCCGCTTGCTGCTGGACTGAAGCGCTTTACCAACAATAATTTCACTGCGTCCGCGCCCGACCGGGAAATTGCCCGGCTCATGTCCATAAACATTGGCGGTATCGATAAAGTTGATCCCGGCGTCAATGGCGTGGTCAATAATTGCAATCGACTCTTTTTCGTCTGTTCGCCCGCCAAAGTTCATGCATCCGAGACATAAATTGCTGACCTTCACCCCGGTACGTCCCAACAGGCGATATTCAATCGTCATGTTTGCTCCCCCGAATGGTTACCATGTGGTCGTATTTATACGCGATAATAATCTGCTGGGTTCATCCATACTGCTTTTTCGCCAGCCGCCCGATCAATCCCGGCACAAAAATATTGCCCCAGATCAGCAAACGATCAAACAGCCGCAGGATAACGGTCTTTTGCCTCGTATGTGTCGCTTTGATAATTGCTGCTGCCACCCGGTCAGGCGTCATCGTCGGCACACCGCCGCCCGTCCGTTTTCCACCACCCAGACGTTTTTCGTTAAACTCGGTATGGGTTCGCCCCACCAGCACATCCGTCACTTGAATATGATCGCCTTCCAGTTCCAGTCGCAGCGATTGCGCCAGACTGGTGACAAAGGCTTTGCTGGCTGAATAGATGGCTGCATAGGGCGCGACCAGATTGTAAACCACCGACGATATAGTGATGATGTGCCCACCGCCTGACTGTCGCATAGCTGGAACTGCGGCACGGATGCTGTGCAGAACGCCGTCAATATTGGTTCGCAGCAGTGTTTTGATGTCGCTCCATTCCGCCTCGGTAATCGCGCCTCGGTGTCCCAGTCCTGCGTTAGCCACCAGAATATCCAGCCGTCCAAAGTGTTCCAAACCCTGTTGCACAGCCGCTTGCATGGATTCTGCGCTGGTCACATCTCCGGCGACGATCAGAATATCGCCATGTCCCGCCGGAAGCTGATGAATAGCGTGTTCCAGTTCACTCAACCGTTCCAGACGCCGCGCTGTAGCGATAATATGCGTGCCTTCTCGTGCGAAAGCCAGTGCCGTTTCATAACCAATCCCGCTGGATGCTCCGGTGATGAGCGCTACCTTTGCTGCCATAAACCTGCTCCATTGTGCTGATTTGTTTTCGCCATTTTATTCAGCCACATTTTTTTTGCTCATCGGTGCCACTACCAGCGCTGCATAAATGCTGCCCATCTGCTCAGCGGGGTAGGGCATCTGATGGTCAAGCCACCACTTTACCAGTGCCAGCGCGGAGGCCGCTACATGGTTAGCGACAATTTCGCGTGGAATAAGTTCATCCGTGAGTGGGTTCAATGCCGGCAAAACTTCAGCCGCGATCAGGCTTTGCACCTGCTGCACCATCGCGCTGGAATTTAACCCGCCTAGCAGCACTTGGTACAAATCGTGGTTTTCGGCGACATGCTCGAACAGAATCGTCCCGCTTTTTTCCGGCGAATACCGACCACGCACTAGCTCCCGCATTTCCTCCACCACCGATTGCAGAATGCCCATCAGCAAAGTGTCTTTGTCGGGATAATGCCGGAAGAAAGTGGAGTACGAAATATCGGCATAATCCGTGATGTCTTTGATCGTCACTGCATCGTAACCTTGTTGCGATGCCAGTGTGACCAGCGCTTCAGCCAGTAATTTTTGCGTGCGTTTAATCCGGCGGTCTATTTTGTCCATAATCTGTTGTGTAACAAAAAATTCACGAACCCCTCATCTTATGCGTTACTATGTGGATTATCATATAGTGTGTCGCATATCTGCGTCATTTGCCAATAGGAGAGATTATACGACATGTTGACCAACCCGGAAAAAGTTTATGACCTGCGATCACCAACCGCCCTCCGTAACCTGCATCCTATTCTGACTCAGATGCGGCAGGAGAATCCAGTTTACAAAATCACCCATCTCGAAATGGGGAGCTATCCTTGGGTGCTTACCCGTTATGACGATTGTGTAAATTTGCTGAAGGATGAACGTTTTACCAAAGATATGCTGCGCCGTCCCGGCGTCGAAAACATGGATCCGAAGAATCCAATGGTACAGGCTTCCATGACCATTAATCGCCACATGCTTACTGTTGACCCGCCCGATCATACCCTCTTGCGGAGCTTGGTGCATAAAGCCTTTACGCCTAGGATGATCCGCGAACTCAATGGGCGTGTGCAGCAGATTGCTGACGACTTGATAAATCGGGTGCAGGGGCAGGGCGAGATGGATTTTATGCACGATTTTGCCGTGCCGCTGCCCATCACGGTGATTGCCGAATTGCTGGGTATACCGATTGCCGATCAGGAACGCTTCCGGGGTTGGACGCAAACCATTGTGGTTGAGGGTGTCAGCCGTGCCGGTACGGAACGGGTTTCCACCGCCATGCTCGAATTCATCATGTACTTTCACCAGTTGTTTGACGAACGCCGCGCTGCCCCGCGCGAAGACCTCATCAGCGGCCTCCTGCAGGTCGAAGAAGCTGGCGATAAGCTCAGTTCGCAGGAATTGGTGAGCATGGTTTTCCTGCTGCTGGTTGCCGGGCATGAAACCACGGTCAACCTGCTTGGCAACGGCCTGTTGGCTTTGCTCACACATCCCGACCAGATGCAGAAGTTACAAACTCACCCTGCTTTGATGGAATCAGCCATTGAGGAAATGCTGCGCTTCGACGGCCCGATAGGCTTATCGACCATGCGTTGGGCGCTCGAAGAGTTAGAGTTTCACGGTAAAACGATCAGAGCCGGTGAGATGGTCGTGGCTTCGCTGCTGGCTGCTAATCGTGACCCGGCAGTTTTCGAGAGTCCAGATACCTTCGACATCACCCGCCAACCCAATCGGCATATCGCCTTCGGGCATGGCATTCATTACTGCTTGGGTGCGCCGCTGGCACGCATGGAAGGTGCTGTAGCTTTCAGTACGGTGTTGTCTCGGTTGCCAAACCTCCGCCTGAACATCGACCCAAACGCCATTCAGTGGAACGAGACACTGCTGCTCCACTCGATGAAGTCGCTGCCTGTCCGTTTTTAGCCCCACAAAGACCAGTGCCAGTAGTCAGCATCATAGCTGGCGACTGGCACACCCCATTTCAAACCCAACTCGAACTTGACTTGGTTAGCTATTTTGTTCTATGATTAGGTTGACACGGGTCAGTGGTGCCACTACAAACGCTTAGTGACCAATCGCTGCTAAAAATCGCATCTGATGACCTCCAAAAATGTATTTGCTCCCCTCACTCTGAGATGGTTTCCGGTAACCCCATTAGAACTGTCTTGCTCCCCTCGCCCTGAGGGAGAGGGGCTGGGGGTGAGGGTTTCCCCAAAATGCGAAATTTGCACACAATTTCGTGCCGCATTTGTCGCATTTGCCGCTTTTTTCGCATCTTACCAATCCATAATTGTCGCCAAAACCCCTACTGACAAAAACGACAACGACGACATTCCCCTTACAAAGATTCGCAAGATTCAAAAAATCCATGTGCGAATCTTGCGAATCTGACCAGCAACTAAAAACCGACAACTATTCAGCAAGTATTGCAGCGGAACACCAGTTGCGAATTGCAGCAAATGCTTTCCGTATTTTTCTGGTAACTGATAGCTAATGACTTTTCCGCTTAAATCGGCTTCTGTCGCTTGAACACGCAGAAGTAGGTGTTGCTCCACTCGCTGCCTGCGCCCTGAAAGAACACATCGCCCTTTTTTCCAACCCGTGCAACCGGTTCCATATGCACCAGTTCCCACCCTTGGTCACCGAGGGTATCCAGTTCGGGCATCATGGCTTCCGGTGTATACGGTGGGGGATTTTTCCAGTTAGGGCGATACTGTTTCAGAAACTCCTTCGCCCCTTGGCTTTTTGCGTCAGCGGTAACGAACTTGGTCAGATACTCCCACTTTGCCATGACTGCCCCTTTTTATTTAGATGTTGATCGGTTCTAAGACCACCAGTTGATGATTGCCCTGATTCCGGAAAGATTTAAACGCTGGCGTCTGCTGGATGAACTGTTCCCAGAAACGTGCTGCTTCTTGCTCACGGGCATCCCGCGCCTCCACAATTTGCCACTGATCCCGCTGCATTTCAATCGAAACCTGTGCTTTGTGCTTCAGGTTGCGGTACCACGCTGGGTTATCCGTAGCAATCACCATGTACTGCTGGCTGTCGGCTGCATACACTAGCGGTACAGTACGCGGCTCACCTGTCTTGCGTCCAATGGTTGTTAGCAGCAAAACGGGCGACCCCATAATGTTACCCAAAATTCTACCCCGACTGCTGCGATATAGAAAAATATGGATGCGGTTCAGGATGCGGAATAACCCTTTTGGAGACAAGTTTTTACCCTCACATGGTAATTAATCCATATAAGGTTATACAGGTTTCCAACCCTGCTGCGACAGCCGCTTTCTACCGAGTCCGCCTTCGCATTTAGTCCTAAGCCTTTAGTCCCCTGCCAGTTGCACAACCTGTGCGTTGGCCGCTTTTACCAGATCATTCGGCGTGATGATGATCTCCTCGCCCCATTGTCCTGCACCAACCCCTAATTCTTGCTCCTGCATCAAACCGCTGTCCAGAAACGAACGAAAGCCAGCGGCTTGCCAGTGAAACGGTGGAATCGATCCAATCGCATAACCCGTTAGTTGCAAAATAACCTCCGGTGTAGCCATCTTGATGTTCTTCGACCCAATTGCCTTTTTCAGCAAACCGGATTTTGCGTTCTGGTCACCTCCGACCATGATGAGCACTTTTTCGCCTGTATCTACCACCTCAAAGATCAGGCTTTTCACCATCTGCCGTTCCCGGAATCCCAACGCTTGCGCCACATGTGCCGCGCCTTTTTCCGTCGTTTCCGGGAACGACAACCTGCGGTACGCAATACCATGTGCATCCAAAAACGCATGTGCAGGTAAATTCATGGGTGCTTTCCTATGTTGTTCAAGATGCCCCTTTGGTTTTATACAAATGCTGGCTCTTGATACACCCCAAACGTCTCGCGCATCACATCCGTGATTTCGCCCAATGTTGCATAGGCTTTCGCTGCTTCAATCAAATAGGGCATGGTGTTTTCTTGTCCCATACAGGCTGCCCGCAGCGCATTGAGTGTTTCTTCAACCTTCAGATTATCCCGTTCCAGTCGCAGCTTTTTCAACCGCGCCACCTGCTTATCATACCCTTGTGGATCCATCTGCAAAATCGGGATGCTGGGTGTTTCCTCGCTCACATATTTATTCACGCCTACAACGAAGCGTTCGTTCCGATCTACTTCCAACTGATGGCGATAGCTGGCATCGGAGATTTCCTGCTGGAAAAACCCATTTTTAATGGCCGGAATCACCCCGCCAAGTTCATCAATCTGCCGGAAATAATCATAAACTGCTGCCTCGGTTTGGTTGGTCAGCGCTTCAACAAAATAGCTGCCACCCAGCGGATCAATCGTATTCACCACACCCGTCTCTTCCGCGATGATCTGCTGTGTCCGCATCGCCAGTGTAACCGCGTGTTCGCTCGGTAGCGCCAATGCCTCGTCCATACTGTTGGTGTGTAGCGATTGTGCCCCGCCCATCACGGCTGCTAATGCTTGAATAGCCACCCGCACCAGATTGATTTCCGGTTGTTGGGCTGTCAGGCTGACACCTGCCGTCTGGGTATGAAACCGCATTAGCCATGAACGCGGATTTTTCGCGCCGAATGTTTCCCGCATTTCCCGCGCCCAGATGCGTCGTGCTGCCCGCAGCTTGGCAATTTCTTCAAAAAAGTCGTTATGAACATTGAAGAAAAAGCTCAAACGCGGCGCGAACTCATCAATATCCAGCCCGCGTTCCAAACCCCATCGCACATATTCCAGACCGTCCGCCAGCGTAAACGCTAATTCCTGCACCGCTGTGCTGCCCGCCTCACGGATGTGATACCCGCTGATGCTGATCGTGTTCCACAGCGGCATATGTTGGGTGCCGAATTCAATCGTATCCGTTACCAGCCGCATCGAAGGTTCTGGTGGGAAGATAAATTCTTTTTGAGCAATGAACTCTTTCAGGATGTCGTTTTGCAGGGTACCCTGCAATTTTGCCATCGGCACACCCTGTTTTTCTGCTGCCGCGATATAAAAAGCCCAGATGATGGGGGCAGGGCTGTTGATGGTCATGCTGGTGGAAACTTCGCCCAATGGAATCCCGTCCATCAGGATTTCCATATCCTTAAGCGAACTGATGGCGACACCGCATTTGCCGAACTCACCCAAGGCTTCTGGTGCGTCTGTATCGTAGCCCATGAGCGTCGCCAGGTCGAAGGCCACCGAAAGCCCCATGTTGCCCTGTTCCAGTAAATATTTATAACGGGCGTTGGTTTCTTCAGCCGTTCCAAACCCCGCGAACATGCGCATCGTCCACAGTTTGCCGCGATGCCCAGTAGCATGTACTCCGCGTGTATATGGATACTCGCCGGGAAAACCCAAATCGTCCTTGTAATCTTGATCCTGAACATCCAGCGGCGTGTATAATCGCTTAATTGGCACACTGGACTGCGTAATGAACTCACTTTGGCGTTCTGGCATCCGGTCGAGCGTCTTCTTTAGCGTTTGCTGTTCCCATTGCTGATTTGCCGCCGCCAGCTCGTCGATTTTTCGCTTATCAAAAGTCATTTTTTGCTTGCTCCAAAAATTCCCATTACCGCCGATTATAGCATTCTCCTTTAGAAACCAGACTTGATGCCCTTGTCTACTCTGTCCAAGACTGGCAGCCATAACGTTCTTAATGAAGTTAAGGTTAGCCTACGATTCCTTAAAGACCTCATAAACTTCAGTTAAAATGCCATCTATCTCGTTCATTTTTAAGCAAAGGGAAATCATTTATGGCGATCACGCTCATCGAACGGATTGAATTGCTGAAAGCGGTTGTCCAACCCGTTTTGCCGGAAGATACATTGGCCGAAGCCGGACGCAAAGTGCTGTTGGCAGAATTTATCAAGATGCTCAAGCACGAGTCTGGCAGTCGTACCGGGGAAGATGTTGAAGATGTCCACGATATGCGGGTAGCCATGCGGCGGATGCGGAGCGTGTTTCGTCTGTTAGGATCAGCTTATAAACGGGGGGATATACGCCGTTTTGTTCAGGAACTACGCCGTCAGGCGAGTGCGCTGGGCAATGTTCGTGATTTGGATGTGTTGATTGAGAATTTACGTGCTTTTCAGCAGACTCTGGAAGCCGATCAACAGGCTGATTTGCAGACCGTCATCGATGAGTTGGATGTTGACCGTACATCCTATCGCAAAGATCTGAACGATATTTTAGACTCGAAATCCTATCGCCGCTTTGTGAAGGACTTTGCTGCCTTTTTGACCAAACCCGGTGCGGGTGTAATCAAAGCCACCCATGATGATGGAGTCGTGCCATCGCAGTTGCGCCATCTGTTGCCCGGTATGATCTACAATCATCTGGCTGCTGTCCGTGCCTACGAAACTGTGCTGGAAGAAGCCGGTGCCGAAACGCTGCACGCGTTGCGTATCGAATGCAAACGCCTGCGCTATACAGTATCCCTGTTCGATGAGGTGCTTGGTTCTCAGATTGGCGATTTTATCGAGGAATTGAAGGCTTTGCAGGATTGCCTCGGTCACTTGAACGATGCAGCTACCGCGCGTATATGGCTTGAAGCCCATACAGACGAACCCGTGATTGCGGCTTATATCGCTGGCTTTGAAGCCAAAGAAACCGCCTTAAAAGAGCAGTTTGTGGAAATCTGGGCGCGCTTCAACTCCCGCCGAGTCCAGCAAAAACTGTCCTCAGCGGTGTTGGCGTTACGATAAAATCTGCTATCGGGGAGAATTCAAATCCTCCTCGATAGCCGTCTGATGCCAATTTCCTGATGACTACTCTGGTGCCTTCGCCTGATACTGCACCCGTTCTGCCAGCATGTAACCATCACCAGCTTGTACACCATCAATCTGTATCGGGACTCGCTGTTGCGTCACTGGATCATATAACCCGATGACCATCTGGTAAATCACATCTTCCGGTACATGTAAATCGTTTACCACCATAATCCGCTCATCAGGAATATATTCACCCGCTTCCCAGACCAGCGTCGAATAATAGTTGCCATCCTCTGTCCGTGTGACTCGTCCATCCCATGCCTGCAACACTGTTCCGGCGCTGTCCCGCAGGTGGATGTAAACCGTGTAATCAATGGATGGTGTTTCAAGGACTTCCCAATAAAGATGCATCACCACTTTACGCCCCGGCCAGAATAAACTGGTGCCGATGTCATAACCCATAAAACGTACAAAATCGCCGAAAACAACCTCACCCTCCGCTGGAACATTGACGAACGGTTCGACGAAGCGATTTTGCAACCGCAGTTCGTACACGGTGTATTTAAAGATTCCGTCGTCGTAATCCCACGCCCGCCGGATGGCTGAACTGGTATCATTCGGATCGGTCGCTGCCAACGACAATGCATCCAAAATCTGATTGCTTCCCGGCGTGAACGTTCCAAAATCGCTGCCCGATTCGGGAACACCGTACACAAAATAGGTCATTCCGTCGAGTTCGCTTAAGCGTGTTGGCATTCCATCTGTCCGAATATCATCCATTGGGAAGAAAAATGGCAGTCGTTTCACATCTGGCGCAACTACCTGTAGCTGTTCGCCCGGATGCTGGTCAACATAGGCTTGCAAACCATCCACCAGTGCCATCAGTGCCGGATTGCCCGAAGCATATTTTGCGTGGTCGTCCGGCAGTTTATCCGTCCATAACCAATCTGAACCTGCGTTCGGATCATACAGCGGCGCAATGATCCCCGGCACCCCCAACGCTATAATTACGGCTACCTTTAAAACTTTAAAAAAAGAACTGGGAACTAGGAACTGAGAACTAAGCACAGATAACATAACGGCTGTTGGCAAAATTAACAGCGGGACAATCGCAAACGACAGACGATAATGGTAGCTGTACGAATAAAACCACGTCACAAAATAAGGCAGCGCCAGCGCCAGTGCCCAACCAATTTTTGCTGCTGTTGTCTGCCCCTCATCCGTCCATCGCCCTCGCGCATAAACTGTCAATGTGCGCCATAGAATAACAACACCCGCGCTTAGCGCTGCCCATTCCAGCGCTCCCATCCGGTTATCAGTAATCCCAATTCGACCGCTGTTGTAAATCGACGGCAGCACTCCAGCAGTTACCATTACAACACCAACGACTATTCCCCTTATATTGAGAGGAGATTTAACATCTAACAACTGAGAACCGATAACTGAGAACCGATAACTAAAAACTGCCCATATCACCAGCACCGCCCCCGCCAGTAGCACCCATCCAAACTCAACCCCGCTGCGCGCCGCTAGGGATTGCCAGTATCCCGGCGGTAGATCAATCGGCGGATGCCCATTCAATATATTCCGCACATACCACGCCACCCCTAACGGAATCGATGCAATCCCTGCCCACATCACAACAGCAATAGACGGCTTAACCTGACGCAGCCATTCCTCATGCTTTCGTGCCGCTTCGCCGCTTTTACCAACAACCAATAACCAATAACTAATAACCAACCGTATGCCCAGCATCAGCACCACACCCCAGATGAACGCCCCCATTGTCGGCTTCGTCCACATCCCAATGCCCAGCAGCAATCCAGCAATAATCGCATACCGTCGTGAAAAATTTGCAGTTTGGAGTTGTTGGTTCTCGGTTGCTAGTTTTTGGTCGGTTATATTTTCTGCTGACACCTGATCGCTGACTGTTGACTGCTGATCGCTAAACGCTTTCAAAAAAAATGCTGCCGCTGCTGTAAACAAAAACGCCACCGGAATTTCCAAATCACCAAACCGTGACCACTCGCCCACATGTGGATACAGTGTCCAAATTGCCGCCGCGATAATCCCAACACGCCTGTTGAACAGCTTTCGCCCAAGCACATACGTCGCCAGAATCGCACCCACATGTAGCCACGGCAAAACCGCCCGCGCTGCATGGTCATTCACCTCACCAACTGCCAGTTGTAAATACGTAAATTGCAGTGGTAAAAACTGCGGATAGTAACCAATCGTATTTGGGATATATCCAAGTAGCGTATACAACCGCCCCTCATATCCATACACCCACAGCGCATCATAAGCCGTGAACGGCCAATAAGCGACGCCGATCCACCGCACCACCAGTGCGATTCCGATCAGGGCGATCAGCAGCTTTTCATCCCAAGCTAAACCCCGCTGGTTATTTGTTTGTTCTTCCCCTCTATCTGAGAGAGAGGAGGTAAGGAGGCGAGGGTTTCTTTTCCACCACACCAACCCCCAACCTGTGACCGCGATCAGTACTGTACCAATTGTCACAAAATCGAGTCGCAGCAGGCCAGCGCCTTGCACACTGCCCAACACAAACATAAACGCTGTCACCAACCCCGGCCCAAACGCCAGCGTCAGGCAGGCAATCGTCGGCCAGTCCTGCCAATCTTCACGCGGCAAAGCAATCAGCGTATACGGCAGTCCCACGCCCACAAACATCCAGAGTAGCGCCGGGGTAGCCGCCAGCATCTCATTCAACCAATACGGCATAGTTTTAGTGTTCCAACATCAAAGAGGAAATAACCAACGAGGCACTTAACTTCTGGGAACTCGGAACTCGGAACTCGGAACTCTCCTAAAAATGCTCACTATTCGGCTCACACCCAACCCGGCTACCAATCCCATCGCAGGATACATGGGCAGATAATAGCGTTGCCATTCCAGTGGCGTCAGCAGTAGCGTCGTCAGCGTCATCACCAGCGCCCAAACGCCGATCAGCGTTCGCACCGCCGCCCGGATTCGTTTAAACCACGCTAGCGCCCAGAGGCCGACCGCTATGATAGCAAACAAGATTACCGCCCCAAAGACCGAGCCGCCTACGCTGACCCCACGCCAGGGTGACGTTTCATACTGCGCGATCTGATCGCCAATGTAGGAATCCCATCCGCTGACTTCGTAGTATTGCGGCGCATCGATGAGGGTCTGCCGCAGGAATCCAGCCGTTTTGTCGAGAAAATTATCATAGCCACCAAAAATATTGACCTGAATATCGAGCAAGTTCTGACGCAGTTCCAGCACAGTCTGTGCACGTCCCGCTGGATCGCCCCACCACGCCGGATTCAACAGATAAAACGTCCCCAGTGCGATGCCCGTCGCCAGCAGTAAACGCAGCACCACATGAACCGGCACCGAACGCCACGTCCGTATTGTCCGCGCAGCGATGTAAATCGCACAGGTGATGAACACCGTCACGACAGTGAAAACAGCAGTATGTTTGCTGGCGAGGGCTAACCCTGCTGCCAAACCTAGTCCCACCGCACTTCGCCACGAAGGACGCAGCAGTAGCCAGCAGGCCGCCAGCAACGTAAGCAGACTAAAGAACGTGAAGCTGCCCTCCATCATCGCCCGCCGCCCATTGATGAGCAGTGCCGGATTCAGCGCATAATACACGCTGGCAATATAAGCTGCCCATCGTCCACCCAGCGCCTGCCCCAACAAAAACATCACCGCCACGCCTGCTGCCATCAAAATCGCTGAAGGCCAGCGCGAATTCAATAGCAGATTTTCGCTCGGCACATGACCATTCTGCTGGTTATAGTCCCAGTCCGCGCCCCAATCCCACTGTTCATTGATGTCGCTCAATGTAAATCCGCGCATCTGCCACGCCAGCCCGATCAAATACTTATTGATCGTCCCGTTCAGCAGTCGCAGTTCTTGCTCAGTCGGGCTGATGGGTGTTTCGCTGTAGACGATTTTGTTCAAATCACGTTCGAGGAATTGATAAGCATAATCCCGGCTCATGTAAATCTGTGTGGATTCGTCCCCGTGAAATGGCACTAACGGCGTTCCTGCCAGCATATACAGCGCCAGAACGCCAATCCACACCACCGGAAAAGAGCGGTTCAAGTTACGAACACTGAGTAACGAGTAATGAGTATTTACCACCAGACCGCTCTATCCTTATGCAAAATTGCTTTACTCATACCTCGTTACTGGCGATTACCAGCAGGGGTTTGTTCTGTTCCACACTTTGCCCGGCTTGTACCGCAATCGACTGAATGACCCCGTCGCGCGGAGATTTCAATTCATTCTGCATCTTCATAGATTCTAGAATGACTACTGTCTGTCCAGCGGTTACGGCTTGCCCAACTTCCACTGGAATTGCCACCACCAACCCCGGCATGGGTGATTTAATCGTTGCCTCACCCGAATCGGGCATCATCCCACCGCTGCGCTGTGCCATCAGTTGCGCGCGTTCGTCCAGCACTTTCCCGGTATACAGCCGCCCACGTAGCTGAACTTCAATATCCCCTTCATCACGTTCTTCAATCACCAATTCGTGCGACAGATTTTCCATCAAGATCGAATACAGCGAAGGCCCCATCGCGCGGAAGTCCACTTCCCGCTGTTCACCGTTGACCAGCAGACTGCCATCCCGCTGAATCTCGATCTCAAACTGCTTGCCATTCAATGTAGTCACGTATTTCATGAGTATCTCTTCTTTCCTCCCCGCCCTGTGTACGGGGAGGGGGTTGGTTGAATCAAATACATCAGCGGTGCATTCTTTCCCAACGCCCGACCCATTTCCAGTTGCTTGTGTCGCGTTCTCCGCGTGTCACCACTTGGCTGGCAAGTTGGCGCTGACGGTGAGCAAACAATGTAGCTGCGATAGCCGCTGTTTCCAATTCCATATCGTTCGGTGCTTCTTCGTAGGTTGTCATGCTGAAGCGTTCTTCCACGAATTTGGTGTCGAACATGCCCGCGATGAAGCTGAAGCTGTTCATCAAATTCTGGTGGAACGGGATGTTATGCTTCACACCCATGATGGTGTATTCTTCTAACGCCCGCCGCATCCGCAAAATCGCTTCGCCCCGATCTTCACCCCAGCAGATCAGCTTGGCGATCATGCTATCATAGTAAGGTGTAATCTCAGATCCGCTATACACACCGCTGTCCACCCGGACGCCCGGCCCGGTAGGGATATTCAGAGTTGTAATCTGACCCACCGACGGGATGAAATTGTTATACGGGTCTTCCGCGTTGATGCGACATTCAATTGCCCAACTTTTCGGCTCAAGGAAATTTTGCGTCGGCCCCATCCGCCGCCCGCGCGCGATGCGGATTTGCTCTTTTACCAGATCAATACCCGTCACCAACTCTGTAACCGGATGCTCAACCTGAAGGCGGGTATTCATTTCGAGGAAGTAGAAATTCTTGTCCTTATCCACCAGACATTCAATCGTCCCGGCGTTGATATAACCTACTGTTTCGGCTGCCTTGACGGCCATCTCGCCCATTCGCCGCCGCAGATCAGCATCCAGGAAAATGCTGGGTGATTCCTCGACCATCTTCTGATGTCGCCGTTGAATCGAGCATTCGCGTTCGCCAAGATGGATGGTATTGCCGTGTGTATCCGCAAGCACTTGGAACTCGATATGTCGAGCGCCTTCCACCAGCTTTTCCAGATACACGCGCCCGTCACCGAAAGCACTTTCGGCTTCGCGTCGTGCGGTTGCTAATGCACCCGGCAAATCTTCTGCGCTGCGTACCGTCCGCATCCCTTTGCCACCGCCGCCAGCTACCGCCTTTACAATAACTGGGAAGCCGATAGTAGGCGCTAACGCCAGAATTTCCTCGTCACGCATATTAGGTTCAGTGCCGGGAATAACCGGTACACCTGCCAGTTTGACAGTTTCACGTGCGGCCTGCTTATCACCCATCCGGGCAATGGCACGCGGCGGTGGCCCGATGAAGATAATGCCCTCATCCGCGCACGCCTGTGCAAAATCCGGTTTCTCCGAAAGGAAACCATAACCGGGATGCACCGCATCGGCGCCGGTTTTTTTGACGGCTTCCAGAATTTTATCGATGCGTAAATAGCTTTCGCGCGGCGATGGAGGGCCAATGTGTACCGCTTCATCCGCATAACGGACATGCAGGCTGGCACGGTCAGCGTCCGAATATACCGCCACACTTTGAATGCCCAGATCGCGGCACGCCCGGATAACCCGCACAGCGATTTCGCCCCGGTTGGCGATCAATACCTTCTTGATTTTCGTTTGTGATTGTTCAGGAACCATAAGTGACCTTTATGAAGAACTCTAACACCGCTGCGTTAAAGGCTTCGGTGTTGTCCCAATTTAATCCATGTCCCGCTTTGGGGATCGTCATCAATTGTGCGCCGGGAATGGTCTTTGCCATATAGCGTCCCATCCCGTGTGTCGCGCGGTTGCGTTCGGCAATCATGACCAGCGTTGGGCATTGAATAAGGTGCAGTTGCCCTTTGCCGTCAAAGTTATTGTTGGCCTGCGAAATGTTCATGAAGTTCGCTGGGTTCGCCTGTTGCGGTGCGAAGGCTTCCAGATACATGGCTTCTGCTTCTTTTGACCCTGCTGCCAACTGCCTTGCTGTCATGGGAATCAACCGCTTGATACCGATTAGCCCGACCATCCAATCGCCAATGACACCTGCTGCCCGCAGCAGTGGATCGCTCTTCAGGCCGTAATTGGTTTCGGCCAGGATGAGCGCCTGCACCCGCGTCGGATAATCCACTGCCATCTGCTGCCCGATAGTCCCGCCCATTGAATGCCCGCATACCATCACTTTTGGGATGCCCAGCACATCCAGCAGGCCAATCATATCGTCCGCAAACAGCTTCATCGAGTAGGGCGCACGGGTTATCTCAGAATCGCCGTGCCCACGCACATCTGGAATGATGAGCCGAAACTGTTTGCTAAGGGCTTCGTGCTGCGGCCTGAATTCAATCCGCGATACACCAGCGCCATGAATCAGCAGTAACGGCTCACCCTCACCATGCGCCTCATAAGCAATCGTTGCTCCGTTGACCTGCGCTTTTGGCATGCTTTTCCCCTTTACAGCGGAATATTGCCGTGCTTGCGCGCCGGATTGCTGTCACGTTTGTTTTGGAACACCTCTAACCCGTTAATCAATCGTGCCCGTGTTTCGCCCGGTTCGATGATATCGTCAATGAAACCACGTTCAGCCGCCACATATGGGCTGGCGAATTTCTCGCGATACTCCTGTACCATCTCGGCTTTCTTGGCTACCGCATCATCAGCATCTTTTAGCTCCTGCCGGAACACAATGTTTACCGCACCGTCCGGCCCCATCACCGCGATTTCTGCCGTCGGCCATGCCAGATTCAAATCACCGCGCAGATGTTTGCTGCTCATAACGCAGTACGCGCCGCCGTAGGATTTGCGTGTAGTTACGGTCAGCTTGGGTACGGTTGCCTCACAGTAGGCATAGAGTAACTTTGCCCCTGCGCGGATGATGCCGCCATATTCTTGTGCCGTACCGGGCATGTAACCGGGCACATCCACAAACGTGATGATCGGCAGGTTGAAAGCATCGCAGAATCGGATAAACCGTGCAGCCTTCTCGCTGGCATCAATATCCAGCACACCCGCTAAAACCTGTGGCTGATTGGCAATAATGCCAACGCTGTGTCCACCCAACCGTGCGAACCCAACCACAATATTTTGGGCAAAAAATTCGTGTATCTCAAAGAAATGCCCGTCATCTACCACCCGCCGCACCACCTCTTTCATATCGTAGGGTTTGTTCGGGTTATCCGGGATAATACTGTCCAGTTCCACATCTGCCCGCAGCGGATCGTCGTTAGTGGGGACGAACGGCGGGTCTTCCATATTGTTCTGCGGCAGAAAACTCATCAGTTCCCGCGCCAGCATCAGCGCCTGTGTTTCGTTATCCGCCACCAGATGGCACACACCGCTGCGCGTGGCGTGGATCATCGCGCCGCCCAATTCTTCGTGTGTCACATCCTCATGGGTCACCGTTTTCACCACATCCGGCCCCGTGATGTACATATAGCTGGTGTCCTTCACCATGATGATGAAGTCCGTCAGCGCCGGACTATAAACCGCGCCGCCTGCACATGGCCCCATAATCAGGCTGATCTGCGGTACGACGCCGCTGCTCAAGGTGTTCCGCAGGAAAATATCCGCGTACCCACCTAGGCTCACCACGCCTTCCTGAATCCGTGCGCCGCCGCTGTCGTTCAGTCCAATGACCGGTGCGCCCACCTTCAGCGCCATCTCCATAATTTTGATGATCTTCTGGGCATGAACCTCGCTCAGGCTGCCGCCGATCACCGTGAAATCCTGCGAGAAGGTATACACCAACCGTCCGTTGATTGTTCCCCAGCCTGTAACCACGCTGTCGCCATAATGCTTTTTCTTATCCATGCCAAAGTCGTGCGCCCGGTGTGTGACGAATGCATCCAGTTCGCGGAAACTGCCGGGGTCAAGCAAAATATCCAGCCGTTCATGCGCGGTGTGGCGACCATTTTCGCGTTGCTTCGCCACCCGCTCTGCTCCCCCTCCGGCATGGCTTTGGGCGCGTTTGATGCGTAATGCTTCAATTTTGGGGTTTGAGGTCATTGTCAATATTCTCCGTTGCACGTATTTTGGGGCGCAGCGTTCCTGCCGCCATAAATGCCAGACCAATTGCGACAGCCATGACGAGGAAAGGCATCCGCCCCCGGTCATAATCTGTCTGTGTAAATAAGAACAGCCTCAACAGGCTGTAGATGCTAAACCCAACCAGGAACCACATGCTTTGCCGCACCGCCTTCGGGCTGCGCCGCCACAATGCGCCAGCAAGCAGTGCTGCGATAAGTGCCCATAGTGTTCCGGTCACAAATTCCAATGCTGGAATCAGCCGAACCTGAGCCGCCAATGCATCGGGAAGTTGTAGCGCCCGCAGTGCAGCACCAGCTTGGAACAAAGCAATACCAGCCATCAGTCCGATCAGCCAGCGGGAGCGTGTGAGATTATGGGTTGGTTCGTTCCCTTTCATTAAACCTCATTATAACCTGCTGAACCTTGTGAACAAAAGGGATGAACTGAACCCTATTGAACACACCATGTTCATCCTGTACAGTGTTTATATAGGGCGAAATTAAATAATCTGAAAGAGCAATCTATGCCAGTTGAAACCCGATGGTATGTGGATAAACGGATACTTTACCAGCGCTTCTATGGCGATATCACGCTTGAAGATTTTAAACAGAGCGTGGAAGCGGTAGGAGCATTTGTTGCAGAAGGTCATCCGTTAGTCCATGCTATTGCGGATGTGCTGGATGTTGAAAAATGGCCGCCCCTCACGAAACTCAGTAAATTTGCCCCACGTCAGGGTTTTCCCGGCATGGGGTGGACGTTGATTATCGTCTCCAGTCCGGCATTGCGTTTTGTCACTGGCTTGCTGGTACAGTTCACCATGTCGAATTTTCGCATGGCTGCCACGTTGAATGAAGCGCTGGAATTTCTGACCGAGCGGGATAACACCCTGACCATGCCCTGATGGTTTCGCCGTTGGTTGTTATAATCAACGGTCTATCACAGGAGGTAATCATGGCAGGCGAGAAAAAATATCACATTGGTTTTGGTGCGGATGATCTCGATGGCGTTGAAATTGCACTGCTATCGGGCGACCCGGAACGAGCAGCTAAAATTGCCGGACGTGCCCAAGACCCTGCCCAGAATAAATACTTGGAATGCGAACGCGAACTGTCTACCGTGCGTGGTCTGAACAGCTATATCGCCCGTTTCCCGGATGGCAAGCGTGTCCTTTCTGCCACCAGTGGCATGGGTGCGCCCTCGCTCAGTATCGTCGTCAACGAATTGGCAGCCGTCGGCATCCGGCAAATTATCCGTGTCGGTACAACTGGCTCAATTCAACCCGATGTTCATGCAGGTAGTGTGGTGATTTCCCGCGCGGCGCTTTGCCGTCAGGGTGCGGCGGATGACATCGCCCCCAAAGAATATCCAGCCGCCGCCAATCCCTTCCTCACTGTTGCATTGGTCGAGACCGCCCAAAAACTCGGCGTTGAGTGGCATATCGGCCTGACCGCTTCCGTCGACTCTTTTTATGAAGGGCAGGGGCGCAGCGACACCTCGTTTAACAAACACCTGCAACCGTGGCTGCAAGACATCGCCACCCAGTATCAACATCTCAACATCATCAACTTTGAGATGGAAGCTGGAACTCTGTTTAAGATGGGCAGTGTCTATGGTTTGGCGACTGCCTGCATCTGCGCGGTAATCGCTGAACGGGTTCAAGCCGAGGACATTGACGAAGAAAAGAAAAAAATTGCGGAAGAAAACGCCATTCGGGTTGCTCTCCAAACCGTCCACGACTTGGACTCCACCTATCTGGATGCAAAATTCTGGCGCTAATCACTTCGCTTTCTGCTGTTGATCGCTCATCAAATCGCCCAGCGATTGAGCCTCGTCGCTTTCCTCAGTAGTCAGCCGGGTGCGGAGTTCAACCAATTCGTCCGGAGCTAATTCGTCCATAAATTGTTCGATGCGGCTTCGGCGTTTTGCCTTTTCTGCGTTCACCAGTTTATAAGCCAGATCAGCTTCTAACCCCGCGTTGCGCCACACAAAATACGTGCTGATCGTCGCCGAGGCAATCAGAATCAGGGACAAAATAGCCCCAATCGGCACACGAACGGCAAGTTGTTCACGGATAGATTGCTCGACAAGCGGCAAAATTGTTTTGCTATTTTCTAGCGCGGTTTGGGCGGTCTGATTGATTTGCTCAATATCTTGAGCGGTAGGAAAGCCGCTTGGCTGCGGCCAAATGCCCAGAAAATCTGCCCGAACCATCAGCATCCGGTCGGTAATAATCACCAGCAGAATGAGAAAAATGCCCCAGATAACCAAAGTCGCCAGTTGACGATCACGCTGTTTCATAGCTGTTCCTGCCTACTTGCCATTACGGGACGCCGATGGCTCAAGGTCACTGATGTCCTCGTCTTCATCCCCGAAAGGTAACTCGCGTAGTCGAGAACCACGTGCTTTGATCTTTCCAAGTGCGGCACTATCGCTGGCAGTCTCCATGTTGGGCACAATCACCGACCGCCAGATGAACATCGTACTTAAAGTAGCCGCGATCAGCAAGGCAGCCCCAACGACAAGGACAGCCGGTGAATAGGTGAGCAGTTCAGAATTTGCGAATTGTTGGGTTTGAAAATAAATATTGTTGCTGATCTCTTGGATGCTGTTGATGGCTTGGTTGGCTTCTTCGGGGTTTTGGCTAGTCACTACAGATGAAACATAGTACCAGTTGTTTTGGATATCCAGAATCGGGCGTGTAAATCGCTCCAATACGGCCAATAGTGCAAACAATGTTGCAATCCAAACCAACAGTGTAGCAATCAGCCGTTCCTGTCTCCGCACCATATCTGCCTCCTCCCACACATCGGTAAGATACAATCCCCCCAGATGGGATACGCAAATCGAACGCAAAAGTTGCGCGCTGATCTACGTATCCCACAGATAGGGCTGGAATGCGTTTTACCCTTTGTCGAGAATTTGCCCGATTGCCCGCACGGCGTTGCCAATACCATCTTCACTGCGAATACGTTCGCCCACTGCTGCCGCATTTTTTTGCACAGTGGTATCGGTTGTTATAAAACGAATGGTGTCTGCCAAGCGATCAACGGTCAGTTCATGACGCCGCACAAACGGAGCGCCTGCACCCAATTCATGTACCCGCCGTCCCCAATACGGTTGGTCGCCCATATGCGCCACGATTGCACTCGGCACACCTGCCCGTAATGCTGCCCCTGTTGTACCTGCTCCGCCATGATGCACCACCGCTTTCATACGCGGGAACAACCACTCATGCGGTGCATAATCCAGCAGGAAAATTTCTGGCGGCAAATCTTCCGCATGTAAACCCGCCCACCCGCTGTGGATGACGCCCCGCTGTTTGCTCTTTTTCAGCGCCTCAATCATAAGTTGTGTTGTACCTTGCGGATCGCGCGTAGACATGCTCCCAAACCCGATATACACAGGCGGATCGCCCGCATCCAGAAAGGTCTTTAAAGCGGGCGAAGGCTGCCAATCCGCATTTCCATTCGCAAACCAATAACCCGTCACATGAATATGGTTGCCCCAATCGGCAGGCGGTGGCGTGACCAGTGGACTAATGCCGAGCAGTGTCGGCGTCTGGTTTGCGGCCCGCAGGAATTCACTGCGGGTCGCTGGCGACAGATTCAAACGCTTTCGCAGGCTGTTCGATGGCCCTTCCATCACCTTGAACAACATCGACTCAATGAAATACCCCCACCAGCGGTTGATGAAAATTTCCGAACGCGGCAGCAAAGACTGCATACCCGCCGCCCCGCTGCGGGTTGGCGCAAGGGGCGAAAGCATTCCCAAAATATGCTGTTTGCCGCGCACCCGTGTCAGCGTTGCAATCGGCTCAATCGTTATCAACCCATCAATGAAAACATCGGCGGTATCCACCATCCGCAGCAGATCATCCGCCACCGGTTCGGCGATTAAATCAGCCATCCGTTTCATATTTTGCAGTTCAACACGCGGATTATGGCTGCTCTCCCCCAGCCATTCTTTGCCGAGATCAGTTTGCATATAGGCTTCAACATCGACATGAAATGGCTCGAATCCAAAACCCTCGCTTTCGATCCATTGCTGGAAATTAATCCCGGCGGCAATAGCCACTTCATATCCTGCCTGCCGTAATCCCTTGCCTAGCGCTACCAACGGCTGAACATCCCCGCGCGACCCGAATCCAATTAGCAGAATCCGCATCTTTGCATCCCCGTCTCATCTGCTTTGTGCCAATTATCACAAATATACACGAAATTTTATCAGCATGTCATCAATCGATAGTTGGATGTGGGTGTGTCAAAGGCGCATTTGTATAATGGGAGTTCTCTTCTGATTGGAGTGCCCCAATGATAGAAACCGCGCTAAATCATAAACCGCGCATGATGGCTTACATTGCTGTTGCTGAACTTTTAGCGATGGGCGTTTGGTTTTCAGCTTCAGCCGTTGTATCCGCCCTGACCGCCGCTTGGAGTCTGGACGAAGCTGGACGTGCTTGGCTCACGATGTCTGTACAAATTGGTTTTGTGGTTGGTGCATTGGCTTCCACATGGTTGAACTTATCAGATCGAGTTGCCACTTCACGCTTGTTTGCCATTTCTGCGTTGTTGGCAGGAGCTGCTACTGCCTTGATTCCTGTTTTGGCGAATGACTTGGGAGTCGCGCTGATGCTCCGCTTTTTGACTGGATTTTTTCTGGCTGGGGTTTACCCGGTTGGTATGAAAATCATGGCGACGTGGACGAAAGCAGATCGTGGACTTGGAATCGGTATTTTAGTCGGAGCACTCACGCTAGGTTCAGCCGCCCCGCATTTGCTCAACGTATTTGGTGGAGTAGGGGATTGGCGACAGGTTTTGTTCTTGGCCTCAGGGCTGGCCGTTTTGGGAGCATTAATCGCCCTGTTTTTTATTCACGAAGGCCCTTATCGCACCCCTTCACCCCCTTTCAACTGGAAATATGCGGGGCAAATCTTTCGGGATCGTGGGCTGCGTTTGGCAAATCTTGGCTACTTGGGTCATATGTGGGAACTGTATGCCATGTGGTCATGGATACCCGTTTTTCTGGCATCCAGTTTTCAGATTACCGGTTTAGCCTCCCAATGGGCGAGTTTGGTGGCCTTTGGCGTAATTGGCAGTGGGTTTTTAAGCAGCATTGTCGCTGGAAAATATGCTGATCGTTTGGGACGAACTACAATCACAATAGTATCGCTGCTCGTAAGCGGAATCTGTGCGCTGTTGGTGGGGCGGCTTTATGGAGGCAGTCCGCTGCTTTTAACGATCATTTGCTTAATCTGGGGCATGGCAGTAATCGCTGACTCAGCCCAATTTTCAGCCTGTATCAGCGAACTCTGCGACCGAAGCTACCTCGGTACTGCTCTTACACTGCAAACCAGCATGGGCTTTTTGCTGACGCTGGTCACCATTCGCCTGATTCCGACCATCGAACGTATTGTTGGTTGGGAATGGGCATTCGCCTTGTTGGCGCTTGGCCCTGTAATTGGTGTTTGGGCAATGACGACACTCCGCCGTTCACCTGCTGCGGCCCAACTTGCGGGCGGCAATCGTTAGGCGCTGTTTGCTTTCAAACATGCCTCAATTTCCGCAATTGCTTCCGCTTGTGGGACTGGGGTTCAATCTCTTCTCTTCTTCTCTTCTCTTTTGGCGGTTCACACCCTACGGCGTCAGCCCGAACCGATTCAACAGTTCCACAATTGCATTGTTATACCCCAGCGCGCTTTCCTCAATCACCCGGATTGTATGCGTCTTTTGCAGCGCCGTCTCCACTTCCACAGGCAGCGTCCAATCCGCTGAGTTATACACAAACCCGTTGTGCCACACCGGAATAATCTTGACGCCCGCCTCCAGTGCCCACTGAATTTCTTTCCCGCAAACCTCCGACCGCAGCGTATCTTTTCCCAGAATCGCCACCAGATAATCATATTTACGGATTCGTTCTCGAAGTCCTGATTCCCAATCCTCACCGGGAACCAGCGCCAGATCAAGAAACGGTTCTAATCCCGCCATTTTCAACCGCGCCAGCACCAATAATGCGAACGCGCTGCTCTCGCTGCGTTTGTACGAAATAAAAATGTTCGCGGGTTCGGCCTCTTCCAACAACTCAAACGCCGCCTTCGTGATGAATGTGGTATTCCCTTCCCATCGCAAATAATCGTTCATGACCAGCAGACCCAGATGAGGACTCACGCCATCCCACCGCCGTGCGAAATATTGCTGAACTTCCTCATCATTGATGGCTCCGCGGAAGCCATTTAAATCTGCTGGCCAGACCCCATGTGCTGCCCCCTCGGCCAGTTCTTTCGCCAATGTCCGCACCCGCGCCATCGGGTTACTCGGCAAAGGCCGCTGCACCACCCGCGCGATAAACTGTTCCAGTTTGGACTGCTTTTCGTCACTCATAAGGTATTTGGCTCCTATTGGACTTACAATGCTGTCCGGTTTCATCCTAAAGTCGAGTAGTCAAGTCGAGAGTGGGACGGAGTTCACATGTCCATAATACTCGAATTCCCGTGGTTTGAACGCCAGTTTAATTTTGATCTCCCCGCTTGGATGTACCCCAACATCCTCGAACGTCTGCGCGGCACGCCTGCCCGTTTGGAAGAACTCGTCGCTGGATTATCGCCGGAAATACGGACTCGCCGCACAGGGGATGAATGGTCGCTTCAGGAAAACGCCGGACATCTGTGGGATATGGAAGCCCTATGGGTAGGCCGATTGGACGATTTTCTCAATGGGGTCAAAACCCTGCGCGTCGCCGATCTCAACAACCGCAAAACCTACGATGCGAACCACAACGCCACTCCGCTTGAAAATATTCTGTCATTTTTCCGCCGTGAACGGATGAACTTTCTCGCCCGCCTCGATTCCCTTGACGCATCCACCATATTGCGAACCGCGCTCCATCCTCGCTTGCAGCAGCCCATGCGCCTTATCGATCATGTGTACTTCGTCGCGGAGCACGACGATCATCACTTGGCGCAAATCACGCGGCTCAAAAGCGCAAAATAGAGCATATCCACAGCCGGGATGACGAATATTTTTGTGTGGTCGAAGGGTCAATAACAGTCAAAATCGGCGGCGAGGTTTTTGAAACTGGTTCCCGTTCATTTGTCTTTCTCCCACGTGGCATTCCTCATTCATGGGATGTAACCAGCTGTACAGCCACCGTCTTGATGATCACCACTCCCGCTGGCCTCGAAGAATTTCTCGGCGAATACCACACAGCGACTTCTAAAGAAGACAAAGACCGCATCGCTGCCCAACATGGCATCACATGGGTAAACGACTAAAGGGAGTGGTGAAAATCAAAATACGGAAAACTCACAAAACGAGGGCGATCATTCCTCTAACCATGTAGTAATCATGCGTGGGCTTACATGAATATCGATATGGCTGGTCGGCTTAGAATCAGAATTGACAAATTTATGCGGCACATCAGGCGGAACAATCACAATCTGACCGCTGGTTGCCTCAATGGTCGAATCGCCAACCGTAAATGTGAGTTTCCCCTCCTGCACAAGGAAAACCTCCTCATACGGGTGTCTGTGTAATGATGGACCTCGCCCCGGTGGGGTATTGTTCCAGAAAAAGGAAGCGTTCACTGCATCATGCAGATACCCCTCAAACTGCCGTGAAGTACTGTTGGACGGCAGTTCGTCTTTGTTCACAATTGCTGCCATAAACACACCTTCTCGTTGCCAGAATACAGGGTCTACTTATTCAGGTTGAGTGGGTTGGTAGTGCAGCGCAACAACACCCGAACCGAAACTTTTTGTCTCCAAAAGTTTCATAGGTGCTTTGCCGATCTTTTCAAAGATGTGCCCGCCCTCTCCCACCGCAACCGGATACACCAACAGGCGCACTTCATCAATCAACCCGTGCCGCATCAGGCTATGTGTCAGTTCGCCGCATCCATATTGCAGAATGTCTTGTCCGGGCTGCTGCTTAAGTTTTGTGACCGTTGCCGCCATATCCCCTTCGATCAGGTTTGAATTCCAGATCAGCGGTGTTTTTAAAGTCCGCGAAGCCACATACTTAGGCAGACCGTTTATGCGATCAGCATAAGCATCCGCCCCCGCGCGGGATGACCATGCTTCTGCAAATCCCTCATACGTCACCCGTCCCATGATGAGCGCGTCTGACGCAAACAGTTGGTCATAAGCATATTTCATGAGCTCGTCGTTCATGTAATCGAAAGACCATAGGTGTGGATTCTCCATAACGCCGTTCAAGGTCACCATGGTGGATACGATTATCTTCCGCATGAGAATAGCTCCTTTGGTTATGTATCAACGTAGACAGTATAAATAAACCAAAGGGCCGTGTATTGTATAAAAACGCAGCTATTCTGATTGGCTTGATTCTGCAATTTGAGCAGGTGTTTGCCCCATAAAACGCTTTAATGATCGTGTCAGGTGCGCCTGATCGAAATACCCCGCCTCGTACACCGTATTGAGAATTGAAGTACCCTGTTTTAGCAAAGCCGCTGCTTGTTGGGCGCGTTCAATTTGGCGAATAGTGCTTTGGGTTAATCCGGTGGCGTTCAGGAAACGGTACTGTATAGAGCGTACCGACAAATCTTGTGGATGCCCCTGTAACACAGCATCCACAACAGGCTCATGAACCAGCAAACCTTCACGAACCAGCCGTTCGACAAAGGTGTCGGCATTTTCATAATTCGGAAATTGCCATGCCTCCCCATGAAGCCAGAAGGATTTACTATTGGCTTCAGGCAGCGTCAGATCATGTCGATCCATAACCATTTTCGCTGGCAAATGTGGCATAAAGGTTCCCAGCTTAAACACGATCCCCAAAAACTCAACATCAGCGGGAAAAGCAGCGGGCGTTGCTTTGGTTTCCGGCCCTCGTACTGTGACTGTAGTTTTGCCATTGTATTTCGACAAAACGATTCCGCAGTGAATATCAGCCGAAGACATGAAAGAGCCAGCCTGCTGACTCTGGGTGCGCCAGATCGATTCAACGAAGGGCGAGTCACAAGGTCTCCCCTCAAAAACGAAACTCATGCTTGCGTCCTTTCGCAAGATACCATATTTCTATTTCACCAGTTTGGATACTGCTGATCTATCCCCTATGAGACTAAATACTCACGTTCGGACGATACTCCCCGAACACGCCCCGCAGCGTATGACAAATCTCGCCCAATGTCACATCATTTTCCACACACGTCACGAACAGCGACATCAGATTATCCTTACCCCGCGCTGCCGTCTCCAATTGCCCGCGCAGTTCCGCCACTTTCGCGTTATCTCGCCGCGTCCGCAGATCAGCTAATTTCTGCCGTTGTGCCGCCTCAATCGCCGGATCAACTCGCAGCAAATCCGTCTGTGCATCTTCTTTGACGACGAACTGATTCATGCCCACAATTACCTGTTCGCCGCTTTCAATCGCCTTCTGATAGCTGTAAGCCGCGTCCTGAATCTCGTTATTGACGAACCCGTTTTCAATCGCTGCCAGTGCCCCGCCCATAGCGTCGATTTTGTTGATGTAATCCTGCGCCCGCTTCACAATTTCATCCGTCAGGCTTTCGATAGCGTAGCTGCCCGCCAGAGGATCAACCGTATCGGCCACGCCTGTTTCATGAGCAATAATTTGCTGGGTTCGCAGCGCCACCTGAACTGCCTTTTGTGTTGGCAGTGCCAGCGCCTCGTCCATGCTGTTGGTATGCAGCGATTGTGTCCCGCCCATAACTGCCGCAAGGGCTTGCAGCGCCACCCGGACAATGTTGTTTTCGGGTTGTTGCGCGGTGAGTGTGCTGCCCCCTGTCTGTGTATGAAACTTCAACTGCCACGAACGCGGATTCTTTGCGCCGAATCGTTCCTTCATAATCTGCGCCCAAAGTTTTCGCGCCGCCCGGAACTTGGCGACCTCTTCTAAAAATTGGTTGTGTGCGTTGAAAAAAAACGAAAGCTGTGGTGCGAAGTCATCCACATCCAGCCCGGACTCAATCGCCGCCTGCACATAAGCAATCCCGTTTGCCAGCGTGAACGCCACTTCCTGCACCGCTGTACATCCCGCCTCGCGCACATGGTAGCCACTGATGCTGATCGTATTCCACTGTGGCACTTCCGTTTTGCAATAATCAAACAGATTGGTAATCAACCGCATTGATGGAGTAGGGGGGAAGATGTAAGTGCCGCGTGCGATATATTCTTTCAAAATATCGTTCTGCACCGTTCCGCGCAGATTTTTCGGCTCAACCCCCTGCCGCTTGCCCACTGCGATATACATCGCCAGCAGAATCGTCGCTGGGGCATTAATCGTCATACTGGTCGAGACTTTATCCAGCGGAATAGCCTCGAACAACCGCGCCATATCATGAACGCTGCTGATGCTCACGCCCACTTTACCCACTTCGCCCAACGCCATCACATCATCAGCGTCATAACCGATTTGTGTTGGCAGATCGAAAGCTACCGAAAGCCCGGTCTGTCCCTGTTCCAGCAGGTAACGATACCGCGCATTGGATTCTTCGGCGCTGGCATATCCCGCATATTGCCGCATCGTCCACAACCTCCCCCGGTACATCGTCGGTTGCACCCCGCGCGTGAATGGATACTCACCCGGCTCACCCAAATCTCCGGCATAATCCAGCGGAATATCTTCCGGCGTATACAACCGCTTCAGTGGAATATCGGATGAGGTGACGAATTGTTCTTTGCGTTCTTTTGGCTCTGGCATAGTGCGGCCTTTATTTGTAAGTAATCGAAAACTGCCTGAATTATCGCATTCACTCGGAATGCCTGCAAAACCAGTTGATTCTAACCTGTTTTTAACTCTTTCGGTGTGAAATAAAGACCTGATGATAAAGGAGGAAAATCACTATGACCGGAACTTCTGTAATCATCATAGGTTTGGTATCCATCGCCATTGGCTTGGTGAGCTGCTTTTATGGTTACGCGGTTTTCCGCGTGGTGCTGGTGGTTTTGGGTTTCCTGCTCGGCTATGCAGTTGGAACAGCCTTAGTCGCTGGGCGCGCCGAACTGACCGTGCTGTTGGTTGGTCTCGGTGCGGGTTTGATAGGTGCAGCCATTATGTATGGCCTGTATGTTTTGGGTGTTATGTTGGCGGGCGGGTTGTTTGGCGCGAATGTCGCTTCTGCCCTGATACTCGCCCTAAATCTTGAAGGTGCTTTGATCCCGATAATTATCCTGATTGGTGTGCTGATTGGCGCGGTAATCGCTTACGGCCTCAATAAATGGATGATTGTAATCGGCACAGCCTTCAATGGTGCAAGTTCCATCATCTACGGGGCAGGACTACTGATACCAACCATCTCCGTGCTCGAACGGCGCGGCAATCCCATCCTCATGACGGTAATTTGGTTGCTGATCGGTGTTATTGGTGTCGCTATTCAGTACCGCATTTTTGGCGACGATCTAAACGACTAGCTTTATTCGAGGAGTTCACCCACCACCAACTGCCCGACTTCCTGTCCATCAATCACCACTGCCACACTGTCTGCTGCCCCATAAATGGCACGTGTTTGATAATCCGCGTCCTTGGGCTGGCTGTAAACCTCTAGCTGTTGTTCAGGCAGATTGAGTATCCAATAAATCGGGATGCTTTTAACACAAAGCCATTTTTCGAGTCGGAATCAACGGGGTATAAACTCCCCTCCTCGCGTGCGGGGAGGGGT
>JAIOHM010000113.1 GCA_019912965.1 Anaerolineae bacterium
TCCTGCCAATGCCGCAGCGTAATCCCCAAACTCCGCGCCGCCAGATTGCTCAAACTGCTGTAAGCGGGCGGCAGCGATGGACGCGGCCATTCCGTGCTGGTGATCTTTTCCGCAGGTGTGTCTTTGTATCCCGCTTTATCCAGAAAATACCGCGCGAACTCATACCGTGAACAAGCCCCCTCGTTCACCAGATGATAAATCCCATACCGTCCGGTTTCGATCAGCTTGGCAATTGCTTCGGCCAGATCATCGTTATAGGTCGGATTCGCCACTTCATCCGTCACCACTCGCAGTTTTTTGCCCGCCTGTGCCGCGCTCAAAATCGCCTGAATGAAATTTTTGCCGCCATGTGCAAATAACCACGATGTCCGCACGATATAATGCTGCGGATTAACGTTCACCACCGCCCGTTCCCCAACCCACTTGCTGTAGCCATACGGATTAACAGGATTGGTCACATCATACTCGTGATAGGGTTTCGCGGGTTGCCCATCAAATACTTCATTGCTGCTGACGTGCAAAATCGCCGCCCCAACATGCGCCGCCGCCAGTGCTACATTCTGTGCCCCAAACCCGTTGATCTGAATCGCCTTCTCCGGTTCGCGCGCGCAGCCGTCCACATCTGTCCATGCCGCTGGATGCAGAATAAGATCCGGCTTCAAATCAGCCGCCAGCGCCTTTGTAGCCGCGAAGTCCCCAATATCGACCTTGACCACGTTCTCGCCAACAATGTCCGCGCCCGTAACTGCATGGCCGCGCGCCGTCAGCACCTCGACCAACTTGCCGCCCAACCGCCCCGCTGCCCCTGTAATGAGTATTCGCATTAGGGGAAATTACCTTTCTGTGATGTTTAATCTAAATTGCTCCAGTAAGCGTGTACTTTCTTAAACTCATCTACCCAGCATTTAAGAATATCGCCTGTGTCACGGTTTAGACTTTTTGCAAGTTCGAAGAAACCTTTGCCCGGTTGCATATCACCAGCTTTATGAACTACGATTACACTAAGCATTCCACGATTCAATTTGTCTTCGTCGGTAGAAATTTCACCTAGCAAAGAAAATAGGGCAAGTGAATTAGGCTCGAATGAGACTGTCTCTAATTCTGACACTAAATCAGAATAAGTAATCATTCCACGCTCTTTTGCTTTCTCAATCAAAATTGCACGGATTTCTTCTTTAATTTCATTCCACTTTTCTTGTGTATATCGATATTTGCTTGCACTCATGATTACCTCCCATTCCAGTATTCAAAAACCTTGTCAAGCTGTTCCTGCCAGTACGCTTGTGGATCAGCAATTTCCTCACCGCTGTCAATCTTGAAGAACCCCGGCCCCGGCATTCGTGACCCCTTCGCCACCACCAACGCAGGCAGCATCGGTCGCCCTGCTGCCGCTTCCGCTGTACCAATTTCCGTCAGTAGTTTGACCAGCATCGGCGAGTGATAATGAATATAAGCCGTTTTCAATAAAGCACACAGTTCCGAATAAGTAACGATCTGCCCCCGGCGCGCCATTTCAACCAGCACTTCTCGCATCTCGGCTTTAATCGCGCTCCACTTTGCCGCCGCCAGTTTTGCCATCGCTTTCCACCTGACTGATTATCACCCTAATCGAGCAGCCACAACATTGAAATAAACGCGGCCCGATTTTGCAATTTTTAGGTCTGAAACCTTATGCACACAACTTTCCAACCCACTTAACAATCTTTTTCGCTCAAAATGGTTGGTGGATTCCCTTCGAAAAAAGTACCAAATGGTCACCCTTTTTCATTCCAAATCTGCTATCCTGTGTTTATGAATGAGGCGGTTGTGTACTTCCTAACCACTAAAAGCTAACCGCTAAACAGCGAGTATTGCAGCGGCAGACCAATCCCGAATCGCCGCAATACTTTTGTCCGACAAACCCATCCCGACAAAGACGACGACACCGACGACAATCCGGCACAAAGATTCACAAAATCCACGTGCGAATCTGACGAATTTGAAGAATCTTGCGAATCTTCCCCGTATTTTCTGGAAACTGGCAACTCGTAACTGGTAACCGAGAACGATGCACCTAGCACCACCAGACAGCGCCAACTTCCCCTGTTCCCGCTGCACAATGACAATCCCGCCAACGCGGCGGCTCACTCCCTTACAGCCGCTGCATACTACGGCGCTCCCTGTATGACTTTTCTCATACATCTCCTTAAACTGCTTACCGACATCGTAACCGGGTAGTTCTCGTGATCGTTGAGCTTCGAGTTCAGCAATCAGTCACGATGTTAGGAACTTATTTTGGGAGCTATACTAGAAAACTCATACACTCCCCGTCTCATCCGCCGACAATGACATTTGCGACATGCCTCGCTCCCTCACTCCCGCCGACAACCTCTACGGCAATTGTGCAAAAATTGCACATTTTGAATCCTATTACTTCATATATTTCTGCTCAGACTTGGAAATACGGAACCTAGAGCCACCTTTTACTCATACCTCATACCTCGTTACTCATCACTTTTTTACTCAGTACCCCGTACTCAGTACTCAGTACTTTGTACTCGTTACTCCCTCACCTGAGCACCAACGTCAGCGAACTGTCCCCAATCTGCACCTCAGATAGCGCATACCGCCCGCCCCCCGCTTCCAAACTCAACTGCTGAAGCACCTGATTTGCAGAGGTAACAATATCCCCAATCTGAACACTCATATCATTCGGAGGCAGCATATAAAGCGTTCCATTCACATCCACCCCGGCAATCGCAAACTGCCGCTTGCTGGCATCCAACCGCATCACCACGCCAACCGGTTGCCAGATGCCAAACTGCTGGATGAACACATCCGCATACACCACTCCCCCGCCGGGACGTAAATCCAAACGGGCGTTGCGATATTGCGGATTCGTATTCGAGCAAATATCGCTGCGTTGATAGCACAAATCCATCAATGCGGCTTCGGTAAACGTGACCGTAGCCAACTGTCCACCCGCCGCGCTGCTCCCCACCGCCACCGTATAATCCAGCGTTTGTGGGAGTTCCTGCTGTCCAAACTGCCCCAGATTCAAAACTACCTGTGTGGGGCTTACCGGATTTTGTACCTCAACCGGAGGAACAGGCGGCACATCAGCAAAAACCTGTTCGGTATTGCCTTGTGGTTCAAAGCCGGAAAATTGCAAAGCTAACCCCGGCAGCACAGGCAGGAGCAAGAGCACCGCTACCACAATCACCATGCCAACCCCGGCCAACACGGCTAAACAACCGCAGGCAATCATCGGCGTTCGGCTGCGTGTTTGTCGAGGGAGTGGTCGTTGAATTTGCATAACGCTCCTTTGTTTCCGTTACACTTCGGCCTAACATTGTACCTGAGTGAGTCTTGTTTTCAATCGTTACCGAACGGCAAGCGGTGGTTAAGCGTATTATCCTACAATAACTTGGGAGGTCGTTATGCGACGTTTATGGATACTTGTGATCGTTTTGGTACTGGCTGGCGGGGTTCATGCACAGGAAATCACCCCCGGTTTGGATGGCATTGGTGATCCCTATTTCCCGAATTTGGGCAACGGTGGATACGATGTCCAGCATTACGCAATTGACTTAAGCTGGGACGATACCACGAACCAAATTGCTGGCACAGTCACGCTGGAAGCCAACCCCACCGAGAATTTGACCGCATTTAATCTGGATTTTCGCGGTTTTGAGATTGACTCCATTACCCTCGATGGCGCTGAAGTCGATTGGGAACGCGATGGAGGTGAATTAACCATCACCCCACCTGAATCTCTCACAAAAGATACAGCCTTCGAGATTACTGTCACCTACAGCGGGGTTCCCGGCGAAGGCGTATTCGGCGCTTATGATGTCTTTGCCGGAGGCTGGACTCGCCATACCAAAGGCGTCTACGTTGCCAGCGAACCAAACGGCGCGTCCATGTGGTTTCCAGCCAATGACCACCCTCTCGACAAAGCAACCTTCACTTTCGAAATCACCGTCCCCAGTAACTACGTTGTCGCGGCGAACGGTCTGCTGCAAACCATCACCGAAAATGATGATGAAACCCTCACCTATCTTTGGCAAACCAACGACCCGATGGCAACCTATCTAGCCACCGTCAACATCGGTGATTTCGTGGTACAGACGGGCGAAGGCCCAAATGGACTGCCCATTCGTAACTACTTCCCATCCCGAATAGCCGAAAGCGCCACCCAGGCCTTCGCCCCTACTGCCGATATGATCGCCTTTTACAACGAGATTTTTGGCCCATATCCGTTCGAGGCTTACGGCGTAGTTGTTGCCGATACCGACTTGCCCTTCGCGCTGGAAACCCAGACGATTTCGCTGTTCGGGAATCGTATCGCTGTTGGGCGCAGCAGTGCCGAAACCGTAATTGCTCATGAACTAGCCCATCAATGGTTTGGCAACAGCGTCAGCCTCTCCAGATGGAAAGATATTTGGCTGAATGAGGGATTTGCCACTTACGCCAGCTTGCTCTGGTTGGAACATACACGGGGAACAGAAGCATTTCAGAACGAAGTTGAGGGTTATTACCTGTTCATTGCCAATTCTAACTTGGCAACACAGCGTTTTGCCGCCCCCGCGAATCCGCAGCAGCGCGACCTATTCAACGCTGGGGTGTATGTGCGCGGCGCGATGGCACTACACGCCCTCCGGTTGGAAGTCGGTGATGCCGCGTTCTTCGACATCCTGCGCGCCTATTATGACTGCTTCAAATACAGCAACGCGACGACCGAAGGTTTCATCCAAGTAGCGCAGGAAGTCAGCAGTAAGGATTTAGCCGCGTTTTTCGAAGGATGGCTGTATGCCGAGAAGATGCCCGAATTAGAGTTCGAGTCTTGATGCATCCAAACTACCCATTTGTCCAGTGTGCAGGTTTCCATTTCTGGCTATAGTCAGCTCACCGCTTACAAAACCAGAGGAAAACCATGCGTATTGGATTACAAGTGCCCAATTTTACGTGGCCGGATGGTTCGTCACGCATCGCGGCTAAACTCGCCGAAATCGCTAAAGTGGCCGATGAAGGCGGATTTTACAGCCTGTGGGTGATGGATCATTTCTTCCAAATTAGCGTCATAGGCCCGCCGGAAAACGATATGTTGGAAGCCTACAGCACCCTTTCCTATCTGGCGGGTCTGACTAAAAACGTCAAACTAGGCACACTCGTAACCGGGGTAATCTATCGTTATCCCGGCATTCTGGCTAAAACTGTCTCAACGCTGGACGTGCTTTCGGGTGGGCGTGCCTACTTGGGAATCGGTGCAGCCTGGAACGAACGCGAAGCAATAGGTTTGGGTGTCCCCTTCCCGCCGCTGAAAGAACGTTTTGAACGGCTGGAAGAAACCCTGCAAATTACCAAACAAATGTGGGCAGGCCAGGTAGCCCCTTACAATGGGCAGCATTACCAACTTGCCGAAACCTTATGCGTCCCCCTGCCCCTTTCCACGGCGCATCCTAAAATCCTGATCGGCGGCATGGGAGAACAGAAAACCATGCGTCTGGTCGCCCAATATGGGGATGCCTGTAATCTGTTCACGGGTATGGGGTTGAGCGCCGTAAAAAGTCGTTTGGAAGCCTTACAACGTCACTGTGATGATTTGGGGCGCGACTTCAATACAATTGAACGCACCACCCTTGATACCGCAGTTCTCGCGCCGGGGCAGATGACCGCTGCCGACATCATCAAAAAGTGCCGCGAATTAGCCGATGTGGGCATCCAGCACGCCATCTTCAACATGCCGAATGTGCATGAAATCGCCCCGCTGGAAACCTTCGCCCACGAGATTATCCCGGCTGTGGCAGCCTTTTAACCTGATAAACAAAAGGGACGAGCAAGTTTGCCCGTCCCCTCAATGTTCAGATACTTTGTAGCCAGTTTATGACGAAGCCGCTGCCAGCCGCGCCGCATACTGCTGCTTGTAGTATTCGAGGTACTCGCCCGTTTTAATCTTGCGCCACCACCACTCATTTTCCTTGTACCATGCAATGGTTTTTTCTACCGCTGGCTCAAACTGGTTGTACTCGCGTTCCCAGCCGAGCGCCTTCAACTTATCGCATTTCATCCCGTAACGGCGGTCATGGCCTTCCCGGTCAGGCACATACTTGATAAGGGTTTCCGGCTTGTTCAGCAGCTTGAGCATCAACCGGATAACATCAATATTGTGCTCCTGATTTTCGCCCGCGATGTTATAGGCTTCTCCCGCTTTGCCCTTGAGCAGTACGGTTTCAACGCCTCCCGCATGGTCATCCACGTGCAGCCAGTCGCGCATTTGCAAACCATCTCCATAAACCGGCAGAGGACGATCTTCCAGCGCCTCGGTGATGAAGAAGGGAATTAGCTTTTCGGGGTACTGGTACGGGCCAAAGGTGTTGCTCCCGCGTGTAACCACCGTATTCAGCCCATGTGTCACATGATAAGCCCGCACCATCAGATCGCCGCCTGCTTTGCTGGCCGCGTAAGGGCTGTTGGGCTTGAACGGGTCATCTTCTACCGAAAGATGATCGCCTTCAATATCCCCATACACTTCATCGGTGGAAACATGCAGAAAGCGTTCAATCCCATGTTTTTGCGCTGATTCCAGCAGAATGTGGACACCGACCACGTTGGAATAGATGAAAGCATCCGGCGAGAGAATGCTCCGATCAACATGCGTTTCGGCAGCAAAATTCACCACCGTGTCGATGCCATAAGACTCGAACGCGCTGCGAACCGCTTCCCGGTCAGCAATATCACCCTGAACCAGTTGGAAATTTTGCGACTTGCTGACTGGAATCAGGTTATCGGTATTTCCGGCATAGGTCATTTTGTCGAAAACGACGATGGCGTATTCCGGGTGTTTGCTCACCATCCTGCGGACGAATGCGCTGCCGATGAAGCCCGCGCCACCTGTGACCAGAATATTTTTCATAGGGGTTTTTACCTCGTTTGATTAACCAATGGTGGTTTGTGGCTCGGCAACGGGTTCGGGCTCTGGCTTGGTGTCCAGCACAAAACGCTCGATAGCCTCTGCCACACCATCCTGATCGTTGCTGCCTACCACAACCTTAGCCGACTCTTTCACATGAGCCGATGCATTACCCATCGCCACACCCATTCCGGCCAACTGGATCATTTCAACATCATTTTCAGCATCACCAATTGCCATCACCTGCGCGGCTGGAACGCCCATATCCTTGATGAGGGCTTTCAGCGCCGTGCCTTTGGATGTATTCTTGGGCAGCACCTCTAGCATGTCATCCACGCCTGCTTGTAGAAGCCGCGCCGAACCGTTGATTTGCATACCAAGCTGCCAGCGCAGCGCTGTTATCCGACGGGCATCACCGGGGGCGACTGCCAACACCTTGTTGATTGCCAGGTCATCCAGCATATTTTGCAGGGAGCCTACCACTTCTGGCATCGGTTCGTGGTAGTGGGTAGTCAGTTCTTCCATCCGCGCGTGGCGTGAACGAACCATAATGCGCCCACTGCTATAAGCCGCCATAAGATAGCCGCGATCTTCACCAAAGGTGATGACCTGTCGTGCGATTTGTGGGCTCAGGATTTGCTGTGCCCGGATGCTGCCATCGCTGTTGTAGGTAACAGTTCCCTGACTGTAAATGCCGGGAGTCTTCAGGTTCAACTGCTTGACAATCCACGAGCCGGAGGCAAAGGTTTTGCCCGTCGCCAGCACAATTTGAATACCTTTGGCAATTGCAGCTTTGAGGGCTTTTTCGGTGCGTTCGGTCATCTGGTGCTGGCTATTGAGCAGCGTCCCATCCAGATCAACAGCGATGAGTTGAATCGGTTGCGTAGAAATTGGTTGTGTCATGTTGTCTCTTTATGTATCAGATCAGACCTTACAGGTAGCTTACGAACGAGGGGTGGGGGAGCAGTCATTTGCACCCCCACAAATGGGTTTAGACAATCCATAGATTACTGTGGTCGCCGATGTTCATTCTCAGTGACCGGGGTTTTTCATCATTCCGGCGCACACTGGCATTACGCCCGATCAGGCTGTCATGCAGCCGGGTGCCAATATCGCTGATGGTGCTGTGTTCCAGTACGATGCTGCGTTCGATTTCGCAGTTTTGTACCGTAACATGGTGATAAATGCTGGTGAATGGGCCAATATAGCTGTTTTCAATCACGGTATCTTCGCCAATGATGGATGGGCCGCGCACAATGCTGTTGATAATGCGTGCACCACGTTCGACCGTTACCCGGCGGTCAACTTCAGAATTCTCTATTATACTCTCTGGGGAAATGGTTGGAGTCAGTTCTTCTAGTACCAGGCTGTTGGCTTCCAGCATATCCGTTGGCTTGCCGGTATCAATCCACCAGCCTTTATGAACATGCGGAAATACACGGTAACCAGCGTTGACCAGCCACTGAATCGCATCGGTGATTTCCAGTTCGCCCCGCCCGGATGGCTTGATCGAATTGACTGCCTCCCAGATATTCTGATCGAACATGTAAATTCCTACCAGAGCCAAATTGCTCGGCGGATTTTCAGGTTTCTCAATCAGATGCTCAATGCTGTTATCAGCGCGCAGTTTGGCGACGCCGTAAGCCGTTGGATTTTCAACTTCCTTCAGCACAATCTGACTGTTCCAGTCGTTGTGGGCGAAATCGCTGATGAGTGCCCCAATGCCGCCCTGTATCACATTGTCGCCCAGGAACATCACAAAGCGTTCATCCCCCAGAAAATCGCGCGAAATCTTGACCGCGTGAGCCAGTCCATCCGGGCTATCCTGTGGAATGTAGGTGATTTTGACGCCCCATTTGCTGCCATCCCCGACGACCTCGCGGATTTGCGGCCCCGTTTGCCCGATGACCACGCCAATTTCTTCGACCCCCGCATCACGAATCGACTCAATCACCCGTACCAGAACGGGCTTATTGGCGACCGGGATGAGCTGTTTGGCGTTGGTATAAGTCAGCGGATACAGGCGAGTGCCTTTACCGCCACTCAGAATCAGTCCCTTCATAGTTGTGGTTTCGCTCCGTGAATGTTTAAGCCGGTTGGCCGAGCAGCAGGCCGAGAATGACGATAATCAAAAAAACTATCAACAGCCCAAAAACCCAATACATCCCACCTGCAACGGGAGGTAAAGCTTCTTTCGATGGTTTATTCTGTGGCAGTTGTTCCCATCTGGCAAGCGAATCCGGGTCTTGTGGTAGCTGATCTTTAGGCATCAGGGTTGCCTCGGACTGTAATAACGTTTCAGGTAACTGCCAAGTCCATCCAATCCGGGGAAAAGTGTACGCTCATTTACCATAACCTGATCGAGTTTATCGCGCACTTCCCATTTTAACCCCGCCGGAATAATAATTCGTCGGTAGAGTTCTGGCTTATCAGTCAGCCAATCCTCAAATACAGTGGTTGGACTAGACATCATTGAGAACAAAGCTGCCTGATTGATAATGCGGTCATCCAGTGAAGGTGGCTCAAAGAAAACCACAAATGGGTCTGATGATAAGCTGTCCAATTCCTGAAAACTGCTGGCAACCCGGCTCAACATGTCCACATTGAAAGCCAAAGCCACTTCTTGTTGGAGCAATTCCCGCAGTACGGGCGGCAGCCATTGAATTACCTTAATATAATCCACACACCAGATTAAACCATCACAGTCGTACTTTTCCAGTTCAATGGTGGCGAAGTGGAGTGCTACAAACGGTGAATACGACCAATCCAAAAGTCGTGTTGGCAAGCCATGATGCTGCGCCAGCGCCAACCAGTTCCAGAGCGAATCACCGGGGCTGGCATCACGGTGAGCATACTTACGGAAGTTCCGCAGGAGTACCGCTTCCAACCGATGATAATTGCCGCCCAACCGAATAAGGCTGGTTTTCAAATCATACTCGACATCTGCCAAACCGCGATAGGTATAGGGAGAACGCCAGCGCCCCAATGCGGCCTGCCAGGAATCCTGGAACAATTCAGCGTTCAAAGACTCCCAACTGTCAACGCGAATATCATTTGGGGTTGGCATAAAAATCGCTACCCGTAATATCCGCCTGTATTCTCGCGTGGGGCATTACTCAGGACAGCGCCAACAATACGAACATGCACACGTTCTAAAGTCTGTCTGGCGCGGGCAGTATGATCGCGGCGGGTATGCCCGGCACGCACCACCAACAGCATTCCATCCAGTTTAGCACCCAGCAAAGCGGCATCAGTGGCGGCCAATACAGGCGGTGCATCGAACAACACGTAGTTTGCCCGCGCTTTCAATACTCCAATGAGGTTGCTCATCCGTTGGCTGCTGAGAACGTCGGCTGGATTGGGCGGAAGCGGCCCACTGGGCAGAATTTGCAGGTTGTCCACTTCGGTGTTTGCCAGCGGCGGGCTGGACATGGCGGTTTCGTCCAACATCATGGTGGTCAGACCGCGCGTGTTACTAATACCCCAGATTTCATGCTGAATTGGTCGGCGCAGGTCACAATCCACCAGAATGGTTTTGTTCCCACCCTGCGCCAGAGTCACTGCCAGATTCGCCAGCAAACTGCTTTTGCCATCCGGTTGGGCTGTGGATGTGACCACAAGTGTGTGAATCGGGTTTTCGACGCTGCTGAACATCAAATTGGTACGCAGGGAGCGGAAGGCTTCTGCCGCTTCCGAGCGCGGTTCAGTCAGGGTAATAAGTTGGGTATTGGTCATTTCTACTATGCTCCTATATCGTCCGGGATGCCCGCCAGCACCGGAATATCCATCACCCGTTCCAGGTCTTCACGGCGACGGATGACGCTGCTTTCCAGATACTCCAGCACGAATATCAGCACACTGCCCAACAACAATCCCAGTACACCACCAGCCAGTGCGTTGATAGCAGGGCGGGGTGCCAGCAAACTAATTGCCGGATTGTCTTGCAACCGAGCTGTTACCTGATCCTGACGCAAAACTTTCTGGTTTTCTTCTTCGCGGAAGCGTACCAGTTGATTACCCCATTCCAACGCAACCTGTCCTGCCTGAGCCTCATCTTCCAGATCAGCGTCGATCTGAATCATCAGACTTAACTGGTCAGCCGTAATGGTCACTTTACCTTTTAGCGTTTCGGGAGTCATATCCATACGAAGATTTTCGATCACATCGGCAGCAATATAACTGCTATCCAGATATGATCGCAGGTTATTGAGCAGCAAACGGCTGGATTCGGTTAAGCCCAGATCGCTCCGTGACGGTTGAATGAGTACTTTTTGAGTGGCCCGCCATACCTGTGGCTGTCCCCGGCTAATGAGAAACGCACCTCCTGCGGCGAGGGCTGCCAGCAGCAATATAATCCACCCTCGACGTAAGAGAATGCGCCCATAATCAATCAGATTCATGTACAGTCTCCTGTGGCTTTTAGCAGTCAGAAATCGACGGTTAGCTTCAGTAGCCTGGTAGGTATCGAAGGGCTAAACGTGAATCGCTAACAGCTTACCCAAGCGGAGCGATTGTACCACGTTGCGCTGAATCCTGAAGGGCTTATGCCCTGCGTTTCCCCGCCTGTTCAATCCGAGTAGACATTTTTTAGCGTAATTCAGGATAATCTCAGGGTTTTGAAGGGCCTGTTGTAACAAACAACATCGCGAAGAAGACTATTGTTCTGGCAGCAATCACACTTGTTAAACACCAGATATAAATCCCTTTAGTATCTGGTGAATTTAGACGGGGTACAGCTAAAAACCCCGTATACTTCAACTACTGATCTGAACGTAATCCGAGCAAAAGGTAGACGCGATGTACACGACTGGTTCAAAAAACGGTAACTATCAGCAAGATGAGGAAGCTATGCAGACCGAGATGGAACTCAAATTGCGTTCAGAGGATTTTCTGAAAATATTTGAATTGGGACTTCCCCCAGTTGATCGCCCGAAAATCGAATTGGCGACGGCTGATATTCTGACTGCCGTTGGTGAAGACCCGAACCGCGAAGGTTTGTTGAACACACCCCACCGGGTTGCCAAGATGTATGAAGAGATGCTGGATGGCTATCGTGTTGATCCAGCTAAACTGATCAACAACGCCATATTCGATGTTGAATATGACGACATGGTGATTGTACGGGACATTGAGTTTTCGTCCATGTGCGAACACCATATGCTGCCCTTCATTGGACATGCGCATGTGGCTTATATCCCACGCGGCAAGGTCATCGGCCTTTCCAAAATTCCGCGCATTGTAGATATGTTCGCCCACCGCCTACAGGTACAGGAACGGATGACCCGTCAGGTGGCAGGCTTCATTAATGAAATCCTTGATCCTCGCGGGGTAGCTGTGGTGGTGGAGGGCAAACACATGTGCGCGATGATGCGCGGCGTCGAGAAACACGACTCCAGTATGACCACCAGCACTATGATTGGGGCGTTCCGGGAGAACGAATCGACTCGTAATGAGTTTCTCGCTCATTTGGGTCGCAGTCGGGGAAACTTCGGCATCTGATAAACATTTCATCCACTAATGATAAGTGGTCGAGAGGGTTCCCTCGACCACTTATTTTATTTGTTGATGGAAGAGCAAAATCTACATTTGCCCATAAAGTGCCTTATGAACCGGGTTCTGGTGTAGAGGCCGGTTCACTACCTGTAGAGGCTGGTGCGGATGGGGTGTAGGTACCATCGGCTGCGGGCACGCTTGCACAAGCGGCGGCATCCGAGGCGGTCACTACATCTTCACGCACCCATGAACCATCTTCAAGCTGCCACCAGACCGCACCACTAGCGCTGGTCGCTTGTCCGGTTACAACAGCACTTTCACCTGCACCCAGCGTACCAACAACGGCTGCATCTGTGCCGGGGCCACCGCGACGGTTGACACCTTGTCCCGCAGCAGTTACCGAGCAATCCGGCAGTGTTTCGGCAGTTAGGGCTTCCACACCCAAGCCAAGCGGCGCAACAACCACGTTACCTGCCAAGAATACGGGTACATCCGCACCTTCAACTGCGCCGAATTCATAGATACCCGGTTCGTTGGTATCGTAGTGGAGCATCGGGAAAACCAGACTGCCCGCTGCATCGGCATCAACAGGAATGACTACATTGCTGTTCACACCTGCCGAGAGCGGATAAGTTGTGATCACCGGGCCGGGTGCGCCTTCATTATTGCTGTGAATGGCGATCCAACCGGGCGCGTCGATCAAGGCACTGCTGATGGTCAGTGTGCCATCAACCAGTTCCTGAGTGGACATGGTGAGCGATGGTGCGGCGTTAATCGGGAAGGCCACGACATTACCGACTGAGTCGATTACCGGGCCATCTGCACCTTCGACTGTGCCGAACTCATACTCGCCTTCGACACCGGTATCAACATGAAGCATCGGCCACAGAACAGCGGTCACATCACCCTGATCAAGCACGACTTCAACATCTTGATTGAGGCCATCACCCACTGCTGCAAAACCTGCTACACCACCGAACGAGCCGCCTGCATCCTGATGGATGACCAGGAAACCGGGGCCGGCTGAAAGCACAGATTCAACCACGACGGTTGCGGGGCTTGCAGCCTCGCTGCCATCGCCGGGGATAGCAATCTGGTCGCTCATACGAATGTGCGGTTCCGTCCAGACAGGCAGGGCAGCGACTGCGCCATTAGCAACCACCGGGCCATCTGCACCTTCGACTGCGCCGAATTCATAAACACCAGCCTCACCCGTATCAACGTGAAGCATCGGCCACAAGACCGTAGTGCGACCATCGCTGGCAATTTCGACCGACACATTACTGTTTCGGCCTGAACGAACTTGAGTCTGACCGAGTACCGCACCAAATGTGCCGCCCGCGTCGGCATGAATTACCAACCAACCGGGAGCATCGGTAACAACATCATTCAAGGTTACCGTGTTGTCTTCTGCAACGAACTGATCGTCCATTGCAATGACCTGTGCCTTGAAAGCCACCTGGAGAGCCTCATCATCGACGATTACAGGCGAGTCTGTGCCACCCAATTCGCCGAAGTCGAATGTACCTGTGTTGCCTTCATCATTCGGGTCATCGGTATGGAGCGATGCATACAGGGTGGCCGTGGCAACATCCAGCGCCAGATCAACCGAAACATTGTAGCTCCAACCGGGGCCAACAGGAGTGAAACCCAGAATAGGGCCGGGTGTGCCGCGTCCACCACCATCGTTGCGGATCACCACATAGCCTGATCCTTCGCTGTAAACACTGGCAATAACCACCGATCCATCTGATACCTGATCGGTGACACTAAGTGAAGGTGTTTCCGACTGGGCGCGGATCGGGGAGACCAGCGCTGTCGCCAGCAGTACTATGAGCACTACTATTTTACTGAAGCGATACTTCCCCACAATTGCTCTCCTTTGCAAGAAGAATTTAAAAGACTGCTCACTGCTGACCATGCAGCAGCGAAACCCCAATAGATTTTTGCGGTTTGAATATCTTTACGTTTTGAACCGCAATTTTGGATTTAATCACATTTACCTTAATGCTGGATGAAAGGTGAGCATCTCCTTAGAATTGGTTAATATCCGTTGTTGAATTCATGCCGTATCTATGGTAGAGTGATTTCTAATATGAAAGTGCTGTAATCGCACTCATCAAGAGCGACAGAGGGAAACGGCCCTGCGAAGTCGCGGCAACCCCCAAAGCGTTGGGACGGTGCCAATTCCGTCAGAGGTTAATCTCTGGAAGATGAGCGTTCATGAACCCATGTCAACTACGCCTCTTCTGTTCCAGAGAGGCGTTTTTTCGTTCTGGAGGAACGACACGTATGGGCACGATTAAGGAGCAAACCCCGTTGAGTAACACAACCTTCATGACTTCGCCACGTTATTTTTTCACGTCGGAGTCGGTTTCCGAAGGCCACCCGGATAAGATGTGTGACCAGATTTCCGATGCAGTGCTGGATGCTATTCTTGAGCAGGATGCTAATGCGCGTGTAGCCTGTGAATGCGCCACGACGACCGGGTTGGTGCTGGTTATGGGCGAGATTACAACCAGCGCCTACGTCGATATTGATAAACTGGTGCGGGATACCGTCCGCGATATTGGCTATACACGCGGCAAGTTCGGTTTTGATGCCGAAACCTGTGGTGTGATTGTTTCGATCAAGGAACAGTCTTCCGATATTGCTCAGGGTGTGGACAAGGCGCTGGAGGCTCGTGAAGGCCATATGAGCGAGGCCGAAATCGAGGCGACCGGAGCAGGCGATCAGGGTATGATGATCGGCTTTGCCTGCGACGAAACACCGGAATTGATGCCCCTCACGATTTCACTTTCCCACAAGCTGACACGGCGTTTGGCCGAAGCCCGCAAGTCCGGTCAACTGGAATGGCTGCGCCCGGATGCCAAGAGCCAGGTCACGGTTGAATATGCTTTTGGAAAACCGAAGCGTATTGATACCGTCGTGATTTCCACACAGCACGCGCCGGAAATCAGCCAAGAAGACATTCGCGCACAGGTGATTGAATACATTATTAAGCCAGTTGTTCCGGCTGAACTGCTGGATGATAACACCCGTATTTTCATCAACCCAACCGGGCGTTTTGTGACGGGCGGGCCGCTGGGCGATGCTGGTCTGACCGGGCGTAAGATCATCGTTGATACTTACGGCGGTGTGGCACGACATGGTGGTGGTGCGTTCTCCGGCAAAGACCCGACGAAGGTTGACCGCAGCGCAGCCTACATGGCGCGTTATGTTGCCAAGAACGTGGTGGCGGCTGGTCTGGCAACCCGATTTGAGGTACAGGTTTCATATGCTATCGGTGTGGCACAGCCGACTTCGCTGGCGGTTGAAACCTTTGGCACGGGTGTGATTCCTGATGAGCAGATCGCGGCGTTGATTGCCCAGCATTTCGATATGCGTCCGGCGGCAATCATCCGTGATTTGAAACTGCGCCGTCCGATTTACAAGCAGGTGGCGTCTTATGGACACTTTGGGCGTCACGATCTGGATGTGCCGTGGGAGAAGACCGATAAGGCCGACGCGCTGCGCCGGGAAGCTGGACTGTAAGCTCAACGCTGTAAAGCACCTTATCCCCCTAGCCCCTCTCCAAATTGGAGAGGGGTTTTTGTTTATAGTGACGAGTAACGCGTAAAAAACCTAAAAGTGCAAAACGTGCAAAAGATTCACAAAATGCACAATTGCCGTAGGGGTTGTCGGCGGGAGTGAGGGAGAGAGGCATGTCGCAAATGTCAGTGTCGGCGGTTGGGACGGGGAGCGCCGTAGGGTGCAGCGCGGACGACGGGGATTGTCGCCGCTGTCGCTGTATTGGCGGTGTGCAGCGGCTACGCGGGACGCTGGCGCTGTTATTTGGTGCTAGGTGCGAAGTGCCAGGTGCTAGGTTCATCGTTCTCGGCAGCCAGTTACGAGTTTCCAGTTTCCAGAAAAGAGGGGATGGGTTTGCGAGATTTGCGGCGATTGCGATTGCGAAACGGGTTTGCGCGCAAATAAATGATGCGGAGATGGTGATAGGTGTATTGCGGCGATTCTGGATTGGACTGCTGCTGCAATACTTGCTATACGGTCAATCGTTATTGGTTCGAGAGGATTTCTCACAGCGAGGGTATGGGGTCATCCCCTGCGCGTTTCTTGTAACAAGGTGGGACTGCATTAAGTGGAGGAGATGAATTTATCCCACCCCAGCCCTCCCCGCACGCAAGGAGGGAGTCTATACCCACACAGTTTAGAGTCGAAATAGCCATGCGTTCGGTACTTTGGGCGATAAACCCTGTAATAGTGAGAAGATTTTGACACTAAAAATGTGTCTCCACCGTTTTCAATCGTCAACCTTAATTTTAGAACAATTGGTCTGAAATGTCAAGGTCGAATCTTATTTGTGATACTTTCTGCACCTGCGGCGTATAACATGTCAGGATGAACGCTCAACCACGCATTTTCGAAGCAATCAAAAGTACCGTCCAAGAGACGGATTGGGAAGCGGTGTACTGGGAACAGATGCCGCGTGTGTACAACTTTTTCCGTTACCGGATGGGCGACAGCGCGTTGGCCGAGGATTTGACGGGGACCACGTTTGTTAAAGCATGGCGCAACCGCGAACAATATTCGCATGATCTGGGCGCATTCTCGACATGGTTGTTTACGATTGCACGGCATGTAGCAATCGATCATTTCCGCAGGCAACGGGATGAGGCTTCTTTGGAGATGATGCCTCATTTGATGGACGAGATGGATGTGGAAAAGGCTGTGCAGGAGCGCGGTGATTTTGCCCGCCTGCGAACCCTGCTGGAAGGGTTGAGCGAACGGGAGCGCGAACTGGTGGCGCTGAAATACGGGGCAGAACTGACCAACCGGGCGATTGCAGAACTGAGCGGGTTGAGCGAATCCAACGTCGGAACGATTTTGCACCGGGTTGTGCATAAACTGCGCGACCAATGGGAGGAGACATGAGCGAGGACGATTTTCTGCACAAGCTGCGCGAAAAACCCCGTTCGGATTTCGCTCATGAACTCTATCAACGGATTAGCGAGGAAGATGAAATGATCGAACCAACAGTGATAACTTCGAGCGGATTTGCACTACACGAACGGTATGCCAGACGGCGATCCCGTTCTCATTATGGATTGACGCTGATGGCGGCGGTGCTGGCACTGATTGTGCTCGGTGGTCTAGTGGTTGTGGTCAACAGGCCACAGCGTTCGCAGCCTGAATCGTTGGGGCAGGTTTTAGAAGGTCTGCAACCGATTACCCCCGAAAATGCAGGCCAACTGCAATTAATCAGTGAAATGGGGAACGGCTATATCGGTGATCTGGCATGGTCGGTTGATGGGAGTCAACTGGCGGTTAGCGGGATGAAGGGTGTTTGGGTTTATGAGTCTGACAATGCGGAGGCTGAACCGCGTCTGCTGCAAACGGATTCGGGATTTTTGCCATCCACGGCTTACAGCCCTGATGGAACCCTGCTGGCGGCGACTGATCGCAACAGCATCCGGTTGTGGGATGCAAAAACAGGCGAACTGAAGTCGGTTTTAAGCAGCGATTATCTGGTCAATAATCTAACGTTTAGCCCGGATAGCAAACTGCTGCTGACAGGCGAAACTGAGGGTCCGACAGCCGAAGACACCCACTATTTTGTACGGCTGTGGGATGTTGAACGCGGTGAGATGATCAATCTGCTCGGACAGGGGCAAGGCAGCGTCAATTATCTAACGTTTAGCCCGGACGGTACGCAGGCGGCGGCGCAAATTCACGGCACGGGATTCAGAGGGACAATTGTTTGGGATACGGCAAGCGGCGAACAACAGCGCGTTTTCCAAAATACTGGGCAAGATAACGACGTTAGTGGTGTGGCGTTCAATCCTGTAGACAGTCGGTTGGCACTGCCGAATGATACAGGGGCAACTTTATGGGACAGCAAAACAGGCGAAAAACTCGGTGAGATCAACATCCCTGCTGCTGGTGGTTTGAGCTTGAATCCCGCACAGTTGCAATTTAGCCCCGATGGAAACCTGCTGGCAATCTCCAGCCGAAATCTGGGATTATTTTTGTGGGATATGGAAGCGGAAGTATTTTTGCCGAAATCCACAACTCAAAAACTTCTCCGGTGGGTGAATTCCATCGTCTTTAGCCCGGATGGACAGAAAATCGCGGCGATCAGCTCCGGGGAGCAGGTTCATATCTGGGATGTTGCAAGCAGCGATGAGGTGCGAACCATTGACGGGTTTGTAGGCAGCATACAGGTTTTGCAACTGCTGCCGGATGATTTGACGGTCGTTACCCGGACGGCCAGCGGCGATTTTCATATTTTCGATCTGGCGGCGGCGCAAGAAATCCAACACTTTGCAACCGGTGGCAGTTCATTTCTTGGACAGAACAGCGATGTCAGTCCTGATGGCAGCACCATCGCTTATTCCGGTTGGGAAGAAGGCGTGCTTCAGTACAATGCGGTTTCAATTGATATGGGTTTACGCCTGCTTGATCTGGAGAATGGTGAGACAAGCGAAGTTGATTTGATCCCACCGGGGGAAGATGCGAATAGCAACCTGTACGCCCGGAATTTTTCGAGCCTGGATTACAGCCCAGATGGAAAATGGCTAGTGGGAGTGGGCACTAATTCGAGCGTAGAATTGTTTGATGTGAGCAGTGGAACGCCCGTGTTTGACCGCATTATTCTGGATGATCTCAATAAGGGTGTCTGGAGTGCAGTTTTCAGCCCGGACAGCCAATCGGTGGCTGTTTCGATGCAAAGCAGACCACAAGATGCGACTGCCAAGACACTGGTGATGCTCATTGATCTGGAAACCGGGGAGACACGGGAACTGCTGGATTTGCCGGAAGAGTCGTATATTCCGCAAATTGAATTCAGCCCTGATGGGAAACAGATCGCGGTGGCGGTCAGTAACGGTGTGATTGAACTGGTCGATGTTGAGTCGGGCGAGGTTGTTCATGTCTTCGTCAAAGATAATCCATCTCATCGCTATTTTCAGATGGTCGCTTTCAGCCCGGACAGCCGTTTGCTGGCTGCTTCCGGCGGCGAGTTTTCGCTGTGGGATGTGAGCAGCGGTGAAAAGCTATTTGAGATTGCAGATGAATATCCAGCGGCAAGCATTATCAAGATGAGCAGCGATGGACGGTTCATCGTGGTTGCCGGATGGGATGGTTTTGTGCAGGTCTGGGGTGTGCTGGAAGGATAAAACCGAGGTCGAATCTTCACAAGAGCTGGTATGTACCACAAGGGTACATCCCGGCTCTTTTTGTTTTGCAGAAACATAGCGTTCCAATACTGTTATTGTATGGCTTGCATTAAAGAAGTATGTACTGATTTGTTATATTGTTTAGTTGACAGATCGGCTAGTTGTAGACAAAATGAATAATGTAAAGGTATTGTTTTTGTAAGCTCTCTTACTATAACGAAAGCCGCTCAGGCATGGTCAATTCATGGGCCGCCGCATTTGAAAAAGTGACATCGCATCTGTGTGACCAAGGATTGCCAACCGAGTGGTACGTTCTGCCGAATTATGCTGGCTATGCGGCAGTTACAGGCGGTGAATCAGTTGATGTGTATTGTTTGGAAGCCTTGTTAGGGGTATCGCACCTCAAGCCTGACCATAAGACTTATGCTGTGTTGCAGGCATTTGATACCCGCTATCCGAATCTGGGACTCATCACATTGGTTGAGCGACGGATCAGCGATGGCGCGCCGAATACGACCAGCCAACCTGTATACAATCATCGGATTGACAATAAGTATTCGTACACATTCCTTCCCGCCATGCACACTGCACTCAATGCACTCGACCCGACCGGACAGGGAAAGAGTTTGCTGGTGCAGTCGTACCATGCACGGATTACAGTCGGTGATTTGCCCCAAGCTATCGTGGCAACCGTGCGGTTGATGCTGCGTTTTAAGCGTGATGGGCAACTCGCCCAGATTGCGGTTGACTTCGATGATCCATTAACAGTTTTCATTGCTCGTTTGGTTGGGCCACTGGCGGCGAACCGCAGTGTGCATTACCTCTCGCGACAATCTACGCTATCGGGACTTGAAATTCCGTTACGAAATCCCTTTCAGAAATCTTTATATTGCATTGGGAATAACTCATCTACACTAGATGAAGGGTTCGTCATCGCACATAACTACCTCGATCAGCATTACCAATCCCCAGTCCGTTAGAAACAGGTGAACTTGTGACTAAACCAGCACAACAGAAAAATACCCGGTTTGAGTATGCACTTAAACTGAACGTTGAAGGTGTTCGGCAAAGCCTGCAACATATGCCTGAATCGTCCTACAAAAGCTACTGTATATGGGTTTTGAATACCCCTCAATTCGCCGGACAGTGGTTGCAGTTGATGGGCATTGAGAGTTTAATCCGGCTGACAGGCGGTTTACTCGATGATCTGTTGAATAACGATGAGTGGTTGAAACTGGTACCGTACAGTGTGCCTATCAATGTTTCGCAGATGTACGAGGTGGTTTCGGATAATCTAGCGATTGGTTTGGGTCATCGTTCACCCAATGACGCTACTTTCAACACACGCAGTCAACTGGTTTATACCTTTAATCAGGCTACTATCCAACGGCTAAAGGGTGACAGTCGTCAGAGCGCCCGCGAACTGCTCGACCCATTTATCCCGCTCATGCGAAAAATTTCGACGTTTGAGCAAAGCCTAAGCGCGGATAAACATCTGGCACTGGCACATCAGTTTTTGAATAAGCGTCCCAGCAATACGCTCAATACGGAGTATGTATCGCATTTTGATACACCACCGGGGCACTGGATCGGTGTCGAAGGTCATCCGATGCAGGATTTGGAGTATGCGCTGCATCCGTTGTTAGTGGCGAATATGGAAACCTGCATTGATCTGACTGCTGTATTGCAGGATAGCCTGAGCCATCCATTACTGGTGGATGGGTTAATCCGGCGGTATCAGGGTGTCAATGATCTGCTCGATCAACAGACATTCTCGATGGATGATCTTTTACGGATTAGCACCAATACAATCATGGTTGTGCCGACACTGGCGTATTACATTGGCGTGATTGTAGAAAAAGTACATCCCATTCCAACTTATCATCAGGTGTTGGAGGATGGCAGTTTGCTGCGGGTGTTGGAAGATGCGGCACTGCTGGTACGGCTGTTGAATGATATGGGAACGCTGCTGCTGGAACAGTCGTCCAATGATCGTTTGGGTTTTATCCAATCGCTCCATGCACTGAATCAGTCCCAATCGTTCTCCAGTTTTGAACAATTGATGCTGGAAGCAACCGGACGGCAGGGTGTATTGCTGACACGGCTGCGTAAAGATGTGAAGTTTGGGGAGTTCAATGTCGGTCTGCATTCGGTGCGGCAAATCGAGAACGTGAGTGAGGCCATAGAGGTTTTCGCTGAGCAACTCAACCTTATCACCAATGTCTACCGGGAACGGATGCACCGACTGCATGAAGGTGTTGAAGACCTGAATCGACGGCTGGACAGCAATCTGGCGGGTGATCTGTCGATGCGGTTTGTGCAGTTTCATCGACATACCTACAGCCATTCCTTTGAATCGGCTCACGGGGAGTATGCTGTCTAGATTCTCAATTGGGGATGTGGGCAAAATTGCTATATACTGGAAACAGTTAATGCGATTGTAATTTAGAGAGACCACATCATGGCACATGAAATTATGCCGAGTCCGCACCCGAATATCGTCTGTTTACGGTTGTATGGTGATGTAGCTGCTGAAGACATGGTTCTCAACACCGAAATCGGCCTCGATAAAGGAGAGCCGATTTATGTTCTGGTGGATGCATCTGAGTTGAGTCTGGCGCTGCCCGCAAATTATCTGGATACAGCGCGGAACAGTTTCTTCATTAATCCCAACATGGCGCATCTCTCGGTCTATACCGGGTCAACCATGCTGGATGCAATTGGCAATATGATCGCCAAATTGACGCGCCGCCGCGACCGTCTCTCGCTGCACAAATCGCGAGACGAAGCTCTGAACCATCTGTTGAAAATGGTGAAGTAGGCCGCTAAACAGGTTTCGAAAAACCGCATCGTTAGCATTCGGGGCATGGCTATAGCTATGCCCTGTGTTTTTACCCGGTTAGAAATCTATTTGCTGGCGAGTGCCGGGGTAGTGTATAGTTTGTCCAAGAGGAATGTCTACAATGCCGTTAAGGAGTCCCCATGCGCGCACTGCGATCCGTTGGCAAATGGTTCTGGCGTTTCATGGTAATTTTTTCGTTTATCGTAAATATTATATTGGTTGTAGTGCTGGCCGTGCTGCTGCTGACTATTTTTGACATCAAAGCAAATATTGCCCAGCCATTGATTGAAGGGCTGCACAGCAGTTTTGTGGGGCTCAATGATGCGACCATCGACTGGACAATTCCAGTACGAACCAGTATTGATGTTACCGATAAAACGATTACTGTTGATGACAGCATTCTGCTGGACAAAGATACCATCGTCACTTTGACTGACAATGTATACCTGAATGTGACGGCTAACATCACACTGCCGGGTGTGGGAAATTTGAATAATGCACAGGTGGCGTTGGCGCTGCCAAAGGATTTGCAACTCCCAGTGCATCTGTCGCTGGATGTACCGATATTGATTGATGTTCCCGTCAACCTTGAAGATATTCCGGTTGATCTGGATGTGCGGGCCGTTATTCCGTTGAGCCAAACCCAACTTCATGATCCGGTGGAAAATTTGCGCCTGCTGTTCGAGCCTATTGTACGTATATTGGGGAATCTGCCGGGTGATTTCAGCGAAGTCGGGCCGTTTGTCGGGAATGTGGTCAGCGGTAATACGCCAAATTTGCTGGCTGAAACTCAGTACAGTCAGAATCCCTGGCCCGGTTTTTCGACCACAGCGGGCTTGAATTACGACATGGCAAATGTGCCTGTGCCGCCGGAGAATGTGCCCGCGCTAACAGGCATCCAAGCAACGGGTGGTATTCCGGCACTCGATCAGGGTATCCGTCCTGAGCTATATCAAAGTGGCGACCCGCTTACGGTGAATGCACAGGCTGTGCAGGGGGCACAGGCACAGGGTATTGCGCCACAGTATTATGATGGAACTTATTCAGATTATGCAGGCAGTCCGTTGAAACAGGCGCTGACTGCGTCACAAGGGGCAGGTACTTCTCCAGATACCCCACCGCCTGTAGAGGGTGGGCAACAACCTCCGGTGCAACCCGGTAACGGGGGACAATCCGGCGTAACGATCACGCCAACGCCTTCGGAAGATTTGGGCATTTTACCCCCCGGTGGTTAGTTCAACCCTATCCCCTTTCCATAATCGTGGAAGGGGGATTTGTTTTTATATACCGGACTCTCTACATTTCCAACGATTCTCCTTATAATGGGAATGCGGCGTTATAAACGCACATCCAATCAGATTTTGAGGAAGCATCATGCCCAAGCCAGAACCCCGTCCGCGTATTTGCGACTATGAAGGCTCGAATTACCGCACCGAGTTTTGGGAAGGTAAGGGTCGCAATTATGAAGACCTCGTGGAACGGATTGCCCTCCGCCGACTGCTGCCATCCCAAGGGCGGCGCCTGCTGGAAGTTGGGGCGGGTTTTGGGCGCTTGACGAGTGAGTATGACGCTTATGATCAAGTCGTTTTGATGGATTATTCATTCTCTCAACTGCGTTATGCCCAAGATCAGTTGGGAACGGATGACCGTTATGTTTATGTAGCGGCGGATGCCTATCATCTGCCGTTTCGCCCCGGCGTTTTTGATGGTGCGACGATTATCCGGGTTATCCACCATATGGCAGATGTCGAGTCCGTGTTGGGGCAGGTACGGCGGTCACTGATTCCCGGCGGGGTGCTGATTCTGGAATATGCCAACAAACGCAACCTGAAAGCGATGTACCGTTTTTCGCGCGGATTGCAGAGCTGGAATCCTTACGACCTTGATCCGGTGGAATTTGTAGAGCTAAACTTTGACTTCCATCCAGGCTATATGCGACTTAAGCTGGAAGAAGCCGGATTTGCGATGAAACGCAGTATGCCCGTGTCATTTTTCCGGGTGGGCGCATTGAAAGATCGTGTGCCAACGGGGTTTCTGGCGGGACTGGATGGTTTGCTGCAACTAACCGGTTTGCATTATACGCCGAGTGTTTTCACCAAGAATATCGCCGTTGGTAATTCTCCGAATAACATTAATCATCTGTCGCTGTTTGTGTGCCCATCATGTGGGGAAGAATTGACACGCATCGGCAACACAATGATGTGCAAGGCGTGTAATCAACGGTGGGCGATCCGGGATGGAATCTACGATTTTAAAGCGCCGCTGGAAGACTAATGGATAAATGGATTAGAAAATGCCTAACCCAAGCGGGGTAAAGGCATCCATGAAGTTGGTCGAAAACAGGGTTTCGTTCAAATAGTTCTCAAAGTCATCCAGCAAGGGAAACTTCGCTGGCTTTTGTTTTATACTCACCTGCTCGGAACTATCATGCAGTTGCCAAGCGTATTCATATCTCCCTTCATCATGCTGTTTTGTGGCTGATTTAGAGGCCAGCTATACTACGGCCTGAAATTGGCGAAACATCGAAAAGGCCATCTCTTTTATGCACTACAACAATCCAGTCATTCCGGGATTTTATCCCGATCCCAGCGTTTGTCGTGTAGGGAGTGATTATTATCTGGTCACCAGCTCATTTGAATATTTTCCCGGTGTACCCATTTTTCATAGTCGTGATCTCGTTCATTGGCAGCAAATCGGACACTGCCTGACCCGTAACAGCCAACTGCCATTAGGCAATACTGGAAGTTCCGGGGGAATTTACGCGCCGACTATTCGTTATCATCAAGGCCTGTTTTATATGGTAACGACCAATGTCACGGTGGGAAAACATTTTTATGTTTATACGGACGATCCACGTGGGGAATGGTCGGAACCTGTCTGGATAGAACGCGCAGGCATTGATCCATCATTCTTTTTTGATGATGGTAAGGTCTATTTTACGTGGACAAATCTGGGAGGTATCTACCAGAGCGAAATTGAGATTGAGACAGGAAAACTGCTCACACCCGATCAGTTGATCTGGTCAGGCACGGGAGGTCGCTACCCTGAAGCGCCGCATCTATACAAGATTAACGGCGGATATTATCTCATGATCGCCGAAGGGGGAACCGAATACGGACATATGGAAACTATCGCGCAAGCTTCCAATCCATGGGGGCCGTTTGAATCCTGTCCGCGTAACCCGATTCTCACTCATCGTAACCTCGGCGCTCACCTCATTCAGGCTACAGGACATGGCGATCTTGTAGAAGCTCATGATGGTAGCTGGTGGATGGTATTTTTGGGCTTCCGCTGTACGAATCAGTTTTCGCTCTATCACCACCTGGGGCGTGAAACCTTTTTAGCACCAGTTATCTGGGATAGTGACGGTTGGCCGATTGTTTACCACAATGGAACGATTGATGAAACAATGGATGCAAATTGTTTGCCAACCCATCTCTTTGAAGGTGAAGCCGCACGTGACGAATTCGATACTCTGGCTCTCCGGTTTAGCTGGAATTTCCTGCGAAATCCATCTTATGAGGCTTGGTCACTGGTAGAACGCCCCGGTTGGCTGCGTTTAAAAGGGTCAGCCTTCACCCTCAATGATTTGGCTTCGCCTGCTTTCATAGGCCGCCGCCAGCAGCATGGATCATGTCGAACAGCTGCATGCCTCGATTTCTCGCCTCAAAAAATGGGGGAAGAAGCAGGGCTGACAGTTCTCATGAACGAGACTCATCACTATGAAATTGGGCTGACTGACCAAGAGGGATCGCGCTGTGTCTTCGTCCGGCGACGTATTGGCGATTTGACTGCCGTCGTTGCACAGGAAACGATTACCGCAGGCATAGTAGAACTGAAGATTCAAGCATCCCCTGCATCCTATACATTTTCCTATGCTATCGGCAATCAACAGGAGCGCACCCTGATTTCTTGCAGTACGCGCTACCTGTCATCCGAAGTTGCCGGAGGGTTTACCGGGGTTTACATTGGTATGTATGCTACCGGAAATGGAGAAACCGCGACGGTTCCGGCTGATTTTGACTGGTTTGAATACCAGCCGCTCTGAGGCATTTCTACCACAGCTTCCGCTTTCAGAACCTTTCAAGCATCAGGTAGTTACTTTGGCGCGTTCCGGCAAATGAAATAAATTAGGAATATGAATCATCTGACCACTCTGCATTGCCAGATTGCTTGCAATCCCCACAAGGATCGAAGCTGCCCCGTCAAGATGTGAAGCTGCACGGTGAAAAGGGTCATCAGCAGGGTTGGACAAAAAAATCTGTTCCAACATCACCGGGTCAGCGCCGCCATGTCCTCCATCGCCAACGGGTACATCTACGCTGTAGCTTTCGCCAAACATGGGGTGTACCCGCATGGTGGCAGATTTGAAAGCGCTTTTACTGGCTTTGGCAGCCCCATCGCCTTGTAGATGATTGATATTTTCGACAATTTCCAGTTCAACCCGCCCCTTTGTGCCAGTGATGGCAACCCGCAGCCCTTCCCAAGGACTGTAGGCGATGAGGCAGTAAGACAGCAGCACACCATTCTGATAGCGCACCGTCACATTCATGGTGTCTTCGATGGTGATGGGTTCGCCAAATACATTGCGATCCCGTAAATATCCTGTTTCGGCTTCAGCGTTGAGATACAACCCCTTGTAAACTGCCAGCTCATCCAGCGACAGCGCAAATGGGTCATTCCTAGCGGCTTCAATTCCGGTATAGCGGTCATAAGGATAGTATTCTCCTCGCCCTGCCGCGTTTTCGCGCCCATAAAACAACAGGTTGCCCATTGCAAAAACATCCTGTGGATAGGAATCAATCCACCAATTGACCAGATCAAAATGATGGGTTGCCTTATGCACCAGCAAACCACCGCTGTTTTCTTTTTCCCGATGCCAACGGCGGAAATAATCTGCACCATGACTGGTATCCAGCATCCACGAAAAATCTACCGCCAATGGGCGTCCGACTATCCCCTCAAGGATCAATTCGCGCAGACGTGTATAAGCCGGGGCGTAGCGATAATTGAATGTTACTCGCAGATGTTTACCTGTGCGTTCAATGGCATCATAAATTGCCTTTAGCGACTCTAAGCTGGTAGTCATGGGTTTTTCGCTGATAACATCACAGCCCAATTCCATCGCCCGTATAATGTACAAGTGATGGGTTGCGTCTACCGTGGCTACAATGACCGCATCAGGATGCGTTTCTTGAATCATCTGGTCAAATTGTGCCGCCAAGTAGGTGGGCAGCGGAAGTAACCCTCTTTCTGACAATCGGGTGTTGTACCAATCCATCCGAACCCGACTGAGATCGCAAAACGCCACTAACTCCGCTACACTTGAATAGGTTGTGGTGATAGCATCCACAAACATGCCTGCCCGTGAACCTGTTCCCACCAGGGCATAACGCTTTTTATCCGACATAGATCATCCTTCAAGCGAATTTCAATCCACAAAAACGCATCATGAGACGAAATGTTATCATCTGTGCAGGTCATATCGCAGCCGGTGATGAATCTTCAAGCTGAACCTGCATATCATTTTCTAAAAACGGATACTCGATCTTGTAGCCGCCCGCGCCGAGCGTCAATTCCACACTATTCTCGATCTGTACCCCTTCGCGCAGCTTGTGACCGTTGATCAATATCTCATTTGTGTACGCGTCAGGTAGCACTACTGTGGCCGATGCGTTGAACGGAATAGTGATTTCAAGAGTCAGACGACCCGCTTCATCGATATGCCAACCGCTTTCGTAAGTGCCCGCTGCCGAGTGATACCGCGCTTTAGCCCATTGGAGTAATTTATCTGGCTTAGGGGCGATCTTAGCGTGACGAAAACCGGTAACACCATCCTCGCCTGAGCATGGATTCAATCCACACATGTCGCGGTACATCCATTCAACAATTGATCCATAGGCGTAGTGATTGAGCGAATTCATGCCTGTTGAGCTGATCGAGCCATCCGGATTGAGCGAATTCCACCGTTCCCAAATCGTCGTCGCGCCCAAGTTGACGGCGTACAGCCACGAGGGGTAATCCTCATTGAGTAGCAGTTTATAAGCGAGGTCGTTGGCTCCAATATTTGAAAGCACCCGGCAGAGATAGGGTGTGCCAACAAAACCCGTCCGCAGGTGGATGTTGTCGGTGTTGAGCCTTGTGAGCAGATCATCTTTAACCCGTTCCAGATAAGCATCCGGTGCTAAATCCATAAAGAGGGTCAGTAGATATCCTGTTTGGGTAGGGATAGCCAACCGCCCGTTTGGGGTGAAATATTCCTTTTGAATGGCAGCTTTTACCTCTGCCGAAAGGCGCTCATAAGCATCCAACTGTTCTGTCTTGCCGAGCGCTGCGGCAGCTTTCGCCACCAACCGTGCCGAATAACAGTAGAAAGCCGATGAGATGAAGTCCTCCGGTGTGCCTCCCCTGCGCGGCGAAATCGGGTCGCTACCATCCAGCGCCAGCCAGTCGCCGAAGTGAAACCCTTCCGTCCATAGTCGCTTGCCGCCGGATGAGTCATCAACCTGCTTGATGTAATCTACCCAAGCGCACATACTCTCGAACTGCTGCTCCAGAATGCCAATATCACCGTAGAACTCGTATACATTCCAAGGGACAACAGTTGCGGCGTCTCCCCATGCGCTGGAGCCGCTGCGGGATAGGTTAGACATTGGCACGATGTAAGGTACTGCACCGCCTAGTTTCGCCTGCTCTTTTGCAAGATCGTAGAGATATTTGGAAAAGAAGGCGCTGGTATCCATATTGAAACAGGCTGTACCCGCGAATATCTGAATATCGCCTGTCCATCCCAATCGCTCGTCACGCTGCGGGCAGTCAGTTGGAATGTCCAGGAAGTTGCCTTTCTGTCCCCACATAGCGTTCTTAAAAAGCTGGTTAACCTTCTCGTTCGATGTTTCAATTTCGCCAATGCTATCCATCTGCGAATAGACTACGCACCCCGTAAAATCGTCGAGGTTGATCTCGCCAACCCATCCAGAAATTTTGACGTATCTAAAGCCGTAAAAGGTGAAATACGGCTCTGCCACCGTCGCATGACCATCAGCAATATAAATGTACTCAGCCTTAGCCGTGCGCAGGTTATCGCGAAAGAAGTTTCCCTCTTGCAACACCTCGCCGAACTGGAGATGGATGCGAGTGCCCGGTGGCGCACTGGTTTTGAAGCGAAGCCACCCCGTTATGTTCTGTCCCATGTCCAGCACAGTTTCACCCGCTGGCGTATGGATTAACGCAACGGGTTTGATTTCTTCATTGATACAAACTGGAAGTGATCTTCTCGCCTCCAACCGGAGAATATCAATCTGAATGGGCTTTACACCAAACGCTTCGCTGGATGACTGTACCGACTTTTCAATGCGGGCGTCGTATGTTTCGCCGTCGAATATATCACTCTGGATAACTGGGGAATGATGGGCTTTCCATGATGGATCGGTGACGACAATCAATTCCTGCCCATTTTCCAAGGTGATGTGCATTTCGCAGATCAGTGCAAACCGATCTCCATAGAACCCAACGCTGCCCCCATTAGCACCATAACGTCCCTTGTACCATCCATTGCCCAGCATCACAGAAATCAGATTCGAGCCGACAGTAAGCTGATCGGTGATGTCAAAAGTTTGATACTGAATCCACTGGTCATAGGCATTGCAGTAAGGAGTGAGGTATTCGTCGCTAACCTTCTTCCCATTCAGTTCAAAGTGATACAACCCCAAGCCGCAGATATACACCCGTGCCGCAACAACCTGAGCCGGAAGCTCAAAATAATGGTACAAAATCGGGTGTATGGAATTGTCCTCGCAATCTGGGGTGATCCACTCTGCCTGCCAGTTTTCGTCCATCTTGGATGTTTCAAACCAAGCAGTATCGCTTTCGGCACTTTCAGTTTCGCCCCAAACGTGGACTTTCCAAAAATAGCGGGTGCGCGGCTTGAGCGTGATTGGGGGACGGTAGGCCAAGCTGTCAATGCCGAAGCCATCGATCTTACCGCTGTCAAAAATAATTTGCTCAAAGTCTGCATCAAAACTGATGAAAACCTGAGCAGCGGTTTGTACGGTATTTGGTGTGTCTTCAACAATCCAAGAAAAAGTTGGTTTTTCTAGAGCGAAGCCCAGAGGGTTTACGATGTGGTTGGTCTTGAGATGGATTATTTTCACGATTTTCTCACTGGCACAGTAAATCATCCTCAATACTTTATCCGGGATTTTCCCTCAGTATCCTTATCCCTGTTAGATTCAGTATCCGTCGGATGCATCGGGTTGCTTGCTCTAAGGTGATACGGTTTTGTATCAGGTTTTCGGGAGGGCATTATGATGGCATTTTGGTATGATTCATAGATGGGGAATTAACTACCATCTGTTAATTTCCAATCGGGTCTCTAGACCCCTGGAGGATTGTGAGACCCGATACCTGACGAAAATGGCGCGGAAACCTATAATTCCGCGCCATTTGTTGAAAGTTATTTGACTGCCAGACGCTCGATCAATGCCTGCAAGTCCTCAGCAGCCTGATCAACCGTAGACTGTTCATAGGCTACCTGCTGACCGATCAAGATAAGCTCGTTCACAAACTCCTGGTCGTTGGGGAGATTCGGCCCCTGTGGAATCGTACGATCAGCTATCACACTGTAGAGATGGTAAACCCCTGCGTCAATCGCAGAAGCCTGATCAGAGATTGCCTCACGCACGACTGGCGAGGAAGGCACACCACGATTGGTTTGGAGTATCGCGCCTGCCTCGGGGCTGGTAACGAAGAAGTTAACGAACAGGGCTGCCGCTTCCTTGTTTTGGCTGTTGTTGTTGACAGCCAGGTACTGGCTCATCTGGATGGCGTAAGCGGGTTCGCCACCTGTGGGGAGCGTCGTGATACCAAGTTCATCGGTCATAGCTGCCTGATAGGCCGCCACCTGGTTGCTCCAGACCAGATTTATAACCGCATCGCCCGCTACCAGTGCCGAACTGTCTGGTCCGCTTTCAGTGTAGGTATAGGTGGTGTCCGCATCAGGGATTAGCCCTTCGGCACGCATATCCGCCCACATCTGAAGCCATGCTTTGGCGGAGTCAACCGTCGCGTAGGATTTGCCACCTTCGTCTAAAGTCCAGATTGGAGTACCTTGTTGTGTGTAGAAATAGCTGAGGTAGTTGGCCTGATTAGTGCTGTTGTCCACGAAGGGTGCGACTCCTTCAGGGAGCTTTTCCTTAAGTTCTGCACCATAGGCGATAAGCTCTTCCCAACTCAGGTTGTCTGCGGGGAGTTCAGCCCCTGCCGCCTCGATTACCGTCTTGTTATAGACGAGGACAAGCGTATTCGTGCCGAGACTTACAGCATAGAGGTTGCCATCAACATCTGTCGCGGGGATAAGCGCGGTCTGATCAAACTGCTCAGGGGTGTCGATCAGAAGCTGTTCGCCGAGATAGTCATTGAGGGGTTCAAGGTACTGCTTGTAATCGGGCCAGTTGCCGCCGAACTGGATAATGTCGGGAGCGTTGTTGGCTGCTAGCTGGGTGTCGAGAATCTGAAAATGATCGCCGGCACCACCATTAGGCTCGCCTACGATGTTGATATCGGGATAGGCTGCCTCAAACAGATCGATAACCGCCAGGGTTCGTTGGGCGCGGTCATCGTTGCCCCACCACCCCATGCGGAGTTCGGCAGGGCCACCCGTGTAAGCGGGGAGTTCGGCGGCGTCGGTCTGTGCCATGATCGGCTGGACGTATGCCATAATCATCAATGCCAGCAGTACCATAAGCCTCATTGCGTGAGTTTTTTTCATCTTTGAAATCTCCTGTTTGTATAAATAATTTGGGCGAAAAATCCCGAAATGTGTCCGCTTTCGTTATTTCATATTCATTTCCTCCTGTATGCTGCTAACCCTTTATGCCTGTGGTCGAGATTCCCTGCACAAAATATCTTTGCAGGGTAAAAAAGAGGATGAAAGCAGGAATAATAGAGAGTGTTGCCATTGCCAGTGCACCTCCCCAGTTGGATACCGCGCCCGCGTCGCCCACGAACGTACGCAGCGCCCGCGATACTGTGAAGCTTTCTGGCCTTGTGAGATACAGCAGATGGTTGAAAAAATCATCCCATGTCCACAGAAAAGTGAACAGTGCTGTCGTTACCAGGGCGGGAGTGGCAAGCGGTATGATGATGCGCAGGAATACCCCAAGTTTTGTGCATCCATCGACAATCGCTGCCTCTTCAATCTCTTTCGGCAGACTCCGCATGAACTGCACAAGCAGAAACACAAAGAACGCATCTGTTGCAAGGAATTTTGGCACAATTATGGGCAGGTACGAACCTACCCATTCGAAGGTGTTGAACAGGATATAGCGCGGCACGAGCGTGACGTGCCCCGGCAGCATAAGCGTTACCATCATCACCATGAACAAGAAGCGCCTACCCGTGAATTTGAGCCGCGCGAAGGCGTATGCCGCCATTGAGCAGGAAATAAGGTTTCCCACAACAGCCACCAAGCACATGACAAGTGAGTTTATAAAGAAAGTCCCGAAGGATGTACCCGCGTAGCCTTGCCATCCGCTGATGTAGTTTTCAAGGGTTGCGGAGTTCGTTATAAGCCCCGGATTGCTGAAGATCATATTGTTGGGCTTGAATGAGCTGACGATCATCCAGATGACCGGGTAGATCATAAACAGCCCCAAGGCGGTTATGAACAGGTATGTCAGGGTGTGACGTAAAACCGTCTTGTTCCTCATCTTATTCTCCGACACCATAGGAAACCCACCAATCCGAAGATCTAAAGACAATTGCTGTGAATACCCCAATAATGAGCAGCAGCACCCATGCCATCGCTGACGCATACCCCATTTGGTGGTATGTCCATCCCTGAATATAGAGATGGAGTGTATAGAACAAGGTGGAATTGAGGACACCCCCCTTGCCACCGCCGATGATATAAGCCTGGGTGAATACCTGGAACGCGGATATGATCTGTATGACCAGAGTGAAGAGAATAACCGGGGAGAGCAAGGGTATGGTTATGGAGAAGAACTGCCGTACCTTGGTTGCGCCGTCTACGCTTGCTGCATCGTAGTATTCTTGTGGGATTTGTTTTAGCCCCGCAAGGAAGATAATCATCGACGAGCCAAACTGCCACACCGTCAATAGAATAAGCGTCCAGAGTGCGAAGTTAGGATTGGTTATCCAACTGGGGAGATCGGTAAAGCCAAATGCTCCCAGAAAGGCATTTATCAGACCATCTTTCTCGAATAGTTTTCTCCATAGAACCGCAATTGCTACTGAGCCACCGAGGAGCGTGGGGATATAGTACACGACACGGTAGAACGATATCCCTCGTAGTTTCTGGTTCATCAGCACTGCCACAGCGAGTGCGAAGACCAGTTTCAATGGCACGGATACGAAGACATAAGTCAACGTCACGGAAAGTGACTTCATGTAGTACGGATCCACGCGCACAATCTCACCCGCAGATCCGGTGAACTCAGACAGCCCAAACAGCGATCCAAACATTTTCTGATAATTGTCAAACCCAATCCATTGCGTCGAATCAGGCTTTGTGAAGTCATAATTCGTGAAACTGAGTCCCAACGAATACAACAAGGGGTAAAGCGTTAGTATGAAGAAACCCACGAGCCATGGGGCGAGAAACATATAAGCCACGGCGTTGCGCCTGAAAAAGTCGCTGATATTGGATATTTTGAGCATAAAAATTACCTTTACATTCGTTTTACAGGCATTCAAGCACCGCCATTGAGGCTGCGCCCCAACTATCGCTACTGACAGATGCCAGAAATATGCACGCGAAATTTTTATATGGCCTTATGTTTTGCAATGTTGTTTCGTCGAAGAACACTACCCTTTCCTTTATTCGTGTACTGGGCCTGTCGATTCACGAACGATAAGCCGCACATGAGCTGTCGTTACCTGTTGGGGTAGGTCAGGCTCTACAAAGCGGTTAAGAAGGAGTCGAACTGCATCGCGTCCGCTGTCTTCCGCCATCCCTGAAACGGTTGTGAGACGTGGTGAAGTAAAGTCCGAAAACGGGATGTCATCGAAACCAGCAACAGAAATATCGCCCGGTACAGTCAATCCCAAGTCATTGGCGGCACGTATCACCGCAACCGCGAGCATGTCGTTAATGACCAGCAATGCTGTCGGACGATCCGGTTCGCTTAACAGGGTATAGGCAGCTTGGTAGGCATCTTTTAAACTTTCGCTGCAATGTATTTCGTTTGGCTGTAATCCGGCTTCCTCCAGTACTTCGCGGTAGATGAGCAGACGATCAAACCCCTGCACTTCATTGGAAATACCGTAGATAAACCCTATTCGTCGGTGTCCTAGTTCAAGAAGATGTGCCATGAGTTCACGGGTTCCGCTGGAATACGCGTGGACAACATGGTCAAACTCTGCTTTGGCGGCTGTTATCTCAACGACAGGACGCCCCGACTTCCGCAAATAATCGGTTAGCCTCGGCAGCAAATACTTAGCCGCTGCCAACAGGATAAAACCATCCACTGGCTGGCGTGTCAATTCGCGGATGGTGTTGGCTTCCTGTTGCTGATCCAGGGGGTGATGAGTCAGATGGAGACTATAACCGGCTTCCTGCAAACTTTCGGAAATGCCAGATAGGATTTGCCAGAAAAATGGATTCTGGATAACCGGAATGATGACACCAACGATATTGGTGCTGCCGCTGCGGAGCGATTGTGCCCGTGCATCCGGTTCATAACCGAGTTCAGCAATGGCATCCATCACACGCTGCCGGGTTTCATCTGAAATCGGAATTTTTAGTTCGGTCTGGTCGTTCAGCACATAGGACACAGTGGATCGAGAAACCCCTGCCCTTTGTGCAACATCTTTTTGTGTTGGTCGTTTCATAAAATTAACGAGTGTTTTGATATTTTTATTGTATCGTGTCGATTGACACGTGTGAATAAAGTGTAAAACCAATTTTAAAATTCGTCAAGGAATTCTGAGAACAGGTTATTTTCCTTGATGAGGCGACTATAAAATTATCTTGTGGGGGAAGAAGGGCTGTGGTATCTTGCCCTTCTGTTCCTAGCCTCTTTTCAGACGATCTCTAATAACGACCTGTTCTCCCGCAGAGGGACGAAAAATGGGCGCTCATCGGGAGATGGATTGGGACGATGATAAGCCAGAAGCAGCTGCCCATCGAAGGTGCGGAACACCATGCAGTGACCGCCGTCTCCAGCATACAGTGGCACAGGGAATTGCTGCCATGGGCCTACGATTTCACCAGATATCGATCTCGCCATCCCGACGGTATAACCACCCTCGCCGAAACTCGACCACAGCATAATTAGCTCACCGCTTGTCAGTCGATGCAGCCACGGGCCATCGGTAACATAGCCTTTTCTGCCCTTTGAATTGATCTCCTGCGCCCATGCTGCCTCTGAAGCCCGGAACAACAAGTGTGGCTTCTCTATCGCCGATTTCAGATCATCGCTCAAACGCATGGTGGAGATTTCACCATCCCCTGCCTGCACCCACTCGTGACAAAAGACTATCCAGGGCTGGTCATTGGCATCCACGTACAGTGTTCCATCGAGGCACTCCCAATCGCGGGGTGTAACCGGCCCATCGCTGATTGGCAGGAAAGGCCCCTGTGGGCTATCGGCTGCCAGGATTTGTGTTCCCCGGCAAATACCTTCAGCCTTGAAGCTGATGAACATGTAATAGCGTTCGTGGTAAACATGGACTTCGGGTGCCCAGAAGTTATGGTCAGCCCAGAATCCTGCCGGAGGTCGGAAGGCCGGGAATGGCCCTTCCCAACTTTGCAGATCGGAACTGGTGTAATAATCGATACCCGATGCAGCGTTAGTCCAACTCTCTGGGCCAGTAGTGCCATACAGATAATATTGCTTCTCCTTCATAACGGGCAGCACAAATGGATCACGGATGTGGATGTCAGTGTTCTTCAGCATGATTCTTCCCGAAAAATGTGTGGTTATACATTATATGCGCTTCCGCACTTTTATGTGGAAATCGAAAGTAGCCTCACCTTAAACGGCGGAGACGCATTTTGGGCTAAAAAGGCACCAAGATAATCTGTAACGGTCTTTAAAGCCCCCTCCTCGGTGCGAGAGGGGGTTTTGGGGTGGGGTAAATTGCCTCCACTGCTTAGTGCTGTTCTACCTTGTGCATTCGAGTTTGGTTTAAAAACGTCTGAATATAGATAGAATACCAATACCTCATCATAATAAATGTCGTTACATTACCTGCTCCCACCTGTTTATCAGACTAAAACTTTGCCCTAAGACACAACAAATCGATATGTTCCTGCTCCAACTTCATGAACCAAACCGTTGACGGTATTTCCGTTCAAGGTAATGATGCCCTCACATGGCAAATGCACCGTCGCCGTTGTATTCGGCGGTACCACAACGTTGTATATGAACCCTTCATCTTCGAATTTCCACTCAGAGGCCAGCATTCCATACATTGTGTCGAGTTTTGCGCGGGCAAAGGTCAAACCACCGCCCGGTTGCGGACGCAGAATCGCATGTTTATATCCCGGCACAGCGGGATCGGTTTCGATACCTGCTACTGTGTTATACAACCAAGCGCCAATAGCCCCATATGCATAGTGATTGAACGAATTCATTTCCGGCGTTTGGAAGCCGTTTTCCTGCGTCCACCCATCCCATCGTTCCCAAATCGTGGTCGCGCCCTGTGTCACGGCATATAGCCACGAGGGCCAGCTTTTTTGGTTCAACAGTGCATAAGCCGCATCCAACCGTCCATAGCGGCTGAGAACATGATTCAAATATGGCGATCCCACAAACCCCGTCGAAAGGTGCATTCCCCGGCGTTCAAGATCGGCAAGGAGTTCATCAACTGCCAGCGGGCGCAAATGGTCGGGCAGCAGATCGAAGTGCAACGCCAGCACATAGGCAGTTTGTGTAGGAGTAAAGAAGTCGGTATTGAACACCTCGGATGCGGTATCGCCATAATCAACCAGTTGCAGATTGCCACGTGAAAGACGGTCAGCGTCGTCCATCAATCTACGGCTTTCTGATGGTAAGACAGCTACCAGTGGAACCGTGCTGCCCACTAGATAACGATCTGCGAACGCTGTTTTGACATCCTCAAACAATTGTTGATAATGTGCGGCATCCTCAGACTTCCCTAACAGGGTTGCGATCTGCGCCATCAAGTTCGCGTCATAGGCAAGAAAAGCTGTGCCAATTAAATCGCGAGGTGTGCTGGCATTGATCGACAGCCAATCCCCAAAACCGGGCCAACCTTCATAATCTGGCGCACAGCGAATATATCCGGGGCTGGTTTTTACGAGGAAATCCATGAAGCGGATCATCGTGTCGTAGTTTTGCTCAAGGATACGCGTATCACCGTAGCAGAGATAAATCGTCCATGGGCAGATGATGACGGCATCTGCCCACGCCGGGCCACCATCAACTGGCACATCAGTAGCGTAGGGAACAACAGCCGGAATAGAACCATCAGGATTTTGCGAGTCTGTCACATCCTGTGCCCACTTGGTCATAAATCCGGCAACATTCGTGTTGAAGGCAGCCGTGCTTACAAATACCTGAATATCGCCTGTCCACCCCAATCGCTCATCACGCTGAGGGCAGTCAGTCGGCACATCAAGGAAATTGCCTTTTTGCCCCCAAAGAATATTATTTTGGAGCTGATTGAGCATTGGGTCAGAACATTCAAATGTGCCCGTTTGTTCCATTTCCGAGTGCAGCACGATCCCTGTAATCGTATCGCGGGTCACCTCGCCGGGGTAACCTTCAATTTCAACATAACGGAAGCCATGGAACGTGAATTTCGACTCCCAGACTTCCTCGGTGTCACCTTTGAAAGTGTAATAGTCAGTCGCGTGTGCGGAACGCAAATTCGCTGTATATAACGATCCATCCGGGTTGATAACTTCGGCAAAGCGTAAGGTAATCGTCGTTCTGGCAGGTGCTTTCCCTTTGAAACGCACCCGACCAACCATATTTTGTCCAAGATCGAACACATGACGTTTGCGCCCCATGCCACCACGATTAAGCGGCTCTTTCACAGGTGGGAGTTCCTGGATACGCCGTACTGTCGGGCCATTGAGTGCTACCAGTCGAAGGTTCGGATGCTGGAAGGTTTCAACAGGCAGGGCACCTGTTGAAATAAAGTCTGGCGTATCCCAACCCGGCAGTTCTTTACGGGCATCATAAGCCTCGCCCATCACCAAATCACTATGCGTGATTGCACCGAATTGATACGTCCACGAACTGTCAGAGCTTATAGTATGGGTGCTTCCATCTGTTAGTTTGACTTCGAGCTGTGCCAACAATTGCGGACGATCTACATAGTTTTGGCGATGCAGCCACCCGATGTATCCGACAGCCCATCCGTCACCAAGTATTGCGCCGATTGCGTTCTCGCCGCGATGGATGAGATGTGCTACGTCATACGTAAGATACTGCACACGCTTGTTGTAATCTGTCCACCCCGGTGCAAACACATCCTCACCTACAGGCTGACCATTGATTGAACACTCAAACAGCCCTAACGCCGTGACATATAATCGTGCCCAAACTACATCCGTTGGAAGCATAAACGTTTTACGTAAATAGGGAATGGGAAGTGTGCTGCGTGCTCCACCTGCAAAAGCCGTGCCGACCCACTGTGCTTGCCAATCATCGGAATGGAGCAACCCCATCTCAAACCACGCAAGTTCGCTCGTCGCTTCTGTTCCCTTTTCATCCCATACGATAACTTTCCAGTAGATGCGCTGGCGTGAGTGTAAGGGCTTTCCAGAGTAAATCACATGTACTGATTGATCTGATTCGACTTTTCCGCTGTCCCACAAATCCGCTTTTCCGTTGCTGAGTTCTTCAGGTTTGCTGGCTGCCAGAATTTGATAAGCGATTTGTTGCGCGCCCAAACGGCCGATTTGCATCTTCCAGCCCAGGCGAGGATTTTGCACATCAATGCCTAGTGGATTTGTCCGATATTCGCAAATCAGATCCACAATTTTTGTCATAAGTTTTATCCTCTTTTGCATATATTCAGAAAATAGTAGTGCAGGCTCACTCACAAGGTTGACTTGCTTGACAAATTTTCAATTGCTTTATATCCTCAATTTACACGAGTAAGCTGAGTCGTGTCAACCAATTACTGGAACTATTTTTTAGCTGTTTATTTGGATATTTATGAAGCGTCCCACCCAAGTTGATGTTGCCCGTTTAGCGGGTGTCTCACGCGCAACCGTATCGTATGTCTTAAACGCTCAAACTGACCAGCGCATCCCTATTTCGCCTGAAACCCGTCAGCGCGTTCTGGATGCGATTGCTCAATTAGGGTACGAAATAGACGCCCGTGCCCAATCCCTCCGCAGCGGAGACACTAAAACGATCGGTGTTCTCCTTCCGATCTACGAAAATCCGTTTTTCTGGCAGATTTTGCGCGGCATATCGATGGAAGCTGAAGCGTCCGGATACAGTGTGCTTCTCGCCCATAGTTCTTTAACGCCAGAAGAAGAAAACCAAAGCGTGCGGGAGCTTGCCGAACAGCGCGTAGATGGCTTGATCATGTTAATCGGATTCAAGCTACTTCCTGAGCAGGTTCTGAATCAACTGCATCATTCAACCCGTCCCGTCGTCGAAATTTCAGGTACGGCTTCCACCTTTGATTATGTTCATCAGGGGTATGGCGCTGGCGCATACGCTTTAATGTCCTATCTCTTTGAATTAGGACATGAGCGTATTGGCTTTGTTTATGGTGTGACAATTACCTCTCAGGGGTTTGACCGTTTAGAGGCTTACCGCCAGTCACTCGAAGATGCTGGACTGCCATATGACGAAAGTTTAGTGCTGCAATGCGGCCCCTTAATGGAAGATGGTTATCAGGCAGCAGTTCAGTTGTTGAATCGGCCAGATCGTCCCACCGCACTCTTAGCGATAAATGACCTGCTAGGAATGGCCGTCATACGTGCCGCCACTGATCTTGGACTAAGTGTACCTGGTGATGTCTCGGTTGCCAGTTTCGATGACATTCCGTTTAGCAGTTTTATCGTTCCGCGTTTGACCAGCGTTTCAGGCAGCCCGGAACAAAATGGACGGGATGCGGTGCGTCTTTTGCTCAAGCGGCTGAATGAGCCGGATCGCCCGCAAGAAGTCATCGCTGCCGACTGGCAGCTAAACATTCGAGAATCGACTGGCCCAGCGCCGAAGCAAAATCATTGATTTTCTGAAGTTGAGCTAAGCGAAAAGCTTTAGCTCAGAAATTACCTACCTTTTGTGAACAGGAGAACCCATTTGTTCTCTTGGCAGATTAATATTCTTAGTTTTAGGAGTGTTTCACATGATCAGGAAAGTACTATTTCTTTTTCTCTTGTTTGTGCTGGGCGTATCTGTGACCGCTGCTCAGGACACGGTCACGCTAACCTACCTCGTAGACGAGAGCCAGAACAGTCAGGATATGGCGAAAGCGCTCGTGGATGCCTATAGCGCATTGCATCCAAATGTGACCATCAACATTGAGAGTCGTCCGGGCGGCACCGAAGGGGACAATATTGTCAAAACGCGGCTTGCAACGGGTGACATGACCGATATTTTCTTCTATAACTCAGGCTCGTTGCTTCAGGCATTAAATCCGTCCCAGACGCTTGTTGATCTCTCAGATCAGCCGTTCATCGAAAACATTGTTGACTCGTTCCTGCCCACAGTGTCACAAAATGACGGAATATTCGGCGTACCAACTGGCACAGCGATGGGTGGTGGCATCCTCTACAATAAGGCTGTCTATGAAGAACTCGGCCTCAGCGTACCGACAACATGGGCCGAATTTGCAGCCAACAATGAAACCATTCTAGCGGCAGGCATTCCGCCAGTGCTGGCAACCTTTGGTGACACTTGGACGTCGCAGTTGTTTGTCCTCGGTGACTATTACAATGTCGCACAAGCTGTTCCTGATTTTGCTGAGCAATACACAGGCAACGAGGCCAAGTACGCGACCACCCCGGCAGCGATGGCAGGCTTCACTTACTTGCAGGAAGGATTTGAACAGGGTTGGTGGCAACCGGACTATGCAACCACACGCTTTGAACAGGGTTTGGCCCTGTTGGCAAACGGCGAAGTTGCGCACTTCCCGATGCTCACATTCGCACTCTCTACAATTGCGACCAACTTCCCCGATAAAGTCAACGATATTGGCTTTTTCGCACAGCCCGGTGCAAGTGCGGATGCTAACGGCGCAACGATCTGGATGCCTGCTGGAACCTACATCCCGCAAACCACTTCAAACCCTGAAGTTGCGCTCGACTTTTTGGCATTCATCGCCTCTGTCGATGGTGTAGACGCAATTACGGCGATGGTTCCCCCCAATGGCCCGTATCTGATTGAAGGCTCGACCCTGCCGGATGATGTGCTGCCCGCCGTGAAAGACCTCGCCGCCTATATCGATTCGGGCAATTCGTATCCCGCGCTGGAATTCCTGTCGCCCATTAAAGGCCCGAACCTCGAACAACTCTGCGTTGCCGTCGGTACAGGCCAGATGGACGCTGCCACCGCAGCGGCGAATTACGATCTCGATGTTGAACGTCAAGCACAACAGTTGGGTCTGCCGGGCTGGGAATGATCTCGCCTCGGTTTGTCACAACCATCGTTTTGAGGGTTGGCTCTACAGCCAGCCCTCAGATACCAGAACCAACTACGCCCTGATGCCCCAGAGGTTTTATGATAAGTGGTGACCTGCGTCCGCAGATTGTGCTACGGACATACCCCTATTGGTTTTATCTTCCCGCCGCCATTGTGTTTGGCGTGTTCTTTGTTGTCCCAACAATTCTGGCATTTTACTTCAGCCTCACCCGCTGGACGTTGTTCGATGCAACCTTCATTGGATTGGATAATTACGAACGCTTCTTTAGTGATCCACAGCTTACCGCCGGGCTTCGCAATACCATTATTTATGCCGTGATAACCAGCGGGCTTAAGGTTGTTATTTCGCTCCCGCTTGCGATGCTGCTCACATCAAGAATCTGGTTAAAAGGGCTGCTTCGGGGGATCATCTTTTTTCCAGTGCTGGTGAGTACCGTCGCGGTTGGCATCACCTTCGCCTCGCTCATGCAGCCCTCCACTGGCCTTATCAACACCGCTTTAGGTGCACTGGGAATTCCTAAACTGGATTGGTTAGGTAATCCCGGTTTAGCGCTCTATTCGGTCGCCTTGGTGGATGTATGGAAAGGTGTTGGCATCGCAACCGTGATTTTTATGGCGGGCATTCTTTCCATCCCAACCGATTATTTTGAAGCCGCAAGGCTCGAAGGCGGCGCTTGGATTAAATTCCGCTACATCATTCTGCCCCTCGCCCGCAACGCCACCTTTACTGTCATTCTGCTGTCGTTTATCGGCGGCCTGCGAACCTTCGATCTGATCTGGACGATGACGCGCGGCGGCCCCGGCTTTGCCTCTGATGTGCTCACGTCGGTGATCTACAAACAGTATCAAGCAGGTTTTTATGGCTTATCTGTCGCGGGCAATGTCGTGCTGTTTATTCTGGTCACTATCCTCATCTACCCGTTAATGCGCTTCTTCAATAGTAGGGAACTTGAGCTATGATCATACGAAAATTAGTTGCCAGTGTTTGGGTAGATGTTGTCTCGCTTATTGTCATCAGTATAATTTTTGTGGTGCCCTTCATATTTATTTTTTTGATGGCCGCTAAGACGGGGTCAGAAGCTGCCCTTTTTCAATTCACATGGCCGGAGCAGTTCCAGTTATTTGAGAATATTCGTGAAGTGCTGGAATTTGGTAATGGTCGCATGTCACTCGCCTTGTGGAACAGCACCGTGCTCACGGTGGGGTCAGTGACCTTGATTGTCTTGTTTTCTGCACTGGCCGCTTTTGTCATGCAGCGGCGGCGCGGCAGAGTATCATCAGTTGCCAGTTCGATTCTGCTCGCCGGGTTGATTACCCCACCGGCAGTCGTACCTACCATCTTTGTATTGCAGCATGTCGGGCTTTACCGGACGCTTTTCGGGCTGATCCTGGTCGAAGTTGCCTTCACCATGCCCTACGCAACCCTCATATTTCGCGCCTTTATGGCGTCCATTCCCCGCGAGATCGACGAAGCTGCTATCATCGATGGGGCTTCCCCGCTGCAAGTGTTCTTCCGCGTGATTCTGCCGCTGCTGCGTCCGGCGATCATAACCGTTATTGTCACCGCGTCTGTAAACATCTACAACGACTTCACCTCACCGTTATACTTTCTCCCCGGCGCACAAAATGTGACGGTGCAGTTAACCATGTACAGCTATATCAGCCAGTTTACCTCCCAGTGGAATCTGTTGTTTGCCAATGTCGTTGTGATCACGATTCCACCCCTGATTATGTTCATGTTCTTCCAGCGGCAGCTTGTTTCAGGTATGACATCGGGCGCGATTAAGGGCTGAGGTATACCGAATCATTTCGCTTCCAAATAAAACACACAAACACGAACCAGCACAGTCGCTGGTTTTTGTTTTGTCTCCGCCCATCTCACCTTCACACCATACCCGCTCAGAGATTTCTTGCAGGCAACCAGAGGAGAGATGCAATTTCAGGTGTACATTTCTTATGCTGGCGCTTTATAAAACCGTGTTTAAACCCATTTCATTCGGTAACTTTAAAGAGAATGGGTTGAAGCATTTGACTTCATTACGGTATTGTTGTTGATGCAAATCTGCTTCCTGATTTGTTTAACACCATGCCTATGAGCATCCTTTTTATTTCGTGAGGAAATCCCGTGTTCAGTTTCATTTCACGCGGTATCAGTTTGGGGTTTCTGGCCGGCGCGTCACCGGGGCCGTTTCAGAGCTATCTCATCAGCACTACACTGGCACAGGGCTGGCGCAAAAGCCTGATTGTCATCCTGACACCCCTGCTTACCGATGGCCCGATTATTCTGCTGGCGGTGGTTGTACTAAAACAGATTCCGTCCACATTCATCAGCTTGATTCAGGTTGTTGGCGGATTGTATCTCCTGTGGATTGCCTACAGCGGCTGGAAAGGCTTTCGAGCAGGAACTGCCCTTCAAGCGGATGCCTCATCCGAGCGCCGAACACTGACACAAGGCTTGATGATGAACTGGCTGAGTCCCGGCCCGTACATCTTCTGGGCCACTATCAATGGGCCACTATTGGTACAGGGTTTAGAGCAATCGGTTTGGCATGGTGTGGCTTTTATGGTCGCATTTTATGGAACATTCTTATTGCTATTGGCGGCCTATGTTCTGGTTTTTGACCGCGTGCGCCACCTTGATACACGGGTAACAAATACCATTTTCTTGCTCACGTTGGTGGTCATGGTTGGTTTTAGCTTGTCACTCATCGGGCAAGGGTTGGGCATCATCAATAATTAAATTTTTGTTACCTGATAAACAGAGGGTATCAGGTTTCTATTACGCATATTACGAACTGTTTCCAAATCTTCGGCTAATGCTATTTAAACGCAACTAAACCTCCTGACTTGTCAGCAATGGCGGTCGGGTTTATGATATGCGACTCGGTGGGGGATTAATGTAAAGTATCTGGAGAACGTTTGAATGGTAGATAATAATGGCTTCGTCGAGCCACCGATTGACCCGATAGCGGATACCAATCCGTCTTTGACGATTCGTCCGTTCGAACTGGGTCAGCCAGCGCTGCCGGGATGGCGGCGTACAGTGGGGTTACTCAGCCTGTTGGCGGCGGCTGGATTGACGATTGCCACAACCATCGTTTTACTGACGCCGGTTTCTACTCCTGTAGCAACCCTTACACCCGATCCTGTCAACCAGCAGGTTGCCCCGACACTTGAGCCAACAACTGAAGTGGTTGCGCCAACACCGGGAACGGATGCTGCTTTTATACCCAATCTTGCTCCAACCATCAGCACAGAAACCATATCGCTGATTTTGAATGTGCCGCCTGCACCTGTGAATGACACAACCAGCACCTTTGCCCTAGAACGCAACACCTATAACCCATTCACAATTGTTCCTGAACGTCCGCGCAATGAAGTCATTCAGTATGACGCGGTACAGGGTGATAGCATTTATACGATTGCTGACCGCTTTGATATCCAACCGGAGTCAATTGCATGGTCGAATTCGCGGAGCATTGTACTGGTGCTGCGCCCCGGCGATGTGGTGAACATCCCGCCTGTCGATGGCGTGTATGTGCAGGTGATCGGCAGTAAAACCATTGCTGAGATTGCCGCCAGCTATCAGGTCACTGATCCAAATGTCGTTATCGACTCGGAATACAACGATCTGTTCGGCATCGCACCCGATACTATTCTGCCAAGCGGCACATGGCTGTTCATCCCCGGCGGAAAAGGCGAAGACATCACATGGAATCCGGGGGTCACCGTTGAATCCGGCACAGGCGCAAGAGCAGGTTTCGTGAATTCATTCGCACCCGGCGACCCCGGCAGTTGTGGCAGTGTCGATAATCCCGGCGGCGGTGCAGCGTGGGCCAATCCACTTCCCGGCTCATCGTTCGTGCGCGGCTTCTCTTCATTCCATACGGGCATTGATCTTTCCGCATCCACTGGAACACCCATACGGGCAGCTAACAGTGGGGTGGTGATCTTTGCTGGATGGAATTCATGGGGATTTGGCAACCTTGTCGTATTGGCGCACGGCCCGTTCTTGACCCTGTATGGACATATGAGCAGCATTGCCGTTGGCTGCGGTCAATTGGTCGCAGCGGGTACAGTGGTCGGCGGCGTGGGCAGCACGGGCAATTCATCCGGGCCGCACCTACACTTTGAAATCCGCAACGGCAATACATCGACTGATCCGCTGGCAACCATTCCCAATCTGGGGCTTTAAGATTATTCAGGGGCGTACACAGGTGCGCCCCTGTTTATTTATGCAAAGGAACACTTTATGAGAATCCGCACATTGATGATCGTAATGCTGCTGTTGATTGTCACAAGTTACGTGTTTGCTCAAGATGCAGCCGAACCGCAACTTGTCGAAGTCGCTGCGGCTGATGGTTTGGCACTCATCGGGGATTTTTATGGAACGGATTCCCCTGCTCCAGCGGTGCTGTTGATGCATATGTATGGTCGCAGTCGCGGCGATTGGGAACCGCTTATATCCCCACTGCTTGATGCGGGTTACGCGGTACTGGCGGTTGATCTGCGCGGATTTGGCGAAACCGGAAGCAATGAGGATTGGGAAGCCGCAACAGGTGATGTGCAAACATGGCTAGATTGGCTGCGCCAACAGCCCAATGTGCGACCTGAAGCGGTGTCGATCATCGGGGCAAGCATCGGTGCGAACCTCACCCTGATCGGCTGCGCGAATGATGAGCAGTGTGTGACGGCTGTGGCACTTTCGCCGGGGCTAAATTATCAGGGGCTAGAACCAGAAACATTTGTTACTGATGGACTGCGGGAACGGTCGGCACTTTTGATCGCCGCGCAGGGCGACCGCGAAAGTTCTGTAGCGGTGAAGACTATAGCAGGCAGCGCACGCGGTGAAGTCGGTTTGCAACTCTACACCGGATCACCACATGGAACCGCGATGTTCACGCCCCGGTTGCAAGATCGGGTGCTTAAGTTGATCGTGGATTGGCTGGTTGAGCATACGCCAGCAGTCGAGGCTTAATCCAGATCGTTAAGCGTGCTAAAATTCAGATAACAAAAATTTCACGGGGCGAGTCTGGATTATGCAGACCCGCCCCTTCTTCACACAGGTAAATGAATGCTGACGGTAGCAGAAGCCCTCAAATTAGGCCCTTTCGCCGGGGCACAGGTGGTAGCGGGGCAAAACGGATTGCAAAAGCGAGTCGCGTGGGTACACATCGCCAGCGTGCCGGATGCGCCAAACTTCTTAAACGGCGGCGAACTGGTGCTGACAACCGCCAACAATGTTCCACAGGAAGCCGATGAACAGCGCAAATATGTGCAGGCGATGGCAGATAAAGGCATTGCTGGATTGGCACTGAGCGTTGGGCGTTATGTTGACCGCGCACCGGAAGCAATGCGGCAGGTCGCCGAGGAAAATGACTTCCCGCTGATTGAAATCCCCTATCAAGCTAAATTTATCGACATCGCCAAAGTGACTAACGAGCGCATCGCCGAAGAAAATATGGCAATGGTGACGAGCGCGCTCAACATTCAGCACGCACTCACCCAGATTGTGCTGGACGGCGGTGATTTAAAAGACCTCGCTAATCAGCTTGCTTTGCTGCTGCGGCAGTCCATCAGCATTGAGAATGAACGCTTTGAAATCCTCGCCAGCCACAATGTTGCCGAGGTAGACGAAGCGCGGCGATTCACCGTCAGCGAAGGCCGCACTGATCCCCGGTTGGTGCGGGCATTGGATGAGCGCGGGATTCTGGCTGAACTTCGGCAAACACGCCGTCCGGTGCATATTCCAGCTATCCCGGAAGTGGGTTTGGAACTGGAACGCATTCTCGCGCCGATTGTGGTGCATGGTGATATTTATGGCTACGTGTGGATTATCGCCCATGACCGACCGCTGAACGAACTGGATAGCATGGCAATCAGCATTGGGGCAACCGTCGCCGCCCTGATGCTGCTGTATCAGGAATCGGTGCAAAGTGCAGAGGCTTCGCTCAAGGGCGGACTGCTGTCCCAGTTGATTCAAGGGGAATCGGGACGCGAGGCGGTTTTAGCCGATCAAGCCCTGCGTTATGGAGTCGATCTTTCCAGCCGCTATATCATGCTGCTGGTGGAAACAGCAGACCGCAGCACCCAGAAAATGCTACAACTCTACCGCCGCATGAACCGTCTGGCAGGGATGCATGGTTGGCGGTCGGTGGTTGGGCAGTTCGCCGGACAGGTGGTTATTCTGGCACAGGCTGACCAGAGCATCCCACAAATCATTGACCAGATACGGGCAGAGACCAACAGCGGACAGGGATTGCGAATCGGCGTCAGTGGGGCACAGCGCGGTGCGGAACAGGTCAGTGCTGCCCATCACCAATGCCGTGAGGTCTTGCAGATTACCCGCCGCCTGAACGATGATCGCCAAGCCGTTTACTTTGATGATCTGGGTTATCTCCACGCCTTGTACCGCGCTGGAGCAGAAAGTCTGACGACGAATCCGTATGTGCCAATGGTGCGCCGCCTGCTGGAAGCCGAACACACTGATTTATTCATCACCCTGGAAGCCTATCTGGACGCGGGTGGGAATGGGGTTCAGACCGCTAAAACGCTGCATATCCACCGCAGCACCTTGAACTATCGGCTCGACCGGATTGCAGAAGTTTGCGGGGAGATCAACCTATCTGACCCGCTGATCTGCGTCAACTTGCAGATGGCGCTCAAACTGCTGCGGTTATTTGAATAGAATGAGCTATCCAAACCGATACTGATTGATCTCTGTTTCCCGTTCCACCCAATCTGGCAAATGCTGGCTCATCAGTGCTTTAAATTCCTTGCCATGATTTAACACCCTCAAATGCACCAGTTCATGCACAACCACGAACTCGGCTAAGCGCGGCGGCAACCATGTTAAGCGAGTGTTTAAAGTAATGTTGGTTGTACTGGAACATGAACCCCATTTGCGAGTCATGGCGCGGAACTGCACCCGCCCCGGCTGCACACCCATCCGCACCGCCCAACTTTCGACCATCGTCAAAATATCGGCTTTACTGGTCTGCTCAACGGGAATCGGTGGCGCTTTTCCACCAAGTTTTGCCAGACCGGATTCGATAAAGGCATAGACTTTGGGGCTGGTCGGTTTCATCCAGCGCGGGATATAGACTTCAAAACCGCCGGGGACAGGCCGCATCATTAAGCTGCTGCGGTGCTGCCGCCGGACGGTAATATTGTGTTCTTTCAGCAGATCAGGTTTCCTGGGCGGCATCAGCTTACGGACGAATTTCGCCGGGAATGTGCGTACCATCTGGTAAATCGACACTTGCCCACCCACCTGTCGTTAAATCAACAACCAGTCTGTTTCCAGACAAAGCCACCAGCATCCAATGATCGGAGAGCCAGCCCAGCACAATCGGATAACCTTCGGGATAATTGCGCTCGATTTTGGGGAAGGTTCGCAGGGTTGTGGTCGAACCATCCGAAAGCGAGAGCATTTTTATCTTGATCACATCGGCTACGTAATCCACATAGCTGACATCCGCCCAAACCAGCCAGGCGCTATCCGGCGAAAAATGCATCTGGGTGACCGTGTTCGATGCCGCAAAGGGAACAGTATAAGTTAGGCCATCAAGCGATTCGATTTGCAGATGGTTGGCTTCTATAACCCGGCTAAATCGTTCGCCATCATCGTAAGCCACCCACTGCCCATCCGGGCTGATCGCGCCAATTGTAGAGGTATTAGAAATGCGAATCGTCTCTGTGCCGTCCAGACCGATTTCGATAAATCCACTTTCTGGCGGCGGATAACCGAGGTCGGCGTTGGGGTCAGAGCCCGGTTCGGGATAAGCGAAGGTTGAGGTATGGTGGAGGAACACTGCACCGCTATCCGCCCGCCAGCCTTCCAACAGCAGATTGGTTGTATCGCCAATGGGCGAACCACGCCAGAGTTCACGCGGATTTGTGCCATCCAAATCCGTCAGCATTAGCAAGGCATCACGCGGGATGATTTGGGCGGCGAAAAAGCGTTTACCATTCATGCCGCTCACGCAATCGGTACAGCGATATAACCAGACCACTTGTGAACCATCTGGCGCGACAGCAGCATCAATAAACTGCCAGTTTTCAGGGGCGGGCAGCAGTGAAATATCGCGCACATCCCCATCAGGGCTGAAAATTCGAAGCCCATCAGCGGTCATCATATGGGTGTAGCGGGTGAAAAGATTCTCAACATCAAGCGAGGCAAGCTGTCCTTTCAGGGTTTGGTCAGCAGTCACTTGTTCGGCGGAAATCGGCTCGATAAAATAGGTATCATCAACGCCTTCTGCCCCCCAACCACTTAAATCACCCGACTCGATGTGCCACCACTGAATGCCATCCGCACAGACAGCGCCTTCGAGCACCATAAAACTTGTGCCTTCAGCCAGTTCGCCTACTAGTGAACTTGCCCGCCCTGCGGCAGATCGTACGTTCAGGGGCGAGCCATCAGTGAACAGAACACGACCGCCCTCCCCGACTGTGAGGCGCGGCGGCATGGCACAGGAGTCTTGTGCGGCGGCAGTATTCAGCCACAGACTCATCAACAGCAAAATCAGGAATTTACGCATAAATCGCCTATGCCATCTTTTCCAGTGTATCCATCAGTTCGTTGAACTGCGGAATGGTCAACTGCTGCTTGGCATCGCTCATGGCAACCGGTGGATTGGGATGCACTTCGACCATCAGACCATCCGCGCCGCTGGCTTTCGCCGCCCGCGCCATCGGCAGGGCAATATCGCGCCGTCCGGCAGAGTGTGAAATATCGACGACGATGGGGAGATGGGTTTCCAGTTTCAGCACAGCAATCGCGCCGAGGTCGAGGGTGTTGCGCGTCCATTTCTCGAAGGTGCGGATGCCGCGCGTAACCAGAATAACATTCGGGTTGCCGCTGCTGACAATATACTCGGCGGCATATAGGAATTCTTCCAGCGTAGAAGCGAGGCCATTTTTCAGGATCACGGGCTGGCGAATTTTGCCCAGCGCCTTGAGCAAAAAGCTGTTCTGCATGTTGCGCGCACCGACCCAGAAAATATCCACATAGTCGGAGAACATTTCAATCTGGCTCTTATCCATAATTTCGCTGACGACATACATGCCGTATTTGTTCGCCACCTGCCGCGCAATTTTCAGGCCTTCCTCGCCCATGCCCTGATAATCATAGGGGGAAGTACGTGGTTTGTAGGCCATACCGCGCATCAGCTTGACGCCACGTTCAGCCAGCGCCGCCGCGACGGTATCCATCTGTTCGTAGCTTTCTACCGCACAGGAACCCGTAATCATGCTGAAGTTGCCGTCACCAATCCGGGTCACACCGTCCGGCATGGTAATCACCGTGCGCTGGTCAGGCGTCTTACGCTGCACCAGAATTTTGGCGCGGGATTCTTTTTCTTCCAAGGCCATTGACGCGCGGAAGACTTCGCGGAACAGCGCCTTGATAACTTCATTGCTGAATGGGCCTTTATTGTTCTGTTCCAGCATCGTTAGCATGAAGGATTCACGCTGCGGATCATAAAACGAAACGCCAAGCTGCTGCTGTACCTGACCAATTTCAGAGACAACAGTGGCGCGTTTATTCAACAGTTCCAGAATTTGCAAGTTAATGACATCCACTTCGGAGCGGAGCGCTTGCAGACGATCTTGCGACATATTTTCCTCGTGCGGGTTTATGGTAATTGACACCCGATTATACAGCCCTCCCCGGCGAGAATGCGAATGTCGATTTGGACTCTAATCCTGAATTGTCGGTCGCTCTTCAAACCCCTATAATTATTGGAGGTATTGATTTGTTGTAACCACAACGGTGACGAGGAAACTGATCTTGAGCAATAAGCCGCTGCATGACACCGAACCTACACCCGAATTTAATGATCGCTGTCGTTCGATTGTCAGCCGTTGGGAAACTGGGGAACTGCCCTTTGCCGAGGCTGCCGAGCAGATGGCAGTGCTGGGGAAAGAAGCCTTAAGCAGTGGACACCTTGCCAATCAGGGGCGGGTGGAACAGTTGATGGGCTTCATGGAAGGCTACCGGGGCAACCTGAACGTCAGTATTCATCATTTTGAACGCGCCCGCGCCCTGTATATTCAGGTCAGCAACCAGCGGCGGATTGCGATATGCGATCTGAACATTGGTGAATCCTACCGTTATAAAGGTGACTTTAACCGCGCCCGCGCCCTGTTCGACAAAGCCTATCGCGCATTTGAAGACCTTGACGACCCGGAAAACGAGGCATTGGCGATTGGCAACCGGGGACAGATGTTCCTGAGCATGGGCAGTTTGGAAAATGCGCGCCAAGACCTGCTGCAAAGTGGGAAGTTGGCGCGACAGTTGGAATACGATTCAGCATCCCGCACCGCGATTTTATGCGAGTTGTATCATGCCATGACCAGCTTGTTTATCCTGAAAGATCAATTCGAGGATGCATGGACGGAGGCAATGAAAGCCCATAAAGTGGCGCAGGCCGTCAACCGCCCATTGGAACGCGGATTCGCTTACCGTGCGATTGCCGAGGTCATCAACGCGATGGGTGAATCGCCCGACCCGAATTTTGAGAATGACCCGGATGCTTACTATCAAGCGGCGAATGATGCTTTCCGCGAGATCAATATCGAAGGCGAGATGGCGCGGACGATGTTCGCACAGGCCAAGAGTCTATCCAAACGAGGCCGCCGGATGACTGCCGCGCGCAAACTGCAACTGGCGATGGTGATCTTCACCCGCCTCGGCATGGTGGATGACGCCGCCAAAGCAGCCGAAGCGCAGTTGGAAGTGTTGTAAGTGATGTTTATGATCTTCCAAAACGATTCAAAATACGACGGATTTTTGCTCGAGAGGTAGACGAAATAAATGCATCAAACAGACTATCTCGAATTTGATTTAGTACATCATCACTGTACTCGATTTTTGCGCTAATTTTTTCTAATGCGTCAACTGCCCAAGTGCGAGTAAGTGTGTCATTATCATGCATAACACACTTAATCAATGGTTCAATGGATTTATAAGTACTTACTGTTCCCAGTGAATAGCAAGCGGTCATTCGCACAGCTGAAGATACATCAAGTAATCCTTGCAGTAAGGGATCTTGGAAAATTTGGATGTATTCTGGTTGTTTTGCAAGTAAAGATTGTATTCTCCACATTGCGGAATTACGAGTACTAATGTTTGAATGATTCAAAGCAAGATCAATTAAATATCCAGTATCCCCGATCTCTGCCAAACCAGATGCCGCAGACAATATTACATCTCTATCTTTATCATCCAACGCTCCTCTTAAACTCATTCGAGATTCTTGTTTTCCGAGTTTGCCTAGGGCACTAACAACTGACATTCGTACCCAATAATTCTCGTCATGAAGCAGATTAGAAAGAGCGCCTATTACACTGGGAACGCCTATTTCCCCTAGAGCGAATATAGCCGAAGACCTTACCCACTCATCTTTGTCAGTCAATAATTTGACAAGGGCATCTATAGCATTAAGCCCTCCCCCAATTTGCCCAATAGATGAAGCTGATGCCGAACGAACATTGCTATCTTTATCATTTAACAATAAAATAAGCGATTCAATAATTTTCGGTACATCCTCATTCTTTATGTTACCTTTACTACGCTGGTCTTTAGCACCTAACCAACCCAGTGTTTTTGCCGCCTCCATACGTATGCCGGGATGAACATTACTAGTACATTTTATAACCGGAGCTAGAACAGCACGATCATTAAGATTAGCTAGGGCCATAAGGATAGCCGCTGTGACTCGAGGTGTTTGATAATTATCCAGTTCTTGTAGAAGAATATTCAAAGCTACAATCCCAACTCTTTGGATACAAAAAGAGAACTGGTAATCAAAGATCAGAGAACGTTGTAAGGCTTGAATAAGCAGTTCAACAACTTGGGAATCTTGAACACAACCCAAAATGTTCACCGCATTTGTACTATTATGGCGATCCTCTAAAAGGATATTTCCAAGTCGATTAATATGATATTTAACTTCGGTTCGTAACGATTCAAGTATCTTCTCATTAAAACGAAGATTGGAAAGCGCATTTAACGCTGCCGCCCGGACAGAATTATTTTCATCCTCTATGTATTGAAACAAACGTTGAATTGCAGATTGTGCATCTACAAGTTCGATTTGTGCCAGATCAGCAAGAGTTTTTAAAGCCAATTCACGAATTTCGACATTCTCATGTTCAAGGATATCTTTAAATGACTCAACGTCAATTAAGGGTACAAACGCATATCTAGCATCAGGTCGTTGATAAGAATCAGAATTTAAGGCATAAAGCGCACCAAGCACGCTTCGTTGAATATCAACATTATCATCCTTCAACAAATCAACCAGATTTTGAATACCTTCGAACGCGCGAGGTTCGCCTGTCGCCATAACACTGCCAAGCGCGACAGCTGCCTTAGCTCGAACTGCTGTTTCGGCATCATTCAGTTTTTCAATTAACAAATCGACGGCGCGAGGGTGAGCAATTGCACCAAGCGCCTGCGCTGCATGAGCACGAGACGCAATATGCTGATCTTGGAGCAATTGAATCAGCGGATCAACCGCTGTCGCATTTCCATACTGACTCAACATCCACGCAGCGCCACTGCGAATACCCGAATCCGAATTTTTAAGTTGTGCAATCAAGGTTTCGGTGATTTGATCCTTGATTAATTTTGGAATGATATTTTGAACCATCCCTCTCTGTTCATCCGAAATCGCCAAATCCCCGCCAATCTTTAAGGCGACGTTCCGTAAACCATTCAACACAGGACGCTGCGGGCTGTATTCATCCCAATCGCCCTCGTAGAGATCGTGTTCAGTAGTAATTTCGATGGCGATCAAAGCCATTTCGCGGTTTTGGGGAATATCTTCTTTGAGATAAGGATTAAATAATTTCGGCAGCAAGTTCCATAAATCACTCTGACGGTTGCCATGAAACAGCAAATCAGCGGCAAGTAAGGTCACATTGCGCCAGAGCAAAGGATCTCTACTGACACATTCTAGAAGCAGCACTGGAAAATGGGTTCCCGTAATGAGGTAACTCGCCGAAAGATGTTCTTGAAAACTGCGGTGTGCAAATTGATATTTGTTGGGAGATTTTTCGTAGATTACGCCTGCACGTTGGGCTAATGATTCCAATAAAAGATCATAATCAACACCCTTTACGCCTATCTCGCGCACAGTAGTCATAATCAGACCGCTTTCAAATACAGCATCATCGCCACTTTGCGTTCCACCGTGCACACGGCAAGCTAAGCTATCCAGCACAGCACGGAGTTCTCCCTGCGTCAGGCCAATCCGTTCTGCAAGCGATTGACCACCTGTTAAATCTTTAGTTGTCCACCGCCGAATGAGCATATTCACACATTCTCGATAGATTGCGCCTTTGGTCACAGGCAGTCGTTTTTCAACAGGTAAATTTTGGTTATTGAGCCAGATAGCGGACATTAAAGTGAAAAATAATGGGCTGCTGCGGAGTTCATGCGGCACATTATTCATCTGATTATTGAATTGTTCGGCCTCTTGTTTGGCTTTATCTTCGCCAAGCACCACCAAGAACAACTTGTTAGCCAGTTCTTTTAAACGTTCTGATTCGAGGGCAGCTAAGGTTACATGCCCGAATCCATTAAGCTGCCAATCTTCAGCAAAATAGGCATAGGGTCGAGAGGTAACGACAATCCGGCATTCTGGATACGATTCACGTAAATCGTTTGCCAATTTCTTGATTTGCTCCCGGCGCTCACGACGGTCAGCTTCTGGCACTTCGTCCAGACCATCTAGAAAAATCATTGCATCGCCATCGCGCATCTGATCGCGCAAATCATTTAGATAACCGGTAAGACCGTCAGGTTTGAGTAATTCCTGCTCGATATAGGTGAAGAATTTCTCTAAAGTGACTTCATCTCGTAAGTCCGGGAATGCCGAACGCACTAATGAACGAAGCTCAATATAAATGGGTGTATAGGCAGGATGAGGCCAATAGCGGAGTTGATTAATATCTACCTTCGCTTCATCCCCTTCCCGCAGCATATCTCCGGCCATCGTCAGCGCCAGATGACGCATCAAAGTACTTTTACCGCTGCCGGGGTCACCCGTAATCACCAAGCGAGATTGTATTGCTAATACATCTTCAGATTCCAATGACCAGACACGGCGTAAACCGTCCGTCATACCATACAGACCCTCACTCCGATTGGCTTCCTCCTGTATCTTTTCAATCATTCCGCTAACAATTGAAGGTTCTGGTTCAAGTCCGGGAAAAGTTCGGGGACGGGTATCTTTGAGAAGCAAGGCTTCCAACATTTTGAGATCATTATCTTTTCGTTCCGTATCAGCGGGCAGCACCCACCAATCTACCAATGCTGTATCCCTGACCATCCCATAAACCCAGAGGCCAAGCGACAGAGGCACATAAATATCAAATAAGCTCACAGTGTCGCGCGGCGTAGAATCAAGTAAATAAGTCAGCTTTACTTTACTGTGACGAGCAAATAAGGAACGCAAATAGTCGCGATGCAGCTTTCGGAATGCAGGATCAGTAAGCCGCTTATCGCGCCCTAGTACTTTCGGTAAACTGGCAATCAGCCGATCCCACGCAAAGTGATCGTCATGGCTATTCACAAAATCGATGTAATTTAGGTTTTCTACACCTAATTTCTCTAAATCTTCTCCGGTCACCCTTTTTACTTGCAGCGGAAGAATTTTACGCCCAACCGACTTAGCGTAATCAACTTCTTCTTTAACTTGAGGGGAAGCACAGGCATCTGGTGTAAGCATCAAAAGCACAACATCGGCTTTGTCGATACCCTTTCGAATTTCGACGCGCCAATCCTCTCCGCCCGGAATGCTAACGGCATCAATCCATACATCAAAATAGTAATCTTTTTGCAATCGGTCAGATATTTTGGTGACCGCTACCCGATCATCACGTTTATAGGAAATGAAGAGTGTACGCATGATGAATCCTGAGATTAAGAAGCGCCGAATGATGTAAGTAGATTATACACATTCCTCTAAAATAGAAACAAAGCAAGCGAGGCATGTTTCCAAGTTCCTCGTTTCCGGTTATACTCGCCGCAATCATGTAACGTTGTAGCATCCTGAAGGGGCTTGTATGGCAGAATCGCCTCCCATCGTACTCGAAGTACGCGGCCTGACCAAACGTTTCCCCGGCGTCCTCGCCAATGACCATATCGACCTCAAGCTCCGTAAGGGGCAGGTCTTGGGTCTGCTGGGGGAAAACGGCGCGGGCAAATCCACGCTTATGAACCTGATTTACGGCCTCTACCACCCGGACGAGGGCGAAATTCTGGTGAATGGCAAAGCCGCCCACATCAAAAACCCCAATGACGCCATCGGTTTGGGTATTGGCATGGTGCATCAGCACTTCCAGCTTGTACCTGTGCTGACCGTGACCGATAACATTATGCTGGGCAACGAGTCGGTTAAGGGTTTGTTTCTAGACCGCCGTACTGCCCGCCAGCGCATTGTGGAAATTTCCGAGCATTATGGGCTGGAAGTTGACCCTGATGCACTGGTGCAGGATTTACCGGTTGGGGTGCAGCAGCGTGTGGAAATCATCAAAGCCCTGTACCGCAAATGTGACATCCTGATTCTGGATGAACCCTCGGCTGTGCTTACGCCGCAGGAAACTGAAGGCTTGTTCGGCATTATGCGAACACTGTTGGAACGGGGTGTCAGTATCATTTTCATTTCGCACAAGTTGAAAGAAGTGCTGGAAATCTGCGACACGGTGACAGTACTGCGGCTGGGCAAAGTGGTGGGCGATGCCGACCCCCAAACCTCGACGGAGGAATCGCTGGCTTCCATGATGGTAGGCCGCAACGTCATCCTTCAGGTGGAAAAAGGCGAACCCAATATTGGCGAACCCGTGCTGACCATTCAAGACTTATGTGTGCGTGATGACCGCAAACTGCTGGCTGTCGATCATCTATCGCTGGAACTCCGCAGCGGGGAAATTCTGGGCGTAGCTGGTGTGCAGGGCAATGGGCAGACCGAACTGGTAGAAGCCATCACTGGATTACGCCGCGCGGAAGGCGGCAAGGTTATCGTCGAGTATAAAGATGTGACCAACAACCGCCCGCGAATCGTCACGGAAACCGGGGTAGCGCACGTACCGGAAGACCGTCGTAAAAACGGCATGGTCTCTGACTTCCCGATCAAAGATAATCTCGTCTTGCAAACCTATTATATCGGTCCATTTTCCATCGGCATTTTAGCGAATGAACGCGCAAAAGAAGAAAATGCCAATCGGCTGGTCAAGGAATACGATGTACGGACGCCCAGCATCTTCGCTAACATTGGCACGCTCTCTGGCGGCAACCAGCAGAAAACCATCGTTGCCCGCGAATTTTCCCGTAAAAGTCATCTGCTGGTGGCAGCCCAGCCCACGCGCGGACTCGATGTCGGCTCGATTGAATATATTCATAAACAGATTGTGCGAATGCGCGACGAAGGTGTGGCAGTGTTACTGGTTTCTACCGAACTGGATGAAATTTTTTCGCTTTCCGACCGCATTGCTGTAATGTATGCCGGCAAAATTATTGATACGGTTTCAATCCACGAAGCCACCCGCGAAAATATTGGATTGCTGATGGCAGGCATTAAACGCGACAAAACCGAGGGGATGGTGACACATGGCTGAAGGAACACTGCGTGGCCCAACGGCACTGGCTCCCATTGCCCGACGGTGGGGACGAATTTCCCCGGCGCTTGTGCCGGTTTTTGCGGTCATCACCGCCCTGATCATCGGTATGCTGTTCATGATTCTGACGACCTTCATCACGCGCGGCAGCGTGGACATCGGCGCAGAATTGAACAGAACGGGCACGGCTTATGCGGGTCTGTTGGAAGGCTCTGTCGGAATCACCCTGAGCAATACACTGACAGCCGATAGTTTGAATCTGGCAGAAATCTATATCGCCAATACCCCCGACATGGCAACACGCGATCTGAATCTGGCAGCGCGGGCATCGGATGATGTTGGCAAACTCGGCCTCGAAACTAGCCTGCGTTACAGCGAACTCTTTGCCCGATACCCTGATCTGACCGACGAACAGATTGACGAACTGGGGGCACGCATTGCAGACATTGCCACGATTGGCGATGAAAAACTGTTAGCGATGACGCCGCTCATTGTCGGGCTGAATGAAATCGAACGCGATGCGGCTGAAGCGCTGGTTGAAAAAGCCGCTGCATCAGATACTTTAACCCCTGAAATCCGCACTGAACTGGAAACTGACGTTCCAGCAGCAGCGGATTACAATGACGCCGATTTGTTGAGTTCCCTCAAAACAATTCAGGAACAGGGACTCGTCAAGATGGGACGACTGGTGGAACAGGCAGGTGTGCTTTCGGCACTGGAACTCACATCCAGTTCGCCAGATGCACAGGACATCGCGGCCATCAGCATCCTCACATCGGTGAAAGCCCGCGAACAAGCGGCATTTGCCACCAAACTTCAATCATTAGGCATTCTGGATCCTGCCAGTTTGGGCAGCCAATTACGACTGATAAAAGACCTGTTCGATGATGGACTGCTGACTGCTGAAACCGTGAATGCGGCAATAGACACCGAATTGGATAGCATCATTCAAAATCGGGTTGTGCTGCTGCGCCCCAACGATCAGATCATTCTCAGCCCCAACAACGCAGCCTCTGGCATCATCATGGCGGAGAACAAAACGCCGGATGATCCACGCGACGACAATGTGGTGGATGCGGTGTATTTGCAATTGGGAACGGGGCGCGCTTTTATATTCTTTCCCGGCAATCTGGAAAATATGATCGTTCGTTCGATCCCGTTCATCATCGCAGGGCTGGCAGTAGCGCTGGGCTTCAAAGCCGGGCTGTTCAACATCGGCGCAGAAGGTCAACTTTATGCCGGGGGTATTCTGGCAGCATGGGTCGGGTTTTCGCCAATCTTCGCGGGACTTTCGCCTTGGTTACATATCCCCTTAGTGATAATCGTTGGGATGGCTGGTGGGCTGCTGTGGGGTGCGATACCGGGTTTGCTCAAAGCCTATACCGGAGCGCACGAAGTCATCAACACCATCATGCTCAACTTCATTGCTATCCTGCTGGTAGACTGGCTGATTAAATCCAACGATCCAGTTATTTTATTGGATACCACTGCCAGTGTACCCCGCACACCCTATCTACTGGAGACTTCGCGGCTGCCGACCTTCCAAAGCATCCCAACCTGGTTGTTTATTGCGGCAGGTATAGTAGTCACTGTATTCGGCTTGTATCAGCGGCGGAATACACTTCAAACCGATATGCGGAATATCATCCCTCCGGTAATCAACGGCCTGTTGATCGGGGTTGGCGGACTGTTTCTCGGTTGGCTTGGTTCACGCGGCAAACTCCACATCGGCTTTGTGCTCATGCTGATCGCCGTATGGTTGACGGACTGGTTTTTAGAACGCACCACGCTTGGTTTCGAAGTCCGTACCGTCGGCGCGAACCCGGATGCTGCCCGCTACGCCGGGATGAACGTCAAACTGAATATTGTGTTGGCAATGGCGTTGGCCGGACTGCTGGCAGGATTGGCAGGAACGATTGAGGTAGCGGGCGTTCAGTTCAATATGCAGCCCGGTTACTTTGGTGGCGTCGGGTTTGATGCCATCGCGGTTGGCCTACTCGCCCGGACGAATCCCCGCAACATGATCGCGGCGGGTTTGCTATGGGGGGCGCTGCTGGCCGGGGGCGGTCTGATGCAAACACGTGCCGGAATTTCTATCGATCTGGTCAAAATCATTCAGGCGCTCATCATCATGTTCGTGGCTGCTGACGCCATCATCCGCTTCCTGTGGCGTGTGCCAGAAGCCACACCAGAAGAAAAAGCGCGCACGATGTTTTCCAACAAAGGCTGGGGAGGCTAACCCTGCATGGCAACTTCATCAACCTTCAACACTGCACTGGCTGCGCCTAAAACATGGCGGGACAGCATCAAAATTACCCGGCTCACTGTGTTCTCGATTCTTTTCATCCTCGTTGGCATCTGGATTTTGCTGACCGTTCCGGGCAACATTGCCGGGGATGTCAGCACCCTGCTGACGTTTGACGCGGGCGGAACTCAGGGCATTTCCATCCCGACAGTTCCATTTGCTGTGCTGGTCGCGCTATTGTATGTGGCAGGCGGAATTGTTGGTCTGCTGCCATTGCCCAACCTCAAGCGGGCGAAATTCTGGTGGCTGCTCATCAATGGTTTTCTCATCATCCCTACCGTGCTCATCATCATCGCAGCAGGCGGCAAAACCAACGTCACCATCATGCTTTCGGAGAGTTTGCGGCTTTCGACACCACTGATTTTGGGGGCAATGGCGGGGTTATGGTCGGAGCGTTCCGGTGTGACTAACATCGCCATCGAAGGCATGATGCTCACAGGGGCATGTTTAGGATTCGTCGGCTACGTCATCTTTACGATAAACGGCATGTCAATCCCAACTGCTCAATTCCTCGGTGTGATCGTGGCAGTAGTCGCCGGGGCACTGATGGCAAGCCTGCACGCATGGCTGTCGCTGACCTTCACCACCAATCAAGTTGTCAGCGGAACGGTTATCAATATCCTCGCTATCGGTCTGACCAGTTTCTTGCGGCGCGAGGTGTTGGTCTCTGCCGACAGCGCCCGCGGCACGATGTCACTGCTGCCCATCCCCGGCCTTTCGGACTTGCCAGTTGTGGGACAGGTGTTATTCAATGGAAAACCAATTTTCTACGGCATGTTTATCCTCGTGGTCGCCACTCACATCATCATGTACTACACTCGCTGGGGTTTGCGAACACGGGCAGTAGGCGAAAATCCCCATGCTGCCGACACGCTGGGCATTAATGTCCTCCGCAACCGTTGGATAAACGTGATTATCAGCGGCATGATTGCCGGGTTAGCCGGGGCATGGTACACACTGGAAACTACCGGTGCGTTTGATGATAACATGACTTCCGGGCAGGGTTTCATCGCGCTGGCTGCGATGATCTTTGGCAACTGGACACCGTTCGGGGCAGCGGGTGGTGGTTTGTTATTCGGTTTCTCGGTCGCACTGGGACAGCGTTTCCAGTTCCTCGGCGTAGCCATACCACCACAGTTTTTGCAAATGGTGCCCTACCTCATCACGATTGTGGTGCTGGCGGGGTTGATCGGCAAAGCCACACCGCCCAAAGCCGATGGTGTTCCCTACGAAAAAGAGTAATCCACGATTATTTGGGGAAGGTGATCTAACAGCGTTCACCTTCCCTCTCTCATTTACCCCGATTTTACAAATTTCATGCTTGTTATTTCAATTTCGGCTTTATAGTATGGGATGACAAGGTAGTGATAGCCCTTCGCAAGGGTATTTTGTTTTAATAAATACCTGAACGTGCGAGGCGCTGCCTTGCTCATGAACAGGAATTGAACGCACTATGATCGAGTTTATCGTCCAGTATGGCCCAACCATTGGGTATCTACTCATCTTCGGAATCATCTTTGCAGAATCAGGATTACTGATTGGCTTCTTCTTGCCGGGTGATAGTCTGTTGTTCACCGCAGGCTTCCTGGCATCCCCTGCCAGCCAGGAACTGCTGGTTAAACTTGGCGTCCCTTCGGAAACAGCTTTCTTCTCGCTGCCCTTTTTAGCCATCGGGTGTTTCATCGCTGCGGTGACGGGTGACAGCGTAGGTTATGCTTTTGGCAAACGTGTCGGCCAGCGGCTTTTCCAACGCGAAGACTCGCTGCTCTTCAGCAAAAAGAACGTGCTCAAGGCACAGGCATTCTACGAAAAGCATGGTGGCAAAGCCATTGTGCTGGCACGTTTCGTTCCAGTGGTTCGCACCTTTGCCCCAATTGTTGCTGGCATTGGCGACATGAAGTACAGCCGTTTCCTCGCCTTCAATCTCATTGGTGGAGCATTATGGGCAATCGGCGTAACGGTTGCGGGTTATTTCCTGGCGGCAATCATCGGGCCAGAAAAAATCGATACATACCTGCTGCCGATCATCATTTTGATCGTGCTGATTTCAGTTGCTCCGGCAGCTTATCACATCCTGAAAGAACCGGAAAGCCGCGCAGGGTTGAAGAACAGCCTGATGAAATTGCTGCACCGTCACCCGGCTTCGGTCGGCAGTAATACACACTAGTCCATTCCTGTTGGTATATCTAATGGTCAGGTTGTTGCCTGACCATTTCTATTATGTAGTCAAGCAAGAGAGAGGAAGAACAGTGGAGAATAAGACCAGACAACCCAAAACACTGCGCGAGTATATTACGCTATATCTGACTGGTGTCGGAATGGGCGCGGCAGATACCGTTCCCGGCGTCTCCGGCGGTACGATAGCATTTGTGCGTGGCATCTATAGCGATTTACTGAACGGCATCAAATCGTTCAACTTTGATCTGCTGAAGCTGGTTTTGAAGCTGGATTTTAAAGGGATTGCCAATCATGTTCCCTGGCGCTTTTTAATTACACTTGGCGCAGGCATTCTGACGGCGGTTTTGACGCTGGCACGGTTGGTCAGTTACCTGATGGAAAACCAGCGTGTCTTTCTTTTTGCTTTCTTCTTCGGGCTGGTACTAGCGTCGGCACTGGCAGTAGGGGCGAAAATCAAGAACTGGTCACCGCTCAATATTCTGGCAGTTGCGGTTGGTGCAGCAGCGGCTTTCATTGTTGTTGGCCTTGTCCCAACGGAAGGCGCACACGACCCATTAACCCTGTTTCTGAGCGGTTTCGTTGCCATCATGGCAATGATTTTGCCCGGCATTTCCGGTTCATCAATTCTGCTGGTGCTGGGGCAATACGAATATGTCTTAAACTCGGTGAAAGATTTTAATCTACCGCCGCTTATCTTCGTGGCGGCAGGCTGTTTGGTCGGGATTGCCGTCTTCTCGCGCATTCTAAGCTGGCTATTGAACAAGTATCCACAGATAACCATCTCCGTGTTGATCGGGTTCGTCATTGGCTCGCTGCGTGCCGTTTGGCCGTGGCAGCTTGAAAGCACGGTCACAGTTGAAGGGGTCGAGGAAGTTGTGCGGACGGCTACAATGCCCACTGATGGCGGTGAATTCCTGATCGCACTGGTGATCTGCCTCATTGGCTTTCTGGTGGTCAGCTTTATCGACCATATGGAGTCGCGGGAAAACCCTTTCTTACGGCTGTTCTGGCGCTCCAACCAGAAGTTCGCCTCAGCCGGAGAAGATTAGCGGTTTTCAGGGTTCAAACACAACATCACGAACGCCCGTCACCAGCGGGCGTTTTGTATTCAGCAACCCGACCCCGGCTTACTGCGTACAGGGAATAGAGTGTGCCACCATTGAGGATTTCATCATGCGGCGAATAGCCTTCTATTTACAGTATGCCTTCCGTAACTTATGGCGCAGCCGCCGCTGGTCTACCTTCGGCATTTTTTCGGTTGCTGCCGGGGTTGCTACGGTAGTAGCCCTTCGCAGTTTGGGGCTGGCAATCAACGACTCGCTCACCAGCAATATCCGCGCCAGTAATCATGGCGACATCAGCCTGCAAATTGGCGGTGACGGTGGTGGATTTTTCAGCTTCGGAGACCCATCCGATGAAAGCGGTTTTAGCGATTCACAAATCGAGCGTTTGACGGAATGGGTCGAAACACAAGGCGGGCGGCTATCCGTCTCGACTTCAACAGGCGGTATTCAGGTAACGGCGCTGGATTTTAACAGCGTCGGCAGACCGCAGTTTATCACCTCGTATTTTATTGACCCATCAACCTATCCACCAACGGATGACATCCGTGCAAGTGACCCGGCAGGCGTCCCGCTCAGTGAATTGTTCACAGGCGGCAACGAAGTTGTCATCAGCGAAAATATGGCTTCTTCGCAGCAAATTGAAGTGGGTGATACCGTGCGCGTCAGCGGGACAACTGACGAATTTATCGTGCGGGGCATCGTCCCAACCAATGCGGAAGCTGGACTGCGGAATCTATTTGCGGCCTTCTTTGGTTTCGCTTATTTCGACCAATCGCTTAAAAGTGGGCTACCTGCCCCCTCGCAACCGAATGCGGCCTACATCGCTCTGCCAGATGGAGCGGATATTGAACAGGCCTCCCGGAATGTGCGCGAAGGACTTGGCGGGCGTGGGTTCTATGATATTGAAACTGTGCCCGAACTGCTGACGGAAAATCAGCAAATCGCGGATTTCCTCGGCAGTTTCATCGTCGTCATGGGGTTAGGCGGTTTGCTGATCGGCGGCGTTGGCATCATTAACACGATGCTGGTTTTACTGCGTCGGCGCAACGACGAAATCGCAACCCTCAAAACCTTTGGGTTAAAAGGGCGGCAAATTGCAACCCTGTTCATGTCGGAAGCGGTGTTGCTCGGTCTAGCAGGCAGCATTGTGGGTGGGATTTTTGGTGTGCTGCTCAGTGGATTGGCAAATGCTTACGGTCAAACACTGATTCAGCAGCCGTTGACATGGCGCGTATACCCGGAAGCCATTTTGTTCGGATTTGTGCTCGGCATGATTATCACGATGGTTTTTGGGATCATCCCGGTTGTGATCGCTGTCAAAGTGCGACCGGCTACTATTTTGCGCCCTAATGAATTGTATATTCCCAGACTCGGCTGCTTACAATCGCTGCTGATGATTGCGCTGGTGGTACTGGTTATCGGCCTGATTGCGGGACAAATCATCAGCCCAACGTTCACCGTTATAAACAGCAATAGCCTCCCCAGCCCGTTCACAGTCGGTATCATCGGCGTGGCGATCACATTGACTATTCTCGGCCTGCTGGTCGGCATTCTGTGGCTGCTGGTCTGGTTGATTGGCAAGCTGCCCGCGATGGGCGTCATTGATCTGCGGTTAGCACTCCGCAACCTGACGACCAATCGCATCCGTACCGCTACTACATTGCTGGCAATCAGCGCGGGCATGTTCGCCTTGAGCAGTATCGCTTTCTTTGGTGCGGGCGTGCGTGAAATCGTCAACTTCACCCTCAGTCAAAATTTGGGCGGCAATGTGTTGATTTTCACGCCCCTGAGTCAGAGCATCGCCAATCCTATTGTTGATGGCAAGCTGGATGCAGTAGAAGGCGTCGAATATCGCACACGCATCGCCAATTATTTTGGTGACATCGTAACGATAGATGGCAGTCCCGTGAGCAATCAATCTTCCGGGACATTGAACCGAGATGGGGAAACGATCGTTTTTTCAGATAACAGCGTCATGCTCATGGCGCGTGACACAGATAATCCTAATCTTCGCAGCGGCTCTAATCTTGTGGGTCGTGATATGACACTGGATGACCGCGGCAAACCAGTAGCGGTTGTCAATCTGAATGAACGACTGACTGCATTGGGTGTTCAGGTTGGCTCGGTAATTGGCATTCGTATAAACGAACAAGTGTACGAATTCGAGGTGATTGGGGCGATACCGACAGTCACTTCCGGTTTTGTCCTCAGCAATTTTACTTCTGCCGATGTTCAAATTCCGCCAGAAGTTATTGGCACACAGGGAGAACAATTCCAGCTAAACGTCATTCAGGTGAACAGTGCTCACATCAACAATGTCCTGTTGGAACTATCGTCTATCCCGCTGGTATTCGCTTTCGACATCACTTTTATTGATGGGGTACTCAGCCGCTTCATCGATCAGATGAGCGCCATCCCGATTCTGGTTGGTATTCTGTCATTAGGTGCGGCGGCGGTCATTATGGCGAACACGGTGGCGCTGGCAACACTGGAACGGCGGCGTCAAATCGGCGTCTTGAAAACGGTCGGACTAAAAGGGCGGCGCGTTTTGAGCGTCATGCTGCTGGAAAATACGCTCATTAGTCTCCTCGGCGGTTTATTGGGCATCGGGTTGAGCGCGCTGGGCGTGGCGCTTATGACCCAATTAGGCATCAGCATCGCACAGCTTGTCCCGCCAGATGCCGCGCCAGTCGCCATCGCGCTGGTAGTTGTGGCGGTGTTGATTGCATGGATAGCCACTTTCCTGAGCGCCCGCGCAGCCATCAGTGAACGAGTGACGAACGTGCTGCGTTACGAGTGATGATGTACAATTTCCCGGCGTACACACAGGCATAGATGCGCCGGGAAATTTCATGAAAATAGCCATGTTCTCGATGACGCCGCTGTTCCCCAACCAATCAATGGGCGGCGCACAAAAGCAGTTAAAAAAAGTCGCTCTGTATCTCGGTGAACAGGGCCATGATGTAACTATTCTTTGCACCCGACGGCAGGATACATTGCAGCCGTTTCAGTGGGGTGAACGAGTGCGGGTTGTGCCCACCTTCCGCTTTAAACAGCCTTTTCCCGAACCCTATGCGACCGAGGTCTATAATATCGCGGCGGCTGTGCAGGAAATGGGTGAAACACTCGCCCAATCCGACCGTTTTTATAATCACGATGGCGGGCTAATTTTCCCGTACATTTATGGTGATATTCGGGCGGTGATTTCGCTACGGAGCATTTTGTTTTCGGAAACGCTGCAATCCGGTTTTCTGTTTCAGGGCGATGCACTCATCCTGCCTTCAGAGCATACCGCCCTCTGTTATCAGTACACGGTTGGCCGCTTTTTCCCGGAATTTCGTGACCGGGTGCGCGTCATCCACAACGGGCTGGACTGGAATACCGTCAAACCGATGCTCCCTAACCGCATTTTATCGCTGCTTCCACCCGGAACACTGGAACACCCGCTAATCCTGTATCCGCATCGCCCGGAAGGTGACAAGGGCATTTTTGATGCTATCGAACTGGCTGACCGACTGGTGCATCAATACAAACTGCCTCAGATTCGGGTATTGATGCCCAAATGGATTGACACCAAACTCTCGCCAGAAGTGCGCGGCTTTTATGATGGACTGGCGGAGCAGATTGACGAACGCGGCCTGAAGGATAACTTCATTTTTCACGACTGGATTTCGGATGATCTGATCGAGGAATACTACAGCATTGGAACGCTGACGCTGTGTTTGGGCAGTTATGTCGAAACTTTTGGGAACGTGGTCTATGAATCGCTGGGCTGTGGCACACCTGTGATCGCCGCGCGCGTCGGGCCACACCGCACTACCCTGCCCGATGCATTAGCCGACAAAATCGATTATGGCGATCTGGATTCCGCTGCCGCCATCGCCGCCAACATCATCGCCCAAAAACGGCGGGTTTCACCGGAAGCTATGAGTCTGCTGCATGAACAATTCTCGCTCAGCGGGATGGTCACCGCTTATGCCGAAACCATTTTGAGCGACGAAAAACGCGACCTGATGCCCTACCGCCTGATACCAATTGATGACTCCTCGCGCTTTATCCTGCCGCCGTGGTGCTACCGGACGGGGCGCGGCATCTATAACGACTTTCGCGCCAATTACACAACCCTTCCCCCATTGGACGAGTTATTTACCCGCCGCCCTGACGGATTCACATTCGCGGATGCAGCCGCAATTGGCATCGAACAGACAACAGTGATGGATTGGTATCGGGATGGGTTGGCTGTGCCAGAGCTAATCCCATGACGAGCAACACGGTTTTCATCAGCCTCGGCTCGAACACGCAACCAGAATACAATCTGCGTGAAGCTGTTCGCCTGCTGCGCGAATATGTCACGGTCATCACCGTATCGCCCGTTTATGAAACCGCCCCAGTCAGCGGCGAGGGACGCAGCTACCTCAATGCAGCAGCACAGCTTGAAACTGATCTGAATCCGGTTGATTTAAAAGCCAATGTGCTCAGGATAATCGAAAACCGCCTCGGACGGATGCGCGATTCCTCCGGCGATGTGACGATTGATCTGGATATTTTGCTGTTTAACGATGAGCAGCATGATCTAGGCAAGCGCCAGATTCCCGATCCCGGCATCCTGCAATATGCCCACGTTGCCATCCCATTAGCGGATGTTGCCCCGGATATCCCACACCCCGTCACAGGTGAACGGTTGGAGACGATTGCTGCACAGTTTCGAGACGTAAAGGGTATCCGCTTATGCGCCGAAATTAATCTGTAAAACAGGGGGTAAGCTGAAAACAAAAACACCCCATGCGAGGTGTTTGGTGCGTGCCTGGACGGATTCGAACCGCCGGCCCCTTGCTCCGTAGGAAACTGCTCACAACTCCTTTCACATCATATTTTCCGAGCGCACCTTTGCATTGCGGGGGTTGATAACCTGCCCCTGAGTTCTGACATCTTTCCTAACCACCTGAAACTCATTGGAGGCCCGGCCCACCGCCGCCCCCAAACAGAAAAAGAAGCTGGGAGCCGCACACAACAGGGCAGGCATCAACAGCACCGGGTTATTCCCCGCCAGCCCCCCGATGAACAACACCACAATCAGCACCATAGACAGAATTGTGGCGATTACCAGATTGCGAGTCATCAAATACCTCCTTTACCAAAAACTTCGTAAAATGGGGTTCCATCGGTAAAACACAGGGTTTGCAGCATTTCCCCAAATTCTTTGGTTTTGGCCTTCAATTGACGTTGGAGCTTCCCCGGTGGGGGTTGCCCTTTTAGTTTTGTGTGGAAAAAATGAAACTGCAATGGGTTAGCAAAGTGGGCGATAAACAGCAGGGCGCTATCCGGGCTGTCAAATTCCACCTGTCGATCCATGATGGTGGCCGTTACTTTGGGTGTTTCGCTCATTTCATACTCTCCTTTAGATTTTGGGCTAGATATTGGGTAGATTTTGGATAATACACCCCTCCAAAATCTAAGATTTCAAAATCTAGGTCACATTTTGCTCCACTTGCACAAGGGTTCTTAGGTTACTGCGACCCTTTTGTACACGGTATTTTTTGCCCTCAAATTCCACTTCATTCATATTCCACACTCGTTCCACCAGTTTGCGGGCTTGGCTCTGGCTTAGATCATCTACGGCCTGATACACATCTTTCCATGTAATCCTGCCCCCCAAATGGCGGATGGATAGTTCTATCACCCGTTCCACCGTCCATTCTTGATGAATAACCCGGCCTCCCTCTGGAATTTCCAGCGGTGGGGGAGTTGGATACTGACAAGCAATCTTGAGGGCAAAGGCCACATCATCGCTGGTGATATGAGGGGATTGAATTTGCACAGGGTCAGGGCCTAAAGCCATCACCATTCGTCCCGGAATAGCTGCCAAGTCTTTGGCCGCGCTGTTGCCCAGAATGGTTACAGAATCCCCGCTGGTGGGCATACGGCCAGAGATTCGCACGGCAAGGTTAGCTTTCACCGAACCATCCAACGCTTGGGTATCCGGGCGCTGGGTGCAAAGGATGATGTGTATCCCCACCGCGCGGCCCTGTCTGACCAACTCTCTCAGGCTTGCCATAATCCGCTTGGTTAGCTCCCCATGACTACTAAAGGAAGCCACCTCATCAAACACCACCAGCACACGAGGCATGTAATCATGGGGGCGTCGGGCGGTGTATTCGCTCAATGTCTTTGCAATCCCCCGAAAGCGGGCAAACCGTTCTTTCATCAGGGATTCCATGTCTGAGAGGATATTGGCTACATCTTCCACAGTGGAGATGATTTTGCCGTGTAGGTGGGGGATGTCTGCGTAGTAGTCGAATTCCAGCCCCCCTTTAAGATCGATCAGCACCAACCGCAAATCACGGGGGGATTGCTTGGAAATCAGGGTAGCAATCGCCACATTCACCATGTTGGACTTACCCGAATTGGTAAACCCACCAATCAGCCAGTGGGGGAAGTCGGATAGGTTGATCCATTGAATCAGCCGATTGGTGCCCACCCCCACGCAAATGGGCATTTTGGGGTGGTATTGGCCGGGGTATCGTTCAATCACATCATCGTACCGGACATAGTTCATCAGACCATCGGCACTTTCCAACCGATGAACCACCACCCACGCGCCGTCTGGGGAGAAAACCCCGGTGACTTGCCGGGTACACGCCACACTTAGCTCATCTAAAGTGGATTCGTGTAAAAGTTGCTCCCTGACTTTCACCCCATCGGGTATGTTGGTTTTCCAACCCCCGAAAGCGGTTTTAAAGGATGTGTCTATCTTGAAGTAGACAGCATCCATTGTGATGGCAACCTGGCTAAACCCCACCCGATGAACCCGTTCCTTACCATCTTTGGAATACCGATGGCAGAATCCCAACGCCGTCCATCGGTCTATGATGATTTGGTAGTAGATAACCGCTTCCTTCTGCATATCCCTGCGGATTTTGGCCTCTGCCTTATCCCGTTCCACCGCTAACTGGTGGTCACTCAGCAGTTGGGTTAGCTTTCTCCGTTGGGTAAGCAGGGGTTCTAGTTTGCGCCCCTGTGCTTTCACCGCCTCCCACCTCATTCGCATGGGGTCTAACTGTTGCCTGAGTTGGGCTAAATCCGCCAGCAGCTTCTCATCATGAGGATGGTCGAGTAGTTGGGATTTCAAATCTGCAAAGGTGTTGTGCAGTTCAGCCATGCGGGGGTGCATTTCCCCATAGACCGCCCGGATTGCCCCCAGATTACTCCGCTTTAGCTGCTTTTGGATTTTGCGGAGTTGGTTACGGACTTGCCGCCGCTCCCGGCCCGTAAGTTTCCGGGCTTTCTTCTGACGTTGCTCCACTGCGATGTTGGCAGGGGAAACCACCACATCCTTAAAGGGGGAAAGCGGCGGGGGTGCAACAATGGCAAATTCACTCATACGCCCACCTGAATGATGTGAACCTGAACGGTGTAGGTGTTGTTACGATAAATCGTCTGGGTTCGGTGGGGATGTTGGGCAAGGATCGACTCCACATAATCCCGTTCATCCGCCCGATTTAAAGCGGTTTCCGTATCGATCAGACACACCCGCCCCCTAAGCTGGTCAAAACTGCTTTGTTGCCAGCCCAACGCGGTTTTGGCCTCTGGGGGAAGCTGTTGGTTCAGATCATTGGCCTCTGACCACACCACCACATGGGGCAGGTAGTAGTGGGTGATGAATCCAGCGGCGGTGGTGGTGGTAAAGGCCACATCCGTGTTCTGGCAAGCCTTAGCCAAATTCCGGGCGTCAAACCGTGACATGGCCGGGTGGTAGTACAGGGCAAAGCACAACAGCAGCATGGGAGCCACCGCCCCGGCCACCGCCCGCTTATCTCCCTTGTAGCCCAATGTCAGCAGTCGCGCCCAAATGATGCTCATGCCCAGAACACTCGCCAGCACCGCCCGTTCAATGAACACGTTGTGCCAAAAGGCAGATACCAGGGCGATTAGCAGGGGCGCGCCCAACACCATAGCCAGATACACCCGCCCCCCTCTGGAAAGCAGCCAGCGCAGGGCGAAAATCGCACTCAGCACACTCAACCCAATAACCCCTCCGGTTACGGGTAGCAATAACCCCTCCGGTATTTTGGTGTACACCGTGCCAATAATCAGGGAGCGCAGCAAATCCCCCAGATTGATGGGTTGGAGCCAGAACCCATCCATAATGTCTTTGGTCTGTTGGAGCGTGGTGGGTAGCCATAAGCCCCCCGCTAAACCCGCTCCCAGCACCGCCCCCATCCACATGGGGCGTTCGTTGGGGAAAATCCACAGGGCGGTTAAGCCTATGACCCCAAAGTAGAACCAAGCCAGATTGTGGGTATAAAGCGCCACAACGCCTGCAAGGATGAACCAGAGGGGTCTGCCCTCCAAAATAGCAATGGTCATGAGCAACACGGCAGCGGCTAACAATGAGTAGCCCCGCGCGTCGTTGGAGTAATGCAAAGCGGCGGGCAGGATGGAAACCAGACCAGCGGCCACCAGTGCGGTAGCTTGGGGCTGACTGAGGGCGAGGGCGAGGCGGTAGATCAGATACACCACCAACAGGCCACACAGCAGGGAGGGGAAGCGTAAAGCGGCCTCGGAACTGCCCAACAGCCGCACCGTAACCCATTCCACCATATACCAGAGGGGAGGGTGAACATCCGCCCGAATCACATCCATCATGTGGGGAAATTCCAACCGGGCCAGCCCAGCGGTAAAGGTTTCGTCATACCACAGGGCTTCTGACCACAGACCGGGCAACCGGGCAACCAACGCGCCCATAAGCAGGGCTTGAATGGGTTTAAGCCGCCGCGCGTGGGGGAGCCACTTATAAGCCACCACCCCCAAAACGAAGGCGGGAATCAGGGCGGGTAGGTAATCCCGGCCCGCAATCGCCAGCCCGCCCACATAAGCCCCCATACCCCCCAACCGGGTAGCCAGAGGGAAACGCCGCCGCGCCCACACCACCAACAGGGCGGTGATGGTGGACATGCCAAACCACAGGGCGAATCCATTAGCCTGTTGGCTGAGTTTTAAGGCCCACTCGGAAAGATTCGGGTAATCGGTCATAGTGAATGGTGTATCCCTTAAAGGGTGTCTTATGCCCATCCCCAATGGGTTCAATGTAGCCCTTAGCCCGTAGTCGCTTAATCGCCCGTGACAAGGTTCTGATAGAACAGCCCAAATCCTCTGCAATGTCGGTCTGGCTGGTGGGCTTATCCAATCTGGATAGGGCGGTTATGACTTCCCGGTCAGTTAGTCTCATGTCCCAACGATCTGTGATGAACATCGGTCTATTGCCTTATGTTATTTCATATACATCTGTCTAATTATGTCACTTTGTCTATTAATGTCAAAATGTCCAGAAATAAACGGACTGTACATTTTATACTGTAGAAAGTAATTGGGAGGGTATGAATGTTTTTCAGTCGGTTGATGGCAGGGGTAATACTGGTGCTGGTTTTGTGGGCGCCATTTGTTGCCTATGCCCAGACCGAAACCCCAACACCCTCTCCTACTCCCACCCCAACAGCCACACCCGTAACGACCAATGAGGCCCTTATACCCATTGGCACCCTAATCTTATGGGCGGGCAATTCAACCCCAACGGGTTGGTTGGTGGCGGATGGGAGTTGTGTGAGCCGTACCACCTACGAGGATTTGTTTGACACCCTCAGCACCACCTTTGGGGTGTGTGATGGTTCCACCACCTTTGGGATTCCAGATTTCAGGGGGCGAGTACCCGTAGGAGCGGGGGCAGGAACGGGATTAACCGCCCGGTCATTGGGTCAGCAGTTTGGAAGCGAGACCCACATGCTAAGTACCGTCCAGCTTCCGACTCACGCCCACACCCTTTCCTCGTCAACGGGGGTGGCCTTGCGCCTTGCCAACGGTGCAACCGGGAATGTGAGCGGCTTAACCGCCACTTCCATAACGGTCAACGCGGGCAACTTCCAACCCCTGATGACCGGGAATGAGGGGGGCGGACAAGCATTCAACATTGTGCAGCCCTCGTTGGCTATCAATTTCCTGATTTGGACGGGCACCGAAGCCTTAGAAATAGGAGGCGGGGGCGTGAACCCTACCAACACCCCAGACCCCATCCGTTTTGAGGCCACCGTAGAGGTGGACGGAACCCCCCAAGCGGTGGCGTTCTACAACAGTGCGACGGTGGGAGATTTCACCACGTCCATCCTGTTGATGGTCATCATCCTGCTACAGGGCGTAAACCTGTTATTCCAGATTAGGGATAGGCGACCATGACCGCACTGGTGCTGTTTGTCCTACCCCTTGTCATCCTGTTGATTCTGGGCCAAATCCTGATTGCCATAGCTGATTTTATGGTGGACATGGGAGGGAAGGTGTTCCGGCAATGAGCATCAACCATGTGATGGCCTGGATTTGGCAGTTATTTGCCGACCCGTTTATTTACCTCACGGGTCTAATGTTGTGCGTTCTCATTATAGCCACCGTGTTCAGTCAGGCGGCTATGATGTTTCGCAAGTCTCGCGGCCTGGAATGACCGGGCCTTAGTTTGTAGAAAGGAGTAAACCATGTCACTCGATATTGATTTGAGCGTCCTTTGGGAAAGCATCAACACCTACTTCCCCGTGTTTTTCGCGGTGCTGGCGGTGGCGGGCGGTATTTCCATCGCACTGCGGTTGGGCGAATTCCTGATCGAAAAGATTCGGGGCGCGTTCAATTAGGTTTACCCTCAATTTCGTAAGGCCGGGGCTGGTACCCCCGGCCCATTTGGAAACCACCATGAAACGACTCCTGCTTTGCCTGTTCATCCCCCTGTTGTTGCTGGCTATCCCGGCCCACGCCCAAACCCCCTGGAGTCAGGAATGGTTGGGCGCTTTTGGTTCGGCTGAAATAGAGATATTGCCCTTTGTATCCACCATTGGGGAGTGTAATGCCAGTATAACTGGTGGGCTTATTGAGGGTTGTACCCCCGGCACGGGTACGGGGGTTGGGGTAGTGTTTCGCATCCCATTTCCCACCTGTGAAATAACCAGAGTGGTGGTGGATATTGCTTGGAATAGAACACGCGGGCCCGCGGGATCTTTTGAAAACACCAGAATCAGAGTGGGGGCAAGTACGGTGGTGATTTCTGCCATCAATGCGCTGGGGTCGGGCACCCGCACTCTGGATTCTGGAACCATTTCCCTCACAGCGGATGAAATCAGCTTTGATGGACTCGTCAGAAACAATCATGCGGAGGATGGCAGCTACTACCGGGTGACAAGAATCGTGCTGTATGGCACGGGCACCAATCCCTTTACTGAGGGGAATTGTGGGGCGGAAGCATCTTTCATCGCAGACCCCACCAGCGGCAACGTCCCTTTGGAGGTGGAATTCACCAACACCTCGGTGGGAACCATTACCGGGTACAGTTGGGATTTTGGGGATGGAAACACCAGCACCGCCGAAAACCCCACCAACACCTACACCGAACCCGGAGTCTATGACGTGGAACTAACCATCACAGGGCCGGGGGGTTCGGATGTGGCAACCGAAACCATCACGGTTTATGATGGGGCTGGCGGGGGGTTGCTCACCCGCCCCTTAGCGGAAGAAGATGAACATCCCCAATGGGGCATGTATGACATGGCCTATGTCAACTCATTGGAAGATGATATAAACTCGGATTACCCCTTTACGGTTCACTCCTTTAGCAATATTGCCAATGCGGATATTGCAGCCGTAGCGCCGGGATTGGTGATAGAGGTCAGCCCCTACAACCAATTGGATTGCCCGGTGGCTTTCCAGATACTTGGCAGCACCTTTCACCGTTGCACCGTGACAATCCCACAGGTAATTACCCAAGAGACTTTTTCATATATCTTTGTTTGGGAGATGCTAAATGTTAGCCGGGTGGTTATTCAGGATGAATCCGACAGCACCCGCCGCTACACCTACTACCTAGCCAACGCTAAAGTGACAGTGGGGGATGAAGTGGTAGCGGGTTGTATTATTGGGGAAACCATCCAGCTAAAGAACCCCAACCCCATAGAAATTACCTCCCTCACATTGGGCGGGGCGTTGTCCGCATCTGGCCCCAATGTGGGTATTGATGCATCCATCAGCCTGGATATTCGCTCCCTACTAGTGGAGGCCGGGGTAAGCATCATGTGGGTTACAGAAGGGGCATCCATAGAAAGTCTTTATCCCGACCTACAGCTACAACCCGATGGGAGCAATTGCGCCAGCCAAACCTTAGCGGCTTGTATCAATGAGGATTCCGACCTTTCCAATCTGGCGACATGGGCGCTGGATGGGGGCGTAACCCCATTGGATGGGGGCGGGGTTAGCATCCCACCGGGCGCAGGGTTACATCAGTATGATCTGATGATAGACACCGAAGTAACCTACACCCTGAATGTACAAGCCCGCGCGGTAGCTGGGGAGGATTTGGACGCGGATCCAGCCACCCTTGCTATGATGGTGGGCAATACGGGCGAGGCCAAAGAGCTTTCCAGCAGTTGGGCTAATTACAGTTTCACCCCAGACCCAGAGGATATAGAACCCGATGGGAATATCACGGCCATTCATCTGTACAACTATTCCCAGATGAGTGGAATCCAAGTTCGTTATGTGTGTTTGGTTCCCAACACCGTCAGCGTGGAACCCGGTCAATGTTATTTCATCAATCACGAATTCGATGCGGATGGCACGGGCTGGATTGTGGGCAGTGGGGTTACTTTTGCCTCTGGTCAAGCCTACATGGGCGAACTGGAAACCCTGATGCAAGAGGTAACACTTTTGCCCGACGATGAGGAAACCCCGCACACTTACACCATACGAGCGCAGGTGAGACTTATTGCTAATCCCAGCTACACCGGACAAGTGGGTAAATCCGTTCTGTTGGAGTTTGCTTATCCTGTGGGAGAGGGTTATGTCACGCTGGGAACGATTGACAGCGCCCTAGTCACCACCGAAGGGCTAAACCCCTATGATGGAACTGTCAACGTGGAATACCCCTACATCCTTTCCGAAGAATTTGAGGTATCTGAAGAAACCACAGATAACTTTGCTTTTCGGGTGGATGTGACCGATGGGGATAATTACCTGACTGGACTTAGAATCGATTGGTTTTGTATAGAACCCGGTGGGGATGGCACATTCCCCGGTAATCCCGGTGGGGGGTTCAAGCCCCCATTCATAACCATGTGCGCGGTAGTACCCTTGCCCCTCGATAATTCAGTCCCATCATGGACATACTACCATTGGAAAAACCTTGAACGCTTTTTTAAATGCGATCTGATGGTTTTACTCAACAAATGGTTTAATGTTTTCTATGATTTCCAGCGTACAACCCGCCATGTGATGCGATGGTGGATAGCCCTTGTTCAGTATATCGGACGGTGGGCTACCTCCTTGCTGTGGTGGATGGATGGGCATTTTCGTAACATGGCGGTGGGGCAAGTCACCACCATTTATGAGGGCGGAGGAGGGCCGTCCATCTGGGATGTGTTGCTGGCATTGGTCAACAACATCTTTGCCCCGTTGGTGGGGTTCATGGGGCAGTTGGTCACATTGTTTGTGGGTATCATCACTCAGGTGTTCAATCTGCTGTTGACTCTGGTGGTGGGAATCGTGGGGCTGGTGTTGGCTTTCATCGTACAAGCCTTTGGGTTACTCGCCCTTGCCCAACAACTGTTAATTGCCCTGATAGGGGCTTACGGCAGTGCCGCTCCCATTGCTATCGAGGGGTTGCCCTCATGCATTAATGACCCCCGTTCATCCCCTCTGTGTGTGGGGATTTGGGTTCTGGATAACACCATATTTTCCCAAGAGGGCGCAATCATCATCCCCATATTTGTGGCCGTGCTTTCCATCCATCTGATCTTGTGGGTGGTTACGGAATTGCGCCGCACAGTCATGGAATTGGGGCAGGTATCATGAGATTAGTGGCCGCCGCGTTGCTCATATTAGGAATGTTTTCCCCTGTGATGGCACAAAGCGATTGTGGGGATGGTTTACCCTGTGGGCAGTTGTTTTGGGATTTGCCCCCCTTGCCCGAACTCCAATCCCCAACGCCCATGCCCACTTTCGCAGTTACGGTACAGGTTACGCAGGTGAGCGGCGGGGTACCCACGCCCCACCCCGTGCCCACCAATCCGGCATTGGCAACGGTGGATACATCCGGCATCAGTGACCAGATGGCAACCCTTCAGGCGGTGGTGGCCCAGACGCCCATGATTATGGATGATTTCAACGGAACCCCGGTGGACACCGCCCAAACCTATGATGAGCTGGTGGATAATGCCGAAACCTTTTTTGGGTATGCCAAGTCCATCAGCCAAGCCCAATTTGGCTCTCTTTCCCCATTGGTGGCTTTTATCATTTTGGCGTTCGTAACCATTTTGTCGGTTAAAACCCTGACTTTCACCCTGCCGTTCGTAACCGTGCTGTTTGGCCTGATACGGAAGGCCGTCAGCCTGTTGCTGGATTTCCTGCCATTTTGAGGTGCAGCTATGCCCACAGAAACGCCCACGCCCATTATTTGGCCCACGCCTACTTTAGAACCCACCACCAACGCCACAGCAGCGGTGCTTATCCCCACCAGTGTGGGCTATGACCTTGCAGAGGAAGTGGTAGCAGGCTACAACCGCTATCAGCTTGGGGATTACACACAGGTGCTAACCCTTATCTTTTTAATCATTGGCGGGCTTTTGAGCATTTTGCGCCGTGTGCAGAAGATGTGACCATGAAACCCAAGATCAGTTACCACCCACCGGGCTACGACCCCACACAGGATCGATTGCCCCCACGTCAGGCCACCGCGGGGCCGCTTATCACCTGTGGAATGCTGCTGCTGTTTGCTTGCGGGGTTATTGGGTTTCTGGCGGGCAACTTTAGCAAGGGGCAAGCAGGGGATGTTGTAACACCGGAAAGCACCCCCGAAGTCACAATGGATGATTGGAGCCTAACGGGTACAGCCCTGTATTTCGTAACGCTTACCCCCCAAACGGCCACCCCAACCCACACGGCGACGGCAACCGAAACCCCCACAGTGGAGATGACCTATACCCCGGTGGTGACGAACACGCCGGATAATTGGCAGTCCACCGGTACAGCTATTTTTATCCAGACCGCCAGCATCACCC
>JAIOHM010000114.1 GCA_019912965.1 Anaerolineae bacterium
GGGGTATCCGATAACTTTCTAGGAGTCACTTCTGTGTTCTGTGCGAAGCCTCCCGCTTGTGGGATGGCGGTTCACATCCTAAATACCCCGTACTTCGGCGTACCCTCGCTCACCCAATCCCGGTTGTAGCTCATCGAAAGCCCCACCGTCAGCGCCATCCGCGTATCGCGGGGATCAATCAAACCATCGTCCCACAACCGTGCTGTTCCATAATAAGGGTCAGACTCCTGTTCGAACTTGTACCGAACCATAAACTTCATCTGCTCAATCGTCTGTAAGTCCGGTTCTTCGCCTTTGCGCCGTGCTGCCTCTTCCTGAATAATGCCTAGCACCCCGGCAGCCTGTTCCGCGCCCATCACCGCTACTCGGCTTGTCGGCCACGCAAACAGCAAACGTGGATCATACGCCCGCCCACACATCGCATAATTGCCTGCCCCATAGCTCCCGCCGATCAGCACCGTAAATTGTGGAACCGTGCTGTTCGCCACCGCATTAATCATCTTTGCACCGTGAACGATAATGCCTGCTTCCTCATACTTTCGCCCCACCATGAACCCGGTGATATTCTGGAGAAAGAGCAGGGGAGTCCGTGAATGATTACACAGTTGAATGAAGGTCGCCGCTTTGTTGGCGCTGTCCGGGAACAAAATCCCGTTGTTAGCGATAATGCCCACCGGGAAGCCGTTAATGTGCGCGTACCCACACACCAGCGTTGACCCATAATCCGGCTTGTATTCCATAAACCGTGATCCATCCACAATCCGCGCCAGAATTTCACGCATATCCAACGGCTTACGGATGGTGTCTATCGGCACGATTCCCAGGAGTTCATCTGGGTCATAAATGGGTTCTTCAGGGGTTTGTAAATCTGCCCGAATTGTCTTCTGCCAGTTCAGCTTGCTCACAATCTCGCGCCCAATCCGAATGGCATCCGCATCGTTTTCGGCTACGAAATCCGCCAAACCGGAAAGCCGCGCGTGCATATCCGTTCCGCCCAGCGATTCCTCGTCCACTTCCTCGCCCGTTGCCATCTTCACCAGTGGTGGCCCACCGAGGAATGCCAACGCCTGCTTGCGAACGAACACGGTATAATCGCTCAGGCCGGGAATGTATGCCCCGCCCGCCGTGCTGTTCCCAAATGCGATGGAAATCTGTGGTATGCCCAGTCCACTCATCCGCGCCTGATTGGCAAAACCGCGTCCACCCGGCACAAATAAATCTGCTTGGTGGGGCAGGTTCGCTCCACCCGATTCAACCAAATAGATACAGGGAAGACGGTTTTCTTGTGCAATCTGCTGTGCCCGCAGAGACTTATCCAGTGATACCGGGTAAACCGTCCCACCTTTGACGGTCGCCTCGTTCGCCCCGATCATGCATTCCACGCCGTTGACCACCCCGATGCCGTTGACCGACCCTGCGCCGGGGCTTTCGTTGTTATACATCTCGTAGCCCGCTAATGGACTGAGTTCCAGAAACGGGGTGCCGGGATCAACCAGCAGTTCAACCCGTTCGCGGGGCAGCAGTTTGCCTGCTTCCAGATGGCGTTTGACTGCGCGTTCGCTCCCACCTTGCCGGACTTTCGCTTGTCGCTCGGTCAGTGTTTGAACCAGTCCACAGTTATGTTCGTAGTTTTGTTTGTAGTCTTCGCTCTGGGTGTCGATTTGGGATTTGATAACAGGCATTTTTAAACTCGTTAAAATCAAATGTTTATTCGATTAGTTTATACCACATCCCCTATCGTCCCCGCCAAAATTTATCTGGTTGCTCGGTTTTGGATGCAATATCTAAACGGATTTGTGTAAAATACCGTGTGAAAATTGTAAAAATGCGTTAAAAACACACTCCACAATTGCGAAAGATTGTGGTATGTTAAAGATGATCTTGTTGCGCGTATAACTTGCGACCAGGATCATATCGAAAGCGAACAACGGTGTTTTCTTGGTTTCTTGATTCCACCCCATAGGCCTGTCACAACCTTGTGCAAGCAAGGTTTTTATTTGCCTGGTGATCGGGATGTTTTGAGAATTTAAGAAAGCTGTTGTCGCCTTTTCAAGGATAAAGGTAAGTATGAACATTCGTCGGATGATCGTTGGTGAACCGCTGCCGACTAACTTGGCTATGCACCAACGCCTCAGCAAACTCAAGGCATTAGCTGTTTTCTCATCGGATGCACTCTCATCCAGCACCTATGCCACCGAAGCTATTTTGCTGGTGCTCATCGCTGCTGGAACGGGCGCACTGGGTATCTCAATGTGGATTGCCCTGGGTATCGCCGCTTTGATGGTGGTGGTTGCCTTCTCATACTTCCAGACCATCCATGCCTATCCCAATGGGGGTGGTGCATACATCGTCTCAAAGGAAAACCTGGGTAAGATGCCGGGGCTAACTGCCGCTGCCTCCTTGCTCATCGATTACATTCTGACCGTCGCTGTCAGTGTGTCCGCTGGTGTCGCTGCCTTGACCTCGGCTTTTCCGGTTTTCGCGCCTTTCCGGGTCGAAATCGCATTGGTGATTGTTGCCTTCATCACCATCATCAATATGCGGGGTGTCAAGGAAAGCGGTACATTTTTCGCCATTCCAACCTATCTCTTTATCATTGGTATGATACTGATGATTGTTGTTGGGGTGATTAATGTCCTCACCGGGAATGTTGTTCCCGTACCCCACCCGCCGGAAGAAGTGTTGCGCGAGGAAATGACTGCTTTAAGCGGTATGACCTTGTTTCTGCTTTTCCGTGCTTTCGCGGCTGGTTGTACGGCCTTGACGGGCATCGAAGCCATATCTAACGGTATTCCCGCCTTTAAAGTCCCGGAAAGCCGCAACGCAGGCCAGACGTTGATCACAATGGTGGTGCTGCTCTGCACCATGTTCGTCGGCATCACCTTTCTGGCGAACCAGTATCAGGTTGTTGCTGTGCATCATGCCGAAACTACAGTACTGTCGCAGATAGCCCGTGCAATCTTTGGCGAAGGCTTCCTGTTTTACTACCTTCAGATAGCCACGTTGTTGATTTTGTCACTGGCTGCCAATACTGCCTATGCAGACTTTCCACGCCTTGCTTCGCTTATCTCGCGTGACCGTTACTTGCCGCACCAGTTGACGAACCTCGGTGATCGCTTGGTTTTCAGCAATGGCATTTTTACCCTCTCAGTGCTGGCGGGTATTTTGATTATCCTTTTCGGCGCGCGTGAGCATAACCTGCTGCCATTGTATGCTGTAGGTGTATTCCTCAGTTTTACACTGTCGCAGTCAGGCATGGTCATTCACTGGTTGAAGGAACGCCATCACGAAGGTTTCAAGCCCAATCGCACTTGGCGCTTCCATATTGGCATCAACGCTTTTGGCGCGGTCTGCACCTTCGTCGTGCTCATCATCCTGATGGTAACCAAGTTTGTTGAAGGGGCTTGGCTGGTAATCGTCGCTATCCCGATATTGGTGCTGCTCTTTATCAAGATTCATCACCACTACGATAATGTTGCCGCCTCGCTGACGCTGGATGGTTTGGAGCCGAGTCCGATTGCTGAACGCTATAAAATCTATTCCGACCGGAATCATGTCCGTGTTGTCGTGTTGATGAACAGTCTAAACCGCTGCTCATTGCAGGCTTTGGAATATGCCCTGCGAATGTCAGATAATGTGCGCGTATGCACCATTGAAGTCGAGCCTGCATCGGTCAAACGGCTTCAGGAGCGTTGGGAAAGTTGGGATCTGAGCATCCCGCTGGATATTGTTCCCTCGGAATACCGGGAAATCGGTCAACCGCTTATTAAATATCTGCATAAGCTGGACGAGGAAAGCACCGACAAAATCCCTACGGTGGTCGTGCTGCCAGAATTTGTAGTGTTTCATTGGTGGGAACGTCTTTTGCATAATCAGAGCAGCGTTGCCATCCGCGCGGCTCTCTATCATGACCAGATTGCGCGCGGGCGTGGTCGTCCGGTCATTAACGTTCCCTATCGTATTGGGGATGAGCTTTACGAGCCAATTGTTGTAAAGCAAATACCGACGCCGGTTTTCGGGGAAAATGGTGCCGCTGAGCCAGCCGTAAACCCGGAGACGAAATGAGCTAATGCATCCTGACAGGGCGTCCATCTACTGGATGCCCTGTTTTTTGCCGAATTGTATTGAGGCTGGCAGCCATAAACTGTCTAGGTTGTTTCCGCCAGTGGCAGCGTCAGGATGAAGGTTGTTCCCTCGCCCAAACGGCTTTCCAAACCAATTTGTCCGTTGTGGGCTTCTACCAGACTTTTCACAATCGCTAACCCCATCCCGGTTCCTTCAATGCTGTCGGTTTCTGGTCGGCGTACCCGGTAAAACCGATCAAAAATGTGCATCTGGTCTTCCGGGCTGATTCCCAATCCATTATCCTGTACGGTAATCCGCAGCATACTTCCGCGTCGTTCCGCAGATACTTTAACCCAGCCTTGTGGTGGCGTATATTTGACGGCGTTCCCCGTCAGATTGATAAGAATCTGGCGCAGTCGTGCCTCGTCACCCATTACCTCTGGGAGCGAATCCGCTACCATATTTGTCAGCGCCATTTCTTTGTTCTGTGCGGCAGGGCGAAGCTGATCGATGCAATCCTGAACCACCGCTTGGATGGAGACAGGCTTCAGATCGAGTTTAATGCCTGACTCGATCTTCGCCAGATCAAGCAAATCGTCAATAAGTTGTCGCATATTAGTAACGGCTCGCCGGATCATGTTGACAGAATTCATGCCCAGTGGCGTAATAGTTTGCTGCATTTGGAGCAGTTCGATGTAGCCGTTCATCACACTCAACGGTTGTTTCAAGTCGTGTGAAACGGTAGCGATCAAATCGCTTTTGAGCTTGTCCATTTCTTTAAACGGCGTGATGTCGTGCATAACGATAATCCAGCCGATGCCTTCGAACCGCCGTAAATTAGTGTGGAAGATACGCTCATTAGGCATAGGTAATTCTTGAATGGAGTTGTCCTCGCCGCGCGTCTTGGCGCGTTTGAAAACCTCTGGCAGCAGCGTGTGTTCAAATGCATCGGGAATCGTCCAGCCAATGTATGATTCGTTCGGGTACAGGTGCAGTGCGGCTACGGCGGCTTGGTTGATGAGTATCACCCGTTCATCTGTGTTGATGACGATAATCACATCCGCCGTGTTGTTTAGAATATGAGACAATTTTTCCCGTTCACGCAGGGATTCTTCATAAAGACGTGCGTTATCAATGGCTACCCCTGCTCGTGTCGCCAGCTTTTCTACAAAATCCAGATGGCTGTCCGTGAACCCGTTCAGCTTCTTGCTTTCCAGCGTAATCACGGCGATCACCCGGTCTTCACGCAGAACAGGAACAGCCATGATTGAGCGGGTGTTGGTGGCAAGCCGCACAAAATCTTTATCCATCGAGACATCCGGCACAACTTCCGCATACCCGGATCGTGCCACCCGGTGGGTGATGCCTGCCCCATTCTCCATGCGAATCATTGCCAGTTGTTCCTGCGCCGCATCGTAGCCGTACTCCACTAGAAAAAGCAGCGAGTCGGCTTCTTCGTTGTACAACGCCAATGATGATGCTTGTGCATTCGTGAACCGCAGTGCCCAATCCAGTGTCATCTGAAAGACGTGTGACAAATCAATCGTATCGTTCAGTTCCCGGTCGATCTGGCGCAGGATATACATCTCGCGCATATTATCGGCCAGTTCCAGCACTGTCTTCCGATGTAATCGTGCATTTTGCAGCGCCATCCCGGTACTTCCAGCGATGACTTCCAGCATGATCTGTTGTTCGGGGCGTATTGGGCCTCCGTCCGGTTGATTGTCAACCAGAATAATTCCCACCAGCCGTTCCTGAACTTTTAAAGGACAGGTCAAAAAATGATCGGATTCGACAAGTTGAGACAGCCACTCGAAGGATGAGTGAGCCGAAATATCCTCTGGTTTCACTAATGCACTCTTGCCATTCAGCCACGAAAGGATAATCGATCCTGCTTCTGGCTGGTAAATGGTCAGATGCATATTTTCCAGTTCAGCTTGTTTTGAGGCCGATGAAAGTCGCAGGTTGCTTGCACCAAATTCCAGCGTTGTGTCTTGATCGTCTGGCACCAGCACCAATGCTCGCTTACAGCCAACAAATTGAATAATTCCTGCGATCAGCTCGCTTAGGAATACGTCAAAATCCAGCGTTGTTCCCAATTTAAGGGCAATTGTGTTAATGGCAGTCAGTTGCGCGAGTTGGGCTTTCAGTGCCGTCGTCTCGGCCTCAAGCATGTTGGTTGTCGGTTCGCTCATAGGATTTGGATGACCGCTGCTAATTTGATAATCAAAGTTGGATAAAGCTCTTATCCACGCTTCGTTTATTATACTGCTGATTGATTTTTGCCACAGCCGAACGTCAATTCATATTTTTCTCAATCATGGTAGGATATGGTATCAAGGAAAGCACGTCCGTTTGCTCTCAAATGGCGAAAGGGTCTATAATGCCGCGAGAGATAACAGGCGTTTGCTCCCTGGAGGAAATATTCATGGATTTTAAAGATGCATCTGCCCGCCTGAAGGCTAAAAAAGTTACCCAGGATGAGCAGGCTCACCCTAAAGCACATGACTTCGCCACATCCTATGGTCTTCGTGCCAAGATGATCGGTGTTCTGCTGCGAGATGCACGTTTGAATGCTGAACGCACCGTCGAAGACTGTGCTTATCTCCTGCGTGTTCCAGCCGAGGAAATGTTAGCTTGGGAATTTGGTGACGCTGTTCCCAGTTTGCCTCAATTGGAACTATTGGCCTACTATCTCGGTGTGCCCATCAGCCATTTTTGGGGAACAGATACGCTGGAAGCCAAACATGGTCGGCATGTGGATATTCAATTGGAATACATTGCCCTTCGTAACCGGATGATCGGTGCGCTTTTACGCCAATCCCGCGAGGAGCAAAATCTGACGGTTGAAGCCTTGAGCCAGAACAGTCATATTCCAGTCGAGCAAATCGCCCGCTATGAATTGGGTGAGTTGCCCATTCCAATGCATGAACTCACCGTCTTGGCAGGTAGTGTCAACAAAAATACCAGTTATTTCCTCGAAGGCAGTGGTCATATTGGCGAATGGTTGGCTGTCCGCGAAGAATGGAAACATTTCACCAGCCTGCGTGACGAAGTGCGCGAGTTTGCTGCCAATCCACGCAATATCGGCTTTATCGAAATTGCCATCATGCTGAGTAAGATGCCAACCGACCAGTTGCGGGATGTTGGTGCCAGTATCCTGGATATAACACGATAATGGAGTGACGAGGTAAGGGGAAATGACGAACGCACAGGAACTTCAGGAACAGGGTGTTAAGCTGTTCCAGCAGAAAGATTATGAAGCCGCTGCCCGTTTGTTTCAGCAGGCGCAGGATGCCTACGAGACGGAGGGTAAACGGGATATGGTGGGCGAAATGCAAACCAACCTCGGTCTGGTTCATCGCGTCCTCGGTGAACATCAGCAGGCATTAGATATGATGCAGTCCGCGCTCGCCATTTTTCAGGAACTTAGTGATCCTATCCGTGTCGCCAAAGTGCTTGGTAATCTTGGCGGTGTTTATGCTGCTTTGGGCGACAAGGAACAGGCTTATAACAGCTATCGTCAGGCCGCCGATATTTTTGATGAGCAGGGTGAAAAGAAACTCTACGGTGAAACCCTGATCGCAATGGGTGATCTGCAAGTGCGCGATGGCAAAATCATGGCTGGCGCGGCTACTTATGAGGTCGGTCTCGAAAATCTCGACCAGTTAAACGCCGGGCAGAAAGTCATCAAGGGCTTGCTCGGCATCCGCAACAAACTCACTGGTGGCGGTAAAACCTAGAAACCCTCCAAAAATTCGTTACACTTGAATACACCAATGGGGCAGGGGCGTTCAACAGGACGCCTCTGCATTTGTATGGACTGTGTACGGAATGGTTGCTCACCCACCTGTGTTGAATGCTCACCGCTGGCGTATCCTCGCCTTTATCACGCTGCTGCTAATCAGTCTTTATATGCTGACGTACAGCGGTCAGATTGAAAGCGGGGATACCCTCACGCTTTTTGATGCCAGCGAGAGTCTGGTCTATTTTGGCGATACCCTTCTGGATAAAACTGCTTGGTTTAATACGCGGCTTTTGTTGACCCAAAATCATGGCTACCCATTTTACGACATTGATATTGAGCTGGGGCAAGTCTATCTGGCTGCACCGCTCATTTGGCTGGCGGATAAGCTGCCCCAGGTTGGCTTGGTTCATGCCGCTTGGTTATTCAATGTGCTGGCCTGTACAGCCGTTTGTGCGTTGTTCTATTGCTATAGTTTGGTACTGGGTTACACGGATCGGACATCGGCAGTAGCGGCGCTTGCATTGGGGATTTGCACCATCTTCTGGCCATACAGCCGCACATTTTTCCGTGAGCCACTGGCGACTTGTCTGGTTCTGGTTGGGGCTTTATGTATGGAACGGTGGCGCGTCAGTCGTTACCGTTCCTTGCGACTCCTGGTGTTGAGTATTTTGGCGATTATTGGTGGATTGCTGACCAAAGAAGCGATTATTTTTGCCATTCCGGCGCTCGTCATTATTGTTTTTCCAGCATGGAAAGGCTCGACTCTTTGGCACGAGCGTTGGCATCGGTTAGTCGGCATTTTGTTGATTATCTTGATACTGATGATTGCTGCCTTTGCCACCTTTTCTATCCTCGCCAATTCACGGGATTTTACGCCCCTTTATGCTCAAATGGGTACATGGATTAGTCGAAATGCTGAGTATGTGCGTACTATTCATGTGGCGCTTCATAGCTACCTCTTGAGCATCGGTGGTAGTTTTTGGGGTACATCGCCAGTCGTGTTGCTGGCTGTTCCCGGCTTGTGGATGCTGTATCGGCGTCGCCAGTACCGTTATGTTGCTGTCATTGTTTTGATTGCCGCCGGTTTCATACTGGGATATGCCCGATTGCGGGAAATCCATTGGTTTGGCGGTTTATCTTGGCCGCCACGCTTTCTGATACCGATAGTGCCGTTTCTGATGTTGGGAACCTTGCCGGTTATCGAAGATTTGTTTCGCCGTCCATTTGGGCGCAGGTTGTTGCTGGCAGTGCTGCTTATGGCTTATAGCGCTTGGGTACAGTTGAGCGGCGTGACGCTGCCTTGGGGAGCATATAATGCTGCTTTGCCCCCCGAAGCTGGCGGTCTGAGCGAGTGGAGTGCGGGACTCAACACTGTGCAGTATTTGCGATGGGTAGTTATCCCGCAGCAGTGGGGACGTTTACCGCTGGATTTTGCTTGGGTGCGTACTGGGTCAGTGATTTGGCCGATTGGCTTTGCGGCTTTTTTAATCTATAGCACGGTTGCCCTTTTTCGTTTGTTGAAAGGCATCTCTAGCCAGCCCATAAGCGGATTGCGAACCCTGTTTGCATCTATTGCCTTGTTCTTGTTAATTTGGCTCGGTCTCCGCTCGATTTACCACGATCCTGTATATCAGGGTGATCGCCAATCACTATGGGGGATGCTGCCACTGGTTGAGGCACAAACACGGGCTGGTGATGTGCTGCTTCTGAACAACAATACCTACGAACGTTTTCTGCTGAATTATGCCAGATGGCGTTCACCACGTGTTATGTCCCTGCCGCCCCAACCCGGAGATGGGCTTGAACAATCGCCCGATCTCCATTCAATCACGCCAGATGTTCTGCTGGTGAAATCTTCCATACCGTTGATTTATAACCTCGCCCAATCACGAAATTACATATGGTTGCTGGCGGATTCTGGCCCTTGGATTCCGTCTAGTGTTCGTCCTGTTGAACGTTTTCTGGTGAGTCATTACTATCCCATTGGTGAATTTACAACCGATCCGCCTGATCCTAACATTCGCCTTATCCAATACAGCACTGTTGTTGCCCCTTCTTTGGATTCTTTCCGTGCGCCGGAGGTTTTAACCGATCTGCGTTACGGTGACTCAATTCGATTGCTGGGTTTTATGCTCCCAAAGGGTACGACTTATCAATCCGGTGAGAGTTTGCCAATTTCCCTTTATTGGCAGACTGAAGACTCTTTGGATCACAATTACACGGTGGCTTGGTTTTTGGTTGATGCCAATAATATCCCGGTTGTGCAGGGTATGGACTATCAGCCTGCTTGGGGGTTTTCGCCAACCACCATTTGGCAGCCAAATGTTCCCCTGTGGGATAACCGCGCCTTGAATTTGCCTGTGGATTTGCCGCCGGGAAGTTACCATCTATGGGTGCGGCTGTATCAATCAGACGCTCCAGATGTATTGCTTTCTGTAGCAGGGGAGAACGTGTTCGAAGATACAATCGGCGTGCTGCCTGTCGAGATCAAGGTTGCAAACTAGATGTTCAACTGGGGTACTCGTTCTATTAGGTTGATTGTAGTTCTCTCCCTGATTTTGGCGGGATTGCTTGCCTTCGATCTCATCCCGTTTTTGCGTGGCGGATTTGGCTGGCAGTGGCCGTACAACCCGGTATCTGCGGGAAGTTTTCTACTGATAGCGGTCTTAATCTATTTACTTGGCTGCTGGTTTTGGCTTCAGAAAACCGACCGCGCTGTTTTTATGGTGTTGTGGGCTTTTTTCGGTGCATTCCTGATTCCGTTGTTTGTGATTCAATTGCGTTCGCCAGATGTGGTCTACGAACTGTTTGCCCGCACTGTTTCTGGTGTAACCACTGGCCCGCACATGGCGGGTGCTGAGGTGGATTGGGCATCTGGAAATTGGCGCGATTGGGTGGCGATCATGAACAGATTTGAAGGGCGAAGTGTTCATGTCGCGCTGAGTCCACCCGGTTTGCCACTGTGGTATGGCCTGCTAAACAGTGTGATTGGTACTGCACCAGAAGTTGCCAATGGTCTACAGCGGACGCTCCTGCCATATCAGTGTCATAACTGGAATTTGTTGGCCTACACTCCAGCGGAATGGGCATCTGCATGGTTTGGAATGCTCATGCCGTTATGGGCTGCCTGTACTGTGTTTCCGCTTTACCGGATTGCTCATCGGCTTTTGGGTAAAGACGGAACACCGGTTGTGTTGTGGTGGCCTTTGGTCCCCGCTCTGGTAATGTTTGTTCCGACCTGGAACACCTTCTATCCATTTATATGCTTGGTGGCCTTTGCTTTGTTTTTGGGTGCGCTAGATAACCGACCGCAAACGCTTCGCTTGCTGGTGGCTGGATTGCTAATTGGCTTGCTCATCTTTGCTAATTTTTCACTGATTCCGGTGATTGCCTTATTTGGTTTTTATACCCTGTTGCACTGTTTCTGGGTCGAAAAGCAGTCATTCTCGCCCGCAAATTGGGTGCGTCCTGTGCGGATTGGTCTGATCTTTGGTTTTGGTTTGGCGATTCCTTGGCTAATTTATGGCTTGTGGAGTGGTCTAACTCCTTTTACCTTAGCTCAAACCGCCATGACCGCTCATCTTTCTTTAGATCGCCCCTACTTACCCTGGTTGTGGTTGCATCTTTGGGAATGGGCGCTCTTTACTGGAATACCACTCATTCTATTGTGGCTGGTGGGCGTTTGGCGTGAAGTCCGTTTAAGCGATTCTACACGGTCGGTGCTTGGTCTTTCCCTGTTTCTCACTATGCTGTTCCTTCTTCTGAGTGGTACAGCGCGTGGGGAAACGGGTCGGGTTTGGTTATTCTTCTCGCCTTTTGTCCTGATTACTGCTTATGGAGCACTTATTCGTCTAGTGAAGATTTCGAGTAGACCCGTTATTTCTTGGGCGGCAGTTAGTCTCGCACAAGTCACCATGATGTTGGTACTAGCCTTTACTTGGAATGTGATGGGTGCGCCAGATATAACGCCACGACCTGAAGCACCTGTATTGGTTGCAGCAGAGCGTCCCGGTGGAGCGATATTTGATAATACCTTCCAACTCATTGGATGGGATGCCGTAGCCCAAAACAATATTGTAGAATTACGATTGAACTGGCAGGGGCTTCAGACTATGACTGTACCCTATTGGTTCTCTGCTTTATTGGTAGACCCGCAGGGAAATCCGGTTTCGGAAGCGGTTGTCTGGCAGCCATCGGAAACCCGTTATCCAACCACCTGCTGGGAAGTAGGGGCGCAGCTTGGCGATACTGTGAGTTTGCCTTTGCCAACCGATGCCCCATCTGGGGAATGGTGGATTAGTTTGTCGGCTTTCCAATACGACTCTGAATCACTGGATCGTTTATCCGTTCAACTGCCCGATGGATCGTCGGATACACAGATAGGCTTGGGGCCTGTTTCAGTTCCCGGATGAGAAAGCATAGGTTATGGATTCAATCATCGCTAAAACGGATCAGACATCGCTTTCAGTGATAATCCCGGTTTATAACGGCGCGCTCAGTCTGCGTGATCTGACAGCACAGCTTGCCGTTACTCTGCCTATCTTGACCGACCAATATGAAATCATCTTTGTTGAAGATGATGGCAAAGATAATAGTTGGCAGGTCATCGGTGAATTGGCTGCCGAATATCCCTTTGTGCGGGGCTTCAAGCACATGCGGAACTACGGACAACATAATGCGCTGCTGCGCGGCATCCGTCACGCTCAATATGATGTCATCGTAACAATGGATGACGATTTACAGCATCCACCAGAAGAAATTCGCAAACTGTTGGATAAACTGGCTGAAGGCTATGATGTGATTTACGGCACACCGCAGCGTGAACAGCACGGTTTCCTGCGCGACATGGCTTCTCAAGTGACCAAAATTGCTTTACAAAGCGCAATGGGGGTGGATGTTGCCCGTAATGTCAGCGCCTTCCGCATTTTCCATACGCGTCTGCGGGATGCTTTCGCTCATTACGAAAGTCCCTTTGTCTCTATTGATGTACTGCTCACGTGGGGCACGACCCGTTTTGCGGCTGTCCCCGTGCGTCATGACATCCGCCGCTTGGGTGTTTCCAACTACACGATCCGCAAGCTCATTATCCACGCCCTGAATATGATGACTGGTTTCAGCACCCTTCCACTGCAAATCGCCAGCCTTCTTGGTTTTGTACTGACGATCTTTGGTGTGCTGATTTTTATTTATGTCATTGGGCGGTTGCTGTTTGAACCCAGTGTGCCCGGTTTTCCTTTCCTTGCATCCATCATCGCCATTTTCTCTGGCGCACAGTTGTTGGCGTTGGGCATCATCGGGGAGTATCTCTCGCGTATGTACGTTCGCATCATGGGACGACCATCCAGCGTCGTGCGCGAATCGGTTGATGAAAAACATCAGGTGAAAGAAACCGTCCCATAAATCTCATTTGCTGAAGATTTGCATCACAATTGCACGTTTATCCGCATCCCCCATAAACGGGTCGCGTATAATCTCGTCTTTAAATTCCACACTAATCCACACAATGTAGACAGCCATAATGACTGCGCCGATTGTCATCACCCATCGCCCAATCTCTCTTATCTTTGTTGGAATATGTGCCCAAATACGTAATGTGATGCCACTTCCCAGCACCACCAATAGCGGCAGGAACAGCAGCAAAAAACGTGGATCATAGCTGACCAGCAGCCACCACACACCAAAAAACGGCAAGGACAATGCCAGTAGTAAAACATGACCTTGTTCTGATGTGTGATACTGCTTGTTTTGTTGTCGGTATAAGTGAGGGGTGAGGGTGGCATAAATCCCGCCTACTATCCCAATCGTCACCAGCCATCCAGTCACGCCGAAATTTTCCGGTTGTGTGATAAAGACCATCAGGTTATTTAGTGTGCGTTCGGCTTGCTCGGTCCATGCCGTCGGCGGCACAATTAATCTTGCTTCAAGGTAATTCCGTATGTACCAGGGTGCGGATATCAATCCACACACCAACACGACTAGCCCAATCTGTTTGACCCGGATTTGTCCCTTTAGCCACCCGTAACCCAGCCATAAACCCGCGAAAACGATGCCCATCAGGGCTGCATTTTTTGTCCATGCTGCGAACCCCAATGCGCCGCCCGCCAGAACCGCGTCAATCGTTGTATCATCTTCCCACAACCGCCACAAAAAAATCGCCGCCATTGTGTAATAAAACGCCATCGGCAGATCAACATACCCCGACGATGCCCACCGCGCGAACTGTGATGTTAATGCCAGAATAATCGCCGCCAGCACTCCAGCCGATTCGCTATAAAGCATCCGTCCCAGTGTGTAAACCGCCAGCAAACATCCCAAGCTCAACAATGCCGGAATTACACCCGCTAAATATTCATTCATCCATCCTGACGCTAAATAGGTGTAGGTGTAGGCCAGTGGAATGTGAACAGGATAGGCTTGATAGAACGCATCATCCCGCCCGGCAAACGGCACCAACGTACCGCTTTCATACATCAACGCCCCATACTTGCCATAGATGCCCAATACATCGTCGCGGTGAAACGGCCAATATATTGCATTGAAAAAGATCGCCCCGCTAACGATCAATACCAGAATCCCACTAAACCAATTCCATGATTTTGATTTCGAATTTTCTTTTTTAATTGGCTTATCAATCTGTGAATTGCTCCCCCTCTCTGGTACGGAGAGGGGGATGGGGGGTGAGGTCAGGCTGGAATAACGCCATAATGCACCAATTGCATTTATCCCCATTACCACTAAATACGGTAGTGTAATCCCCAAAATACTCCACCTAATGCCGAGTAGTGCTTCCCAAAACATCACCAATGTCAGCGTCCCAGTGCTTAACCCCAGTGCCACTACTGCCCTCAACCAGAAGTCATCCTGCCGTTTGCCCCTTGCCAGCAAGCGGGCTGCTGCCGGATATGCCGCTGCGATCACCAGCCCAACCAGAATCCACGCCAAAATCGTTTGCATGGCTACGTCCATACCGGATTTGGAAGCGGTTGCCCCATCACCCCGGCAATCAGATTGTCAGCAGCCATCGTAGCCATTTTGTCGCGTGTGCGGTGTGTGGCGCTCCCAATATGTGGGACGATAATCACATTCGGCAGTTCAAGCAGCGGATGATCTGCGGGCAGCGGTTCAGGATCGGTGACATCCAATGCCGCCCCGCCGATAATCCCTTGAGTCAGTGCTTCATACAATGCCTGTTGATCAACCACTGGGCCGCGCGTCGTATTCACCAGCACCGCCGTAGGCTTCATCAATGTCAGTGTTTCCCGGTTGATGAGTCCCCGCGTTTGGGAATTCAGTGGTACGTGCAGCGAAACATAATCTGACTCACGCAGGAGCATCTCCATATCAACCAATGTCGCTCCAACTTTTGCCGCTTCTTGTGGGCTGCATGAAGGGCTGTGAGCCAGAATTCGCATCTCAAACCCCGCTGCACGCCGCGCCACTGCTTTGCCGATTCGTCCTAACCCGATAATGCCCAATGTCGCTCCGGTCAAATCTCCCCCCAAAAGCGCCTTCGGTTGCCATGTTTTCCACTGCCCGCCTTTGATGTACTCAATCCCTTCCATCAGCCGTCGGGCTGCCGCAAGCAGTAGCGCGAATGCCAGATCAGCCGTCGCGTCCGTCAGCACCCCCGGCGTATTCCCTATTTGGATTCCGCGTGTTTTTGCCGCTGCCACATCAATATTGTCGTAACCCACCGCCATTTGACTGATGACTTTTAACTGGGAACCCGCCGCTTCCATCAATCCCGCATCAATCCGGTCATTCAGCGTACACAGCAAACCGTCTACACCTCGTACCCGTTCACATAAAGTATCGTAGGGTGGGGGCATCTCCCCCAGCCAAATATCGGCTTCACAAGCCGCGCGTACCCGATCTAATCCGGCATCTGGTATGATGCGACTGACAAAAACTTTGGGGCGCATACAGGTTCTCCGATGTCTTCTGCCTTATTTTGCTCTAGAATGTAGCCCCTGATGCTGCATTTATCAACGAGGATGTTTATGTCAGGCGAATCGCGCGGATGGGTAATTGGATTGTTGCTGATCTTTTTGATCGCCGTTTTCCATATCCACAGCATCCATACCACCTACATGCGCGATGATGAGGAAATCGCCCTGCGGATTACCAGTCGCCCTCTGGATAATGTGATTCGCTATCAGGCTGACTCAGATGTTCATGCCCCTCTCTGGTTCATGACGCTCAACCTTTGGCAGCAGGTAATGGGTGATAGCGAATTTATGGGGCGCGTCTACAGCATATTTCTGAGTATGATGACCCTCGCCCTCGTTTATCGCATAGGCCGTTATTGGTTCAAGGGTGCCCGCTTCGGTTGGTTCGCGTTGGTTGCCCTCGGCGTGAATGCTTATTTTTTCATCTATGCGCTCGAAATCCGCCCCTATGCCATGATTATGCTGGTGGCAACTTTTTCCATGTGGGCGTTCCGTCGCTGGCTTACACACCGCACACCTCGCAGTGGCTTGCTCTATGGTCTGACGTTGGCATTCATGTTGTATATTCATTACTTCATGGCTTTTCTGGTTGCCGCGCAATTGATTTATTTTCTGTTTGCTTGTCCAGACCGTAAATTGTTGCGACAGGCTTTAGGCGCAGGTGCAGTTGCCCTTGTCTTCTGGTTGCCCTGGTTTCCTGTCTTCATAAATCAGGTCGGCAAATTAGTGAGTATTGAATCGGCTGGTGGGCAGTCGCGCGGCATTGCCGGAATCGGCACAACCACGCAGTCCAGCACGCCCGAAACCATCCTCAAGTTGCTCGAATTGATGACCAACGGACAGCTTGGTCTTTATGGGCTGGTGCTGTTCTTAGGGCTGATTTTCTTCTGGCGCAAATCAGAGTATCGTTTGATGCTGCTGTGGGGAATAGGTGTTCCTGTCATCGCTTTGTTAGCTAACTTTGTCGTTGCCGTCTACACTCCGCGTTACGTTTCCTATCTGATTATCGGCTTCGGCTTGCTGGTGGGGGTTGCCCTTGCTGGATTGCCCAAATACTGGCGCTGGGGTGGATTGCTTGGTTTTGCTGCTGTTAGCTTATGGACGCTGCCTTCCCAACTCCCAACCGACCGCATCCCGTTTCGTGATATATTGCTGGAAGTTTCACGCAACGCCGAATCCGGTGACATGATCTACTTCGACCACGCCGATTTGATGAACAACGTCCTCCGCTGGCAGATTCGCCATTATCTACCGCGTGAATTGTGGAATAATCGCACTGAAGATGTGGAAGTCGCTGCTGCTGCGGATCGTGTTTGGTTTGTGACGGGCGATTGGTTTCACCCGGATGTGCGCGCCAATTTCGAACATATTGAGGATACCCATCCTCTTCAGCAAGTGATTGGGAAATGTGATCGCTATTGGTGCTACCTCATACAGCTTTTGGAATCTCCAGATAAGTCCAACCCCTGAATTGGCTTTATAGGGGCTTTCTAGACGCTGTGATACCATCGTAACTGGCTTACTGCTTTGACCGACTAATTGGTGTTTCTCCATGTCATCTGAATTCATCGCGCGTATACCCTACAAGACCAACCATACCAGTTCGTTCCGTTTCATCATTTCCCACATTGCGCGCCATCCTGTTGTCGGCATGATTATGGTGATCGGTGCGTTCAGTAATGCGGCGTTGGCTGCTGCTGTCCCTTACTTTATTGGGCTGGCTTTCAATGCTGTTATCGCAGGTTCGACGATTGAGGGGATAGTCGGATTTGTGTTTGCTATCATTGCATCCCAATTGCTGCGCGGTGTTTTGCAGTTGGGACGTAATTTCTCCTCGGAAATCTTCGCCCAGCGTATTGAGCGTGATGTCCGTGACGAACTTTATGCCAGTTTGCTTGGCAAAAGCATGACCTTTCACGACATGCAGCCCGTCGGGGAAATCATGGCGCGTGTGACTAATGATGTGCGCGAAATGAATTTGATGATGAACCCCGGCATGAATCTCATCATTGGATCAGGTTTCTTCCTGCTTGCCCCATTGGTCGCTGCGCCAGCCATCTACCCGTCGCTTATTCTCACACCCATTATATTTTTGACGCTCTACTTCATCACCCAATACCGCTTCATTACTACATTGCATCCGATTGCGGAAAAAGTCCGTGCCAGCTTTGGTCACATGAATGCCAGCCTTGCCGAAACTATTGATGGCTTGCAGGTCGTCAAAGGTGCCGCCAAAGAAGAGCAGGAAATAGCCGAGTTCAATCATCTGGCAGATACGGTCGCCAGCTATTTTATCCGTCAGGGTAGAATTGAAGCCCGTTACCTGCCGTTTCTGCTGTTGGGCTTGGCGACCGTCGGCGGTTTTATTCATTCAATCATTCTCTATCAAGCGGGCGAAATTGATGCGGGCAAAATCATTGCCTTCATGGGGCAGTTGTTCATGCTCCAATTCCCGGTCTATTCATCCCTGCGTTCGCTTTCACAGGTTGCTTTAGGATTTGCCAGTGCGGCCCGCATTCTGAAGATCATTACCATTGAAACCGATCTCGACCAGAACGAATCCGGTTACAAACAGCCCATGCGCGGGGCGATCACCTTCAAAAATGTCACCTTTGGTTATACCGATGGTAATCCTGTAATTCACGATGTCTCGTTTACGGTTCAACCAGGGCAGACCGTTGCCATCGTTGGTCAAACTGGTTCGGGCAAAACTACACTCACCAAATTGGTCAACCGCATTTACGATGTCGATTCCGGTGAAGTGCTGGTGGATGGTATCAACGTTAAAGACTGGAATCTAGCCGCCCTCCGTTCGCAAATCAGCATCATCGAACAGGATATTTTCTTGTTCAGCCGTTCCATTGCCGATAACATTGCTTTCGCCAAACCGGATATGTCCCCGGCTGAAATTGAAGCTGTCGCCAATAAAGCGCAGGCCCACGATTTTATTTCCACATTTCCTGAAGGTTATGAAACGGTGGTCGGACAGCGTGGTGTCACTCTCAGCGGTGGGCAGCGCCAACGCCTTGCCATCGCCCGCGCTTTCCTGACCGACCCACCAATTCTGGTTCTGGACGACAGCACCAGCGCCATCGACAGTGCTACCGAAGACCGGATTCAGCAGGCCATCTGGGCGGCTTCCAAAGGTCGAACGACTATTCTCATTACCCATCGTCTATCACAGATTCGTTGGGCGGATCATATTGTTGTGATGCGGCAGGGGCGGGTGGTCGCGCAGGGTAATCACGAAGACCTTCTCCAAACGTCGGATGCTTACCGCCGTATTTTCGCCCGTTACGAAATGCCGGAAAAATCCGAGCATATCCTCGAATCCTGAATCAACAGGTTATAAGCCAATGGGTTTTTTCAACTCCCTGAATCAAGATACATACGACCGTCAGTACACCGATACCTATCTGCTCCAGCGTATCTTCAGCTATTTTCGCAAACAACGTCGCGCCTTGGCCTCGATCATGACCACATTGTTAATCGCTTCAATCACAGGTGCGGTTACGCCTATCATCATTTCCAATACCATTGGTGTACTGGAAAGCAAAAGTGGCGCCGAAGCCGTTTTTTTCCTCGTCGGTGCGCTGTTCTTCACCATATTGATCGATTATTTTCTCGGTTGGTTTCGCCGCCAGGTAACATCGCGCGTGGTGGGCGAAGGCATAAGTCAGATGCGCAAAGATGCCTTTGCTGCTGCCATCAATCGCGATTTAGCTTTCTATGATGACAACAAATCTGGCAAAGTTGTTAGCCGTATCACCAGCGATACGCAGGAATTCGCCAATGTGTTGGTCATTTTCAGCGATATTTTTACACAGTTTATCGAGCTCATCATTCTGTCAGTAGTGCTGATGAACCGTTCATGGCACTTGACGTTGCTGCTGATTTTCTGGATGCCTGTTTTTGGTGCGATGGCGTTGCTATTTCGGCGGCTCTCGCGTGTGGTCGGTCGGCAGGGTTCGCGCGCAATGGCTGCCGTCAATGACAATATTCAGGAGAGCGTGGCCGGAATCAGCGTTGCCAAAAACTTCCGCCGCGAAGCCATGATTTACAGCGAATTTGTCGATGTGAATCGACAATCCTACGAGATCAACCTCAAGCGCGGTTTTGTACTGGCTCTGGTGTTCCCCACATTGAACGCACTAGCCGGGTTTGGTACAGGCTCAGTCGTCTACTTCGGCGCAATGGCTGTTATTGGTGGTGCGATCAATGTCGGTTCATGGTATCTGTTCATCCAGAGCGTCGAGCGTTTCTGGTGGCCGCTGATTAACCTCGCCGGATTTTGGAGTCAGCTACAGCAGGGTTTGAGCGCCGCCGAACGTATCTTCGCGCTGATCGACGCCGATAACACCGTGCAACAGATCGATAATCAGCCTGTCGAAAAACTACATGGTCACATTGAATTTGATAAGGTTATTTTTCAGTACAAGCCCAATACCCCGGCAGTGCTGGATACCTTCAACCTGAACATCAAACCCGGTGAAAGCATCGCCTTTGTCGGGCATACTGGCGCGGGCAAAAGTACCATCGCTAAATTGATCGCCCGCTTCTACGAATTTCAAGGTGGGCAAATTCGTGTCGATGGCAAAGATATTCGTACCTTTGACCTCGTTTCCTATCGCAGCAAACTTGGCATCGTTTCGCAGTCTCCATTTTTGTTCAACGGCACGATTGCTGAAAACATTCGTTACAGCACCCCGGATGCTACCGATGCCGAAGTTGAAGCCGTTGCCTACAGCATTGGCAATGGCGAGTGGCTGGAAACTTTGCCCTACGGCTTGCAAACCAACGTCGGTGAACGCGGTGCACATCTCAGCATGGGGCAGCGCCAGTTGGTGAGTCTGTTGCGTGTGCTGCTGCAAAAACCCGCCATCTTTGTGTTGGATGAAGCCACCGCCAGCATTGACCCCTTCACCGAAACCCAGATTCAGGAAGCACTGGATTTGATTTTGGCGCGGTCTACCTCAATCTTGATTGCCCATCGCCTCAGCACAGTTCGCAGCGCCGACCGCATCATAGTTCTGCGTGAGGGCCGCATCATCGAAGAAGGCAGCCACAGCGCATTGATGGAACAGGGGGGGCATTATGCTGAACTCTATAACACCTACTTCCGTCATCAATCCTTGAGCTACATCGAAAACGCTAAAGAACTGTTTGCCGAAGGGGTCAGTGCCGATTAGTGCATACTTGCAATCAGATTCAAGTAGTTGCCGATCTATGCACCAATCATTAAAATAACGATTCACGAAGCGTTATTTGTCGAATGGGTAAGTTTTGAATTTTAGTCGGTTGCGATCTCGTCATCCCCTTTGGCTCATTCTCAGTGCTTTTATCATCCTCGCCCTGATTTATGCATGGGCGACCCCGCCGCTGGAAGCCTCAGACGAACTTTGGCATTTCGGCATGGTCAACCATATTGCTGAAATGGGTCAGCTTCCCGTACAAGTTCCCGGACTTGAAACCCCTTATGAGCAGGAGGGCAGCCAACCGCCGCTGTATTACCTGATCGCTGCTGCGCTGATCAAACCCATTGACCGAAGCGATTTTGCCGATTTCAGCCAGACTAATCCCCATGCGATCGCGGGTATTCCCGGCAACGTCGGCAACAAAAACCTTGTTTTGCACGATACACCACATCCTCCGCTGGAACGCACAGCCCTCGCGGTTTATATACTCCGCTTGTTCAGTATCCTTCTCGGTTGCATCACCGTTTTTGCGGTCTACAACGCTGCCCGCCAATTGACTCCCGATAATTCCACCTTGTCCATCCTCGCCGCGGGACTGACGGCCTTTAACCCAATGTTCCTGTTCATCACAGCCTCGGTCAATAACGATAACCTCGTGACCGCTCTGAACAGCCTCATCATCTGGCAAATGTTGGTGATGTTGCGCGAAATGCGTTTCTCAACGCGCCGCAGTCTGCTAATTGCTGTGCTGATTGCATTAGCCTCCCTGAGCAAACTCAGCGGCCTCGTCCTTGTTCCCGTCGTCGCCCTCGCCGCTTTATGGATTACTCTTTCTCAGTTAAGGAAGCGGGAATCACAGAAGCCTCTAAGTCTGCATCCTCTAACTAACCCTCTGCGAGGCCTATTCACCCTCGGATTTGCCATGTTTTTCATGTGGTTGCTGGTGGCTTCATGGTGGTACATCCGCAACCTGACGCTTTACGGCGAACTCTTTGGCACACACACAATGGCGATGGTCGCTGGTATGCGCGAGGGGGGATTTACACTCCAAACCATGCTGAGTGAATTTCAGGGTTTCCGGTTTGGCTATTGGGCGGTTTTCGGTGCCTACAACATCATGACCTTCCGCTGGTTTTATGATGTAATGGATGCGCTGACTTTACTTGCCATCATCGGATTGCTCATCTACTTTTGGAAACAGACTCGCCAGCCCGAATCGCGCCTTAAGCTCATTTCACCCATTCTGCTTGCACTCATCATCCTGATTGGCTCCATTAGTGTCACCGTCTGGACAGCCCAAACCTATGCTTCACAAGGGCGTCTACTCTTTCCCTTTGTCGCCGCCATCAGCCCACTCCTCGTCTTCGGCCTCATCACACTTTCTAAACTCATTTTCTTTCGAATTCACTCATTACTCATCACTCGTTACTCGTTACTCAGTACTTACCTCTTAAAACTCAGTACTCAGTACTCAGTACTCAGTACTCTCTTTTTCTTTGCTTTCGCCTTTATCGTTCCCTTCGCCACTATCGCCCCCGAATACACCCCGCCTGCATCGCTGGAACGCTTACCGGATTCCGCTCAACAGGTTTACGCCCGTTTTGGCGATGTTGTGCTTATTGGCTACGAAACCCCGAATCGCCGTTATCTGCCCGGTGATTACGCGCCAATCACTGTCTATTGGCAGGTTTTGGATCGTTCATCATCTGATCTCAGCTTGTATCTCCATGCCACAATGGACGACGGCACGGTAATCGGCAAAGTCGATAGTTACCCCGGCGGTGGACGTTTACGCACAACTTGGTGGCAGCCCGGCGCGATTTATGCTGATACCTACGCCATTCCGCTGAATTCAGCCGCCGATTTCATCTCCCGTCTGCGAATTCAGATAGGTTGGTGGGATTATCAGACTGAACAGCTCGTTGATGCCGTCGATTCCAATAATCAACCCCTCCAAAGCGTCATGCTGAACGCGGGTGGCTTTGCCCCTCAAACCATCAGTCCGCTGCCAGATAATCTGATCGCTGTTCCTTCAGTCAGTTTTGGTGGTATCCGTCTCGTAGGATATATCCTTGATGGCGATAACCTGACTTTGGCGTGGGAATCTCCCGGTGAACTGCCCGCCGACTACACGGTATTTGTACAGGTTTTGGATGAGAACAACGGAATTGCAGGGCAGGGCGATGCACCACCCGCGTTGCCTACCACAGATTGGCGATCTGGTGAACGATTTTTGACTTACCACACCATCGCTTACCATGAATCACCACCTGCAGGAGATTATCGCCTTGTGATTGGTTGGTACAACCCTGATGGTTTCGCCCGCCTCGATACCGCCGCCCCCGACGACGCCTACCCCTTAACCACCATAACCTTCCCTTAATTCTCACTGAAAGGAAGAAAATGGTAATCCAAATCACCCAATCTTTAGCAGCGCTTAGTCAGATTCAATTACAGCTATTTCAGAACGAAAACAAGATTAAACTCCCTAAAGATTACAAGGGTTTTCTATTAAAAAATAACGGAGGAAAGCCGAAACCAAATGCATTCAAAGTTGATGCTAATATCGGGGAAGACGAAGTTCGATTTTTCTTCGGTATAACCAATGCCGCGACCGAAGTCAATATCAACAAAATCATAAAAACTTATCAAGGTAGATTGCCTGCAAATTTTTTACCAATCGCAGCAGGGTTGGGGGTTGACCTCATATGTCTTTCGGTAAAGGGAGAGGATTACGGGAAAATCTATTATTGGGATCATAATTGGGAAATAACAGAGGGAGTGCCAGATTACAGCAATGTATATTTGCTGGCTGACTCTTTTGATGGTTTTTTGAACAAACTTTATGAGTAATTAGAAATGGAAATTCATACCAAGATACAGCAGATAATTCCTCAATAGCATTGATATTAAATGACACTGATAAGCGATGTTCTTCAGAATACGCGTCCAACCCAATCTGCGGCGCTGTGTTTTTTACGGTTGAACTGTTTCCCTTTTACGGTAGTTTTGTAATGCCTTTGTAACCACTTTCGTCTAAACTACAATCATGCCAAAACAAACCGTCTGCATTATTGATGATGAAGTGACCATCCGCGAGGTGGTTCGCCGCTATTTGGAACTCGAAGGTTTTACCGTTATCGAGGCTGAAAGTGGTGTCCTTGCGCTCGATTGTCTGCGTCAGTCTCGCGCGGATTTGCTCTTACTGGACATCATGCTGCCGGGGATGGATGGCTTTGCCTTAGCCCGAATATTGCGGAATGCCCCCGAATTCGTGGCGCACTATGCGGATGTCCCCATTATTATGCTGACATCGCGCGGTGAAGAAAGCGACCGCCTCGCCGGATTTGAACTCGGTGTTGATGATTATGTCGTCAAGCCCTTCAGTCCGCGCGAACTGATCGCCCGTGTCAAGGCTGTTCTGCGCCGTAGCACCCCATCAGCCGACTCATCAGAAAAACCGCTGGAATTTTCTCGCCTGCATATCGACCCTTTACGCCGTGCTGTACTGCTGGATGGGCAGATGGTGACTCTGACTGCCCGCGAATTTGATCTATTGTGGCTGTTTGCCCGCCACCCGCAGCAGGTTTTCACCCGTGAGCAACTGCTGAATCAGGTTTGGGGTTATGAATTTTATGGCGATGAAAGCACCGTCACTGTGCATATCCGCCGCCTGCGCGAGAAGATCGAACCTGACCCCGCCCAACCCACCTATATCCAAACGGTGTGGGGTGTTGGGTATAAATTTGAACCGGAATAACGCCATGCACCGTTTTTATCCTCTACCTCAAATGGTGCTGGCGGTATTAGCTGCCTTTGCCCTCGCTATGCTGGTGATTATCCCTGCGCTGAACCCACCGATGGAAGACGTTCGGCAGTTATTTCTGTATATGGCAGCGTCTGGTTTGCTCACTGTCGGTATCGCTTACGTTTTTTACCGTCAGCGAGTCTTGCAGCATCTGTTCAGTCTTCGCTGGACGCTGTTCATCATCATTGGGCTAACTGTGTTTCTGATCTTCGCCAATGTCTGGATTACCGCTCAATTGATGTTCATTAGCGAACACGATCTGGTGCTGACCACTGGATTGCTCGTTTTTGCTGGGGTCATCGCGGCCATAGCAGCTTTGTTCGTGGCGACCACCCTCCGTGAACGCATTCACGAGTTATCCAAAGGGGTCGAATCGCTTGCGCGTGGCAACTGGCAAACGCGGATGCCCGCCGCTGGCAACGACGAATTGGCCCATTTGGAAGGGGTATTCAATCAGGCCGCCGCTGCTTTACAGGAATTGGACGATCAAAAACGTCGTTTGGAGCAGATGCGCCGTGATCTGATCGCGTGGGTATCGCACGATTTACGCACTCCCTTAGCTGCCATGCGCGCCATGAATGAGTCTATGTTGGATGGTGTCGTGATTGAACCCGAAACGGTCATGCGCTATCAGCAAAATATCCATAACGAGATTCAACATCTCAGCCACTTGATTGACGATCTGTTCGAACTCGCACAGTTGGATACCGGGCGTTTGACGCTAAACAAGCAGATGACTTCCCTCCATGATCTCATTTCCGATACCCTGAGCAGTATGACCGCCCGCGCCGCGCGGCGGGATGTTAGCTTGACGGCCAGCCTTGCCCCGGATGTGAACATGGTTCTTGCCGCCCCGGATAAGATGCAGCGGGTTCTTTATAATCTACTGGACAATGCCTTGCAGCATACACCGACCAATGGCAGTGTGCAGCTAAATGCCCGCCGGGAAAACGCTCATCTCGAAATCAGCATCCATAATTCCGGTTCGTATATCCTGCCTGCCGATTTGCCTCATGTTTTTGAGAGTTTTTATCGTGGCGAACAATCCCGTTCACAAAACGGTTTACGGCGTGGAACGGGTTTAGGATTGGCGATTGTGCGCGGTTTTGTTGAAGCACATGGCGGCACAATTCGCGTATCCAGCACTCCCGATCACGGCACAACTTTCACCTTTACCCTCCCTGCTTAAGGTTTCATTTATCTCTGCATCCGAGCGAATCCTCCCGCTTGCGAGACTGTGGTGAATCGCTTCTTTTCTCTCCTTTCTTTGCGGTTCATTAATTTTGGGTTTGTAACCTCCACGTAAGAACTCCTGCCTAAAGTGATTTTGTTCGCGCGAACAAAACTTCGTTTCGGTTTACGAGGAGGATTTTTCAATGCGTAAGATTGCTGTGTTTGCTCTGCTGGTCGTTTTAGTCAGTGGACTGGCGTTTGGCGCTGTTGGGGCGCAGGATGCGATGGCGGAGAAAATTGTCTGCGACTCCGACCTCATCCTGAGTCTGCTGTCCGCCGAATACAACTTTGGTTTTGCCGCCGTTTACGATCAGATGATGATGGCCGAATCGGGTGATGCAATGGGCATGGCGCTGGACTTGGCGGCTTTCGAGAAGGGTCAATTCGCCCCCTTGTTTGATGGCATGATGGCTATGATGGATGAGACGATGGCTATGCCTGACAGCATGATGAGCGAAGAAATGATGAACGGCGTTGTCGAAGCGATGGGCATGGATATGGCAGAATTGGACTCAATGATGATGGCTCCCGAAGGCATGACCACCCTCGTCCCGCCTGTCGTTGCCGATGAACCTGCCGAATGTACGGCCTTGCGTGACGAACTGCGCCATTTCTACACCGCGTTAGCTTATACAACCAGCACCATGATGATGGCAGAAGGCCAGTAGTTACGATACTGGCCTTCCGTTTGTTTGCTTGCGGAGCGTCCCACTTGGGGCGCTCCACTTTTCTAGTGTATCCAATTTCTTCAATCTTTGTATCATCTGTGGATGTATTTAAGGCGCTTCAAACTTGCTATACTCTTTTCCATGATTTTAGCCAACAGGAGGGCTAATGCGAAATCTGAGCCGACTCCTGATTGTTGCTGTCATGGGTATCCTCATTATCACCCTATGGTCGGCTGTCGCTCCCCGTCAAGCCCCGCCTGTTGTTTTACCGACGGCTGCCCCAACCCAAATCACCCGCACACCTTTTACGATCAACCAATGTGTAAAAGTTACCCGCCCAACCAACTTGCGGTTTGGCCCTGGTATCGACTATCCGGTTTTCACCAATATTCCGGCGCGACCACAACCTCCAATGACTATTATCGATAACCCCATAATCGGGCTGACCTGTTCCGACGCGTCGAATTGTCAGCCCTATATCGAGGATTGGTGGTGGCCTGTACAGCTTATCTGGGCAGATACAGGTGATGTAGATCGTGGTTGGCTCTCCCAAAGCGATCTAAAACCCTGCGCTTAGTATCCACCAATGATTTACGGTTGAATGCTCACGGTTTTGTTGCGTTCCCTCGCTTGCGGGTAAACTATCTATTCCACCTCAATCGCCAGTGCAACCGCTTCTGCGCCACCCAGGCACAGCGCCGCAACGCCGCGTTTCAAACCCCTGTCGCGCAGCGCATGAATCAGCGTAATCAACACCCGCGCGCCACTTGCACCCAATGGATGCCCCAACGCAATCGCGCCGCCGTTCACATTCATTTTTTCAGTGGGCAGTTCATACCCCTCGCGCGCCAGACCCGCTTGATCAGCCAAGACCTGCGCTGCGAATGCTTCGTTAATCTCGAACAGATCAACATCTTGCATCTTCCAGCCCGCTTTTTGCAGCGCAATCGGAATCGCCTTCACTGGGGCATAAAAAATCCATGCGGGTTCAACCGCCGCCTGTCCATACCCTACAATCCGCGCGATAGGTTGATGTCCGTGTTGTTCGGCATACTCTCGGCTGCTGACCACCAATGCCGCTGCACCGTCGTTCATGCCCGGCGCATTGCCCGCCGTAACCGCACCGTCTTTCTCGAATGCGGGTGGCAGTTTTGCTAATGCTTCCAGTGTCGTTTCGCGGCGGATAGATTCGTCATGCTCAATAACCATATCGCCTTTACGTCCCTTAATTGTTACTGGAACGATTTCGGCCTTGAATTTCCCCGCGTCAGTGGCCTGTGCTGCCAGTTGATGGCTGCGGAACGCGAGTGCATCCATTTCCTCGCGTGTCACTTCCAACTGCCGTCCGATGAATTCCGCCGCGTTGCCCATGCCCCAATCACACAGCGCGCACCACAACCCATCGCTTTGCAGCGAATCGCGCAGTTGCACATGTCCATATTTGTTGCCTTGCCGCACCGAGTCATTCAGGTATGGCGCGCGGCTCATGCTTTCCACCCCGCCCGCGATAAACAAATTGCCATCATCGGCCTTGATTGCGCTGGAAGCCAGCATCACCGCTTTTAACCCGCTGCCGCAAACCTTGTTGACAGTGACCCCGCCAATCCGATCGGGTAGCCCTGCGCCAATGCTGATCTGCCGGGGCAGTGCTTGACCAACGCCTGCGCTGACCACGTTGCCCAGAATCAATTCGTCAACCTGCTCGGCATTAATTTTCGCCCGTTCGACCGCTGCTTTGACAGCCACTTGACCCAGTTCGGCTGCGGTGAGTCCCGCCAATCCGCCCAGAAATTTGCCCTGTGGAGTGCGCGCGCCGCTCAGGATGACGGCTTCACGCCCGTTTTTCTCATGCGTCATGATTGTGTCTTACCCTCGTCCGAAAAAAGAACTTGCCATGTTGCCTTAAGTTCACGATACACATTTTCCAGCGTATCAGGGATGACCCGTGTGCTGCTCACCACTGTCATGAAATTCGCGTCTCCCGGCCACCGGGGTACGATATGAAAATGATAATGTTCTGCGATTCCCGCGCCTGCTGCTGCTCCCAGATTCGCCCCTAAATTGAATGCGGGTGGATTGTACAGTTTTCGCAGTGTCGCCAATGCCTTATTCGTCATCACCATCAGATCAGTCAGCGCCTCGGTTGGAAGTTGTTCTTGGCTCTGAACATGCTCATACGGCACGACCATCAAATGCCCGTTGTTGTAAGGATATAAATTGAGTGTTACATAAACGTGTTCGGAATAAGTAATAATTTGCTGGCTTTCGGTTTCTGCTGGCAGATTGCAGAAAACGCAGCCTTCAACCGGTTTCTTTTCGCCTCGAATATAGGCCATGCGCCAGGGGGTATAAAGGTGTTCCATAATGCTGTATATCTCTTCTCGATCCGATTGATATACTTTGCTTTTGTTCCCCTCCCTGTGTACGGGGAGGGGTGGGGTTCTATTTCCCGACGTTGTGCAGTATAGCAGTCTTACCCGGCCTGCGATAGTTCTACGCCACTCCCAGACGTGTTACAATCGAAGGCATTGTCGGCCAATAACTAACGATTATGAATCTGACCGAAGACCGCATTCTTGCTCACTTCTCACCCCGCCCCGTGCGCTACTATCCCCGGATAGACAGCACCAATGACGCCGCGCTCAAATGGCTGTCGCAGGGTGCGCCTGCTGGTGCGGTTGTCGTGACTGATGAACAGGTGCAGGGTAGGGGCCGTTTGGGGCGTGTCTGGTTTACCCCACCCGGCACAGCTTTGATTCTTTCCGTGATTTTGCGCCCACAGTCAACCCATTTGGGACGCATTACCATGCTCGGTGCGGTTGTTATAAGCGAACTGCTGGAAAATCTGGGTGCAGCCGATGTGGCTATCAAGTGGCCGAACGATGTGCAGTTGAATAAACGCAAAGTCTGTGGTGTTTTACCGGAAGTCATCTGGCGTGGCAGCGAGTTGCTTGGCGTTGTGCTGGGTATGGGGCTTAATGTGCGGATTGATTTTTCAGGCACAGAATTAGCTGAAAAAGCCATCAGCATCGAACCTGCGCTCGGCAGATCAGTTGATCGCCTGGATTTACTGACCTTTTTGCTTGCCCGGATTGATTTCTGGTCAGCGAATTTGAGCGCACAAAGTTTGTTTGATGCCTGGAAGCGCCGCCTGAACACACCGGGAAAAACAGTATCATTTGAAAAAGGTGTTTCCGGTGTTGCCGAATCTGTGAATGCTGAAGGCGCTTTGCTCGTGCGGGACTCAAAGGGGACGCTGCACACCGTTTTGGCAGGGGATGTATCGTTAGGTTCGGAGTAGTAATGTTATGGGTATCCGATTAGATTGGGAAATTGAGGCCGAACAGTCAAAGATGCAGCGCGCGGGCGAAGACCCGATTCTGGCGCGGCAGCGTCGTTTGGCACGGGTGCGTTTTCTGCTGTTTGTGCTGGTTATTGTCACCATATTTGGCGGTATTGTTGCGCTGGTGTTTTGGCGTCTGCGTACCGTAGATGCCGAAATCGAGCAGGCGCTCCGTAACACGGTTGATGCCGAAGTTGCCGCCCTCCGCATTGGCGATTACAACGCTTTTGCTGTCGTGCAGCGCAGCGCCTCGGATGAATGGTTGCGTGCCCAGCAGTCGCTTTTTAACGAATATCAGGATTTGAAAACCCGTCAGGCAGTCCAGTTGACCGGGCAAATTCTCGATGTGAATATCGATAATACCCGCGCCCGTGTGGAGGTGCAGGAAATTCTGGATGGTGTACCCTATTCGCGCATTTGGTTCTACTGGCGCTACGATGATGGCTGGCATCATGTTCCGCCAGATTACACCTTCTGGGGCGACTTAAAAACCGCTGAAGCACAGAATGTATCCGTCCGCTATCAGACTGTCGATGATACCTTAGCGCAGGATGCATCAGCTAAACTGTCCGGTTGGTTAAGCCTTGCCTGTGCCGCCCTCAACTGCACCCCGCCCGAACTCAGTGTCGAAATTGTTCCGGATGAAACCCTTCTGCCTTCATGGTCAGCCGGGAATCCCTGGCTCTTACAACTTCCGTCACCTTATGTCCACCGCGCCCGTTCAGATATGCCCTTCGATCTGAATCTGCAATTCGCGATTGCCAGTTTGCTGGCGGAACGTTTGGTTGCCAGCACCAGCAATAATTTGCAGCCCACCTATCCAGCCGATGCCTACTATCTCCGGCAGGCGGTGGTGTCTTGGCTGGTGGGGCGTTTTGTTCAGGTGGATACCAACGCTTTTATCATCAACACCCTTGCTGCCAATTATGGTGATGCCGCTGTCGGACGATTGGTCGCTGCCTTACAGCCGGATTCCAGTGTAGCTGTTCTGGGACAGATCACGGGTGCGGCGTCGCTCGATCAAATCAATCTGGATTGGCGTGACTTCCTGACGTGGCGCATGGTCACCGAAGATGATCTTATCCGCCGCAATGACGAAGCCAACTTCACGGCCTTTTACGATACCCGTGACGAAAATGCCCGCAATCTGGCCTATCAGCGTTTCCGTGAAGGTGCTCCACCCCTGAGCAAGGTTGTAATTACCGCTGCCCCGGAAATGGGCGCAGACGGTATTCCGTTAATCCGGGCAGTAATGCAGGTCGGAGAAACCGAGTCTGCCAACCTTCAGGAAGTCCTTTTCCGTCTCGCGGATGGCGTCTGGAAGCGCCTGAATTGACAGTCTGTCGCATCTGCACTAAGCTAATCTTATAACATTAGGGTTTTTCTGTTTTGAACCGGGGCTTTAGCCCCTTGCTAAACGAAGGGAAGATGCCATGCTTGACGAACTCCGTAGAAGTACAGGGGATGACGATAATTTTGATTTTGACTTTGATGCTGACAACGTAATTCGGGAAGATGGCGAAGAGCGTGCCCAGCGTCTTTTCTTGGGCATGACTGCCGTCGAGCGTATGTTCATTTCTATTTTCCTGTTCATGAATGTGACAGTATTGGGCTTGGCCTTCTTGCTTGCAACCGGACGCATCCGTTTTTAGCGTCCGTTGAGCTTTTGCGTTATAGTTTCCCCGTCTCAATGACGGATTAAATGTGATGAAACACTGCTGCCCAACAACTGCGCTTTTGCCGTTGGCGTTTCCCCTCTCTTGGTGGGCGCTCTGCCTCTTTGATTTAGCCGACAACTGACCAATTGAAATCCACTGTTTAAGGGAGCGATGTTTGCATCGCCCCCTGTTTTGTTATTCCCATTCGTTTTCAATTTAAGGAGTATCAAACCGATGGAACGATTCATGCCCCCTAATCTAAAAGCGTTGGATACCAGCGACTATACGCCGACTGCTGATCTGGCCTCGGCGGAAACACTGCCTGCCCGCTGGTACACCGATCCCGAATTTCTGGAACACGAAAAAACGCGCATTTTCTACAAAACGTGGCAGCCCGTAGGGCGCGTCGATCAGGTTTTGCGTCCCGGTGATTTTTTCACTTGCGAAGTGGTTGGGCAGCCTTTGGTCGTTACGCGCGGTCTGGATAACCAGCTTCGTTGCTACTACAACGTCTGTATGCACCGCGCTGGCCCGGTTGCGCTGGGGCAGGGCAACCGTAAGAGTCTTCAGTGTAAGTATCATGGCTGGACATACGGTTTGGATGGCAAGCTGATGAACGCCCCCGAATTTGAAGGAGTACTGAATTGGCAGAAAGAAAATGTCTGTCTGCATTCCGTGCAGGTTGCCGAGTGGGGCCCTTGGGTCTGGGTCAATCTCGACCCCAATGCTGCACCACTGATTGACCTCTATGGCCCGATTGACGCCGAAATCCTCAGCAAAGGTTTTGACCTCAGTAAAATGAGTCTGATCGAACGCCGTGATTATGTTATTGACTGTAACTGGAAAGTCTATGTCGATAACTATTTGGAAGGTTATCACCTGCCGATTGCTCACCCCGGCCTGTTCCGCGAACTGGATTACGATCAGTATCGTGTCGATACCTTTCGCTATCACTCGTCACAATATGCCCCCATCCGTCCCGTCCGCGATGGTGATGTGCGTGACCGCCGCTACGTCCGCACCGAAGAAGAATCCGAAGCCCTTTACTATTGGGTATTCCCCAATGTCATGCTGAACGTGTATCTGGATAATACCTCCATCAACATCATCCTCCCCCTCGGCCCGGATAAAACCTTGACCATTTTTGAGTGGTATTTCCAGCAGCCCGGTACAGGTGAAGGCTGGGACAGTATGCAGACCATCATCGCCTTCAGTGACCAGATTCAGCAGGAAGACATCGAAATTTGTGAAAACGTTCAGAAAGGGCTGAAGTCCAACGCCTATAACAAAGGCCGTTTCTCGGCGCTGCGCGAAAACGGCGTTCATCATTTCCAATCCCTCATTCACGAATTTCTGTCGAAGGAATAATTGGTTATCATGAGGCATCTATGCTCCCAAGTCCAAATAGACCGAAAGGAGTTCTTACGATGCCTCATATATTGATTTTTGATGTGAACGAAACCTTGCTGGATTTGCGCGCCCTCGACCCACATTTCACCCGCATTTTTGGCGATGCTGGTGTCCGTGCCTTGTGGTTTGGTCAGTTCATTCAGTCAGCTCTGGTGACCATCGTCACCAACGCCTACACCCCGTTTGGGCAAATCGGCATGGCTGCGCTCGATATGGTCGCAGCCCGTCGTGGGGTAACGCTAACTGATGATGATAAAAAGGCCATTCAGCAGGGCATGGTTAATCTGCCGCCGCACCCGGAAGTCCGCGAAAGTCTGGAACGCCTGCGAAATGCGGGATGCCGCCTTGCTGCCTTGACCAACTCAACTGCACAGGTAGCCGAAATGCAGTTGACCAATGCTGGCCTGCGTGATCTGTTTGAACACGCCTTGTCTGCTGATTCCGTCCAACGCTTGAAGCCTGCATCTGCGCCTTACCATATGGCCGCGCGGACAATGGGCGTGGATATTGGTGAAACTCGCCTTGTAGCCGCCCACGCTTGGGATATTGCCGGTGCGCTGCGTGCTGGATGCAAAGCTGCATTTATCGCCCGTCCCGGCATGGTGTTAGACCCCTTAGCGCCTGCGCCGAACATCATTGGTGCGGATTTGAGCGCCGTAACCGACCAACTCCTCGCATAAACAGTAGGGGCGCAACATGTTGCGCCCACTTTTTCCTCTATTTTCTTGGCGGTTGATCTCTACTCGCTTGCCCCGTTTTGGTCAGCAGGCGATTCGCTTTCCACCCCGTTTTCATCCGGGCTGCCCGTCATGATAGCGATCCCAATCACCTCGTCGCCATCCTGTAAATCCATCAGCGTGACGCCCTGTGTGCTGCGTCCGGTTTCACGGATTTCATCCAGCCGCGTCCGGAGCACCACACCAATTTTGGTCATCAGCATGATGTCGTCGCCTTCGTTGATGCATCGGATAGCCACAATCGGCCCGGTTTTTTCATTGCGTGCCAGTGTGCGGACGCCTAAACCATAACGTCCCTGCTGGCGATATTCGCTCAACTCGGTTCGTTTGCCGAAGCCATTTTTCGTCACCACCAGAATATGGGTGTGTGTCTCATCAATCACATCCATACCCGCCAGATAATCCCCATCCAGCCGGATTGCCATTACGCCGCCCGCTGGACGACCCATCACGCGCACATCCGACTCGTGGAAGCGGATGCTCTGTCCCTGTTCCGTGACCACCACCACATCCTGATCGCCGTCCGAGTACTTCACCCAGCCCAGATAATCATCATCTTCCAGACCCATAGCGATCAAACCACTGGGGCGCACGGCGGCGAAGTCATCCAGCGCCACTCGTTTGATGCGTCCCTTCTTGGTCGCCAGTGTAAAGTGTCCATCCATCTCGAACGATGATACGGGTAGCACCGCCGTGATGAATTCATCCGGTTCGATGTTCAGCACCGTATGGATGAGTGTGCCTTTGTTCGCCCGTGTGCTTTCCGGGATATGGAACGCCCGCTCCGAATACACCTTACCCTTGTCGCTGAAGAACAGAATATAATCGAGGCTGTCGCAGGCGAAGATGTCAATAATGGCATCTTCTTCCCGCATAGTCATACCGCGAACACCTTTACCACCCCGTCGTTGCGCCCGGTACTCGCTGGCCGGAACGCGCTTGACATACCCCTTGCTCGTCAGCGAAATGACCACTTCTTCTTGGCGCACCAGATCAGCCTCGTTGAAGTCCGTGCTGACCCCGTACAGGATTTCTGTGCGGCGTTCGTCGCCATAATCGTCAGCCAATTCCTGCACATCTGCGCGGATCAGTGCCAGAATTTTCGCGGGTGAAGCCAGCAAATCTTCCAGATAAGCAATCCGCGCCATGACATCATTGTATTCGTCCTGGATTTTCTGTCGTTCCAGTGCCGCCAGACGACGCAGTTGCATTTCCAGAATGGCGTTAGCCTGCGCCTCGCTGAGGTCAAACCGCGTCATCAACTTGGTGCGTGCATCATCCGTATCATCCGACGACCGGATCGTTTGGATAATCGCGTCCATGCTGGAAAGCGCCTTGAGCAACCCTTCCAGAATGTGTGCCCGTGCCCGTGCCTTATCCAGTTCGAATTCTGAACGCCGCACGATCACTTCATAGCGGTGATCGATGTAAATTTGCAGCGCCCGCTTCAAGCCCAGATTGCGCGGTTCGCCTTTGACCAGCGCCAGCATTTGAATGCTGTATGTGCTTTGCAGCGCCGTATATTTATAAAGCTGATTCAGTACCGTGCGCGGTGATGCACCGTACTTCAATTCCATCACCAACCGCATCCCGTTGCGGTCGCTTTCATCCCGCAAATCGCTGATGTGCTGCAACCGTCCCTCACGCACCAGTTCCACAATGCGCTCGATAATCAGTGTCTTGCTGGTTTGGTAGGGGATAGCGGTGAACGCGATGCGGAAGCGGTCGCCCTTCATTTCCTCGACCTCGGCTTTAGCCCGCATCACCACTCGCCCGCGCCCGGTGGCATAGGCTTCTTTCAATTCGTCGCCCACCACGATCTGTGCGCCAGTGGGGAAGTCCGGCCCTTTGACGAACTGCATCAGGTCATCAACCGTGATTTCTTCCATCTGGTCATAACGATCAATCAGGTAGATGATAGCCGATGTCAGTTCGCGTAAATTGTGCGGCGGAATATTGGTCGCCATACCAACCGCGATGCCGCTGGTGCCGTTCAGCAGCAGGTTCGGCAAACGCGCTGGCAGTACCGACGGTTCTTGTGTGCTGCCATCATAATTGTCGGTGAAATCCACCGTGTTCATGTTCAGGTCAACCAGCAGTTCTTCAGCCGTCCGTGCCAGACGTGCCTCGGTGTACCGCATCGCTGCTGGTCTGTCGCCGTCCACGCTGCCGAAGTTGCCTTGCCCGTCCACCAGTGGATAGCGCAGCGAAAAATCCTGTGCCATACGCGCCATCGACTCGTAGACTGCGCTGTCGCCATGTGGGTGATATTTACCCAGCACATCGCCCACGATACGCGCACTTTTTTTGTATGACGTATTCGCGCGGATGCCCATGTCGTACATCGCGTATAGAATGCGGCGGTGAACGGGTTTCAATCCGTCGCGTGCGTCCGGCAGCGCCCGTGCCACGATCACGCTCATCGCGTAATCCATGTAGCTCCCGCGCATTTCCTCGTTAATATTGACTGGGCGAATCTGGCCTATTTCCATCACCATCGTTGTTCTTTGCCCTGAATAGATACGGGCGAGGCATTTCCCCGCCCAGAAACGTTTCAAAACTCACTGTGTCAGTTCATGATTCGATGCATTTTTTCGCTCAAAACTGACGACTCAAAATCGATAACCAACAATTAAAATTATACCTGAAAACTGCCCAAAAAGGTAGTTTAGACCCTGTACTGTATCCCAAACGCTAAGAGAATTATCCCAAATTCATTGGGATATATCCCACATCGGCATAAGCTATAATGTGTGACTTAAGAATTGGATTGTGGCAGGTGGATAAATGCTGAATCAATTGAGATTGTGGATAGTGATAGCCGGAATTCTAATGTTACCGATACAAATCAGTGTAAAAGCCCAAACCAATACTGCTAATGAAACAATTTATATCTATAACACAGCAGACTGTGACCAACATTCGGATTTGTTTCTAACTGAGGTAAACCATAATTTGGCACAGTTTGGCTACGAAATCGAACAGGTGACTGAAGAGGAAATTGAAAACTTTCAGATGGCTGGTTCTGTTTTTTCAGTACAGTTTGATACCTGTTTCGAAATGCGCGATGGAAAAGAGCAGATCCTTATCAGTATAGTAGCCGGTCAATCTGACGAGATTAAACAAATCTCACCTATCCTCTTTCCAACTTTTGATCTTTTCCCAGCAGGAGATGTGAATTTTCCTGCTGGAAGTGAAGCTGGTGAAAATTTTTCAGTTAGCTATATAACAGGGGCTGCCTTATATGCTGCAAATCACTGTCAGGATGCAGTTCCTTTTTTGGAGGATGCACTGTTAATGATTGATCTGCTAGAGCCAGAAAACGTGTTTTATTATGGAAAAATGGCTTTGGAGTTCTATCTAGGGAATTGCTCTGTGGTGCGCGAGGACTACATAACTGCTGTTTTGTATTACGAAAATGGCCTTATAACATCTGGCCCGTTCTGGCAGATAAGATCGGTTTACCATGCAATTAACCTATCATGGGTATATTTACAAACCGATGATGAAATAAAAGCCTTTGAAATAGCGGATTTCGCCCTGAAAACCTCAAATTACTGGGCTTCTGTAACGCCATTTTGGATATCATTTAACTTGAAGGTGCTTAGGATTCATGCCCAACTAAACATATTGGCTTCTCGTTTCAACGATGCGCTGGCTGATCTAAATAGAGCGATACAATTTTCCACAAATCCAGAAATTGTGCGTCACCCCTCAAAAAATTTATTGCTTTCTCTCTATGATCTGCGCGGTCAAATGTACCGTGCCCTCTACGAATGGGATTCCGCTTTAGCTGATTTCAATGCCGCCCTCGAACTTGACCCGGCCTATGCCGAAGCCTACTACCAGCGCGGTCTGCTCTATGCCTCCATCCTCCAAACCGGCGTGGAATTCTACGACGAAGCCCTTGCCGACTTTCAACACTACCTTGAACTCGCCCCCGAAGGCGAACACGCTGCCGAAGCCGCCCAATACATCACCGACCTCCAATCCCAACAGCAGTCCCTCAATAACTAGGATTTTTTGAGATCAAGACAAGTACTCTTTCCAAATAATGAGGTGATGCCTATGAGGTTTCTTGCTCCCTTCCCTCGCTTGCGGGGGAAGGGCTGGGGTTAGGGGTAAAA
>JAIOHM010000115.1 GCA_019912965.1 Anaerolineae bacterium
GTGATTTATTGCTTTTCCCTCTGTGTTCCCCCGCGTGCTCTGTGGTTCAAATTCTCCCCCGCATTTTACCAACCCATCATTGTCGCCTTTTTGTCCCCGACAATGACGACGACAAAGACGACAAGATTCGCAAAATGCACAAAATCCCATGTACGAATCTGACGAATTTGCAGAATCTTGCGAAATTTGCGAATCATTTGCCCGGTGTCAGCGTGCTCATCTCGCCGCTGACCACTGCCGCTGCGCCCGTTCGGGTCTGCCGTAAACCGAGTGCCGCTGGAATCAGCGCCGCGCCGCACACCACCGCGCCCAGCAAACCCAACTCGCCCAACACCCGCACCGTCATCCGCACATAAACCTCAACGTACAGATCAGGATCGCTGATTTGCGCCCCCAGTTCCGCCCCGGCCAGCGCCGTAATCCGGTTGAGCGAAAGCGTAGTCAGTGCCGAAACCGCCACCGTCATCCCGATCAGCCGTAAAATAATCACCAGTGCCGAGGCCACCCCGCGCTGCTCATCACTCGCCGCGTTGATGACCGCCGCGCTGATCGGCGAAAACGTCAACCCCAACCCGACGCCCACCAGCGCCATCTCAACCGCGATCAACCCATCGCTAATCTCCAGCGTCCACGTCTGCCAGATCAACCCGAACCCGATGATCGCCAGACCCAACCCGATCAGCGTAGTTTTCTGGTAACCAATCCGGTCACTCAACCACCCACCGGGGACAGATGCCAGCGCCATCGGAACGGTCAGCGCCGAAAGCAAAATGCCCACTTGCAGCGCCGCCTCGGTAAGCTGCTCACTGTCCTCCGCCCGGACGTTGACCAGAATCGGCACGCTCACCAGACCGATCATCAGGCAGAATCCGACCAACAGGTTTATCACCGAAGCCGCCGAAAGATTCCGGTTGCGGAACAGTTTCAGGTCAATGAGTGGGTCTTTCACCCGCGACTCGACCAGAATGAATCCGAGGAAGCAGATCAGCGCCGCGCTCAACACAGGCAGGGCATAAGCTGGCAGCGTACTCAAATCCTCAAAGCCGGAGGTGCTGCTGGAAACTTCCACATTCGCGCCCAACCCGACGATCAACCCGACCAGCGCCAGCGTAATCAATAGTGTGCCGATCAGGTCGAAGCGTCCCGGCGTTTTATGCATCGGCACATTCCGTAATGCCCACACGGTCACCACCAGAATCACCGCCGTGACCGGGACGTTAATCCAGAACAAATCCTGCCACGGCAAGAACTGCACCAGCACCCCGCCGTACAGATGCCCCAACACCCAGCCCAGCGTATCCACCGCGCCGATCACGCCCAACGGTTGTGCGCGGCGTTCCGGTGGGAACAGATCGCCCACCAGCGCCAGACTGACCGGCACCAATGCGCCCGCGCCCAACGCCTGCACAATCCGCCCGATGATGATCGCCAGCAGCGTCACCATTTCCCGTTCAGGTCGCTGCCCTAAACGCCGGAAAATCGAGTACAGAAAATCGCTCGGCCACTGATGCGCCGTCGCCACCATGATCGAGCCGATGATGAACACGATCAGGCAGGCGATATATACCCACCGCCGCCCGACCAGATCGCTCACCCGCCCCATAAACGTCATGCTGACGGCGTAAGCCAGCAAATACCCGCTGACCATCCACGCCGCATCATCCAGCGCGGTTTGCAGCGGCAGTTGTAAATCCAGCACAATTTCCGGCAAAAACGCCGAAACAATCGTCAAATCTAGCGACCCGATGAACACGGGTAAACAAATCAGCCCCAGCACCAGCCATGGATTGGGAGAAGCCGTCTTGCGTTCAGATGTCATGTTGTGTGTTCGCGTCCATATTCTGGGTTGTTGGTTATTGGTTCTTATGGATAACCGAAATAGAATGCGCCTGTTGTAGGGGGCGGACTAAGCGCAGCGCATGTCCGCCCATGAGAAAAACAATGCGCTGCATTCGTTTTGGTTTATCCATTAGGGATTGGTTTTTAGTTTCTAAACCCCAGCACATTGTTACATGGTTTCCCACACCCAACTGACCTTCTTGTTCCCCTCTCCGGTACGGGGAGGGGCTAGGGGTGGGGTGAATCGCGTGACCAACGACTATTGACCCTCCGGCGGCGTCAATTCCGCCTCAACATCGAAGTCATACAGTTCAATCGTCCATTGCGTGGGTTCAGGCTGCTCTGCCGTAACCGTATCTGGCTGCACGATCACAAATTTAACAGGCAGAATTTTCGCCTTATCCACGTACACATCCACCGTGACCTCGCCCGTCATCTGCACAATGTTGACCACCAGCGCAGCTACATCCGGCCCATTCGCCGTCGAGGTCAGGTGATAGACTGCTGTCCCGTCTTCCAGCGATTCTTCGCCCGCCAGCTGCACATTTTTGAGTGCCGTCAGCGCCGTTTGCAACCCTGTACCCGGCTGTGAAATGATCGTCTGTGGATTAAATCCCGGTGCAAAAATGGTGTTTTGCCATTCCATATTGGTGAACACACCGCGAATCCACTGGTCTTCCCCGCGCGCGAACACTTCCAGATCAACCGGAAGTCTGCCCAGCAGCACCCGCGCCGTCGCCTGGATCGTATCCGGCGCAACATACTGCCCGGTCAGCGAATTAAAAACGACAGTACCAATATCCGCCGTGAACAAATAATCCGCGCCTGTACGGTCAATCGCTACCCGCAGCGTTTTCGCCGCCTGTGTATTGGCGGTGGCCTGCGCCAGCAGCGCGGTTGGGGCTAAGGTTGGGGCGGGGGTTTCCGTCGTCGTGTTGCAGCCTGCAATCACCAGAATCATCATCAACAGCAGTAAACCAAAACGATGCACAGCTATGTCCTTCCACAATGTTTGAGCGAAGAGGCTTAACCCTGCGCCCGAATTTATCGCATAAGTATAGCGCCGATTATCTATACGCGGGATACGTGGTTGGGTTGCATCCGATTTGTCTTGACACCCTCAAAAATGGGAATATAATCACAATTGATTATCAAATTTGAGAACGGTAAATCGTGATGAATCCTATCATCCAGACGGATCAGCTCACCCGTCGCTTTGGCGACCGCACTGCTGTCGATTCCGTCAGCTTGAGCATCGAACCGGGTGAGGTGTTTGGCTTGCTCGGCCCCAATGGTGCGGGCAAAACGACGCTTGTGCGACTCTTGAACGGCATCTTGACGCCCTCCGGCGGATCAGCCCGTATCAATGGCTGCGACCCAATAACCGATGGCGATAAAGTCCGCGCGCAAACGGGTGTCCTGACCGAAACACCTTCGATCTACGAACGCCTGAATGCCCGCGACAATCTGCGCTTTTTCGGCACGCTCTACAATGTGCCGGAAGCCGATCTTGACCGTCGCGTAAACGAACTGCTAGGGCGTTTCGGCCTGCAAAATCGAGCCAATGAGCGTGTTGGCGGATACAGCAAAGGCATGAAGCAGCGGTTGGCATTGGCGCGGACGCTCATTCACCAGCCGAAAATCTTGTATTTCGACGAACCCACCGCTGGCCTGGACCCGGAAGCCGCCCGCGATGTCACCGAACTCATTCAGGAACTCAGCCGCCAGGATGGGCGCACCGTCTTTCTCTGCACCCACAATCTGGACGAAGCCGGACGCCTTTGTGACCGGGTAGCCATCATCAATCAGGGGCGCTTGCTGGCCGTCGGCAAACCCGAACAGCTTGCCCGCGATTTGTGGCAGGGTTTATGGATCGATTTTGTGCTGCAAGCCGCGCCTGCTGCCGATTTTGAACAAACGGTTCGGGCTGTGCCGGGAGTAACAGGCGTGAATCTGGATGGTTTACAGCTTGCCGTACAGGTAACAGCCGAAGATGCCATTCCCGGTGTGATCGCAGGCATCGCGGCGTCGGGCGCATTAATCCTGCGCGTCAACCCGCGTGAACATTCGCTCCAAGAAATCTACTTCCGCTTGCAAGAGGAGGCGGTATCATGAACTGGCGTATCATCCGCGCAATTGCCCTAAAAGACCTGCGCGAAGTCCGGCAGAACGGCATGGCATGGAAGCCAATGCTCATCCTGCCCCTGATCTTCTGCGTTATCATGCCGTTGATTTTCCTCATCGGGCCGCAAATTGCGGGACAGTCAGCGGAAGAAATGTTTCAGGACGAGGACATTTCGCAGTTTTTCGACATGATGCCCGAAGCGGTTAAAGCCACTGCCGCCGGAATGGATGAACAGCAGACTTTTACCCTGTTCCTATTGGCGTTCCTGCTGGCACCGCTGTTCCTCATCATGCCGATTATGACCGCCAGCGTCATCGGTTCAGATAGCTTCGTGGGCGAAAAAGAGCGCAAAACGATGGAAGCCCTGCTCTACACGCCCGCCACCGAACGCGAATTATTCACGGGCAAAATGCTGGCCTCGGTTGTGCCTGCTGTCCTGCTCACATGGGGCGGATTTATCGTCTATACGCTCGTCCTGAACATCGCGGGCGGGCCGATCATGGGGCGGATTTGGTTTCCGACTCCGGCATGGTGGCCGTTGATATTGTGGGTAACGCCTGCCGTTGCCACGATGGGCATGGCTGCCGCCGTGTTGATTTCCGCCCGTGTCAACACCTTCATCGAAGCCTATCAAACGACGGGGCTTCTGGTGCTGCCCGTTATCCTGTTGGTGATCGGGCAGATCGGTGGTGTGGTCTATCTCAGCGTTGAAATCGTCCTGCTGGTGGGGCTGGTCATCTGGTTAATTGATGCCGCGCTGCTCTGGTTCGGCCTGCGGAATTTCCACCGCACAGCCCTGCTCGGCACCCGTTAACCCTCATGGGGGATGCATCCACATGTATCCCCCGGTAGCACCACACGAAACGGTGGAGGCAGATTGTTAGCTTCAAAAACGCCTCTCCATAGTAGGGTTGTGTCACTTAACACTATGAATGCAAGCCATTTTTCGAGGCTGAATCGCGTGGGTATGGACTCCCTCCTCGCGTGCGGGGAGGGTTGGGGTGGGGT
>JAIOHM010000116.1 GCA_019912965.1 Anaerolineae bacterium
GGGCTGGGGGTGGGGTAAATAACACATTTTCACACCTATCCCCCAAAACTAAACCTAACAACTAGCGACTGAACACCTTATGCCCACCATCACGCTCACAACCCCGCCCGATTTCCGCTTCTGGCCGACTGCTGTTAGTCACGGTTGGTGCGATCTGCTGCCCTACCAATGTGACGAAAACAGCCGCACCCTGACGCGCATCGAACGCCTGACAGATGGCAAAGTCGTTAAATTGACCATGCACAACGCCGATTTCAAACCCGGCGCGCTGCCGATTCAGGTGGACGGAATCCAGAAGCTGAAGCCGGAACAGGTCGCCGAAATCCAGCGGAAGATCAGCCGTGCGCTGGAAATCGACCGTGATTTGACTGTTTTCCATACCTTGATGCAGACGAATGCACGTTATCAATGGGTCGAACGAGTCGGCGCGGGGCGGATGCTGGCCTCGCCGACCATGTGGGAAGATTTGGTCAAGACGCTGTTCACCACCAATACCCTGTGGAGTGCCACCATTCAGATGTGCCAGCGGTGCGTGACGTTGGGCGAGATTTATGCGAACGGTGAACATGCTTTCCCTACACCGGAACGCATCGCCGCCATGAATCTGGATAATCTCAATACCCACGTTCGCGCGGGTTATCGGGGTGCGTATCTGCTCGAACTGGCGCAGCGGATTGTGAATGGCGAAGTCGATGTCGAAAGCTGGCGCGACCCAAACATTCCCTCGCTGGAACTCTACAAACGCATCAAGAGTCTCAAAGGCTTTGGCGATTATGCGGCGGGTAATATGCTCCGGTTGATGGGACATTTTGACCGTTTAGCCACCGATACCGTCTGCCGTGAGGTCTACAAAACCCGGATCAACAATGGTGTCCCGGCTGTGGATGATAAAGAAATCGCGGCTTATTATGAGCCGTTCGGTGCGTGGCGTGGTCTGGTGCAGTGGATGGACGTGATGCAGGATTATTATCACGGCCCACAATTCAACCGCAGTGACTAAAATGGCATGAGTCCTCATGCCTTGGTAGAACCATACTAAACGGTGGAGACGCATTCGGGGCTAAAAAGGGCAACAATATAATCCGTGGTGGTCTTTAAAGCCCCCTCCTCGCGTGCGGCTGAGGGGAGGACATGTTTAATGCGGAAAGGGAGTTCATCGTCAAGACTGGTTTATCACCACAACAAACCGGGGTCAAGACGATGAACTAGGCACTACTATACCAGTGGGAAAGGCAGTTGAGGAGCGAATTGCCGAGTGTGAATAGTTGGCAAGCGGCGAATATGGCGTTGTTCAGCTATGGGATCATCAAGGCGCAGAGCTGCCAACAGGAACAGGTGGCACGGCAGGTGGTGTGTGGTGAACAGGTGGAAAGCACCAACCGACGCTGGCGACGGTTTCTGAGCAACACAGCGTTTTCGCTGCCGGACTTTTTTGGGGAGTGGAGCAGCTGGGTGCTGCGTAGGCTGGGGATGAAGGCGGTGACGCTGCTGGTGGATGAAACCAAGCTGGGGGATCGGTTGGGAGTGATGGTGGTGGGTGTGGCATGGGAAGGACGCTGTCTGCCGCTGGCGTGGTGGGTGTATGTTGCCAACTCGGCAGCCGACTATCCAGCGGTGGGACAGGTGGGCATGATTAAGGCGTTGCTGGAGTACGTGCGACCGGGTGTGCCGGACGGTGTAGAAGTGCTGGTACAAGCGGATCGCGGGATTGGCACCTCACCCGATTTGTGTCGAGTGGTGGAGCAGTTGGGCTGGCACTACCTGTTTCGGGTCACCTGTCAAACCAAGCTGGTACTGCCCGATGGCGGGGATGTGACCATCGCCCAGCAAGTCCAGCCGGGTGAAATCTGGGCTGGACAGGGCTTGGCCTTCAAGCAGCGCGGACGTATTCCCGCCCATGCCCGTGCCTTGTGGACGGCTGGCTATGACCAACCCTGGGCACTGGTCACCAATGATGAGCGCTTAACCGGACACGAATATGCCCGCCGCAACTGGCAAGAACAGGGGTTCCGTGACTTGAAAAGTGGTGGTTGGCACTGGCACGACAGTCGCATCCGTGAGCCGCTACACATGGCTCGTTTACTGGTCTTGCTAGCCCTTGCCTACGTCTGGATGGTGGCGCTCGGCAGCCATGCGGTCGCTTCCGGTTGTGCTCAACCCTTGCTCAAACGCGCCGATGGCTGCTCGCGTCGTCGCTGGAGTTTGTTCAAGGAAGGCTTACGCTTTTTTGTCCAGCATCTTCAGCCCAACACCGCCTTCTTTTTTCTCCGCTTCATCCCTGACCATCGCTTCACCTAAAACATGTCCTCCCCTCAGCCCAAGTGGAGAGGGGAGCAAAATACGAAAGAAGATTGGTGATTGGGGTTTGGGATGTGGGTTCAAGATTGAGATTGGTGGGGCTTTAAGACATCTATTCGGATCAATGTTTATGCTTATAATGAGATAGACATAGAGTGAAAGTCTGTAATTGATGGAAACGACTCTGAGCATTAATTTAATCAGCAGCAATCCCAAAGTGCGGGGCGGGCGTCCGTGTATTGCTGGCACAGGTTTGCGGGTGAGCGATGTGGTGCTGGCGCATCTGTATCATGAGCAAACAGCGGACGAGATCGCCGCTGGTTATGGGGTATCGCTGTCAGCGGTGTATGCTGCGCTCTCCTATTACTTTGAATATAAGGCGGAAATCGATGCTGATCTGCGTGAACAGATTCAAAAGGCGCGCCGCTTAAAGGAAGATTGGATAGCCAATGGTGGTGCTCCGCTTTTACTTCCCCGCTATTCTGTGTAGTTCCGCTTTACCCAATCGGACTGTGCCCATTTCGGCTGCCAAAAGTGGGGATGATTTGGGTCGGTATAGCGCGTCATATCAGTTTCGGGCGTCCAGTATTTATCGAACACTGCGCGATCATCTTCCCCAAATTTTACAAACTCTGCATCGGGCAGGATAGTTTTTTCATTAAAATGTGTTTTGGTTAAATTAGCGCCTCTGAGGTTGGCATTTATCATCTTTGCCCCCTCTAAAATGGCGCTTGTGAGATCAGCCTCAGCCAGATTTGTGTCGCGCATCAGGCTATTGCTTAGAAAAGCGTGGTTCAATTTTGCTCCATGTAAATCGGCCTCTTGCAAATCGGCATTTTCTAACTGGATTGCTGTCATTACTGCTTTGGCTGCACGCGCCATAAACAGACTGACACCACGCCCGTTTGCAGCATTTAAAATGGTTCGCCGCAGATCGGCTTCCATAAAGCTTGCCCTGGGTATTTTTGCGCCTATCAAATTTGCGCCGCTTAGGTTTGCATGGCGAAAGTCAACTTTGGTTAGATTGGCACCAAACAGCAACGAATCCCGCAAATCTACATAGGATAATTTAGCCTCTTCCAGATCAACTTCGGGTAACTTTACGTTTTGCCAATTTGCTCCCATCAGATTTTTGCCGCGCAATATGCTGGTTTCGCCTGAGAGTCTACCTTCACGATATAACTGCATGACTGCCGCAGCAGCAGGCGAAAAACCCGGATTTCCAACTGCTTGCAACAGGGTTCGTTCATCAGATTGGTTTTGCTGTCGCTGGAGGTGAATCCAAATACCGACAAACGCCGCAGCCGAAATGAGATTTACAAATTGAGGTAAGCTAAAATGAAAGGGGTTTTTGTGCAGCCAAATTGTCGATTTTCGTGACATGGAAGCAATCACCTCATCAGCAAAAGATTAAGGGTTACTCTAGCATAACAGGGAGTATGATGCTCAAATTGGGATTGGGAGCGCAGTTTACCTGACCCTTTGTGACCCCTAAGAATTGGGTGTAGACGTGCGGATAAATATTCTGTACGATGAATTTCACCTGCGGGCAGCGCCGCCTCTGGCACTGCGTCACCCCAACCAGTCCTGTAATCTGTTCCCTGCTGACTGGATAAAATCATGAACACACTCTCGAATGTCTGTGGCCCGGTGGAAGTCGGCGTATCGTCACTCAAACTTGAAGTGATGAGCGCGTGGATTGAAAGTCAATGGATGCCGCGCTTCCCTGATCTGGAACTGCGGACGTATTACATCGCTACGACCTGTGTGGATGAAGGCGCACTCGGCAAATTCGTCCCGGATTTTGAACTGCCCGGCGGCTTTCGTTTCGTGGGGGTTACACCCATCGAATGCAACGCGGTCGCCAGCATCAGCAGCTACGATTACGACGGCGAACTTTCGCACCGGACGGGGGCGTTTACATATCGCTTCCAAACTGCGGAAACGAATGAAACCGTCGATGTGCTGGTGATGGCCTCGCATTATACGGATGAAGGCTGGCGGATTGTGGCGGTCGGCTGTATGCCGGAAGCCTTTCAGCCTGTATGGACGGTTTTCGCGCGCGAATGCAACCGTTTGGCGTATGCGCTGACGCCAGATAATGAAGTGGTGGTCATCGGCGGCAACTCGAATTCGTTCGTCCCCAAAGTGGATTGGGACGATGTGGTGCTGCCTGCTGCGCTCAAACACGATTTAATGGAAGATGTGCGCTCGTTCTTTACTAAAGGGATTGATGTTTATCGCCGCCTGAACCTGAAACCGTTCCGCAAGTTGCTGCTGGCAGGTGTGCCGGGGACGGGTAAAACCATGATCTGCTCAGCGATTGCCAAGTGGGCGCTGGCGCAGAATTACGTGGTGATTTATGTCTCCAGCGCGCGCAAAGGCCCGTCTGATCCGTATGGCTCGACGTTCGCCAAGATTGAACATGCGCTTTCGGTGGCGGCGGATTCGGCACTGCCCGCGTTGATTTTGCTGGAAGAACTGGATGCGTATCTGCACCCGGAAGAAAAAGCGCTGGTGCTGAATGTGCTGGATGGCTCGGAGTCGTCGATCAACGACAAGGGTACGCTGCTGATTTCGACCACCAATTACCCGGAGGCGATTGACGAGCGTATTCTGAAACGTCCGGGGCGGCTCGACCGAATCTTCATTATCCCGGAAACCCGCGCACAGGCCGACGCGGAACAAATGCTGCGGCAATATCTGGGCGTGATGTGGCATGACGATCACAAAGAACTTGTGCCGGAACTGGTCGGGTATCCCGGCGCGTTCATCCGCGAGGTGGCGGTGTATGCGCTGACGCAGTTGGCCTATGATGATGGGCAGGAACTTTCGATGGATTTGCTGCGGCGTTCGTTCAAGGGTTTGAAAGAACAGATCGACGCCCGCGACGACTTTTTAAAGAAGCGCGGCCCGATCACGCTGGTTCCGACGAACGGCAACGGTAGCAAACTGCCGATTTAAGTGCTAGGTGCGAAGTGCTAGGTGCTAGGTACTGAAAGGGTGAGCATACAGCTTGCCCTTTTTTATTGCGGAAACTCTTTTTCGTCTGGTGGTTCGTTAATCCCCGCTGGCGATGGCGGCCTGAATAGCTTCGACATCGCGGCGGAGGAGATCGTCATCGGGGAGTTCGTCGGCTACTTTGTTGCAGGCGTGGAGGACGGTGCTATGTGAACGTCCGCCAAAGGCTTCGCCAATTTGGGGCAGCGAGGCCATTGTGACTTCGCGGGCGAGGAACATGGCCACCTGTCGTGCCTGATTCAAACGGGCGGTACGGCGCGGGCCGGTCAGATCATCTACGGCGATTTTGTAATGGGCGGCTGTGTGTTCCAGCACACGCGCCATCGTCAGGTGATGATGACGGGGGCGGCGGTAACCTTCCAGCGCATTTTCGGCAATATCCAATGTCACCGGGCGGTTGGTGAACTGGGTGGTGGCAATCACCTGATTGAACACCCCTTCGAGTTCGCGGATGTTCGTTCGCGCCCGTTCGGCGATCATTTCGGCCACCGAGATGGGCATCTTAATGCCACGTTCGTGCGCCCACATGCCGAGGATGGCTACCCGCGTCTCGAATTCCGGCGGCTGCAAATCCATCACCAAGCCGCCCGCAAAACGCGACCGCAAACGGTCTTCCAGTGTGGTCAGTTGGGTGGGGTGACGGTCGGAGGCCAGCACGATCTGTTTGTTATAGGTCGAAAGCGTGTTGAAGGTGTGGAAGAATTCTTCTTGTGTGCTTTCTTTCCCGGCGATGAACTGAATATCATCGACCAGCAGCACATCCGCCGAGCGATATTTTTCGCGGAACATGGCGGTTGCCCGCTGCCGGATGGCGTCCACCAGATCATTGGTGAACACTTCCGAGGGGATGTAAATCACCCGCATTCCCTTCGCCCGGTAGGTATGGGCGATGGCTTGCAGCAGATGGGTTTTGCCCAAGCCGACGCCGCCATAGATGAAGAACGGGTTGTAATGGGAAGCCGGGTATTCCGCAACCGCCAACGCCGCTTCGTAGGTCATGCGGTTGGCCGAATTGGCGATGAAGCGGTCGAACGTCATCCGAGGATTGAGTTCGCTCTCCGGTAAATCCGGGCGCTGCGGTCTGCCGATTTGCTGGTGCAGCGGGGCAGAACTAATTTCCTGCTGCTGATTCAACATCTTGAACAGCGGCAGTTCGTCTTCTTCCGGTTCGGGTTCGGTGTTCTTGCGGACTTCGAAGCACAGTTCGGCTTTTTCGCCCAGCACATCGCTCACCACGCGGCGGATGTCCCGGTAGAGGCGATGCTGAAGCATATCGCGGGCGTAGCTGTTGCGTACCCCGATTTGAAACACGCCACCGTCGAAGCCCAGAAAGGCCGCGCCACGCAGCCATGTATCAAAGCTGGCGCGGTCAAGCTGGATCTCCAATTGGCTATACGCGATGTTCCACGCTTCTTGCGGCTTCATGACGAATTCGTTACCTTTGGGCAAAAAACCGGCGCTAAGCAACATAAAGATGGCAGGACGTAAAAAGCCCTTCTAGCGTCGGTTTCCGATACAATTTTCAGTTTTGGTGTTGTGACCACCAGGGCATGAACGCCATGCCCATTCCAGCCTGGGTGTGGGAGTTGTTCTGGTTTGCTTGGTGGCTAATGTACTGAGTAGTATACCCCATCAATGGGCGACTCTCAACCGATTTCGGGCATCCAATGTTAAAATTTTTAACATTTTAAGGTTGGGATATTTTCTACCCATTTGGTGCTTGGGATTGGGTTATATTCGGGGTTCACTTTAACTTGAGTCACAGGTTCAGTAGGCGCTGATTTTGGGATAAACTGACCCTTGACTGACCGAAGCAGGTATAAAATATCCCAAAATTACGTTATATACTGATCTAAGACTGGAGATTAGGATCGTGAAAAACAGGATTTTTTAACATTGGGATAAGTTCTACCCAGCCATGTAAAACTATCCCCGGTTTGGGATAAGTTTGGGATAATTGTGAAATTGTGACAGGGATCATTAAAAGGAGATTATATAAAAATGTCGTCCGATAACAATCGCATCCGCACCATCACATGGGACGATCCGATGATCTGTGCCCAAGCCGCTACCCAGATGGCAGGACTGGATTTTTTGCGCGCCATGATCGCGGGGCAGTATCCGCCGCCACCGATTGCGATAACGATGGACTTCCGTTTAACAGAAGTGGACGCAGGGCGGGCGGTGTTCGTCTGCACCCCATCGGAGTTTCACTATAATCCGATTGGCGTGGTGCATGGTGGCCTCATCAGTACGCTGTGCGATTCGGCGCTGGGCTGCGCGGTGCAGACCTTGCAGCCGCAGGGAATGGGATACACGACGCTGGAATTGCACGTCAACCTGACGCGCGCCGTCACCCGCGATACAGGCGAAATCCGCTGCGAGGCGAACGTGCTGCATTCCGGGCGGCGCATGGCAACCGCCGAGGCTAAAGTGACCGATGCCAAAGGGAAGCTGTATGGTCACGCCACCACTACCTGCCTCGTGTTTCCTATCGGGGGTGAATAATCGAAATGGTAACTCCTGCAACCCTCAAAAAACGCGAACAACTTGCTCATTTCGTTCAGAAGAAACTCGCCCACATCCCGGCAGTGCGCGCGGTGATCGCCATCGGCAGTATTGGTGCGGGAACAGCCCATGACGAATCCGATATTGACGCTGCTATTTTCCTCGATCCGCTGGATTTATATGTTGTTCCGGCGGAGGCGATCTGGCACGAAGCCGACGACAGCTTTCACAGCATTTTCACCCATGATGAAACTGTTCAACGGGAAGGGCTGCAACTGGATTTTCTGCGGCTGGACTGGCAGCAGTGGAGCGACCCGGCTTTTGAGTGGTCAGAGCCACGTTTAGCGGAGTTGGGCGCGGGCTGGATGGCCTTCGACCGGGACGGCGCGGCGGAAAGGTTAATCGCCGCCCGCACCACCTATGACGATCAAAAGCGTATCACCCGACTAGACGAGGCCATCACGTGGCTTGACCAGCATTTAGGTGAAGATGGGCCGCGCCTGCGCTGGGAAACCTTGACACCACCAGAAGCCCATGACCGCTTAAACGCCGCCTATTTTTATCTGGTACAAGCCTTGTTTGCTTATAACCACCGCTGGCGCCCGTGGCAAAACCGCGAAATGACTGCTTTGCTTCAACTTTCGTGGTTACCGGAAAAGTTCACGGAACGGGTGCTAACAGCGCTGGCTGCTCCCGGTCATGATCGCACTGCTTATGAAACACGGGCGGAGGTACTTCAGTCTTTATTTCAGGACATCCTCACCCGCCTGACTGCGGATGGCGTTTATGGCAGCGACCCAATTGACGAAGCCTTCATCCGGCGCGCGGAAGAACCCGGTCGCGCGTGGAATATGAAGGAATGGAACGCCGAACACCGTCAGCGTTATCCGTGATCGTGCGACCGCCGCAGACGGTCAGCCATGATCTTCATAATTTCCAGCGCGAAGAACGGCGTTTCCTGCACCATAAAGCTGAAGCGCCGTTGATCGACTTCCACAAGGCGGCAGGCCGTTTTAGCAGTGGCGGTCGCGCTGCGGGGTGATTGGTCGATCAGCGCCATTTCGCCAATCACGCTGCCAGATGTGATGGTTTCTAACAGGTTGTTGTGATAAACCACATCTATCTCACCATCAACCACCACATACATCACATCGCCCACATCGCCCTCGCGGAAGATCACCTCGCCAGCCGGTACATCCTTAAAATCCTTCACAAATTTGAACAGATTGAGAATCGCCATTGCTATATCCTTAACGGCTAAAAATAAGGGCTCATTTTTAACGGATGTCGATTATCCCAACTTTAAACGGTGTTTAAGGTTGATCAGCGGTTCGACCTATAATTATTATCCACCATCCCCCGCAGATTGGGGCAGCACATACACACCAAAATCTGCTATATCTACATTCAACGCCTAGCACTAGGACAAACCTATGGACAGCACTACCCTCACCATTCTGATCGCAATCGCCTTTTTGATCCTCGCCGTCATCACCTCATGGATTTCCGCTCGACTTGGTCACCATAAACGTTTTACCAAAGAATGGTGGTCAAACTGGATTCAAGGTCTAAGCACTGAACTCGTCGGCGCAGCCATTGCTACTCTGCTTATCGGCGTTGTCGTCGGCACAGTCCAGAAAAACGAGGCTGATGAGGTTCTGAAACGGCAGCTTATTGCCCAAATGGGCAGTCCCAACAACGATTTTGCAATTGAGGCAGTGCGACAGTTACGCAGTTTAGGATGGATAGAAAATGGCTTCTTACAAGGTGCGGCCTTGTGGAACGCAAACCTGGAAGGTGCAGTCTTGCAGCTTGCGAATCTACAAGGTGCAGATTTGTTGTTTGCGAACCTACAAGATGCATTTTTGAGTGGCGCGAACCTAGAAAGTGTAGTCTTGCAGGACGCTAATTTACGAGGTGCATACTTGTGGAACGCGAACCTACAAGGTGCAAAGTTGTATTACGCAAAATTCAACGAATCCACCATCCTCCCCGACGGCACAAACTGGACACCCGAAACCGATATGTCCCGCTTCACCGACCCCAATCATCCGCAGTTCTGGCGCTCAGATGATCCAGAGTCGCCTGCCTATGGAGGCGATAACAACCCATAATTGCTCCATCTACTCTAAAAATAACCCTCTGTGAAGCCTCTGTGTTCTCTTTAGTTCAAGCGCTGCCGGGATAAAACGACGCCTGCAAGAACCGCATCCCGGCTAAAATCTGATTGCTTCGTTCCGCGCTGACGGTTCCGATGGATGCACCAAGCGCCGCCTTAGCAAAGCCAATACGACCCCTTATATCATGAGACTTGCGCTAGAACAATATTTCTTGTAAACTATGTGCAACTGAATGGTTGCATATAGGAGTCGTGAAATCATGAAAATAGCCTTGACCAGCGTATTTGTTGATGACCCGGTGGGCAAAGCCTTTAAATTCTACACCGAAGTGCTGGGCTTTGTGCAAAGGACGTATATTCCTGAAGCCTTTCTGGCGATTGTCGCCTCGCCAGAAGCGCCAGATGGAACCGGTTTGCTGCTCGAACCGAACGATAATCCTATCGCCAAAACGTATCAGGAAGGCTTGCGTAAAGCGGGGCTTCCAGTCATCGTGTTCGGGGTGGATGATCTGCAACAAGAATATGAACGGCTGAAAAAGCTGGGTGTGGTCTTCACCTCTGAACCGACCAAAACCGAATGGGGAACGCAGGCTACGTTTGATGACACCTGTGGTAATCTGATTCAACTGCATCAGGTTTAGGGGATATTCTGGCAGGGGGTATGATGCAACATGCCCCCTGTATGGAGGGACACTATGGACTCGGTAAAAATTGAACGCAGCATCTGGATTGCCGCACCGCGCGAACGGGTTTGGCAAGCGATCAGCGATCCGGCGCAAATTACGCAGTGGTTTTCACCCGGCACGGCTATTCAGCAAAACGGCGACCGGATTTCCATCCGCATGGGCGAAACGGATGTGGAAGTCGCCATCATCGTGGTGAACGATCCGCCGCGCCAATTTGCCACGCGCAATTTGCCGGAGATGACCATCACCACGACTTATACGCTGGACGAAGAAAATGGCGGCACACGCTTCACCGTCACCGAAACCGGGCTTGAAACGCTTTCGCCGGAAGCGCGTCAATCACGGCTTGAGCAGGATGGCGCGGCATGGGAACGGGTGCTGGCGAATCTTCAAGCCTATATCGGCGGCAAGGAACTGCCTTTTCCAGAGGGCGTTTAATTCAACCAGCGTTATAATCTGGCGCTGAGGCATTTAGAACCCGGTTTGATGATCCCATGAAAGAACGACAGCAGCCTATCTTCACCGCGCTGGCAGACCCGATGCGCCGCACCTTGCTGGTGAATCTGGTCGAAAGCAGCCCGAAAACGGCGACCCAGCTTGCACAGGAATATGCCGACATCACCCGACAGGGCATTTTGAAGCATCTTCAAATTCTGGAAACGGCGGGATTGGTTGCTGTTCATCAACAAGGGCGCGAAAAACGTTATACGCCCACGCTGGATACCCTGAACGAACTGGAGCAGTGGATTAAAGCACTGACCACGAAATGGGATGAACGCCTGCTGCGCCTGAAAACCTTTGTCGAAAATGCCGAATCGAGCGAGTAGGCACGGGTTCGGATTGTGCTATATCATATTGCTTTGAGCAGCGCACAAATCAGGAAAAAGGCACATGGAAAAGTACGTCCGAATCGAAAAATCAAGAGATGGTGGGCTTCTGGTTTCCTGCAATGAGCGGGATGTGGCTGATGACGTCAATGAAATGTTGATGGGCTATGTGATGACCTTAATCCATAATCTGCCCTACCTGGAGGTCATCCGAGATGACCTCTATACAATGGAAGTGGAACTGCTGCCGAGCAAAACCGCCGAATCCACCGCGCAGGAACTTCAGGCAAGACTAGAACCGTGGTGTAAGGAAAATAATGTCCATTTTTATCCGCTGGGTGGCGGGTAGGGATGCCACCCAAACCCAAGAGGCAGGACAGGGTGTGAAATGCAGGCATGATTTGCTCCTGAACACTAGCGGCATGAACCACCACTGCTATTGCCGATGAATCGGATACTGGAATACCCATCGCCATCCAACCCTTTGGCGAAAGTCTTTTCTTCATTTACTTCCCGGATGCAGCCCTAAGACGGTTTCGTCAGGTCTTTGTCTTCCATTTCCCAGGCGTGATCCAGTGTGTGATAGGCGGTATGCCGGATGAGATAACGGAGCGGCCACTTTCGAGCCATTTTGCCCTCGGCATGGAACTCCCGAATGGCATCACAATAGGCGCTGCGGTGTGCGCTTATGGTGTCCTCGGTCATATTCGCATCGTAAAGATTGGGCAAACCGAGCCCCCCAGCCCAGTCCATCTCATTCGCCAATATATGACGGACGATGTGATCCCGATCACGCCCGCCCCCTCGTGGGCCTTTCTGCATCTCAGCCGACACGCGGAATCGCACATTGTCGAAAAATGTCCAGCACGCCTGCATCAGGGTCAGTTCACGTTCTAATGCTTCACGGGATACGGGTTGGTGGTCGATGCTTGAGAACGCAAATGAGATGCCCCAGAAGTCAGTTGATCCTGTACCCGGATAGTGCTCGACAATATCAACCGTGGTGATCGCTGCAAATTCTGCGTCCATACCCGCCAACTTCGCCACCGGGGCATAACGTGGAAGATAGGATTCTAATCTTACAATCGCAGCTTCTTCGGTCTTTGCACCGCGCTCCAGACCGGGCCAATCTGGTGCCACTGCTGCCACCTTCTTGCCTTTGGGGCCGGTTTCGACAGTTACCCGAAGTTGATTCGTCATATCTGCTCCTTTTACGGTTCCGTAATGAATATCGTCATTCAGGTTAGTATATTCGCATCCGCCATCAAGACAAAATTATAAAGTTGCACCTTTCCCGAATTCGCCAAATGCTTGACTCTGCGCCCTGCTTTTCCCTATACTGATGCACATGAATACTTTTACCCGCTTCACGATGCGCCCGATGTGCAGCCCTCGTCCTGACAGACGCAGGCGAATGCATCGCGCCATGTGAGCGAACCCGCATCCGCTAATCCAAACCGTCTGTCGAACCCGGCAGGCGGTTTTTTATTGGATGTAAAAGGGGAAAGCCAGACATGTTGGCAGAAGACTTGATACAGAAATTGGTTGAAGCGATTGCGGTGGGTTCAAAGCTGACCGGATTTGATGGGCAGTGGGTGCGGGCCATCGGACTCACGGGCAGTCATGCGCGTGGTACCGCTACACCGTTCAGCGATATTGATCTGCATGTGTACGTTCCGGCGCAGGGCACGCCACCGCATGAGCATTATCAACTGCATCGTTTTGAGGGGCATCTGGTCAGTATTACGGTGACGACCATTGAATCCAAATATGCTGATCTGGAGCAGCCGCAGAGCGCCGTTGATGTGGTATCCGGCTTGCGACAGACCCGGATTCTTTACGATAGTGTGCAGCTAACGGGACACGGTCTGCTGGCGAGTCTGCGGCAGGCAGCGCTGGATTTTGACTGGACACCATTGCAACCCGCCGCTGACGCTTTTGCCAGTCAGCAGCTTGCGGGATGCGCCGAAGAAGCCCATAAACTGCTGAGTGGTTTGCTGAAAAACGACGAGGCATTATTGCTTTATGCCACCTACGGGCTGGTGCTAGGCCTAGTGAACGTCGTCGCGGTGCAGAAGGGTATTCTAGTCGAATCCGAAAATGTGTTGTTTCAAGCGGTGCAGGATGCGGCTGATGCCGAATGGAGCGAACTTTTTCGTATCGCGGCGGGATGGGATGCCAATCCGGTGCGAATGCGGGCGTTAGCAGGACTCGGATTATATGCCGCCACTGCCCGAATGTTACGCGGTATAATTGCGCCCGAACACGAAACTGTCATCAACTGGACGCTCGAACGCATTGCAGATTTTCGAGCCACCAATAATCAATAACCAAGAACCAACAACGAGGATTTTCACATGACCGAACCGAAGTACATTCACGTCTCCGTTGCATGGCCGTATGCCAACGGAGATTTGCACGTCGGCCATCTCGCCGGGGCATACCTCACGGCGGATATTTTCGCCCGCTATCATCGATTGAAGGGGAATCATGTGCTGATGGTTTCCGGCTCGGATAGTCATGGGACGCCGATTTCGGTTGAGGCGGATAAACGGGGTATCCCGGCACGGCAGGTGTTTGAGCATTATCACGAACGTTTTTTGCTGACGCAGCAAAAGGTCGGCATCAGCTACGATCTGTTCACACATACCGACACCGAAAATCATCACCGGATCGCGCAGGATTTTTTCCTGCATCTGCTGGAAAAAGGCTATCTGTACAAGGAAACGCAGAAACTCATGTACAGCGAGCAGGAAAAACGCTTCCTGCCCGACCGCTATGTTGAAGGTGAATGTTATATCTGCCACTATGCCAACGCGCGCGGCGATCAATGTGATAACTGCGGCAATCTGCTGGATGCGACACTGCTCATCAATCCGCGTAATAAGGCTCATCCCGACGATAAGCTGATTATCCGCGAAAGTGAGCACTTCTTTCTGGATTTGGGGCGCTGGGAACCGGAACTGCTGGCGTATCTGGCAAAGCACGAGTCGCATTGGCGCACGAATGTCGTCCGTTTCAGCCGTAATTTCGTGGCTGATGGTCTGCATGGCCGCCCGATCACCCGCGATATTGACTGGGGCATCAACGTTCCGCTGGAAGGCTGGGAAGATAAAAAGCTGTACGTGTGGTTTGAAGCTGTGATGGGGTATTTCACCGCCAGCATCGAATGGGCGAAGAACATCGGCAAGCCGGACGAGTGGAAGAAGTGGTGGTACAACCCGCAAGCCGAAATCTATAACTTCATCGGCAAGGACAACATTCCGTTCCATACGATCATCTGGCAGGCAGAACTGCTGGGCGTGAACGGCATCTATAATGAAGGCGACGATACACCGCTGCAACTGCCGTATGATGTGCCTGCCAACGAATTCATGAACATCGAGGGCGATAAATTCTCAAAGAGTCGCAATTGGGCGATCTGGCTGCCGGATATTCTCGACCGCTATCAGCCGGATGCGGTGCGCTACTACACCGCCGCGACTTTCCCGGAAACATCGGATACCGATTTCAACTGGGAGAACTTTCTCAATCGGGTGAACGGCGAACTGCTGGCGGCGTGGGGCAATCTGGCGAACCGGATGCTGAGTTTCTCCTACAAGCGGTTTGAGGGCAAAGTGCCGACAGTTGATCTGAACGATCTGACTGCCGAGGACAAAGCGATTCTGGAGAAAGCCGAAGCTGCTTTCGAGCAAATCGGTGGTTTGCTGGATGCCGTTAAACTGCGGGATGCGCTGGCGGCAGGCATGGCACTCGTCCGCGACTCCAATGCATATCTGGATCGGCGTGCGCCCTGGAAGACCATCAAAGAAGACGCGGCGGACGCTGCCCGTTCAGTGTATACCGTGCTGCGGGTGATCGACAATCTGAAGGTGCTGCTTGCACCCTTCCTGCCGTTCACGTCGCAGAAGTTACACGAATTTCTCGGCTACGATGGGCAGCTTTTTGGCGAGCAGAAAATCGTCGAGTATCAGGAATCGACGCGGGGACATAAGGCGCTGGTCTACGACGGCAGCAAGGCGATTGGAAAATGGGCGAAAAGCAATCTGCAACCCGGCCAGAGCTTGCGCGAACCCGCGCCGCTGATCGTCAAGCTGGAGCCGGAAATCGTGGAAAAAGAACGGGCTTTCCTCGGCCAGCCGCGTGACGAACAGCCGATTGTGGTATAGGGGACTGACTGATACAGGGGCGTCCAAGCCGGACGCCCCTGCCTAAAACCTTATTCGCTGGAAATGGTTTCTGCCGTATTGCAGTTGGAGCAGTTCAGGGTGCGGGGTGTCTCGCCAGACACCAGATTGGCGACCCAATCAACCACTGGCTGACCCTCAATGGCGGTGTTATACAGTTCGGCGCGGGGTGTGATGCAGTGCAGGTTGCCGCCGTACATCAACGAGCGGAAATTGCGCTGGCTGCCGCTGAGGCCGCTGAGGCTGCTCCGCATTCCCAGCAACCAGTTCGCGCCGGCTTCTTCCGGTGTAGCGCCGCCACCCAACAGATAATAGAACCCGATTTGCACCACATCCAGATAGGAGGTCACTTCTGAGAAAGTGACTTCCGGGTAGGCCTGAGCCGCTGCCTTATACAAATCCTTGATGTCAAAGTCAGCAGGATCATCCAGCGTCAGCAGCGGGACGTTGGGGCCATAATTCCAACTCACCAACGGATTATCGCCAGCGGGCATAATGCCCACCCCGGCATCGCCCAACTGTACGATACGGGCATCGGCATAGGAGTCGATGACGTGTGGCGCATGGAAGATCGAGCCGTAAGCCCCAGCGCTGCATCCGGCTAAAAGCACATCCGTCGGCGCGGCTACATTCTCGGTCGCCCAGTCAATCGCGGCGGTGGCGTTGACAGCGCCCTTATGATACATGGTGTACTTTTCGCCCTCGGACGATTCGTACTCGATCACGGCATCGCCCGTGTGAATATCCGCTGTACAGACCGGCACATAAACCGCGTTGTAATCCGCGACTGGATTGGCTTCGTTGGCATAGTCAAAGAAACCACCGGTCAGCGCGGCGCTGGAACCCTCTGGCGCGGCACTCACGAACAGCGGATTGCCATCCGGCCCTTTGAAACTGGGGGCACAGGTATCGTTATTCCAGCACGCACCGCCACCCGCGAAATAAATCATCAGTTTATCGGTCGGTTGGGCTGCGGGACGCACATAAAAACGGAAGTCGGTGCCATAGGCGCAGGCCGTATCCCCACCGGGCGCAATTTCCGTCCACTCGCCTGCCGTCAGATCGCTCCATGCGGGCAGCGCATCCTGCGCCATCACCGTGCTGCCAGCCAGCAGCGTCAAGGCCGCCAGCAACCCCAAAAGAGTCAGAAAGAAGAAACGTTTCTGCATAAAAAGCTCCTAAGTTTAAGTTGTTTTTAAACACCTTGTCTAAAGATGCCCCAAAAGCATACCATATCCCGCTGCAACTGCCTATTTCCGGGCATACTTTAGCTGGCTGGCGTATAGTTGAGGCTGAACTTCAATTCAGGGAATATCGAGGAAGCCTATGCCCGCATTCTCGCGGCGGAATCTGTTGAAAGCCAGTCTGGCGGTCGGCTTTGGCGCGTTGTTCGGCAGGGTACACGCTGCCCAGGAAACTGATGATCTTCAGACCATGCTGGATTTGGCGGCAACGACTGAAAATCTCTCCTGCGTTCATTATTATGCGACCCTGACGGACAGCGAAATCCCGCTTACCCCACGCGAACGGTCGTATCTGGTGGCCGCGCTGGATACCGAATACCAACACCTCGGACTGCTGATCGAAAATGGCGCACAGCCGATTGCTGACCAGTTTTATATGCCGCGCAACGTCTACCGCAACCGGGAGAACTTCGCCACCATCACCGCGCAGGTCGAAACCCTGTTCGTGGCGGCTTATCTGGCTACGGTGCAGCAAACTGCCGAGCAGGGAAATTCGATTCTGGCCGCGATTTTTGCCCAGATCGCCACAACCGAGCAGGTGCATGTCGCGCTGGCACGGCAGATCGGCGACCAGTTGCCCAATCATGTCGCGCTGGGGGAAGCCTTGTTCACCCGTCCGTCGCAGTCGGCTGCTACCCTGCAACCGTTCATTGAAGGCGGGACGGATTTCAACGATCTGCGAACCTTTCCGGGCGAACTGGCTATTCTTGATCTGGTCGGGGATAACGGCGTGGAAGCAGTCGATCCGTTTTCAACGTAAGGCGGACGTTCGATTCAAAATGAATTATTTTGGAGGCGGCAAACGGGCATCCAGCGCGGCCAGAATAGCGGCCTGAACACCTTGAACGGGCTGGGCAGCATCAATCCGCAGCCAGCGGGACGGCTCGGCAGCAATCAGGGCGTGATAACCCTCGCGGACGCGGCGGTGAAAGGCCATCTCCATATCGTCCAGCCGTGTCCATTCTTCTCCTTTATCAATCGCGCTCAGGCGGCGTTGAAGGCCGTCTTCGGGGGCAATATCCAGCAGCAGCGTTAAATCCGGGCGCAATCCGCCTGTGGCAAATTCCACCACCATCCGCAGCGTGGTCAGGTCGAGGCCGTGTCCATACCCCTGATAAGCATAGGTTGAATCGAAGAAGCGGTCACAAAGCACCAATCCTCCAGAAGCCAGATGCGGCTTAATGACTTCTTCCACAATCTGGGCGCGGGAGGCGTTGAACAGCAGGAGTTCGGCGCGGGGATGCAGATTCTGGTTATCCATGTCGTGCAGGATGTGGCGAATCTGGTCGCCGATGGATGTGCCGCCGGGTTCGCGGGTGAGCAGCACGCGGTAGCCACGCTTGCGGAGGGCATCGGCTGTTTGGGCGACCTGGGTGGTTTTTCCGCTTCCGTCCGGGCCTTCAAAGGTGATGAACATGGGCGATTAGCCTTTGGTGTAGATGGTGCTGGGCGATTATAGGCTATTTTTAGTGAGTTCCAAGTTCTGAGTTCCGAGGTATGAGGTATGAGGGAAGCGTAGAAAGTACTGAGTACTGAGTACAAAGTACTGAGAAAGATTACGGAATGTTATGGGACTGGCGGCGATGTCATTGTCAGTTACCAGTTGCCAGTTATCAGTTTCCAGAAAAGACAAGGTTGGTTTGCGGCGATTGCGGCGATTGCGATTGCGAAAATGGGTTTGCGCGCAATGTCGCAGATGTCGTCAATGTCGTCAAAGTCGTACACGGGTTTTGCGACATTTTATGTCGTCGGTGTCGTCGGTGTCGTCGGTGTCGTCGTCGGTGTCGGGATGGGTTTGTCGGACACGTATACATTGATAAGATTCGCAAATTTCTGCAATTTCTTCAAATTCTGCACAGGATTTTGTGCAGTTTGTGAATCTTTGAGACGGAAGTGGCGGCGATGGCGGCGGCGATGGCGATGGCGAAAGTGGATTTTGTTGGCGACTGTTACAGATTGATAATATGCGAAAAATGCGAGCAATGCGAAGCCGGTTTTTGTGCATATTTCGCATTTTGGGGAAACCTCACCCCCAGCCCCCTTACAAGGGTAGGTTTTTAATGAATGGGTTGTTGGGTTAGGCCGCCAGAGGCTAAAGCCATCTGGCTAAGGGAAATCAAGCCCACTAAAGGGGCTAGAAAAGACCTTAAAGGGTCAATTGATCTCGGCCACATTGAGACAGTATGGCGAATGATGTGAAAAATTAAAAAACCTACCCCTGAAAGCCCCCAGCCCCTCTCCGTAGTAACAGAGAGGGGAGCAAGCGTGGCAGTGATGTCAGGAAGGTCTGCCGCCGCCATGTTTGCCATGTGGGTAGGTTTTGGTCGTTGGTAAGGTGCGGATTTGGGAAGTTGCGTAGCGACCGGCCCGGTCGCCCCTACAGATCATTGTAGAACAAAAGGGCTAGTGAAGTCAAGTTCGGGTATGGTTAGAAAGTGGCGTATAGAGGCTGTCCTGTATCCATTGGGCGGGGTTGGTTTCGACATACAGCCGAATGGTATTGAAACTGTTTTCGTTGCGGATGATGTGTTCATAATAATTGCGCTGCCAGACGGGTGCGGCGGGTGTGTCGCGCTGGCGGTTGATGGCAACCGTCGTCTGCCGTTTGAATTGGGCAATGATTGCGCCAATTGATCCTTTGGCTGGCCCTTTGGGGTTGGCATTTGGTGGGGTTTGGGTAGGGGTGTCCGATGGTGCGGTTGATGGTTTGTGGGTTGCGGTAGGGGCGTCCGGTGGTGTGGTTGATAGTCTGTGGGTTGCGGTAGGGGCGTCCGGCCCGGACGCCCCTACAACAGGCACCTCGGTATCGTTGATGATGATAATTCCATGCAGATGATTCGGCATTACCACATAGGCATCTAATGTGATGTACGGGCGAACCTGCGGCGTCCGTTCCCATTCGGCGGTGACAATCTGCCCCCACGCATTCAGGTGCATCTGATCACCGATGATTTCGCCGAATAACCAACCCCGGTTATGGGTGCAGAGGGTGACGAAATACATCCCGGATTGTGTGTAATCGTAACCCGGCAGGCGGATGCTGCGGCGGTGATGTTTCCACGAGTCGTAGGGCATGGCGGTTTCCGTATCATTTTCCATATTTTATGGGGATTTTGGGGAAGATGCACATTGATATTTTGGGAGCGGCGTGCGAGGTTGCAGATTGCGGTATCCGGTGTGTGACGTAGGGGCGGTTGATGATTTGTGGGTTGCGCGGTAGGGGGCGTCCGGTGGTGCGGTTGATGGTTTGTGGGTTGCGCGGTAGGGGGCGTCCGGGCCGGACACCCCTACAACGGATTACGCGGTGAAGGGGGGGAGGTTGGCGACGATGTGGGCGGTTTCGACGCTGACGCGGACGACGCGCTCGACCAGATCGACAATGTAGCGCGGGTCGGGGCTGTAGCGGTTGGGGTCGCTGGTGATGCCGCTGCGTTTATCGGTGCTGACCTGATATTGATCGACGATCCATTCGAGGGCGGAACGGTTGCCGAGGCGATACTCGAAGGCTTCCGCCGGGATATTTTTCAGCGTCAGGGTGTCGTTGACCTGAAGGGCGGCGAAGGTTTTATAAGAAACCCTCACCCCCAGCCCCTCTCCCTCAGGGCGAGGGGAGGAAGAAGACAGCGCGTCAGGGCGAGGGGAGTCAGAAGATGGGGCAGCTTGTATATTTAGCGGACGCATTTTTTCGACGCGGTAGCTGATGGGTTTGCCGGGGGATGTGACCCATTCCAGCGGGTAGGGTTCGACGGTTTCGTAATTCAGATGGAGTTCCGCGAGTTTGCGTCCGGCGTCGGCAAATGACCAGAAAACCCTCACCCCCGACCCCTCTCCCTCAGGGCGAGGGGAGGATGGACTTGACCCGTTTTGGTGGAGGATGAATAAGAGACACCCTCAGGATAAATGAGCGGTTTCAAATGTCAGTGGG
>JAIOHM010000117.1 GCA_019912965.1 Anaerolineae bacterium
ATAATGGGGATATGATCCTCGGTTTCCGTGACCGTCTGGGTTCACAGGCGGGCAACCAGCAGCGCAGCCCGAATGTAGCCGACATGGCTTTGTATAACTCGACAGGCGCGGGCGATATCCTGCGGGCTTGCTCAAACGGTGCGGGCGGCTGGGTTTTGGAAGCCAACGCGACCTGTGGGGCAATTACGACAGCCGGTAATGTTGGGGATTTTGAGGGACAAGGCCCGAATGATCCCAATCTGCCTGCCGGGCCGGGTAATCTGGGTGGCGAATATTATTTCACCGATAACAATGCGCCCTTGCCATATGCCAACCGTCACGATGAAATCAGCCTCGGTGGCTTACTGCAACTGCCGGGTGCGCCGGACGTGACCTCGATTGTATTTGACCCCGTACCTTTCAATAACCAGCTTTTTGATGGGGGTGTGGTGTGGTTCAGCAATGCTGACGGCACCCGCACCCGCAACTACCGGATTTATAACGGTGGGCAGAATGATCCTACATTGTTCGGTAAGGGCGAAGGCTTGGGCAGTCTGGAAGCCGCCTGTGGCCCTGCGCCCATCGAAATTGGCAACCGCGTCTGGGAAGACCTTGACCGCAATGGACAGCAAGACCCCGGTGAAGTTCCGCTGGCCGGGGTGGTCGTCAGCCTGTACGATGTCAATGATGTGTTTATCGCCAGCACCACCACCAATGCTGAAGGCGAGTACATCTTTAACGAAGCCACCGTTTTTAATCCGGGTGATCCGCGCACATGGCTGGACATCAACAACAGTGGCGGGCGTGATCCCTTTGAACCTGCTGGCATTATGCCCCTTACGGCTTACACCGTTCGGCTGGATGATCCGGCCAATTATGGTGGTGGGCCGCTGACTCCTTACTATGCCACGACCAATAACACCGTGCTTGACCTGCGTGACTCGGATGGGCTGGTGGTGGATTTCGCAGCACTGGTTTCCCCGGCTAATGTCCCGGAAGTTTCGTTGACGACCGGGTTGGCGGGTGAGAATGACCATACTTATGATTTCGGTTTTTCGCTGGTGGCGGTAACGCCCACGCCCTTCACGGTGACGCCGCCCGGTGGTACGCCGCCGCCCGGTGTGAGCGTGTTCAAGAGTGCTGCACCGCCCTTTGCCGGGCCGGGGGATACCGTTACCTGGACGCTGACCGCTACCGGGACGGGCGCTGTGCCTTCGACTAATATTGTGATAAACGACACGCTCCCGGTTGAACTGATCTACGTATCCCATTCGGCTTCGACGGGCAGCGTCAGCGTCAGTGGACAAAGCATTAACTGGACGATCCCGGTACTCAACCCCGGTACGAATGCGACCCTGACGATCACCACCCGCATTCGACCGGATGTAGCCGTGCCGTTCTCGATCACCAATGTTGCCAGCGGGGCAAGTGCATCTGTGTTGAGCGTCAGCCGTTTGCCCGCAACGGGTGAGTCGTTCTGGAGCTTTGTGCAGCCGCTGGTTATCATGCTGGTGGTTGCGGTTGGTGTGGCTTTCATCGTCATACGCCGCCGGAAAGCCCGCACCTCGTAAGGCGCAGTAAAATTCACTGCATCCCGACCCTCTCCACCCGGAGAGGGTTTTTTATGGTTGTCAGCAGCTTTTAGCCGTTGATTTTTAGCTCAGGGGATAGCGGGCGTAACACATTACAAGCTCCCATTTTTTGTTACCTGATAAACAGACGGTATCAGGTGATTCTTACGCGGATTACGAACCCGCTTTAAACCACCCGCCAACCCTAAAACAATCCCTCATCATTTCGGCTAATGGTTTTGTTCTCATGTTATACTCTACAATTCTCGCCCATGATTGAGGACTCTTCGCGTGGAAATACGGGTTAAAAGTGCATCCGAACTGATTGTCACAATTGAAAAAGCCAATCGACTGCCGGACGAACCGCACACGATTTGGTTAGATGGCGCTGATGAAGATTATGTTCTCAGCGAAGCAGTAGCGGAGTATTTCGGCCCAACGGCTTTCCCGGTTGTCGTCAGCGACATCACCATTCATGGCAATGGACGGATTATCATGCGCTCGATCAATGCACCCCCGTTCCGCTTTTTTGCCTTGAATGCATCCAGCAGCGACCGAACCAACGCCTGCTTAACCCTGAATCAGTTGACCTTATGCAATGGCGACAGTGGCATAATGGGCGGCGGGGCCATTGTTGCCGATGGCCTACTCACCTTGAACGAGTGTATCTTGCTAGAGAACTGGGGAACACGCGGCGGCGCATTGTACGCGGGTTTTGCCTATCCAGCAGCCATCAATCAGTGTCTTTTCATACACAATGTCGCGCGAGAACATGGCGCGGCGATTGCTGGTGCAGGTTCTTCCCACTTGGTGGTTCAGGACAGTCTGTTCTACGAAAATTATGTCAAAGAATCCAGCCTATCCATTTATACCGAAGGGACATGGGATCAGGGTTATCGGACTGAAACGTTGGATATTCCACGTCACATGGGTTTCACCCGTAATCCGAAAGTGGAGTTTTACACTACCCAAAAAGGCGATGCAGCTAATCCATCGATCTTTAACCGCCTTCAGATCGCCAAACAGCAAACCGAGGCCATCAATGAACTGAAGTACAAATCCGGGTATCGAAAACCCTATCCTCGATACCAAACCTTCTGGTGGGACGATTATGTCATCAAGCCGGATACCCAAAAGCTGCTCAACAGTCTGCTTGAGCAAGAAGCGGTCATCTCAAGAAGTTTGATCGAACAGATGGTATTTGCTGAACAAGTACCCGCGCTGGTGGAATTGGCGATTGCGTTTCAGGCATCCCAAATCCAGCTTGAATCCCAGGCCAGTCGGATGGATAGCGGTTTTAAACACATTTACGATTATCTGTCATCAACGCCGGGGCTGCCTTACCTGGAGGCCGCAATCGATCTATTGAATTACTATCGCTCACCAGATTATGAGGTCATACCCGGACTGATAGCCCAGCATCAACCGCTAGAGACGATTACTCAATTCCTCGAAAAGCATGGCGATGCGATAGCTGCCGCAGTCGACCCAAACGATATTGCATCGGATAATCGTGTCCAGATATTGCTCAGGGTTATTCAGGGATTGGTCATGCAGGGTATTGATTGCGAAGGTATCCCGGCGATCAAACGATTTGTCGAAGGCCAGCGGATACGTAAATCTAAAGTTCACAACCCGTTGGCATGGCTGCCGCTGCAATTGACATCTGTTGAACTCGAAGCTCGAAATTATCTCCCAACATATTCATTAGGTAGCACAGGCTTGAATTACGCTCATTACCGGGATGGTGATCCTATACCGCTGGAGCTGCTTCCCGAACTGCCCGATTTACCCATTATTAAAAGCATAGCACCAATCATGGAGCCACATCGTAGATTCAAGGCTTTAGCCAAGTTAGGCGGGCGGCGTGAGGCACTTATCTGTGAATTTGAAACACCTTTGACCGACGCCCATCTACAAGCTAAATTGTTGACCAAACTCGACTTGAAATGTGTGGAAGGTGCAACAGCGATTCGGTGGCAACCAGAGTCACCTGAGCATATCTTCAATGTTTTGTCCAGCGTAGCTGCCAGTGGTGGCCCGCATCTTCCGGGTATGGGTGTAGGGGTTAGTCGCTTTCTTGCTTGGAAGGATATGGCTGCGTTGATGGGTATGGATGAACTCAGCCCAATTGAGGATTTGGATGCACAGGCGCGGTCGTGTAAGTGGTTTGGCTTTACCTCCAACAGCAAGTGGTTTTGGGGCATTGATATCGGGATGGCTGCGCTGCGTCCTGATGGGCGTACATTGGTAATCGCCGCCGCGTCCGCTGGCGATTAAATGTGTTGCAGTTGAACCATCCTGATCGCATCACTGAATGTGAAATTGTCCTCCAATTGGATTTGTATCCTCGCTCTGAACACCCTTGACGCATCATCATGGAAATGCAGAAGCGCCGGAGATGTTTTTCTAACCTGAATCGAACTTGCGTTCTAATCCATTTTGTTCTATAATATCTGTAGGGATTGAAGCCCCTCTCCGGGACGGGAAGGGGTTTGGGG
>JAIOHM010000118.1 GCA_019912965.1 Anaerolineae bacterium
AAAATTAGAGCAGATTTTTTGTGAACCCCACCCCTAGCCCCTCCCCGTACCGGAGAGGGGAATACAGATTGGGTTAAGTGGTTGAAGCAATTTGGTGAGAAAACGAAAATAGCTTTGGTGAGAGAAACGATACTATGCAAAATATGACCTGTGCTTCCTGCGGCGCACCGTTGGAGGTCAAAAATCAGTTTATCCGTTCAGTGACCTGCAAGTTTTGCGGTTCAAACTATATGGTCAGCGGCACCGATACGCTTGATCCGGTGGGTAAGACGGCGAGTCTGGCGGATTATCCTTCGCGGTTACACATTGGCGCGTCGGGGGAGATTCGTGGGCGGGGTTTTACGGTGATCGGGCGCGTACGGTATGCCTACGCTGAAGGGTTCTGGGAAGAGTGGCAGATCACATGGGCAGATGATTCGCCGCCGGATTGGTTAGAAGAGGACGAGGGCTATTGGACTGTGTACAAGCGTGAACGGGTGCGCGGGGCTGTTCCAGCTTACGACCAAGTGAAGGTTGGCGGGTCGGTAACGATCAACGGGCGTTCGGTATTCATCACTGAAAAGCGGACGGCGCGGATGGTGGGCAGCGAGGGACAGTTTTCATCGGTGATGCCTTTAACCGGAACCTTCGGGTATATTCAGGGTTCATCGAGCGAAAGCCCGACCAGCATTAACTATTGGGATGATGAAATCGAACTTTCCGTCGGCACAGACCTTGAGCATAACGAGATCAAAATTAAGCCATGAGCGCCCAGCAAAGACCTATTCTTAAACAGTTACAATGTCCGTCGTGCGGTGCAGCGGTTCAGCAGTACAGCGCCGATGCACAGACGATTATTTGCTCGAAATGCGGCAGTTTTCTCGCGCTGGATATGGAAGGGCCAACGGTTACAGGCAAAACCCGTAAACTGCCCGATCCAAAAGCCCCGATTGCAGTGGGTGGTACAGCGCGTTTTCAGGACACCAATTTCTTCGTTCTGGGGCGGGTGCTGTATCGCGGCTGGGACGACGAAGACAAGTGGGTCTGGGACGAATGGCTGCTGGGCGGCGAAGATGGCCGTTTGCTGTGGCTGTCGCATTCCGATGATGAAGGCTTTACGCTGTATAAAAAGCTGCGTGTCCGTGAACCGTTTGACGCGAAAACATCGGCCATGCTGCCGACGGGTGGCGAGGCGAAAGTGCGCGTTCACGAACGGTATCCGGCGCAAATCGCGGGTGCGGAGGGTGAACTCACATGGCGCGGCAAGGCAGGCGATGAGCTGTACATGGCGGAGGCTTTTGGCAACGCCAAACGCTACAGCGTCCAACAGACGACGGATGAACTGGAAATCCATGAAGGGATTTCGCTGACACCGGAACAGGTGGCGACGGCTTTCAATAATCCGAAGTGGCTGGAATCGTTGAAACAGTCGGCCAGTCAGGGACAAACCTTCAGGCTTATTGCGGGAATATTCATCCTGTTCGCGCTGCTCGGTTTTGGCGGCGGTGTGTGGGCATCGACTACGGGTGAACATACACTGACGCAAACGCTCTCGCTCAGCCGGGCGAATCCGATTGCAACAATTCCGGTAGAGTTTAACCAGATCGGGCGGGCGTCGATTGTGAGCGTTTCGGCACAAGGGGCGCTGCCACTGCCGAGTGAGATTGATATTGATGTGAGCATTGACTCGCCAGATGGTATGGAAAATGAATTGTTCACGCTGGAACTCTGGCGGGAAAGCGGCAGCGATGACGAGGGGTATTGGGAAGAAGCCCAAGCCAGTGCCAGCGATATGTTTGTGCCATTCCAAGCGGGAACACATACGCTGCAAATCGAACTGGGTGAAGGTACACTGGATACGATCAGCGTGGATGTTGGGATACGACGCAATCATATTCTGCCAACATGGTTTCTGATTTATGGTGGGGTGATCGGGGTGATCGGGATTATTATTTTCTTCCTGAGTACCCGGAAGCGGACGGCGTAAAAAGGATTTACCCCCATCCCCAGCCCTTCCCCGGCACGCGAGGGAAGGGAGCAAAATCGGGAGCATGGGGATGAACGAAGATTTGGATTAATGCAACCTCACCCCTACCCCTCTCCATAATTGGAGAGGGGTGGAACGGATTTAAAGCATAGCAGTAGAGGATTGGAATTATGGGACGGATTGTAGTGATTGTGCTGGTGGTGGTGCTGTTGGCCGGGAGTTTGGGCGGCGCGGCCTATGCCAGCATGAACGGATTTGGTCTGGTTGCCAGCGGCGCGGCGTTCGCACGTTCGGGCAGCATCGGCGGGCCAGTGATTATGGGCGGCGGGCCGGGCAGCGGGAAGTAATATTCGATTGACAACTGAAAATATGCCATTAACGGCAGTGGTCGGCGTTTCGCCACGCGAACGTGCGACCCTGCTTGTATCTGTCCTCATCATTTCCATTTGTGCGCTTGTTTATGAACTGATTATCGCCACGCTTTCCAGCTATTTGCTGGGCGACAGCGTGACGCAGTTTTCGTTTACCATCGGATTTTTCCTGTTTGCGATGGGAATCGGAGCGCTGCTTTCACGTCAGATCAAAGGCGCGGAAGTCCGCTGGTTCATCACGGTGGAAATCCTGACGGGAATCTTTGGCGGGATTTCGGCGGGACTGCTGTACGCGGTGTTCACGCTGGGTGAGGAATCGTATTACTACCTGACGATGTTCGCCGTCACGCTGGCGGTGGGGATTTGCATTGGCTTGGAGATTCCGCTGCTGACGCGAATTGTGGCGCACCGGGCGGATTTGAGTAAGGCGCTGGCAGATATTATGTCGCTGGATTATCTGGGGGCGCTGGTGGGTTCGCTGGCTTTCCCGATTATTCTGCTGCCGCTGCTGGGCGTCACACAGACGGCATTCATTATGGGACTGCTGAATGTGCTGGTGGCGGGGTTGTGCCTGAATCTGTTTCGCAGCCGCCTTGATGGTTACTGGCGGATTCGGCTGACGGCGGCGTGGGTAGCGGCGCTGCTGTTTATGGCTGCCGGGGCGGTGTTTTCGGCAGATTTTGTGCGGGTTTTTGAGCAGCAACTTTATGCTGATGTGATTATTCATCATCAGCAGACGCCGTATCAACGCATCATCATCACGCGGAATAACGATGATGTACGGTTGTTTCTGGATGGTAATTTGCAACTCAGCAGCCGGGATGAGTATCGCTATCATGAAGTGCTGGTGCATCCGGTGATGGGCGCGGCGCGATCCCATGAGACGGTGCTAGTGTTGGGCGGTGGTGATGGGGCGGTGGCGCGGGAACTGCTGAAGTATGACGATGTGGAGCGCATCATCATTGTCGATCTTGACCCGGAAGTGACGGCGCTGGCGCGGACAAGTCTCCTACTGCGCGAAATTAATGAGGATTCGCTAGATGATCCGCGCGTGACGGTGGTCAATGACGATGCTTATCGGTTTCTCGAAGAAAGTTCGGATGTGTATCCGGTGGTGATTATTGATCTGCCTGATCCGAACAATGAGAGTTTGAGCAAGCTATACAGCCGTCAGTTTTATGAACTGCTGCGAAAACATATTACACCGGATGGGGCATTCGTGACTCAGGCGACTTCGCCGTATTTTGTGCGCGAGGCGTTCTGGACGATTGCGAACACGATTGCCGCCAGCGATTTTCAAATCCTGCCGCTGCGGGCTTATGTGCCTTCGTTCGGTGAGTGGGGATTCGTGATCGGCACGCCGCAACGTCCGCCAGCGGTGCGGGTTGATGAGACACTGCCGCTGCGGTATCTGACGCCAGAGGTACTGGCATCAACACTGGTTTTTGACCCGGATATTGCGCGGGTTGAGACGGGAATCAATACACTGGATAATCCGGTGCTGGTGCAGGCGTATGAAAAGGGGTGGCGGCAGTGGGATTGAGGGGGAAGGGAGGTGTGAGGTATGCGTAAAAGAAGTGCTGAGTACCGAGTACTGAGTCAAAGTGGGGTGAAAACACTGGCGGGCGAAGCAAACACAACTTCGCCCGTTAATATTTGAAAGCTGGCTAGAGCAGTTGGAAGACGATGCTGATGAAGACGGTGATGGTTAGGCCACCGAGGAAGAAGGCCAAGGCTGCGTTCTGTTCCAAGATGACTTCGCGGCGGATGTAGGTGTAGACATTTTCGCCCGGCTGACGACCCATGACCCGGTGAGCGATCACAAACAGGATGAAGGTGTAGATAAAAGCCACGATGACGCCACCAATCATCCAAGCGGCACTTTCCAGCGCAGGAGGATCAGGTGTGAAGCCATCGGTGGTCATAAAGCCGACGAACAGCGCAGCGGTCAGCGAAATGATAAAAAACATCGCTCCCACAGCCGTATTTTGTACATCCTCGATTTCATGAGTCAGTTTGCGCGGCGGCAAGCCCAACCCCCACAACACCAGAATACTCGCGCCCTGCGAGATGATGACGGCGAGGGTTGCCCAAAGCACGGCGGAGATAACGAGACTCAAAAAATCTTGTGACTGTTCCGCAGCAGCGGCGTCCTGCGCCAATACCGGGAAGGCGACTAACAGAAGTAAAACAAGGCACAGGGTCATTCTTCGCATCGAAAAAATCCTTCTTTCACATATTGTTATCAAGATACCTGATTATAGTGTAGGGCATCAAAATACGACAACGAACGAACAGCGATTATTTTCCCGTCATATGGGTAGATATGCAGGGTTTGCCAGCGGACGGCAGTTTCGCTTATGCGATTCCACACAATGCGGGTGATAGGCGTGTAGCCATCAATTTCGGGGAAGGTCATTTCCAGCGTATTTTTGGCGTCCAGTGCGGGTGCGGCATCAAAAGTGGAATCGAAATCAACATCTATGGAATAACCAGTCCGTGTAAAGCAGTGGGCGGCGAGATCATCAAAATGATGTTGATGGAGGCATGATGCGGCATCACTATCGACACAGGCTAAAAGTTCGCACAGTACAGGGCGGCCATCACGTTCAATGGTGACGAGATGGCTCTCGCCGATAATGTGGAACTTCAGCAACCACGCACCGACATGCAGTGTGGTCTGCTTCAACACAGTCAGCGGGGTTTCGATTCGACCTGCGACGATGGTCAGTACCAAGTCTGCCGGGTCTTGATGAATGGGTACAATCATAAACGGGTTGTTTACCTCTATGCACCCATTTTAGATCAATGTTCGCGGTCTGTACAAACACATATATTGGGGGTCTGTTTCATAGCATTTCAAAGTGGATGTCTTGTGCGCCTTTCCAAAGGCAGAGTTTACCGACTGCGGGCAAATTTTCTGCACCGTTGATGATCGTCAAAAAATGATTTCCAGCAAGCTGCCCCACTTTACTGGCGAAGCGGGTGCTGCCATAGGGAAATAAGATTTCTGTCTCGCTGATGCCGCCGGGATAAAACAGGATTTCCCCGCGCGAGGGATAACTGGTGGGATTTTCATAATCGACATTCAGCTTAAAATCGCCGAGCGGAATCCAGCAGGCTTCGCCACTCCAGCGGGCGTGGATGATTTGCTGGCGATAGGGGAGAAGCTGACGGAAAGCAGCGCAGGTTCGCGGTGCGGCTTCGTCTTCCATGCGGGCTGTAAAGGTGAACGAGGCCACCGTAATTTTCAGCAAGTGTTCCATCTCATTTCTTTCCAATCAACTTCATCATTCGCTGATTATTTGAGGGTGCTGTGACGCACCACCAGTGTTGGCTCAAATATAACCTGTCGTTCGTCGCGGGTGTCGCCGTTTATTTCACCCAGCAAGAGGTCAAAAGTGGTGGCTGCAACCGCATCAACCGGCTGTCGAACGGAAGTGATACCCAGAAATTCAGAAGTAGGATCATCATCGTAGCCCGTTAAGGCGACATCTTTGCCTAATTGTAGACCTACCTGGTCGAAATAGGTTTTTGCACCAAAGGCCATCACATCGTTGGTGCAGATAATGGCTGTCGGGGTGTGTTTGGTGCTCATCAATTGTTCGGTTGCCGCCGCTGCCGAACGTAAAATATTGGGGGTATAGCCGATCCAATCCGGGTGTATCTGAATACCTGCCTTGTGCATTGCCTCACGGTAGCCAGCTTCGCGGGCATCCCCGACAGGCCAACCGGGATACCAGTTGAGCATCCCGATTCGTTCATGCCCCATTGTGAGCAAATGGTTCATAACAAGTTCGACGCCTTTTTTACCATCCACATCTGCATAAGCAAATTGGGCGTTTTCAACATACATGCCGCCGAAAGCGACAAAGGGCGCACCGATTTTGGTTAAGCGGGCGACGCGCGGGTCGTTGTAGCTTATGTCCGAGAGAATGAAGCCATCGACACGATTGGTCGAGATCAAGTCATCATAGACTTTTTCGGCGTTTTCCTGCGGCTGGATGAAGGTCAGCAGGTGGAAACCTTCTTCCTCGGCGCTCATGGTGACGCGATAGATAAAGCGGTCAAGCAGGTTATTCATCAAACTGGGGTCATCGGCGACGTGCCAGGAATACCCAATCGCCCCGGCCTGATTTTTCCGCAGATTACGGGCGATGGTGTTCAGGCGATAGCCGAGGATGGCAGCGGCTTCCCGCACCTTCAGGCGGGTGGCTTCGGTGATGAGATCGCTGTCGTTGAGGGCATAAGAAACCGTACCTTTGGCGACCCCGGCCAGATCAGCAACATCAATCTGGGTAATCCGCAGTTTGTATTTCAAGGTTTCGGCGCTTTTCAAGACACGCTGCCGGGTTTCATCATCAATTGAATCCCCATTCTTGAGCGCGTGAAACGCTGATAACATGGGTACATTTGCTAAATCTGCTACATCCTTTAGTGTCGTCATCGTGCTCCCCAGAAGTTACTTCAAGAATAGTCTTCGAAGTCAAATTATATCGGATGAACCGTTTGACAAACGCACAAAACTCATTATACTCTTTTATTGAGACGTCTCAATGATTGGTTATCAGTAACTTGTCAGGCAAAAAAGAGTATTCAGGAGAACAGGCGATGAAGCCAAAATTGTTGATCGTGTTGGTTTTTGTTGTTGCTGCAATTGGTCTGCAAATTCTGCCCGTTCTGGGGCAAGAAGCGGCTGCGATTCCAGATGTATTGACGCTGCCCGAACAAATTGCGGGCGGGCGTGATGTTACGATTACCGTGTCCAATATGTACTCAGTAGATCAGGCTGAACTGCGGGCACAATGGGAAGCCCAAGCACAGCGGTTTATGGATCGCTATCCGAATGTCACCATCGAAGGTTTGGAACTTCAGTATGACGCGGCTGCATACGTGGCACTGGCGGCTGGAAACCAGCTTCCGACGCTGTTCCTAACCTACTTCACCGAACCATCGAAGTTTATTGATCAGGGCGTGGTTGCGGATATTAGCCCGTATTTTGAAACTGCGGGTATCAGCGACGTTTTTAACCCGGAAATTCTGTCGATCACCAGCCAAGACGAAAGCATCTATGGTATTCCGCTGAACGCTTATGCGCTGGGTCTGGCCTATAACATTGAGATGCTGGCGGCGGCGGGCTACGATGCTCCCCCGACAACATGGGAAGAACTGGCTGAAATGGCTGCCGCGCTGACTAACCGTGATGCTAATGTTGCGGGTTTCGCTTTCATCAATGATGGTTCAGCCGCGACGGGTTGGCACTTTACCAATATTGCTTACGGCTTCGGCGCAACCCAGACCGACATTATTCGCCCGAATGATGACGGTACATTCTCGGCGGCATATGGCGAAGGCGCAACGGTTGAGGCGCTGTCGTTTGTCCAGAATCTGCGTTGGACGGGTGATGTTCTGCCGGGTGCAACACTGGACTGGGGCAGCATTTCTGAAGCACTGGTTTCTGACCGGGTTGCTATGGCAATCTATGCAGGCGACCAGTTCAATTTCGTTCACTTCCAGTTCCCGGATGCCGACCTGTCGAAGTTTGGTTATGCGCCCGCCCCGGCTGGCCCGAACGGACGTATTACCCTGACGGGTGGTAATGTGTGGATGGTGAGCAGCAGCGCGACAGCAGACCAGCAGGAAGCAGCGACTTACTTCCAACTGTGGCGTCAGTTCGATCCGGCGGAAATTCAGACCGCCCTCGAATCGACCAATGAAGCGATTGGTATGCCTGTCCTGCCGATGTATGTGGGCGATTACCAGACGCAGTGGGAAGCCTTCCGCGCGCCTTACAATATTCTGCCCGTTGAAAATTACACGCTGTTCAACGAAGCCATCAAGAGTGGGGAAGTACAACTCCAACCGGAACCCCTGACTGCGGTTCAGGACTATTACTCGGAGATCGGTGTGATCGTCAGTGAAGTTCTGAGCAATCAGGATGTCGATGTCGCCACCCGACTGGCGGAATCGGCTGAGGAATTCCAGTCGTTCGTTCTCGACCGCTAAAGTTTTCCTGCGCCGGGTGGATTCATTCTGCCCGGCGCACTCCATTTTGAAGGCTTGCTCATATGACTTCACCTACCCAAATCACTAATTTTGTACCCAGCCAACCACAAGTCATTAAAGCTGGTTGGAACATACAGTGGTCAAGACAAATTGCTGCTTACTTATTTTTGCTGCCTGCCATTCTTCTTTTCGCCGTGTTTGCGTGGCATCCCATTTTAAATGCGGTTGTGATGAGTTTTCAAAATGTCAGCCTGACCGGAGAAACCGCATGGGTTGGGCTGGAAAACTATCAACTGATGTTGAAAGACCCGGCGTTCAGTATTGCCTGGAGAAACAGTCTTGAATTTGCCCTATGGAGCATCGGCCTTGGCTTCCTGTTCCCAGTCGGCATTGCACTGCTGATCCGTGAGATGCGCCTTGCACAGGGTTTTTTTCGGATTGTTTATTTCCTGCCAACGGTTGTTCCAGCGGCCATTGCTGTGATTGTGTGGCGCTTCATCTATGACCCGGACGCAGGGTTTTTGAATGAGTTCCTTCAGATGTGGGGCGGCATACGACAGTTGTGGTTACAGGATGCCGGATTGGTCAAACCATCGATTGTGGTGATGATGACGTGGGGTGCATTTGGTACAACGGCGCTGATTTACCTTTCGACGCTTCAGGAGATTCCAACCGAACTTTATGAGGCGGCAGAATTGGATGGAGCGAACCCCTGGCATCGCATTCGTTTTGTCACGCTGCCGCATTTGCTACCGATCATGTCGGTGCTGTTCATCATTCAGGTTATCGCTGTCGTTCAAGTCTTTACCGAACCTTTTTTGATGACCAGCGGTGGGCCGGGACGGGAAACATTGACGCCAGCGCTGCATATCTACAACCGCGCTTTCATCCGCATTGATCTGGGTTATGCGGCGGCGTGGAGTGTCAGCCTGATTGTGGTGCTGCTGGTTTTCTCGATCATCTATCGCATGATTAATGCGAAGTTCGATACGGATTAGGCGTTCGGGGATATTCAAAATGGATCGTGGTGTTTTATCCAATGCTGAACTGCGGACAACGCGCGGACGCACCTATTATTTTTTCGCGGTGGTGGCGCTGCTTTCGGTTTCGGTGGTGGCTCTGTTCCCGTTCTTTTTCGCCTTTACCTCCGGCTTGAAGGGCAGCACCGAAATTTTCACCGCCGGGTTGAATCTTTTGCCCGAAATACCCCTGTGGAATAACTACACTGAAGCGTGGGTGCGGTTCGATATGCCGCGTTTGCTGGGAAATTCGTTTGCGGTTGTCGGTGGGAGTGTTTTGCTGCAACTGTTGGTTTCGGCACTGGCGGCTTACAGCCTGTCGCACCTAAAACCAGTTGGCGGGCGATTTGTCATGATGGGTTTTCTCATCACCTTGATGGTGCCGGGGATTGCCTACATTGTTCCCCTGTATTTGACGATCCGTGATTTGCCGATTGTGCATATCAATCTGCTGGATAGTTATTGGGGTTTGTGGCTGCCTTACGCCGTTAATGCCTTCGCTATCTTTGTGCTCAAGACTTTCTTTGACCGAATTCCAACGGAGATCATTGACAGCGCACGGGTGGATGGGGCGTCCTCGCTGCAAATCTTTTTTTACATCATTCTGCCGCTGTCGCGTTCGATTTTGATCGTCATTTGCGTATTGTCATTCGTGAACATCTGGAAAGATTTCCTGCTGCCGCTGCTGGTCTTAACTGATCCGGCAAAGCAACCAATTACTGTTCGACTCATCTACCTAGCCAATAATTATGGGGTCAATTTGCAAATGGCTGCCTCGGTTATTGGGCTTTTGCCACCGCTTTTGATTGCAATCTTCCTCCAACGTTATATGAAAGTTGGGCTAACGGTTGGCGGCGTCAAAGGGTGAGACGCTGCCTTTCACTGGAGAAAACCATTTATGTCGGCCATCCTTGAACCCTTCAAGCTGGAATTTATGCCCCTAGCTGCGTCGGACGCTGTGGTGCAGGTCGGTCATGCACGGTTTATGGTGCTAACTGAGCGATTAATCCGGCTGGAATATCATCCGCAAGATTGTTTTGAAGACCGTGCCAGCCAAGCATTCTGGTATCGTCACCAGCCTGTGCCGGATTTCAATGTGCAGCTTACGGAAAACAGCCTCGAAATTGAAACGGCTTATCTGCATCTGCAATACAGCGGCGGGGATTTTTCGCCGGAAAATCTATCAATCAGGCTAAAAGGCAGCGGAACCGTTTGGCGTCCCGGCGATGTCGATGAGCAGAATTTACGGGGTACGACGCGGACGCTGGATTTCGTCAACGGGTATACGCCGTTACAACCGGGTTTGATGTCGCGGGCGGGATGGTCGGTGCTGGATGATTCGGCTACGCTGGTTTTCAACGCGGAAAGCTGGTTAGAACCGCGCGAGGCAGGCGGGATTGACTGGTACTTCTTCGGTTATGGACACGACTATAAAGCGTGTTTGCAGGATTACTGCCGGGTCAGCGGGAAGATACCGATGATTCCGCGCTGGGTGCTGGGCAATTGGTGGAGTCGTTACTGGCATTATTCACAAGATGATTTGAAAGCGCTGCTTGAAGATTTTGAGAGTCATCAACTGCCGTTTTCGGTGTGCATTGTGGATATGGATTGGCACATCACCAAGACGAATAATGACTCGACGGGCTGGACGGGGTATACGTGGAATCGGGAATTGTTTCCTGACCCGGAAGGCCTCATTGAGTTTGTGCATCAGAAGAACCTGCGGGTTTCGCTGAATCTACATCCGGCAGAAGGCATCCACGATCACGAAGAACAGTATCCCGAAATGGCACAGCGCGTGGGGATTGATCCAAAAACGCGGCAGCCGGTTCTTTTCGACATCACCAATCCAGTATTTGCCAAAGCCTATTTTGAAGTTTTGCATCATCCCTATGAAAAAATGGGCGTGGACTTCTGGTGGGTGGATTGGCAACAGGGGTTAAAGAGCCGCATTCCCGGCCTCGATCCGCTGTGGTTGATAAATCATCTGCATTTTTATGATCTTGGTCGGGATGGGGTGCGCCGTCCGTTCATTTTCTCACGATGGGGGAATGAGGGGCATCAACGCTATCCGATAGGATTCTCTGGCGACAGCTACACCACATGGGATTCGCTGCGGTTTCAGTCGTACATGACAGCGACGTCGACCAACATCGCCTATGGTTGGTGGAGCCACGATATTGGCGGACATACCAGCGGGATGGAAGACCCGGAATTATTCACGCGCTGGGTGCAGTTGGGGGTTTTCAGCCCGATTAACCGTATTCATGTTACGAAGGGTCTGTTTTATGACCGCCGTCCGTGGGCATTTGAGGATGCGGAAGTGCTGCGCGTTTTGCGAGAGGCGATGCAGCTTCGCCATGCGTTCCTGCCATATCTCTATACAATGGCATGGCGGGGACACCGTGACAGCCTGCCGTTGATCGAGCCGATGTATTATGACTATCCTGAAGCGGAAGCAGCCTATAACTGCCCGCAGCAGTATCTTTTTGGCACAGAACTGATTGCTGCACCGTTCGTCAATCCGGCAGACCCGGAGACGGGGTTGAGCCGTCAGGTCGTTTGGCTGCCAAAAGGGGATTGGTACAACTTCTTCACAGGTGAGCATTTCACAGGTGATTGCTGGCATTCGGTTTATGGAACGTTGGGCGACATTCCGCTGTTTGCTAAAGCCGGGGCGATTGTGCCGCTGGCGGGGCAGGCAGAACGAAATGGCGCGGATAACCCGGACGAACTGAACATCCACATTTTCGCGGGGGCGGATGGCGCGTTCACCTTATACGAAGATGACGGCGAAACGACCGCTTATCTGAACAGGGATTCATGCGAGACGACTTTTAGCCAAACGTGGCGAGAAAATCGACTGGAATTCATGATTGACGCGCCGAAAGGTTATGGGGCTTTCATCCCCCAAAAGCGCGCTTTCTCGCTTTATATTCACGGTGTTCGAGAATCGGCTGTAGTTATGGCACAAGTGAACGGCAGCAAGATTGCCGTTACGACGCATTATGATGCCCCAATCGAGACACTGCACATCAGTGGGATTCAACTGGATAACCGTTCATCGCTGGTGGTTTCGGTGCAGGGAGAGAATCTGCTTTCGCGGCGCGACCGAAAAGCCGAGACGATTTTGCGGCTGTTGAAGTTCTTCAAACTGCATACGGGCGTCCGCAACCGGTTGGCAGAAAATCTGGAGGCTATTCTGACTGACCCAGCCAAGATTGCGCCGTATGTGATTGCTATGTCCGAGGCACAGGCACGGGCGCTGTTTGAGGTATTGTACGAAGCAGGATTGCATTATGTCGGCGATACACATCATCCGACGCTGGTGGTGATGTGGAATAACAAGGCGGATGAAAACATCACCTACCGTTATGGAGATGCCTATCTGTATTTTGGTTCGGTGCAATCCGCCAATCATACGAACGGAGTTGTGCCGCGCTTTACTACCTTCGTCCCGCCCGTCCGCAACTGGAGTCATGGTGCAGAGGGTGAGCATGTTCACCGGACACAGTGGTATGCTCAGGTGGATTATCACAATCTGCTGACGGTTATTGAACAGTGCCGGGAAATATCACCCTAAGGAAATGCTTATGCGTCCGATACTGATTATCGTGCTGGCGGTTTTCGTCACTGTTTTCCAGATTTCGTCGGCTTCAAGCAGCGTATATCGCGTTACATTTGCGGCTAATGACCAGTATTTGACCGTTGAAGTGCTGGATGATGATCTGGCGCATTTTGAAGTGGGCAGCGGAGTGGGTGCAGATGAGGTTATCTGGACGACGCCGATGGTCGCCAAGACGGATTACAGTGGGCCGAGCAGCCTTAACTTTCCATCCAGTAATGTAATCGAAACGCCGGAAATGCGCCTGACGATTGATGAGGCGACGCTTTGTGTCACTGTTACCGATCTGACGCGCGAACCGGATTTGACGCTGACCACGATTTGTCCCCAAGATACTGATGGTGAGTCAGCGGCATTTACTTTCACCCAAGAAGGAACAACCGATATTTATGGATTGGGCGAGATGTTCCAGCGCCGGGGCGGAACCGAAGGCAATTGGATGAATCGCCGCCGCCGCTTCTTGAACGTGTACGGCAACGAAATGACCTCGTTTAATGGCGGCAAGGTGGGGAATGCACAGTTCCCGGTGATGTATGCGCTGGGGGCAGGCACAGAAAATTATGCGCTGTTCGTAGACGATGTTTACCAGCAATTCTGGGAATTTACGGACAATCCGTTCAAGCTGACGACCCAAAATGATGTGGCCCGTTGGTATGTGATGACAGGCGGAGATTTGCGGGATTTGCGCCGGGATTACATGGAATTGACTGGACGTCCACCTGTGCCGCCACGTCAGATGTTCGGGTTATGGGTATCCGAATATGGGTACGAAAATTGGGAAGAGGCAATGCGGGTGATTGTGTCCATGCAAGCGGCGAACTTCCCGCTGGATGGTTTGGTGCTGGATTTGCAGTGGTTTGGTGGCCTTGATGGACGGATGGGTTCACTGGCGTGGGACGAAGAAAATTTCCCGAATGCGGCGGCTTTCATCGCTGATTTGCGGGCGAAATATGGCGTCGGCATTATGACGATTGAGGAGTCGTATGTTGACGAACGTTTGCCGGATTATGATGCACTAACAGCACAGAACATTCTGGTGCGGGAATGTGAGGCAGCAGACTGTACCCCGGTGCATTTTGACGATTGGTGGGGGCGGGGCAGCATGGTCGATTGGTCGAACCCGGAAGCTGCCGCGTGGTGGCATGATGAACGCCGCCAACATCTGATTGATGCAGGGGTGATCGGTCATTGGACGGATTTGGGCGAGCCGGAAGATTATGACGAGGGCGGCTGGTATTTCGGATTCCCGGCTTTTGAGCGTCACGGTCACGCGGATGTGCATAACGTCTACAATTTTTTGTGGTCACAAAGCATCTGGGAAAGCTACCAGCGGAACAATATTGCGCGACGGCCTTTCATTCTGTCGCGTTCGGGTACATCCGGCAGTCAGCGGTACGGTGTGGCGATGTGGTCGGGGGATATTGCAGCCAATATGCCCAGCCTCGAAGCGCAGATGAATGTTCAGATGCATATGTCGCTCAGCGGGGTGGATTATTTCGGTTCGGATGTGGGCGGATTTTATCGTCAGGCGACCGATCCGGTTCTCGGGATGGATGGGATGTATACACTGTGGCTGGCGAATTCGGCGCTGCTGGATGTGCCGCTGCGTCCTCATGCCCTCAACCTGCAAAATTTGTATGAAACCGCGCCTTCGCTGATTGGGGATGTGCCTAGCAATCTGGCGAATGTGCGACTGCGGTATGAACTCAGTCCGTATCTGTATACGCTGGCGCATCAGGCTTACCGGGTTGGTGAACCGGTATTCGCGCCGATGGTCTACTATTTTCAGGATGATCTCAACGTGCGAACGATGGGCAGCCAGAAAATGTTGGGTGCGGATTTGCTGGTTGCAACGGTGATGGGTTACAGCACGGATACGATTCCGGTGTATCTGCCCGCAGGCGGATGGTTTAACTACTACACGCAGGAATACATCAAAAGCGTGGGCGAATGGATCGATGCGCCGATTTATTTTGACGGTATTTTGCGCGCACCGTTATTCGTGCGAGAAGGCGCTGTGATTCCGTTGATGAAGGTGGATGATCAAACTTTGAATGTGCTGGGGCAGCGGCGGGATGGCAGCGATAACAG
>JAIOHM010000119.1 GCA_019912965.1 Anaerolineae bacterium
AGGGGAGTCCATACCCCACTGATTCCGGCTCGAAAAATGGCTTTGCATTAAAAGTGTCGTCCAGTGAACCAATCTGGAGAGGGGAATAAAACCAGTTGCGAGATTTGCGGCGATTGCGATTGCGAAAAGGCTTTGCGCGCAAAGGGTAAATTGGCATCGTTATCCGCTTTCAGAAAAATACGCTATAGACGGCGGGTTATCGGACAGGAGGGGGTGTTTTTTGAGACGCCGCGTGTTTATCGGATTCCAAACGCTGATTAGCCGGGAATGGGCGTTATGGCTGTCGTGGTTATCGGACTGGATTTGGCGGACAAAACGTATTGCGGCGATTCGGGATTGGGTCTGCCGCTGCAATATTTGCTGAATAGTTATCAGTTACCAGTTACGAGTTGCCAGAAAATACAAAACTGAAAGCAAAGCGAACTGATAGGGACAGTGTAGCAGGTTTGGAGGGAAAAAGGGTGACCAAATGGTCACTCTTTTGGGACGAGTTTGCTAACGGAATTGAGGGGCAGGAATCGTTAAATGGGTTGGGGGATGGTTGGTAGTGGGTTCGAGTGCAGCAATTTGTTTTGCTTATGGGAGGACATGCGCTGCGCTTAGTCCTCCGCTACATCAGGCGTATTCTGTTTCGGTTATCGATAGTGAGTGGGTAGATCAGGTTTTTCTGTTGGGCACATGATGCATCATGCCCCTACATGGACCGCATTCGGCTTGCGCTGTCCGTAAGCAGAGGTCGTGTGTTGGAAAGGCGAGAGGTGGGGGAAAGGGACGGATAAGGATAGAATGGGGGTGAGCATTTGGGAAGAAAAATGAGTGTGGTTATGACGCTGCCAATCAACCAGATTTTGCAGGGCGATTGTGTTGAAATTTTAAACAGGCTGCCGGAAAAAAGTGTGGATTTAATTTTTGCTGACCCGCCTTATAACCTGCAATTGAGCCACGATTTGTGGCGTCCGAATATGACAAAGGTGGATGCAGTAACGGATTCATGGGACAAGTTTGATAGTTTTGCGGCGTACGATGCTTTTACGCGGGCATGGCTGGGGGCGTGCAGGCGGGTGCTGAAAGATACGGGAACGATCTGGGTGATTGGAAGCTACCACAATATTTACCGGGTCGGGTCGATTTTGATGGATTTGGGGTACTGGGTATTGAATGATGTGTTGTGGATCAAAAAAAACGGGATGCCACATTTCAAAGGGGTACGATTTGCGAACGCGCATGAAACCCTGATCTGGGCGAAGAAACAGCAGGCGGGACGATACACGTTCAACTATCACGCGATGAAACAGTTGAACGGCGGTAAACAGATGCGGAGTGATTGGGTGATTCCGATCTGTTCGGGGGCGGAACGCATTAAGGTAAATGGGGCGAAAGCGCATTCGACACAGAAGCCGGAGGCACTGCTTTATCGGGTGATTGTATCGTCCTCGAATCCGGGCGATGTGGTGCTTGATCCGTTCTTTGGGACGGGGACAACCGGGGCGGTGGCGAAACGCTTAGGGCGACAATGGATAGGGATTGAGCGTGATCCGTTTTATTATGAGGTGGCGCAGAAGCGTATTGAAAAGGTGCAAACCGAGCCGCTGCCGGATTTCCCAAACGGCAAACGTGGCATCAAACGGGTGGCTTTCCGCAAGGTCATGGAAGCGGGTTTGGTGCATGAAGGGCAAGCACTGTACTTTCAGGGGAATCGGGATAGGGCTGCGCAGGTGAACGGTGTGGGGCGGTTGCTTTATGAGGGGTATGAAGGCTCTATTCACCAGATTGGGCGACTGGCGCAGGGCAGCGGAACATGTAATGGGTGGGAACACTGGTATTTTGAGGCAGAAGACGGCACATTGAAGCCGATTGATGTGCTGCGGGAGCAGATTCGGGCTAAGGCGGGCCGATCTGACGGTTGAGCCACGCAATGATGAGATCGCCCAAGTCGGGGCGGTTGATGAGCATTTGTGCGCCGATGCCCGCGCTGGTGAAGGGCTGAAACAGGACTTCACCGGTCGCCGCGGTTTGTAATGCCTGAATTGCTGGATAGGATGTGCTGTCGTCTTCGCTGGCGACGAGCATAAGCGGGCGTGGGTTGATGGCGGGCATAGCATTCACCAGCGCCGAATCCCCGGATGGACTGAGCAAAACCACTGTATCACACAAGAGATCACCTGCGCAGCCGAGCAGGGCAATATCCGCGCCACGTCCCGCACCAATAACGGCAAGGCTGGCGGGGTCGGCATCGCCACTGTTGAGGGCTTGCATCATCAGGGAAAAATCGAGCAGCGGAGTGCTATCGCGCACAGTCATGAGGAGCAGCGTGAATCCGGCATCATGGAGGCGGGCTGGTAAGTTACCCCATTGGTCAAGCGTGGAGGCCAACAGCAGCACACCGGGGCGGCGGTCTACGCTGGGGAACATAACACCGGGCAACAGTGCGCCATCGAAGGCGGTGATTTCGACATTCACGGGCAAATCCGGGGCATTGGGCTGTGTGCCAACTGCCAGCGGGGGCAGCGCGGATTGGGGCGCCATTGCAGCGGCAGTGGGGTCGTTCTGGCCTTCGTATTCGATTTCATCAAAGAGGACATCGGTGGGTGTTGGCAGGGCAAGGGTATCGGTGGCTTCAAGCGTCGGGCCGGACATGATGCGGGCAGGCGTGGGGGTGAAGGTGGCTTCGTCGCAGGCGGCGGAAAATACAAGAATTAACCACAGAGACACAGAGAACACAGAGGTTCGCAGAGAGGGTAAGTACTGAGTACTGAGTACTGAGTACTGAGATTTGGGAGACATGATTGGTAGGCGGCAATTCAGAAAAAGATGAATAATACGGGATATTCCTAGCAAGTTTCCTCGCTCAATTTGGGCGCAACATGCTGCCCCCTACTTAGCTGGCGGGTTTGGCGAAGACGATGAGGCGTTCGCAACCGTCTTCATAAGGATCGAGTTCGGGGCTGCCATAGAGGCTTTCGATGGTGAACCCGGTTAGCTGCAACAGCCAGCGCAGTTCGGCCTGAAAGAAATAGCGGAATGTGAC
>JAIOHM010000120.1 GCA_019912965.1 Anaerolineae bacterium
CACCCCAAATGACAATAGTGTCGCGCGGCGGCAATAGCCGAACATGGCGCTGCACACTACGGCGCTCCCCGTCCCAACCGCCGACAATGACATTTGCGACATGCCTCCCTCCCTCACTCCCGCCGACAACCCCTACGGCAAAATGTGCAATTTGCGAATCTTTTGCACTTTTATGTCTTGTACTCGCCCTTTCTTTACTCAGTCCTCAGCCCTCAAGACTCAGTTCTTGCCTTTGACTCAGTACTCAGTACTTTGTATTTGCCTTTAACTCGTTACTCGTCACTTCTTTACTCAGTACCCAGTACTCAGTACTTGGCACTCATCACTTCGTACTTTCTTACAACCACCCAACTTGGCACTCAAAACTAAATGCGGTACAACCAGCGTATAAAATCGAAACAGGATTCGATTTAGCACCTTCTTTGTTGGAGATTTTTATGCGAATACTAAGAATTGTTTTACTCGTCCTCGTCATCCTTATCGCAGTGCTGGCGGTGGGTGGCGCGGTCATTTTCAACCGTTGGACGCGCGGCCCTCTCCCGCAAACTGCTGGAACCATCACTGTAACAGGTGGAACAGTGGGGACACAGGCTTTTGCTGGTCTGGAGAATGAAGTTCGCGTCATCCGGGATAACCTCGGCATCCCGCATATTTACGCCAGCAGCCCTCACGATCTGTTTTTTGCTCAAGGTTACACGCAGGCGCAGGATCGCTGGTGGCAGATGGAATTCTCCCGTCATATCGGCAGTGGGCGTATACAGGAACTCACAGGTAAAAATGACGATGTAATGGGGCAGGATGTGTTCATCCGTACCGTCGGTTGGCGTCGCGCTGCCGAGCAGGACTACGCCAGCTACGATGAGGAAGGCAAGGCTATCCTGCAAGCCTTCTCCGATGGCGTGAATGCCTATATTCTCAATCGCGCCCCCGGTGAACTCGCTTTCGAATACAACATCCTCGGCACATTCCGCAGCATCAATATTCCTATCGAAGCGTGGACTCCCATCGACTCCCTTGTTTGGGCAAAGGTCATGGCTTGGAATCTTAGTGGCAACCGCAGCGCCGAACTCCTCCGCTCGGAAATGATCGCTGAACTCGGTGAGGAAATGACCGCCATCTTCATGCCGGATTATCCCTTTGACGATAAGCCCACCATCGTTAAGGCCGAGGAACTTCCCATCGGTGACTCCAGCCTCAGCAACCCTGCTGATACTGCCGGAATCGTCGGCATCAATACCACTCTCGCTGGTGGAATTACGGTAACTGCCCCCCTGTTCCGTGAAAACCACTCTATTGGCAGTAACAATTGGGTGATTAGTGGTGAGTTGACCCAATCAGGAATGCCCCTGCTGGCGAATGACCCGCATCTCGGCATCCAGATGCCCTCCATCTGGTACGAAATCGGTCTTCACTGCAACACCGTCGATGATGCCTGCCCCTATAACGTGACTGGTTTTGCCCTCCCGGCTACCCCCGGCGTCGTTATCGGTCATAACGATCACATCGCTTGGGGCATGACCAATGTTGGCCCGGATACCCAAGACCTGTATCTGATGAAGATCAACCCGGAAAATCCACTTCAGTATGAGTGGAACGGCGAATGGCGCGATATGACCGTTTACGAAGAAGTCATTCGCTTAGGCGGGAAAACCGATACCGTTACGATTCAGGTACGTCAGACCCATCTCGGCCCGATCATCAACGATAATCAGATTAACGAGGAAACGGGCGAGATAGGTGGCTTCAACAACCAAGACCCGATGGCCTTCCATTGGACGGCAACTGTCGAACCCGGCACGATTTTGAAAGCCGTATCGCTGCTCAATCGCGCCACCAATTGGGAGGAATTTCGTGTAGCCGCCTCCTTCTTTGATGTACCCGCCCAAAACCTGATTTACGCCGATGTCGAAGGAAATATTGGCTATCAAACACCGGGACGCATCCCCGTTCGCGCCGAAGGCCATACTGGATTGCTACCCGTAGATGGCAGCACCGATCAATACGAATGGCTTGGCTACATCCCCTTTGATGAGTTACCCCGCGTCCTGAATCCCGAAAAAGGTTATATTGCCACTGCCAACGAAGCTGTAGTCCCGCCCGAATACTACGCCCAGTTGAGCGAAAAACTCGCGGACGAATTTAGTGCCAATGCCAACTACACCATCAGTTATGAATGGGCGTATGGCTACCGGGCGCAGCGCATCGAGGAAATGATCGAGAACAACGGCCCGCATACCCTCGAAACCATTCAGGCCATTCAGGGCGATAACAAAATTATCAGCGCCGAAGAACTTGCCCCCTATCTGCAAACCCTCGATTTTGGCGATACCAAGTACAACGACGCCCGTGACTGGATGCTCAATTGGGATTATCAGATGAGCATGACCAGCCCACAGGGTGCGTTTTATGCCTATTTCTGGTGGCGTTTGGGGCAAAATCTGTTTGAAGATCAATTGGGTGAAATCATCGGCCCGGATGAAGGCGATCAGGGTATGTGGTCAACCTACCTGTTGATGGAACAACCCGAAAATGTTTGGTGGGATGATGTGAATACCGCCGATAAAACCGAGACTCGTGACGAAATCATCATCCGTTCGTTGCAGGAAGCCTATGATATGGCTGTAAAAGACCTCGGTGATAACCGCGACACTTGGGCGTGGGGCAAGCAGCACACTGCCACCTTCGTCAGCAACCCATTAGGCGCAAGCGGCATCGATCTAATCGAAAACATCGTCAATCGTGGCCCAGCAGAAACGGGTGGTGGTGGCGATTTGGTGAACGCTACCGCTTGGGATTACGATAACAGTGGTTTCACAGTGCGTTCGCTGCCTTCCATGCGAATGATTGTGGACTTTAGCGACTTATCCCGCAGCCTGAGCATTCATACCACTGGTCAAAGTGGTCACCCCTACAGTCCACACTACGGTGACATGATCGACCTGTGGCGTAACATCCAGTATCACCCCATGCTCTGGACGCCTGAACAGGTCTCCGCTGCCCAATCCGCCATCTTAACCCTCTCCCCTGGATAATCTTTATCAGATAAATCCTCGTCCTCTCCAAATCGGAGAGGGCGAGGTTCACACTCTAAAACCATTAACCACTAAAAATAAAAACAGCCGGAACACATAAGCGCTCCGGCTGTCTGATTTCAATCTGCGAGGAATTACTCTTCGCCTTCTTCTTCGTCCGTCTTGCCCTTCTTGATGATCTCGACTTCGGCAATTGCGGCTTCGGCTTCTTCAGCTTCTTCCGAACGTGCAGCCGAGGACTGGCTGATGCGGGCGATCATTTCGTCTGGGTCGTTCAGAACGGTGATGTCGGCATCCAGCTTGATATCACGGACATGAATCGAGTCACCGACTTCCGCCAGAACGGATACATCAACGTCGATACGGTCGAGCAGATGGCTGGGCAGTGTTTCAATTGTGAGTACCGTCGGGCCGGTTAGCAGCACACCCTTCTTGGCGGCTACTGCGGGGCTTTCGTTGACATAGTGCAGCGGCACATCAATACTGATCTTCGCTTTCAAGTCAACCGCGAAGAAATCAACATGCATAATATCCCCGCGCAAAATGTCGCGTTGGACATCACGCGCCAGCACGGTGTGGGTCTTGCCGTCGCTCTTGATGTCGATCAGGTGCGTGCCGCCTGCTTTCAGCAGCGTCAGTTGCAGGGGGCGATAGGGAATTTGCACAGTAACAGGCTCAATTTTCGGGCCGTATATAACCGCTGGCACGAGGCCTTCGCGGCGAACCCGGCTCACTTTTTTGCCGACAACGCTGCGCGGCTGTGCTTCTAAAACATAAATTTCGGCCACGATACTCACTCCTTACATGCGCGCACAGCGGTTGGCTGGTCGCTTTTTGCTTGAGGTTAAAAAATTCGCGTTAAGGGAAACACAAATAATAATCATTTCACACCATTTTGGAGACTGCATTTTAGTGGCGCAGGGCGAATTCGTCAATGGCAACCTGTAGAGGCGCATACATGGATGCGCCCCAAATTATCGTCTGGTTTCGATGAAATCACATCAGCCCGACAGCCATCGCACTGCATCTTCCGCGAAATATGTGACAATCATATCTGCTCCCGCCCGTTTGATACTGGTCAGGCTTTCCATCGCACACCGTCGCAGATCAAGCCAACCGTTAGCCGCTGCTGCGTGCAGCATCGCATATTCCCCACTCACCTGATACGCTGCTGTTGGCAAGTCATATTGCTCCCGCACCGCACTCAAAATATCCAGATTGGGCAGGGCGGGTTTGACCATTAAAATATCCGCCCCTTCAGCCACATCCAAAGCCACTTCGCGCATGGCCTCGCGCCGATTTGCAGGATCCATCTGGTACTGGCTGCGGTCGCCAAAGCTCGGTGTGCTGCCTGCTGCTTCCCGGAATGGGCCATAAAATCCACTGGCAGTTTTGACCGCGTAGCTCATGATCGACACATGCTGAAATCCGTACGCATCCAACGCGCCTCGTATCGCGCCGACCATCCCATCAAGCATCCCTGATGGCGCGATCATATCCGCTCCAGCCTCTGCATGAACCACCGATGCACGGCGCAGCAGATCAAGGGTTGGATCATTCAGCAGGTAGCCCGCTGGCAGATGCGTATCATAGTGAACATGTTCCGCTTGGTTGATGATGCCGCAGTGTCCATGATCGGTGTATTCGCAGAAGCACATATCGGAAATGACCAGCAAATCCGGGGCAGCATCTTTCAGCGTGCGGATAGCCTGCGGAATAATCCCATATGGGTGATAATTCTGGCTGCCGAAAGCATCTTTCTCGGCTGGAATGCCAAACAGGATAACCGCTGGAATCCCCAGTCCATCGATTTCCCGCGCTCGTTTCGCTAATTTATCCAGCGACCATCGGAACTGTCCCGGCATGGCGCTGATCGGCTGTTGAATATCTTCTCCCTCCTGAATGAACAGGGGATAGATAAAATTTTCAGGAGCAAGTGTGGTTTCGCGCACCATCCGGCGCAGGGCTGGGCTTTGGCGCAGACGGCGTGGGCGCGAGGTAAATGTTTGTTCCTGAATTTGCAACAGATCATTCCTCATCGGTAAATATCCTCAAGACTTTGAACCAGACTTGTTAATGTGGTGATTGGAGGGGTAACACTGACGTGCAGCCCACAGTTAATCGCCCGCTGGCGGGTTTCCGGCCCGATGCAGGCAATAGTGACTGATCGTAAATCCTGGGTGCTCCCGCCTTCATCAATTAACCGCCACAAGAAATTGCGTACCGCTGACGGACTGGCGAGGGTTATTACATCTACACTTCTCTCTCGCAGAAGGGCAGGAAGATTCACCCCGCCTTGCCCCATCACCGTGCGATAAGCAATGACGGACTGCACCAATGCACCGCGTGTTTCCAATTTCCGTGCCAGCGCGTTCGGGGCAATATCCGCTTTGGGCAGCAGCACCCGTGCCCCCGGCTGAAGATCAATCGCATCGGCTAACGAAGTTGATCGAAATTCTTCCCCCATCCCATCAACCTGTAATCCTAATTCGCGGTGTACTGTTTCGGCGGTCGCTGGGCCAACCGCGCCTACATGCCGAACACTCAATGATAAGTGCAGCGCTTCCAATCTTGCTTTCACGGCTTGAACCGCGTTTGTGCTGGTCAGCACCAGCCAATCAAATTTCCCCTGTGATGCTTCTCGTAAAGCCACATCCAGCGGGTTCATATCATCCAGCGGGGCGAAGTCCAGACACGGATACAATAGCGGTTCTGCGCCTCGTTTATGGAGCAAGTTAGCCAATTCGTGCGACTGACTCGCAGCACGGGTAATTGCCACCTGTTTGCCATACAAGGGTTGAGTATAAACATCATTTCTGGCAATCATGTTGTCCCCTCCAGAAAAGCCTTCGCACCTTGAGCTTCCACCGCTTTTGCTAGGCTTACCCCCGCTTGAACGCCTGCCTCAACACTCAAATTGTTGAACGGATAAGATTGTTTTGCCTGAATTTGTGATGATCCATCTGGCGCGATCACCCGTCCGGTTATTTCGAGGCTGTTTCCCTGCACACAGGCATAGGCCGCTACAGGCAGCGAACACCCACCGCCTAAAGCTGAAAGAAATGTCCGCTCAGCCGTTACCGCCGTTTCCGTTGCCAGATGATTGATCGGTGCAAGCAGCCTTTTCCACTGTTCCTCGTCCCGGCACTGTACTCCTAATGCAGCTTGCCCCGGCGCGGGCAGCACCGAATCCAGTGGCAGAACTTCGCTGATGACTTCCGTCCGTCCTAACCGCTCCAACCCGGCACAAGCCAGCACAATCGCATCAAATGAACCATCGGCAGCGCGAGCTTTAGCGATTCGGGTATCCACATTGCCCCGAATATCTATTGTTTGGATGTCTGGTCGCAGATAACGGAGTTGGGCAGCGCGCCTCCGGCTGCATGTGCCAACTGCCGCGCCGGATGGCAGATTGGCTAATCCGTATCCACTCCGGCTCACCAGCGCATCCGCCGGGTTTGCCCGTTCCGGCACAGCCCCAATCACCACGCCCGGAGCAGGGCTAACAGGTAAGTCTTTCAGGCTGTGAACCGCCACATCGATTTGTCCGGCACGCAGGGCGATTTCCAATGTGTTGGTGAATACCCCCTCACCTGCCATTTGTGGGAGGGGAACATCCGTGACCTGATCGCCGTAAGTGCTGATGATCTGGATTTCAATGGTCAGTCCCGGCCATACTGCCCGCAGCAGATCAGCCACGATAGCCGTTTGACGCTGCGCGAGTGCTGAACCGCGTGTGCCGATTCGCACTCTGCGGGAAACATTAGTCACTTGCCAAATCCTCGGCTTGCCAACCACCGATCCGTGTCCGCAGGTCATCAAACCCGATGCGGAGCGCGAAATCACCAAAGGACTCGTCTGCTCGCCGTTCATCCCGATAATGGGCAAGCAATGGGCGCAGTGTTGGCACAAGGTCGTTGATATGCACCAGATCAAGGAAGGGTTTTGCCAGCCGTGTTCCAGCCGGATTACCACCCAAAAAGACCGTGTATTTATCCAGTGAACGTCCCACGAAAGCGATTTCGGCTACGTATGGCCGGGAGCATCCGTTCGGGCAGCCTGTCATACGGATAGTGATGCCGCTGTCTGCGATGTCCAGTTCATCCAGCACGTCTTCCAGTTGGTCAATCACGCCGGGGAGTACACGCTCGGCTTCAGTAATCGCCAGCCCGCAGGTCGGCAATGCTGTGCAGGCCAGTGCCCGCCGACGCACTGGGGTAATATCTTCAATGGTCAGGATGCCATATTTGGCTAAAGCTGCGTCAACTGCCCCACGATCATCCGGGTGAATATTCGTCAGCAAAATGTTTTGCTGTGCCGTCAGCCGGACTGGCAAATCAAATTGTTCAATGATTGCCCGAAGGCCTGTCCGCAAACGGTAATTGCCTCGGTCAACGACTCGCCCATTCTCGACGGGAATCCCGATGAACCAGCAGCCATCACCTTGTTCATGCCAACCAAGATGATCCTCTACTTGGAATAATGGCAAAGGTTCGAACGGTTGCAGCTTAAAACCAACCCGGTTTTCCAATTCTGCCCGGAACCATTCCACACCATGATCTTCCAAAATGTATTTGAGCCGTGCATGTTTACGGTTTTCCCGGTCGCCAAAATCGCGGTGAATGGTGACAATGGCCTTAACCGTTTCCACCACCTGTTCAGGTGTGATAAAACCAATTTCATCGCCCAATCGAGCGAAGGTGGCATCATTGTTGTGGGTCATGCCCATCCCGCCGCCTGCCAGCAAATTGAACCCTTTTAGCTTGCTTTCCGCGTCAAAAATCGCCACCAAACCCACATCGTTGGTATAGACATCTACGCAGTTATCGCCCGCATAAGCGATAGCAATTTTGAACTTGCGCGGGAGGTAGGTTTTGCCATACAGGGGGTCTTCTACCACCTGTTCATCAATCATCGCCTCACCGTCTACCCAGATTTGATGATAAGCATTTGTGCGGGGATAAAGCGCCCGCGTCAGTTCAAAGCTGAAATCTTGCACAGCGCGGCGCTGTGGGTCGGCGGTTGGGGCAGGGCAGGCCATCACATTACGCACAATATCGCCGCACGCGCCCAACGTCGAAACAAGGGCATGATTGAGTTCACGTAACGTTTCGCGCAGATCGCCCTTCAGGACACCATGAAATTGGAAGTCTTGACGTGTGGTAATTCGCAGCGTGTTATTGCCATAATTTGAGGCTAGATCATCGTGGGCAATGTATTGTTCCGGGGTGAGTTGCCCCCCCGGCAAGCGTGTTCGAATCATAAATTGGTGATGGTCAGCCGTTCGATCTTGCTTGCGGGCATCACGGTCTTCCTGCTGATAAACCCCATGAAACTTGAGGATTTTCTCGGCAGCACCAGAGAAAAAGCGATCACTATTTGCGAGTTCTTCCGCCAAAGAACTCCGCAAACCACCGCTTTCTGCCTTGATCGTCTCCACATCCTTCTTCGCCATAGCACCCACTTTCGGCAAATAAAAAGCCCCAGCTTGGTAGCCGGGGCATTTACGGTGTACTTGTCTGTCAGTCAGCAGAAAGCATCAAATGCACGTCCGGGCTACAGCCGCCGTGTGGTACGCACAACACAGACACATAAAACTGCTGGAGAAATTCATAATACCTACAGAGTCTTGTCGAAATCACATTCCATAGCGATTATAGTAGCCCTATAGGCTTTGTCAATAAATCCAACCTTGTGAATTATCACGACTTAAACTGTGCGGGTTGTACCATTCCCGCCTGCGGAGCAATTTATGGTCACAACGGCTCTAGTGTTGGCTGGGCATGGGTCGCACATCACGCCCGAAACGGCTGGATTGGTTTGGTCACACGTTGATGCACTGCGGATGATGGGCATTGCAGACGAAGTAACGGCTGCATTCTGGAAAGAACAACCTTCTTTCCAGACCGTTTTTAATACGTTGGTCGCGCAGGATATTACCGTCGTGCCACTGTTTACAGCACAAGGTTACTTCACCCAAACGGTTATTCCTGCGGAGATGAAGTTGAATAGTGCAATTACGCACCGGGATGATTGCATTATTCGTTATGCCCGAACTTTGAATGAGCATCCTTATCTCGGTGAGGTGGTTCGCCAGCGGGTCAGTGATGCGATGCAGCTACTCAATCTCACACCCGAAAAAACGGCTGTTGCCATCATCGGTCACAGTACCCGCCGTAACCCGGAAAGCCGCCGCGCAACTGAAGCGCAGGCCGCGCAAATTCGAATGTTAGGCTTGGCTGGCGAAGTACAAGCGGTTTATCTGGATGATAGCCCGGAAATCGCGAAGATTTACACGCTGACGACCGCACCCAATCTGATTGCTGTGCCGTATTTTTTAGCGGCGGGGTCACATACAACGCTGGATGTACCCAACGAATTAGGGGTTACACAACTTGGAGTACCACAGCAGGTGAATGGTCGAACAATATATTACACCCAACCCGTTGGCGTGGATGAAACGCTGCGAACCGTTATCCTCGAACTGGCACATGAAGCGGGCACACCCCTTCGGGAAGAATTCTCAACCAATGTTTGGACGGGTTTCCCGTCGGCTGGACGAACAGCTTTGATCGATGCTGTTCAACGTGAGGGTGTCATGCAGTTTGGGGAGTTGCGATTAAGCTGCGATGAAGTGCGTCTTTGGGATGATGAAGCCCCACACGAAACGATTGACCATCCGGCGGTTTTGCGGGCGCGCATCCGCGAGAAACCATTCCGTTCGCTCTCCACTTCAACCGATTTGCCGCGTGGCTGGCATGTTTCGATCACCCAACCTGAGATGCTTCACGCAGTTGTAGAAACGGTTTATCCCGGCGCGGTGGCGGATTGGGCAGCTTATCAGTCGGGCATGTTGAAAGTGAATCCCTTTGAACAAGTTATCCAGCGACAAACAGGTAACTATCGCCAATTGGCGAACATAACTAACAATCAGCGGTCGGCTGTGGTTCAAGGGGTTTGTGCTGGCTGCGTTCGGCATCCCACTTGGCATCACGGTGAATCGCCTGGAAACTATATCCCCTGCCCTGAACCCTGTAACCATTGGCTTTCGGCAGCATTGGAGGCAGCGGAATGACGGGCAAAGTGATTTTGGTGGGCGCTGGCCCCGGCGATCCCGGCCTGATTACGGTCAAGGGGTTGGATGCGCTACGTAAAGCCGATGTGGTGGTTTATGATCGGCTGGTTGCGCCACAGTTGTTGGATGAAATTCGTTCGGATGCTGAACGGATTGATGCAGGCAAACTGCCTCAAAAACACCGCCTCGATCAAGCTGAAATTAATGCACTCCTGATAGATCGGGCAGGGCAGGGTAAACTGGTTGTACGATTGAAAGGCGGCGACCCGTTTGTTTTTGGGCGTGGTGGCGAAGAGGGTTTGGCTTGTCACGCAGCGGGCATCCCATTTGAGATTATTCCCGGTGTCACCAGCGCGATTGCTGTTCCGGCTTACGCAGGTGTTCCGGTGACGCATCGACAGATTGCCAGCGCCTTCACAGTTTTTACGGGACATGAAGACCCCTCCAAACCTGAATCCAGTATTGATTACGATGCTTTAGCGGCGGCTGCACGATTGGGAACACTGGTGTTGTTGATGGGCGTTTCGCATCTCTCCGAAATTGCTTCACGATTGATCGCTGCCGGGGTAAATGCTGATACTCCTGCATTGTGCATCGAATGGGGAACAACTGAACAGCAGCGAGTGGTTGAAGGCACACTAGGGACGCTGGCACAGCAGATTGCTCAAAGTGGATTGCAGCCTCCAGCTTTGACGGTTATCGGTGAAACGGTTCGCTTGCGTTCAGCCGGATTGAACTGGTTTGAAAAGTGATTGGGCAAAACGAACAGCTAAATTACGTCATTTCTGACAGCTTGACAAATCTACCGAAGGGCGATAACGTCAATGGCTGTAGGTTTATCCAGAGAGCAAAACCGTGACTAACACAACCTGCCTGAATGTTTGTTGTATGTGTTGTCGTGTTACTGCCGAAGCAGGCTGTAGCCCGGTTTTGTGTTGCTGATTTCTGTCTAGTGAAACGCAGCCCCGGTCTATAGCGCCGGGGTTTTTTATTGCCCCGGACTGCCGGGGCTTTTTATTTGCTTTAGCGTAGGAAAAATTATGACCAACCACGACACGCTGCAAATCCTGAACACTGAATTTGAAACCACCTATCCACAGGCAGTTTTACAATGGGCTGCGGAAACGTATGGTGATAGATTAGCGGTCGTGACCAGCTTCCAACCAACGGGCATTGTCACCCTACACATGCTCAGTGAAATTGCTCCAAAAACGCCCGTACTCACGCTAGACACAGGTTTATTGTTCCCAGAAACCTACGCCGTGATGGATGAACTGGAACGCCGTTTGAACCTAAACCTGATTTGGGTTCGTCCAGCACAGACCGTAGCACAGCAGGCAGAAACCGAAGGCGCAAATTTGTGGGAACGTGAACCTGATCGATGCTGCAATCTGCGAAAAACAATCCCGTTGAAAAACGCGCTGGCTGGCTATGATGCGTGGATTACGGGTTTACGGCGTGACCAATCGGCTGGTCGTAGGGGTGTCCCCATCGTGTCGTGGGATGCGAAATACAACAATGTGAAACTTTCGCCGCTGGCAAATTGGACAGAGGAGATGGTGTGGACGTACATTCATGCTCATGAACTGCCGTACAATACGCTCCACGACCAGAATTATCCCAGTATTGGCTGCTACCCATGCACCCAACCCGCCGCCCCAGATGCGCTCGATAAGCGGGCTGGGCGTTGGTCCGGGCATGAAAAAACAGAATGTGGCATTCATATTTCTCAAGGAGAACTTGCATCGTGAGTGAACGTCAACCGGGTTTTACCATTTGGCTTACTGGTCTTTCTGGCGCGGGTAAAACCACCATTGCCATCGCTTTAGAAAACGAACTGAAATCGCGTGATTTATACATTGAACGCTTGGATGGGGATACTGTCCGTGAAGGGCTAACGCGTGATTTGGGATTTAGCAAAGAAGACCGCGACAAGAATATTGAACGGGTGAGCTTTGTTGCCAAGCTGCTTTCGCGTAACGGAGTCGGCGTGATTGCCTCATTCATTTCACCCTACCGCGAAGCCCGCGCGAATGTTCGTCAGCAGTCCACTAACTTCATCGAAGTTTATGTAAATGCGCCGATTGAAGTCTGTGCTTCCCGCGATGTAAAGGGTTTATACGCGAAAGCCTTCGCTGGGGAACTGAAAGGTTTTACCGGGGTGAACGATCCCTATGAGGCGCCCGAAAACCCAGAAATCACAGTTTATACCGATCAGGAAACGGTGGCGGAAAGCGTCGAAAAAATCGTTACTTATCTCGAAACACACGCGCTGATTCCGCAGCTACAGCCCGCATAGGCAGGAAATAAAGATGAGTTATCCACAAATCAAGCCGCACGGCGGCACCCTTATCAATCGCCTGCTTGTGGGCGATGCACACGAAGAAGCCCTTCAACGTGCCGAAAATCTGGAACGGATTATCCTCAGCGAGATTAATCTGGCTGATCTGGAAATGATTGCAACCGGGGGACTTAGCCCGCTAACCGGGTATATGCGCCGAGCAGATTACGAGTCAGTGGTTTTCAATATGCGGCTTGCCAACGGTTTGCCGTGGACGATTCCGGTTACGCTGGCGATTTCTGCTGAACAGGCCGAACGAATTGAAGTCGGGCAGGAAGTGGCGTTGGTCGAACGGAATGACGCAGGAGAGCGCATTCTGGCTGTGCTCGATGTGAGCGAGAAGTTTGGTTATGACCGCGAGGCCGAAGCCAAAAATGTTTACCGAACAGATGATGGGAAGCATCCCGGTGTGGCACGCCTTTACCGTCAGGGTGAAGTTTTGCTGGGCGGCCCGATTTCAGTGATTGAACTGCCTAGTCGGTCGCACAACGAATTTGCCGATCTGCGTTACACTCCAGAGCAGACCCGCGCGATTTTTGCGGAACGTGGCTGGCGGCGTATCGTCGGCTTTCAGACTCGTAACCCGATACACCGCGCCCATGAATACATTCAAAAAACGGCTCTCGAAATTGTGGATGGCCTTTTGCTTCATCCACTGGTTGGTGAAACCAAGTCGGACGATATACCAGCTGATGTTCGGGTAGACAGCTATCGCGCGATTCTGGAAGCCTACTATCCGGCAAGCCGGGTGCTGCTCGGTGTGTTCCCAGCAGCGATGCGGTATGCTGGCCCACGCGAGGCGATTTTCCATGCCATCGCCCGCAAGAATTATGGCTGCACCCATTTCATTGTGGGGCGCGACCATGCAGGCGTTGGGAATTACTACGGCACGTATGATGCCCACCTGATATTTGATAACTTCACGCCAGACGAAATCGGCATTATCCCCCTGTTTTTCGAGCATACCTTCTATTGCAAGTCCTGCGGCGCGGTCGTCAGTTTGAAAACCTGCCCGCATGATAAGAGCCACCATGTCGTTCTGAGTGGAACACAGGTGCGCGAACGCCTGTCGCGCGGTGAACTGCTCCCAGAGGAATTCACCCGTCCTGAAGTCAGCCGTATTTTGATGCGCGGCGTTCAAGAAAGGATTTAGGCCAATGCATCTCTACTCTGTTCGCAGACCGATTGTGTTGCCCATACGGGCGTGGGAAAACCTGTGTCGCAGCGCGTCATGTTGTCGCTGTTGTGCTTAACCAGACTCTATTCGTTTTCCATTTATCAATCGCATTGTCTTCGTACTGAGTTAGAGGAGAAATCCGCATCGTGAAACGCTCTATTCCTATCATCTTGGTGGTCGTCCTGCTGATCTTTGTTGCACTTGCTTCGGTTACAGCACAAGATGCCCCATCATCTATAACTCTGACGCTGGTTGGGTATGCCGTGCCGCGTGAAGCGTATGGCGCGATCATCCCGTTGTTCCAGCAGAAGTGGCTGGAAGAGACTGGTCAGCAGGTGCTGTTCCTTGAATCGTATGCTGCGTCTGGCGCACAGTCGCGGGCAGTTGCAGGTGGGTTTGAGGCGGATATTGTGGCGCTTTCGATTGAGCCGGATGTGACCCGTTTGGTCGATGCTGGCGTAATTACCCATGATTGGAAAGACAACGCTTATCAAGGTTTTGTGACCGACTCGTTGGTGGTGCTGGCGGTGCGGCCTGATAATCCAAAAAACATTCTGGATTGGGCGGACATTGTTCAGGAAGGTGTCGAGGTTATCACCCCTGATCCGGCGACCAGTGGTGGCGCACAATGGAATATTCTGGGTGCTTATGGTGCGGCCAAGCGTGGTTTTGTAGACGGGGTGGAAGCGGGCGATGAAGGCGCGACCGAATTCCTGCGCCAGTTGATTACCAATATCGCGGTGCTGGATAAGGATGGACGAGAGAGCTTCCTGACCTTTGAACGCGGCATCGGAGATGTGGCGATCACCTACGAAAACGAAGTTTACGCAGGTCTATTGAAGGGTGCAGAATACGAGATCGTTTATCCCGCCTCAACCATCCTCATCGAAAATCCGGTGGCAGTGGTTGATGCTTATGTGGATGCACATGGCACACGCGAAGTGGCCGAGGCGTTCGTTGAATTTTTGTGGTCGCCGGAAGCGCAGGAAGTGTTTGCTCACAATGGTTTCCGTCCGGTGAACCCGGATGCAGCGGCAGCTTTCAATGTGAATGTTGCGGGCGCAGAGCCTGTCGATGTGGGTGGTTCGGTTGGCATTACGTTCCCGCCAATTGAAGACCAATTCACGATTGCAGAATTTAACGGTTGGGCGGAAGCGCGTAAGACATTCTTCGGCGACGAAGGCATCTTTACGGCGCTGATCGCTGAAATCAAGGGAGCGTAACTGCTCATGGCGGAGTACCCGTTGTATTCCGAAAAGATCATCGGGGTTTCCGGGAAGCGAACCCAAGCATCGGCATTCGGTGCCTGGGGTTTGCGCCTCGCGGCGATTACCTATTTGGTGGTTTTCGTGGCTGTACCAGTGTTGGTGGTCAATGTTGAGGGTTTCCGAGGCGGTTTGGATTTGTTCTGGAACAGCCTGACACGTCCGGCAGCTTTGAACGCAATCTGGCTGACCGTTTGGACGGCAGCCGTGATGGCGATTATTAACGTTATCATGGGGACAATGACGGCTTATGCGCTGGTACATTATCGTTTTCCCGGCAAAGAACTGCTCAATTCGTTAGTCGATCTGCCGTTCGCTATCCCAACGCTGGTGACAGGGGTGATGCTGGTGCTGCTTTATGGGCCGCAGACGGCTATTGGGGGGTTCTTTGATGAACAACTTGGCTTTCGGATTATCTTTGCCCCGCCGGGGATCGTGATGACACTCCTGTTCGTGGGGTATCCGTTTGTTATTCGGGCAGTTCAGCCAGTGCTGATGACGTTGGAGGCTAATCAAGAAGAAGCGGCGCAAACATTAGGGGCGTCCGGTTGGTACACCTTTCGACGGGTGATTTTCCCGGCTATTCATCCGGCGGTGATGACAGGTGGATTGTTGAGCTTCGCACGGTCGTTGGGTGAGTTTGGCTCGGTGCTGATCGTGGCGGGTAATATCCCGATGAAAACACAGGTAGCGACGGTTTACCTGTATGGGCAGGTTGAGGCCGGGAATATGCAGGCGGCCAGTGCGATTTCGGTGGTGCTGCTGTTGGTGGCGTTCATCATCACCATCAGCATTGATCTGGTGGAGTCGCGGCGTCATGCGTGAAGTTCAACCGCGTTCATTGGGTCAATTGTTGATATTGGGTATGGTGTTATTTTACGCGGCGGCACTGCTGCTTGCTCCTATTCTTTCGATTGTGACCCGCACGTTGGAAGCGGGTTTGCAACCTGTCATCGAAACCTTGAGCCATCCAAATGTGCTTCATGCATTGCAAATTACCTTCTTTCTGTCATTTGGGGCGGTGGTGATTAACACTGTTTTCGGGGTGATTACGGCTTGGGTGATGGTTCGGCAGCGGTTTCGTGGGCGGCGGTTAGTGAATTTGCTGATTGATATTCCGTTTGTGTTTTCGCCCGTGATCGCGGGTTATACGCTGATTGTATTGTTCGGGCGGGGTGGATGGCTCTCCCCACCGCTTTTCCCGATTGTGTTCGCGCTGCCGGGAATCCTGCTGGCGAAAACATTTGTCTCACTGCCATTTGTGACCCGCGAGGTTGGGCCAGTGCTGGCTTCATTGGATCAAGAGACGGAACAGGCGGCTTATACGATTGGGGCAAGCCAGTGGACAACTTTTTGGCGGATCGTGTTCCCGAATATTTGGCCGGGAATTTTGTACGGAATCGTGCTGACGCTGGCACGGGCATTGGGGGAATTTGGGGCGGTGGCGGTAGTGGGCGGCGGTATCGAAGGACGAACAGAAACAGCGACTATGTTTGTTTTCCGGGCGCTGAATGACCGTAATGAAATCGGGGCTTACAGCATGTCTTTGCTGTTGGGTTTGGTGGCGGTAGTCGTGCTGATGTTGATGCGCCAACTGCGGCGAAATATTGTGAGGGAGCAAAAGGGTCATGTCAATCACGCTGGCTAACGTCTCGAAGGCTTACGATCAGCAAAATATCGTTCAGGATTTTTCGCTGGAAATCCAGACGGGTGAATTGTTTGTGCTACTGGGGGCAAGCGGCAGCGGGAAAAGTACGCTTCTGCGGTTGATCGCCGGGTTAATTCCGCTGGACGGCGGGCGGGTGCTGCTGGATGGGCGCGATGTAACCGATTTGCCACCACAGGTGCGGAACACCGGGTTTGTGTTCCAGAATTATTCGTTGTTCCGGCATATGACGGTCGCTAAAAATATCGAGTTCGGCTTGGACATCCGGGGTTTGCCACGCGCTGAACGGGATAAACGGGTTCATGATCTGCTGCGGCTGATTGATCTGGAAGGATTGGGCGAACGGATGCCGGGACAGCTTTCCGGTGGTCAACAGCAGCGGGTGGCACTGGCGCGGGCGCTGGCTTATGAACCTAGTGTGCTGCTTTTGGATGAGCCTTTTGGGGCGCTGGATGTGAAAATCCGCGCCCAACTGCGGCAGAATCTGCGTAAAATCCAGCAGGAACTTGGGGTCACGGCGATTCTGGTGACGCACGATCAAGATGAAGCATTTGAACTGGCTGACCGCATCGGCATTATTGACCATGGGCGACTGCTGGAAGTGGGAACGCCGAATACCTTGTATCGACGCCCGAAAACCCGGTTCGCGGCGACTTTCTTGGGAGCGGCCAATTTGCTGGAAGGCAGGCGGAACGGGACGAAGGTTTACGTGGGCAAAACTGCCTTAACCGCGCCACCGAATACGGAACATCTTTCCGGTTTGCCAATTGAACTGCTGGTGCGTCCAGAGGAAATCGAACTGGCGCGTTACCCGGAAACGCTGCGGGCGGAGAGCATTGGGCGGGGTGTGGTGCGGCGGGTGGAGTTCGCTGGTTCGTTGGAACGGGTGACGGTTCAATTAAACGGGCATCATCTGCAAGCATTGCTGACACCTAGCGAAGCACGGACTTTGGGGATACAGGTGGAGCATGAAGTGTGGGTCGGTTTGCGGGATTATCATTTGCTGCCGGGTGCTGAGCAGCATTAGCGGGTTTGCTGGAAATCGAGCGTTTTTGTAGGGCGACCGAACCGGTCGCCCCTACGTTGCCCCTTCCCATGAGAAGGGGTTTTTGATTCGCAATATGCAAAAATTGCACATTTTGTACATTTTGCCGTAGGTGTTGTCGGCGAGAGTGAGGGAAGCAGGCATGTCGCAACTGTCATTGTCGGCGGTTGGGACGGGGAGCGCCGTAGTGCGCAGTGGCGGTGAGGGAGCGTGCCGCCGCTTTGTCGTTTTTGTCATGTCACAGCGGCTACACGGGAGGTTGGCGCTGTCTGATGGTGCTAAGTCTGAAGTGCTAGGTGCTAGGTTCATCGTTTTCAGTTTCCAGTTACGAGTTGCCAGTTTCCAGAAAAATACGGGATAGACGGCTGGGTATCGGACGGGGGGGATTGTCGTCGTTGTCGGAATGGATTGTCGGACAAAACGTATTGCGGCGATTCGGGATGGGGTCTGCGCTGCAATACTTGCTGAATGGCTGCCAGTTGCGAGTTTCCAGTTACCAGATGATACGGGGAAGATTCGCAAATTTCGCAAGATTCGTCAGATTCGCAGATAGATTTTGTGAATCTTGCAAATCAATGGCGGCGATGCGGAAACAGCTTTCAGCACATGCATTCGGCACAGAAGCTGTTTGTAGAAGTAGTGTAACCGATTTTGAGGGAAAAAGGATGACCATTTGGTACGTTTTTGGAGGCAAAGTTGCCAACCATTTTGAGGGAGCAGGATTGTTAAGCGGGTTAGAAGTGGGTTGGTGAATGGTAAAGGGCTATTTGTCGGGCAAATAAAAGGCGGGCAAGTGAATTATGTTACACTGTAGGCGGCTCGCCCAGTTATTTTGAACACTTTTCACGACGATGGCATTTGAAAGTTATCCGGCGCTTTTAGTTACCAAGTTGTATGTTCCGCAGGCTCGTTCGGCGCATGTTTCGCGCGGGGAACTGCTGGCGGTATTGGACACAAGATCAGAATGTAAACTGGTTCTGATCGCTGCGGCGGCGGGTTTTGGTAAAACGTCGCTGGTGGCGGACTGGTGTAACCAGCGGGCGGAAAAGGCCGCGTGGTTTTCGCTGGATGAAGGGGATAATGACCCCATCCGTTTTCTTTCCTATGTGGTTGCTGCGATTCAGACCTGCTATCCAGACGTAGGGGGTGAACTGCTGGCGGCATTGCAGTCGCCACAACCGCCGCCCACAGCCCATGCACTGGCTACTTTGGTCAACCAACTGGCACGCACCCCCAACCGTTTGCTGCTGGTGCTGGACGATTATCATGTGATTGAAAATCGGGCTGTTCATGAGGCGCTTTCGTTTCTTCTAGATCATCTGCCCCCACAAAAGACGATCATTATGCTGACGCGGGCTGATCCATCTTTGCCGCTGGCACGTTTGCGGGCGAGAGGGGAACTGCTGGAACTGCGGGCGGATAGACTGCGGTTCTCGGCTCAGGAAATTGCAGATTTCCTCAATCACAAAATGGGTTTCAATCTTCCCCCAGAAGCCCTTCAAGCATTAGATACCCGCACTGAGGGGTGGATTGCAGGGTTGCAGTTGGCGGCAGTTGCCATGCAAAGCCTTTCGGAAGCTAAACAAGCATTTATTGACAGTTTCACGGGCAGCCACCGCTTTATTCTGGATTATCTGATTGAAGAAGTGCTTTCGCAGCAGCCGGAAAATGTGCGCCATTTCCTGCTGCAAACCTCCGTATTGCACCGTCTGAACGGCTCGTTGTGCAGCGCGGTTACAGGTGCGGCGGATGGTCAGGCGATGTTGGAACATCTGGAGCGCAACAATCTGTTTTTGATTCCGCTGGATCAAGCGCGGTATTGGTATCGCTATCATCATCTTTTCGCGGATTTACTGCGGGCGCGTTTGCTGGCGGAGAATCCAGACTCGGTGGCAGAGCTACAAAGCCAAGCGGCACGATGGCATGAAGCGAATGGTTTGCCAGAAGAAGCGATCCTTTATGCGCTGGATGCAAGTGATTTTGAATATGCAGCGTCGTTAATGACGGGTTCAGGCGCAGGGGTTACACGGCGTGGCGAAGTGACCACTTTGCTGGATTGGTATCGAAAGTTTCCACCGGATTTCGTCGCCGGAAATCCGCAGTTGTGTTTGCAATTTGGGTTGGCTTTTGCGCTGAACGGGCAGTGGCATGAGGCAGAAACACTCCTCAGTTATGTCGAACAGCGCGAGGCCGATTCGCGCCCGGATGATGCGTTATTGCTGGCGTATCTGGTGGCTACTTACCGTCAGGATGCGGCACGGCTGCGGGCGATTGCGGCAGAAGCGGCTGCTGCTCCCACCCCTGACCGGGTGACAAAAATGGTTCTGGGGTTAATCGTCGGACTCAGCGGCGATTTGCGCCATGCCTGTCAGTTAATGGCAGAAGCGCAGGAGTCCAGCGAACGCGCCGGAGATTATTCGCTGGCGCTGACGGCGCTGTTTCATCAATGTCGTTATCAGGTTTTTCTGGGTAATTTACATGAGGCTTATGGGCTGTGCCAAGAAGCATTAGCGCGAATCCAGCAAATCGGGGATGCGGCGCTGCCCATGGCTTCGTTCGCGCATACTTCGCTGGGACGCATACACATCGAATGGAACGAACTCGATAGGGCGGAGCAGCATCTTTCACAGGCGATACAGTTGGGTGAGTTGAGCGGATTCGTAACAGGTATGGTTTCCAGCGCGACGATGATGCTGGCAGAAGTGAAACAGGCGTGGGGCGATAGCCATGAAGCTGCTGATCTCGCGCGGAAAGCTATGGCAGCGGCGGAACGGAATGATCCACCAACCGAAGTGATCTGGCTCAAAACTTATCAGGCACGGTTGTGGCTCCGGCAAGGAGATATGAAAGCGGCAGGGCAGTGGATGCGCGAGGTGCAAACGCAACAGCAATCCGTGTCATTGTTTTATCCAGCGCCTGTCACACCGATCACACAGGCGCGTTTCCTGTTCATGCAGCGGAAAACCGATGAGGTGATTGCGTTGTTGATGCGGCTGCTGAATGCGCCGCGTCATTTGCTGACGGTGGAAGGTTTGGCTTTGCTGGCATTGGCGCGGGCGGCACAAGGCGATCATGTTCATGCTTGGCTGACACTGGAGCAGGCATTGGTCGCGGCAGAAACCGAAAACCGGGTGCGGGCATTTCTGGATTTGGGCGCACCAATGGCAAAATTATTGGGGCGTTATTGTGAGGTGCATCCTGAGCAGAAATATGCTCAAAAAATTTTGGCGAATTTTCCGGCTGGGGCAAGTGAGGCGGTATCGGTTGAATCCCTCAGTGAACGTGAGTTGGAAATCCTGCGATTGATCGCTGGTGGACATTCTAATGAGGAAATTGCACAACGGCTTGTGCTGGCGGTCAGCACGGTGAAGTGGTACATCAATGAACTGTACGGCAAGCTGCACGTCAAAACGCGGGGTCAAGCGAT
>JAIOHM010000121.1 GCA_019912965.1 Anaerolineae bacterium
CCCCATACTATAGGGAGGGGGAACGAGACAGAGTACGTATCCGTATTTAAAAGTTAATATGCATCATTACGCCCCTACATACGTTATCCTAGCGCGGCACCTGCGACCACATGGTAATGTTCCAGCGGAGGGCGCTCGGACGCGGATCGTAGTTCAGGAGATCAGCCTGCGCCACAAACGGCACCGTCGAATTGGTCATGAAGTAGACGGGCAGTTCTTCGCGGATGATGGCCTGTGCACGAGCGTAAAGTTCCTTACGTGCTTCAGGATCACAGCCTTCCAACTGGCGTGCCTGTGTCATCAGCTCGGAAAATTCGGCGTTGTAGTATGAACCGATGTTCAGACCGCTGTCGATGATGTCGCCCGAAGGATCGAGCAGTTCAAATGCGCCGTTGGGATCGTTCGGGTCGAACGGGCCGATGAACAGCATGGTGGTATCGAAATTCTGGCTGAGAATCTTGCCGATCATCGTCTGGAATTCGATGATGTCCAGATTCATCTGGAAACCAGCGCGCTTCAGTTGGTCTTGCATCAACACAACCGAGGCATCGACCGTCGGGTTGCCTGTAAAGCTGGTCATGTCAAATTCCAACAGTGTGCCGGGTTCGGCATACAGCGCATCTTCGGTGGCTACGCGCGGGGTATCCGGGTTATTGTCGTCATCCACGAAACCGGCTTCGTCCAGCAGCGCCATCGCCTGTTCGAGGTTATAAGCCCATGCTTCTACGCTGGGATCATATGCCCATGACTGGGGCAGCATGAACGAGCCAATCGGGTTGCCGCGGCCATTGAATGCACCCGCATTCAGGGCTTCGTGATCGGTTGCCAGCGCGAAGGCTTGACGAACACGCACATCACCGAAAACCGGGTGGTGTCCCTGCTCAATCGGATTACCTTCTTCATCCAGACCATTCTGGGGATTGTTGGGATCAGCGGTGTTAAAGATGACATAGTGCCAGCTTGCTGAAGGGTTTTCACGATAGATCAACTCGCCCTGATCGCCCATCGCCTTGAGTTCATCGGCGCGGTCATCCGGCACGCTGGAAATCAGCGTCACATCGCCAGCGAGGAATTGTTCAACACCGACCAACTGGTCAGCAACCTGCTTGTAGACGTACCCTTCCGGCACGACATAACCCAACTGTGCATCCGGGTAGGCCTGATTCGCCAGCAGCGTCACCTGTTCGCCCGCGCGGAAGTTGGCAAAAGCGAAATCGCCAGCCGTCACGGTCGGATCGAGGTTATAGGCATTATCAGTGGTCATGTCCGCGAAAGTCGGATAAACCTGTTTGTAGGTTTCCGAGGGGACGAACTGAATGAAGTTGGAAATATCCAGCGCGGCGCAGTTAGGCGCGCCAAAGGTGATGACCAATGTGGTCGCGTCTGGGGCATCTACGCCGACAATATCAGGAATCGATGCGCCCACACGGCTGTCTACTTCGCCGCTGGTGATGGCATCAAAAGCATATTTATAATCGAAGGCGGTTACTGGTGTTCCATCCGTCCACGTCCAGTCAGCGCGCAGGGTATAGGTATAAACCAGCCCATCTTCCGAAGTTGTCCAGTCCAGCGCCATACCCCCATCACCACCCTTAACAGGCAAGCCAGTATCCGGGTCAACGGCGATCAGGAATGGGAACAGACGGTCAACAACATCCTGTGACGAACCATCAGCCACCAGAATCGGGTTGAGGGTAGCGATGTCGCCACCAAAATTCGGCTCAACAATCGGCGCACCTTCGCCAGCACCTAATGTGCCTTCGGCAGGTTCCTGCGCCACCACCGACCCGGCAAACGTCGCCAGGGCGAGCAGCATCATCAGTAGAAGAGACTTCTTCACTGCTATCCTCCTGAAATAGGAATGTTCGATTAATCGCAATTAGGAATTGCGGTTGCGGTTATGCTTTGGCCAAGACATGTACGCGGTTGTTCACCATAAATACAACCGCCTTACAAGGGAGGTTCAAATCTGATCGGCGTTTATTGACCAGAAATTTTAATCGTTTCCAGTGCTTACGCTTGGATAATGGCGGTGTTCAGCGGGGCTTCAAAATCCTTGAAAAGGGTTAAAAAGTTCTTGATATTCAGCCCCCAAAAACTTGCTAAATTGGAATTTTTGTGCTACAATTTAAGCTAAGAATGTAACTTCACTACGGCGTTTTCTAACCCTCAAAACCTCACAAAAAAAGCCTCTTGACTTTGAGCGCGCTCGAAGCGGGTAAGGTTTATCTGTCCTCGACATTTTAAGGAGTCGCAGAATGGATCCCACATTGTTTAGTCTTGCCCACAAACTTCAGGCCGAGGAATTGGAGAGAGATGCTCAAGAGCATCCATCTACATGGAGCAAAAGTTTGCTGCGTTGGGGCGGTGGTCTGCTGGTCGCTGTTGGAAAGAAGTTGCAAGCGAACGAACCGGAAACGCAAACAGCCTTCCAATGTGATGGATGCTCACCAGTGGATAAAGAGGTGTGTGCATAAAGTCAGCGCTAGACAGGGCGATTTATGTTTGTGGTTTCTGCCCCAGAATGATGATGTAGTGATGGTCAAAGGTGGCATCGGGTGTTCCGGCGCAGGTTGGATTCATCCATTCGGCAACCGCTTTGGGCGCTTGTGCCAAGAGGATATGCAGGCGTTCGATCACCTCCGAAGAACAGCCCTGCCGTTCCGCCCACGGAACCATTTTGCCACCTTTTTTAGTCAGGTGTTCATCATGCAGCACGGTCAGTCCAGCATCCAGAAACATCCCGCGCCATTCATAAGCCGCGAATCCGCGCACATGGCTGGGATCGCGCAGGCGCTCAAACGAATCGACATAACGGGCGGCACGGTCATCTTCCGGCGCAAGGTGATCCTCGATCAGCAAACGTCCACCGGGTTTCAGAGCGCGGGCACATTCCTGGATAAAGCGGAAGCAGTCCGGAAAGTGATGCGGCGCGATACGGCAGGTGATGAGGTCGAATGTGTTACTCAAAAATGGCAGATTTTCGGCATCGCCGGCGGCATAGTCCACATTATTAACGCCCTGCTCTTTGGCAAAGGTTCGAGCCGCTTGCAACATTTTGGGCGTCAAATCGAAGGCGATGACCTGCCTGACCAACGACGCGAATCGCAGCCCGGTATGTCCACCCCCCGTCGCCACATCCATCGCCAGCCAATCGGGTTGGGCTTCCGCAAGGGCGACCATACGCTCTAAATCTTCACCACCCGCATGGCTTTTGCTTTCGACATAGCCCTGCGCGTACTGCCCAAACCGCGCCTGCGCCTGCGCTTTGATCGCATCCTGTTCGCTCATCTTTGCCCTCACTCAATTGATGACCTTTGCTCATCCGTTTAGTGTCTCACGAAGCTGCCGCACCTGTCTTGAGTCCACCATGCCATTTAGACGGGCTGCACCGCCGAAGTGATACTCGTCTGCGCCGATCGTCCGAATCATTTCTGACAGTTGTTCCAACATCAGGCCGCCAGAAACCACAAATTGATAAACGCCTTTGTAATTCTGTACCCAGCGGCGCAGCCCTTCTCGCCCATCCCATGCTGTCCGCGCTGGCCCAGCCGTCAGCACACGCGGGATAATTCCGCGCAAAGCATCCAGAGCACTTTCGGGGTCACGGCTCAAATCCAACGCGCGGTGCAGCGTAACCGGAATGCTGCCGGATGCTTCGGCAACCCGTTTGACCAGATCAACATCAATCCGCCCATCGACGGTTTGTGCGCCGAACACGATTCCGTGTACCCCGATTTCGACCAACGTTTTGACCTGTTCCATAATGGTTGCCACATCCGCCGCGTCATACACAAAACTGCGGGCGTGAGGCCGGACGATCACATTGGTGGTTATGACAACCTGATCGAGAACCGCGCGGACTAAATCGAACGATGGGGTTAGGCCATCCAGAGCTAAATCCTGCGAAATTTCGATGCTATCCGCGCCGCCCGCTTTGGCTTGGTGAGCATCTTCCAGCGCGGTCACGGCGATTTCAAGTTTCAAGTTTCCAGTCACCAGTTTCCAGCCTCCAAAAGCATACCGCTTTACTCACTGCTTTCATCTACAATTATGGGAAACCAAACAGGTTGGTATAGACACTGCCGAACACTATGCAATTCCCGGCTGATCGACTCAAAAACCGCGCCCTCGAATTGGGCTTCAACCTCGTTGGGCTGACGCACGCACAGCCTTCGCCCCAGTTGGACGCTTATCTGCGCTGGGTTGAGGCCGGAATGCATGGTTCGATGGGGTATCTGGCGCGGCCTGATCGCCTTCAACGCCGGGAAAATTTGAATGTGATACTGCCCGGTGTGCAGTCGTTGGTGATGGTCGGGTTGGATTATAGCACGCTGCCAATTGCACCTGATATTTTGGATGATCCAGCGCGCGGACGGGTTGCGGCGTATGCGTGGGGCTTGGATTATCACGATATTTTGACGCCCAAACTGGAACGTTTAGCCGAATGGCTGCGCGCCGAAAGTGGGCAAAGCATCAGCCATCGGGTGTATGTGGATACCGGGGCGGTGCTGGAACGGAGTCACGCCCAGCAAGCCGGGATGGGCTTCATGGGCAAGAATACGATGCTGATTCATCCGCGCCGGGGCAGCACCTTTTTCATCGGCGAAATCTTCACTGACTTGGAATTTGATGCTTACGATCAGCCGGGGCGGGCGACGATGTGCGGCAATTGTACGCGCGGCCTGAACGCCTGCCCAACCAATGCTTTCCCACATCCACATGTGCTGGATGCGCGGCGCTGCATCAGCTATTTGACGATTGAGATACCTACCTATAAATCATAAGTGAGGTAAGAATGAGTTGGGCTGCGGAATCAAAAAACATCTTTAAAATAGACAAACCACAGGATTGGTGGTGTAGGGTAAGTGGTTTAGCAAGCGCTCACACAACCTTACGGATTGATGTCATCCGTTTGCAGAAAGAACAAGCGCCGCATTTTAGTGAGATTATGTATCTTGAGTTCCGTAAAGTCGCATATTTTTCAGGCTGGCTAACCTGGGCAAATGCGGACTTTCGCCGTGCAATAGATGAGGAAAAAGCGCGATTAATACGTAATGTTTCTTTAACTCGCGTAGATTTATCGGACGATGAGTTAATACATTCCTCTGAATTCGGGATTTTGACTTTGTTTGTAGCTGATGGAGGTGAAGGTAAACAAACGCAAATCCTAGCAAACGCTGCTAGGCTATTAGATAAAAAAAATAATACTCTTCTTGAAGTAGGTTAACTTTATACCGCATTCCATCTTTTACTCTCTTCCTTAACTCTGTAGGTTGATCTCAACAAAATGGGCGGATTATCAACACCAGATCGCCCATTCTCGGCAAATCCGGGATCGGTACTAGAATGGTCTTTTCGGCTGATCGACTCAAAAATCGCGCCCTCGAATTGGGCTTCAACCTCGTCGGGCTGACGCGCGCCCAACCTTCGCCGCAGTTGGATGCTTATCTGCGCTGGGTTGAGGCGGGAATGCACGGCTCAATGGGTTACTTAGCGCGTTCTGATCGCCTGCAACGCCGGCAGGATTTGAACGTGATTCTGCCCGGTGTACAGTCGTTGGTTTTAGTCGGGCTGGATTATAGCACGCTGCCGATTGCGCCTGATATTTTGAACGATCCTTCGCGCGGGCGGGTCGCGGGGTATGCATGGGGGCTGGATTATCACGATATTTTGACGCCCAAGCTGGAAAGTTTAGCCGAATGGCTGCGCGCCGAAAGTGGGCAATCCATCAGCCATCGGGTTTATGTGGATACCGGGGCAGTGCTGGAACGGGGTCACGCGCATCAGGCCGGGATGGGCTTCACGGGCAAAAACACGATGCTGATTCATCCGCGTAAAGGTAGCACCTTTTTCATCGGCGAAATCTTCACTGATCTGGAATTTGACGCCTACGATCAGCCGGGGCGGGCGACGATGTGCGGCAATTGTACGCGCTGCCTGAATACCTGCCCCACTAATGCTTTTCCGCGTCCACATGTGCTGGATGCGCGGCGCTGCATCAGCTATTTGACGATTGAGCATAAGGGGTGGATTCCGCACGATTTGCGCCCGTTGATGGGCAATTGGGTTTACGGCTGCGATGTGTGTCAGGATGTGTGTCCGTTCCAGCGGTTCGCGTTACCGAGTACAGAAGCGGCTTTTTATCCGGTGGATGCTGACCGCGCTGTCCCTAAGTTGGTGGACTTACTGGCGCTAGACGCTCATACGTTCCATCAGCGATACTATGGGAGCGCGATTTTTCGCATCAAGCGCGAACGGCTGGTGCGGAATGCCTGCATCGCGGCGGGCAACTGGAGCAGTGATGAATCCGTTCCGCTGCTGGAAAATCTGCTGCATGATGAGTCGCCGTTGGTGCGGGGTCATGCGGCGTGGGCGCTGCGGCAGGTTCTTGGGCGCAAAGCAGTCCCGATGCTGAAAACAGCTTTGCAGCGTGAAACCGATGCTCAAGCCAAAGCTGACATGCAACTGTTATATACTGAATGAAAATTACTTTCGAAAGCACCCCTTAACCGCATTCCACACAAAGAGCAAATTCAATCATTATGTTCCGCAAAGCATTGTCGTATCCCCGCGCCTTCTGGGTCTTGATGGGGGGCTTTTTCATCAACCGCATCAGCGCCTCGCTGATTTGGCCGTTTCTGACGCTGGTGATTTATCAGCAGACGGGCGCACCGTTGACCACCGTTACCGGACTGATTTCCATTCAGGCGGTTGCTGGCTTGCTGGCGACCTCGGTTTTTGGTTCGGTGATGGATCGCTTCGGGCGGAAAATCCCGATGATTCTCAGCCTGTTCGCCAGCGCGGGAGTGCTGGTGTTGATGAGCGCGGCGGATCAGATTTGGCAGTGGGCAATTTTGATCGCGCTGTACGGGGCGCTCTCGCCTGTGTTTTATGTGGGGACATATGCGATGGTGGCTGATCTGGTTGAACCGGAAGAACGCACCAACGCCTATGCTTTGCAGCGCATGATCGCCAATGTAGCGATTGCACTTGGCCCCGCACTCGGTGGAATCTTTCTGGCTTCGTCCAATGCGCTGTCATACTACACCACCGCGATTGCCAATGTGCTGCTGGCGAGTTTGAGCATCTTCCTGCTGATCGAAACGCTGCCCAAACACAAGCGTAAAAATGAGAATGTACCCGAAGCGGCAGGTGGTTATGGGGTGATGCTCCGCGACCGCCGCTTTATGACCTTCATCAGCATCTTTATCCTGATCGAAATCTCAACCGCGCTGACGTTCACGCTGCTCTCGGTTTATACCCATGAAAACTTCGGCATCCCCAAGAATCAATTCGGCTGGCTGCTGACCATCAATGCTGTGATGGTGGTAGCGTTCCAGTTTGGGATGACGCGGCTCACCCAACGGTTTCATCCGCTGTTGGTGCTGGCGGGCGGGGCGCTGTTTTATGTGGGCGGGTTGCTGGTTTTCGGCTTGAGCAATCTGCTGCCGCATTTCGCGCTGGGCATGGTGGTGCTGACGGTCGGAGAACTGATGGTTTCGCCAACCGCGACCGGATTGGCCGCGAATATGGCTCCGGCGGAAATGCGCGCCCGCTACATGGGAACGCTCTCGCTGACCTACACGATTGGCGCAGGGATTGGCCCAGTGATCGGCGGGATTCTGAGCGACAGTATCGCGCCACAAGCCATCTGGTACGGTGGGGCGTTGACGGCGCTGATTGCGGCGGTTGGCTTTACGCTGATGCAGCGGGCAAGCAGCAATGCGCTTTCAGCGGTCAGCTTACAGCCATCCGCCAGCACGGAATAGGGTTAACAGTTTTCAGTTGTCAGTTATCGGTTTTCAGAAAAGACGAAGACAGTTTGCGAGATGATTCGCAAATTTCGCAAGATTCGTCAGATTCGCACCGCCCTTTTTGTGAATCTTGTGTCGCAGATGTCGTCAATGTCGTCAATGTCAGTCATCGATTTTGCGACATTCGCGACATTTTAGCCGTTAGCGATCAGCAAATGCAAAGCCGCCTATGTTCAGGGTAGCAGGTTTTGAGCGCGAAAGGGTGACCATTTGGTACGTTTTCGGGCGGGTTGGGGCTAACGGTTTTGCGGGAAGCAGCGCGGGTACAAGGTTATTCGGCGGTTGGGAAACGGTTGGGCAGGTCAACCGAAAATTAACCTACCCGCTAACCGCTAGATACGCTTCGGGGTCGCGTTGGAAAGCACCCCGGCAGACCGGGCAGCAGAAATAATAGGTTTCGCCTTTGTAGACGACGCTGCCATAAGCCTGTTCCGGTTGGATGAAGGCGCTGCACACCGGGTCACGGACGGTATTGGAGGGCTGATCGTTGGTGGCAAAGGGGATATACACATCGAGAGTCGTACCCACGCTGGGCGTGCTGGTGAGTTTCAGTGTGCCGTTGAGCTGGCTGACACGTTCCTGAATGCCGAGCAAACCGTAATGCCCATCGGCTGCCAATTTGTCCAGCGCCTCGCGGGAGAGGTGTTCTCCTCGCTCGGTTACGGAAATGGATAAAGGCTGGCGGATGCCATTGCCATTATCCCGAACGGTAAGGCTCATCCCATCCGGCTGATAGGCCACCTGAATCTGCACCTCGGTCGCCTTGCCATGCCGTTTGGCATTCGATAAGGCTTCCTGTGCGCTGCGGAACAACACCAATTCTAATGCCTCATCCAAACGGCGTTTACGGCCTGATGCTGTCACCGAAACATGGACATCGGGCGAACGTTCGGCAAGGGTTTCCAACGCCGCCGTCAGCCCCAATTCTTCCAACGCGGGCGGGCGCAGATCAGCGATCAAATTCCGCAAACCATTTACCGCTTCAGTTGACTGCTGGCGGGCGCTGGTGAGTAGTTCTTTGGCACGAGCAGGGTCACGTTCCTGAAAATTACGCGCCAGATCAATGCTCTGTCCTATCGCAATCAAAACCTGTACAGTGTCATCATGAAGCTCATGCGCCAGCCGCCGCCGTTCGGATTCCTGCCCGCGCGTGAGTGCCCCGGCATAGGCGCTGCTCTGCGATTGTTCGCGCTGCAAATGTCCAGCCATCGCCAGCATCGAACGGCGCAGGGTATCAATTTCCGATAATCCCCCGCAGGATTGGTCAAGCGCGGCGAAATCCCCTTCGGCAAGGCGGGCGGCCTTCGCGGACAATTGATGCAACGGACGTAAAACCCGCAGGAACAACACCGCATTAAACACCAGCGAAATCAGGAATGCGGTCAGCAAAATCACGATCAAGCTGTTCAAGCCTCGCCCCCTTCCAGCGGAATCAACCCACGCGCGAAGCCGGTCGTCACCGCTTCGGTGCGGGTGGTCACGCCGAATTTCTGGTAAATATTTTGAAGGTGTCCTTGTACCGTCCGGTCAGAAATAAACAATTCCGCACCAATCTGCTTGTTGGTCAAACCCCGCGCCGCCGCCAGCAGTACATCCCGTTCGCGGTCGGTCAGGTCTTCAGTCATATCAAGCGCGGCTTTCCGCATAACGCCGGGATCAAAAGCCTGATGCCCAACCGCAACCTCGCGCAGCGCTTTGAGCAGTGCTGAGAGTTCCGCCGTTTTGAGGACGAAACCATCCGCGCCCGCATCCAGCAGGGCATGAACATAAGCCGGGGTATCGTAGGCCGTCAGCACCAGCACGCGCACATCCGGCAAATCATGCCGAATACGCCGGGTGGCTTCGATGCCTGTGAGTTCCGGCATGTGAATATCCATCACCACCACATCGGGATGCAGGCTGCGTGCCATTTCTACGGCTTCACGTCCATTAGCGGCCTCACCCACCACTTCGATTCCCTCGCCTTCCAAAAACAGGCGAGTCCCCTGCCGAACCAGATTGTGATCTTCCGCCAAAAGTACGCGCATGATTACCCCACCAAGATGCTGAGAAACCCAAGTTTCGTAAGAGATGCCGATTTATTGGCCTCTAAGGGTGAAGATAACACAATTTGGTCATCGAAATAACCCGCCATATGGCGTGGAAAATCCCGCTAAATGGCGGGTAGGCTTCTGACAAAAGCGCGCTAGACTCGAAGTTAGTGAATAGATTCAATTGAGGAGCAATTCAGATGGAAAGCAAAACATTTCAGGTACCGAACATTGGCTGCGATGGCTGCGTCCGCACGATCAAGACAGAAGTCAGCCAGATCAGCGGCGTGAAGAT
>JAIOHM010000122.1 GCA_019912965.1 Anaerolineae bacterium
GTGGATTATTATGCTGGCCGAACGGGAACGCGAACACTGGCGCAACGGCGGCGCTCCTGCATATGACCCGCGCCGCCTGCTGCTGGTACTGGCAATGCTGATTTTATTCGGGGTGGTGATGGTTGTTCCCGCCCTGCGCGACTTTTTTGAAATGAAACCACTTTCGCTGGAAGATATAGGAACCATTGCTGCCAGCATGACCGCATGGAGTGTGATTCTGCTGGTGCTTTGGCGGTATGATGTACTGGAACGGCTGATGTTTCCGGGTTACAAACCCTGATTCAGCTCCCAGATGACCCGCATCCCGTCCAGGGTCAGGGAATCAACAATTTCATCAATAATATCTGTGTGCTGGTTGAACAGCGGTGCTAAACCGCCTGTAGCAATGACCTTGACCTGAGTCGACTCTTCCTGCAAGGCATTTTTGAGCCGATGAGTCAGCCCTTCGACCAGCGACACATACCCAAGAAAAACACCACTTTGCATGGCCTGAGTTGTGTTACGGCCAATAGGAGAGGGCGGGGCAGTCAGTTCAACCTTGTACAGACGGGCAGCGGTGCTGACCAAAGCATCCAGCGCCACATTAATGCCCGGTGAAATAGCTCCTCCAATATAAGCCCCCTCCTCCGAAATCACATCAAAGGTAGTGGCGGTTCCAAAATCAATGACAATTGCCGGGCCGCCACCATAGAGCATCTTCACCGCAGCGGCATTCACAATCCGGTCTGCTCCCACCTGTTCGGGCAGGTCAACCGCAACCTGAATCCCTGTATTGACCATATGATTAATGTTCAGCACATCCGTATGAAAATAACGTGGAACAAGCTGGCGAAATGCCTCCGTCAGCACGGGTACCACACTCGCCAGCACCACATGTTTAACATCCTGAAAATCCAGTGCAGCGGAGTGCAAAAAATTTCGCAGCAGCACCGCATATTCATCTCCCATTTTGTTGGCAACGGTTCGCGCCCGCCACGTAACACGCCACTTTTGCCCATCCCACAGCCCAAAGTGAATATTGGTATTGCCTATATCAACTGCCAGCAGCATCTTTTAATCCCTGTGCATTCCTTCAATCGCGTTTTGCAGCAACTGCATGGCAGCTTCAAGACTATCAATCGGCACGGCTGTATTTTCCAGAAAACGCAGCCCACCCAGCGCAGACTCAAGCGCACTGGGTTCGTTGAGCCGATCAATCACATTCCGATACTGGTCAAGCGCCTTTTTCGTCTGCCCTTTGACCAGCAGCCCCTGTGCATAGTCTAACCGCGCCCACACATCGCCTGGACGGTCATCCAGAATCGACTCAGCAATCTCAATCACCCGTTCATACATGGTCTGTGCATTTTCCTCATGGTTGAGTTTTTTATACAGCATCGCCAGATTGCCCACCGGGTAGGAATTGTTGGGAGTCACATTCACTGCCGATTCATACATTTTCAGCGCTTCGTCCAGCCGTCCCTGACGCCGATAAATGCCGCCAAGCGTACCAAAGTAAGATTCGTTGTCCGCATCAATCAGGCCGGGGTCAGAAGAAAGGGCTTTGGTGAGGTTAATTTCGGCCTGAGCGCGAAGCTGGTTGCGGCTAAAATCATCCTGTTCCTGATTCGCCATGCGGCTTTGTGCCAGCCCCATTGCCGCCAGCGCAGGCGCAAAATTGGGATCAATTTTCAAAGCACGTTCCAGATGTTCGACTGCTTTTTCAAACCGCTTGCGCCCCACATATAAATATCCAAGCAGATAGTTAGTGGTCTGATTATTGGGGTCAAGTTTGATGGCTTCTTCCAGGGTCGCAATCGCGGTTTCACGGTTATTCGCTCGTACCTGCTGTTCCGCCAGCAGCAGCAAAGAAAGCACCCGAAAAGAACTTTCGGCTTCTTTTTTGGCGTCCTTAATCGCCTCATCCACAATTTGCAGCAGATTGCCCGTCGCACCTTCGGTACGAACCAGCGCTTCTTCAATCTTGTGGGTGAGTTCAGCGAACCGCCTTTCACTTTCTTCCTGT
>JAIOHM010000011.1 GCA_019912965.1 Anaerolineae bacterium
ACCCACGAATGGGCGTTTGCACTTGGGTTAGGTTTGCGGGTTATACCGATTATTGTTCGGTTTACACCCCTTCATCCTCGCCTTTCGATATTGAAACCGCTCGATTTCACTGAAAATCCAATCCCTGAAGCCAAGTGGACACAATTGACTGATTGGCTTAAAAAACTCCAACAGGAACAGGACACTAAAACTCACGCTTCTATCGAGAATACACCTTTCATTTCTCCCAATAACCTATCTGGCGCATGGATTATTCAAACCAAAGGGCCGAATCAAGGGAAGTCCTGGCACTTAGATAAGCCCGTCATGATTGTTGGGCGGGATGTTGGCAATGATATTTTTATTGATAATCGCAGTGTAAGCCGCCGCCACGCAATGATAAGCCAAACGGAAGATGGTACATACGTATTTGAGGATTTGAGTTCAACCAACGGTTCAGTTGTTAATGGCAAACGAATTATTGAACCTCTTGTTCTCAATAATGGGGATATATTGCATCTCGGCGGCGAAGTTTCACTTCGATTTCACAGCACAGGATAGGCTAGAGATGACGAGAATACCGACGGTCATACAGGATAAGCGTGATAAAATGGGGGTGAGTGATTGTGAATGATACGGGCAGACATGCGCTGCGCTTAGTCTGCCCCTACGAAAATCATCTTCTGTGGCGAGATTTTAGTTATCCATTCAGGCTCGTTTATCGCTGTACGCATCAATAAAACTTCTCTGCATTCCCCATTAACCTACAACTCAGGCGGGTTCGACGTTACGCAGTTCCATCACTTTGGTGGTGTATTCGCTGCCCCAATCCTTCATGAGAAGCAAAATCGGTTTCAGCGTGTCACCAAACGGGGTGAGCGAGTATTCGACTTTGGGCGGTATCTGCGGATAGATTTCGCGGTGGATGACGCCATCATTTTCGAGTTCGCGCAGTTGCAAGGTGAGCATCCGCTGGGTGACTTCTGGTAGGAGGCGGCGCAGTTCGTTAAAGCGTTTGGGTTCATCCATCAGGTGAAAGAGGATGACGCCTTTCCACTTGCCGCCGATGACATCTAAAGTTGCTTCTACGGGACACCCATACTCTCGATAACGCATTGACAGTACCTTTTTTGATACTACATCACAAAATTGTGCGTACTTCCGTTGGGAAAGGATACTCCTATAATCCACATGTGTAAAGCGTGATACAGGAGGTCACAACATGGCAACGATGAAAGCATCCCGCATCCATGCGTATGGCGGTTCTGAGGTGCTGATTTATGAAGATGCACCGCGCCCAGAAGCACAGGCGGGCGAAGTGCTGGTGCGGGTTCATGCCGCCGGGGTGAATCCAGTGGATTATAAGACGCGGGCGGGCAGTGGGATGGCAGGACGGTTGAACAATCCGTTTCCGCTGATCGTCGGCTGGGATATATCCGGCGTGGTGGAATCGGTTGGCGCGGGCGTGAGTGAGTATCAACCGGGAGATGAAGTTTACAGCATGGTGCGCTTCCCGGAAGTGGGCAACGCCTATGCCGAGTATGTGGCTGTCCCGGTGAGCCATCTGGCGCGGAAGCCGAAAACGCTGGATCACATTCAGGCGGCGGCTGTGCCACTGGCGGCGCTGACGGCATGGCAAGGGTTGTTCGATGTCGCTGATCTGCAAGCGGGTCAAACGATTTTGATCCATGCGGCAGCGGGCGGCGTTGGGCATCTGGCGGTGCAGTTGGCGAAGTGGAAAGGCGCACGGGTGATCGGCACGGCATCGGCGCGGAATGCGGATTTTCTGCGTGAAATCGGCGCTGACGACGTGGTGGATTATACGGCTGCACTGTTTGAAGATGTGGTGCATGATGTGGACGTGGTGATGGACTGCGTGGGCGGGGATTTGCTCGCGCGTTCGCTGAAGGTCATAAAACCGGGCGGCTTTTTGGTGTCGATTGCCGGACATCCGCCGGAAGATGAAGCGGCGAAACGGGGCATCCAGGTTGGCAGTTTTCTGGTACATGTCGATTCGGCACAGTTGAACGCGATCACCGATTTGATCGACGCCGGACATGTGAAACCTTTCATTGATCTGGTCGTGCCGCTGGCGGAAGCAGGCAAAGCGCATGAGCACGTCAAGACCGGGCGTACACGCGGTAAGGTTGTGCTTTCGGTGGCGTAGATTGTGAAAGCGCAGGAGGCGCACACACGGGTGCGCCTCCTGCAAAAATCCCGAATATTCAGGCGGGGTTAAAACAAAAACGGGCGAAAGTTCTGACGTTATTCGGCGGCGATGGCTTCGAGTTCGAGTTTCCAATTGGGGAGCAGGAGTTGAGCGCAGATTACGGTCAAGGTGGGTTGATGCGCCCCAAGATATTTCATTCGCAACTGAACATTGGGTTCGTCGTATTCAGGACTCGCCAAGTAGGTTCTGAGCGAAACAATATTCTGATAGGTCATGCCCGCTGATTCGAGAATTGTGCCGAGATGCTTCCAGATGAGGTCGCCCTGTTCCTCGAAGGTTTCGGGCATGGTTTTCCCATCTTCTAAATAGCCGTTGAGTCCGCTGATGAACAGCAGGCGTGAACCACTGGCGATTTCGATAGCATGGCTGTAATTTCGATATTGAGGATACAGCTTCACAGGATTGTGCTTGATAACCGGCATGGGTAAGGTTCTCCTTCGCTATTTGCCAATATCCGCATACTTCAAGTATGGTAGGCATAATGTAACCTGAATTGCCGAATTGCCTGTGCATGGCTCACATCTTTATTTCGTATGCGCCGGAAAATTTTGAATATGCTGAAGAGGTCAAGCGGCGTTTGGAACGCGGCGGCTTTACGGTATGGATTGATACCAACCCGGAGCAAGTTTCGGCAGGCAAGGATTGGCGCTCGGAAATTGATGAGGCCATTCGTGATGCGTTCGCACTGATCGCAGTGATGACCCCACAGGCGCGGGCATTTGAGTACATGACCTACGAATGGACATTTGCGCTGGGGGTAGGGGTTCGCGTCCTGCCCACCGTATTCGAGGCCACCACGCTGCCATCCCGATTACGCGGTTTGCAATCGCTGGATTTCAGCGATCTCCGCAAGCGTCCGTGGGATAAATTATTCCAAATCCTCAAAGAAACCCAGATGACGCACGAGTTCAACCGCCGGACATCCAACACCCCGGAAGGTCTGAAACCGTTGATGGCCGCGATGACCAGCAGCGATCCGAACGATTTGCGGAAAGCGGTGGCCGATATTGCCCACATGGATGATTGGACGGCGCGTGAAGCACTGGTGAATATCATGCGGCATCCTGCGCAGAATATCCGCACGGCGGCGGCGCTGGCTCTGGCGCGGGCGGGCGATGCGCGGGCGACCACCACACTGATGGATGGGCTACTGCGGGGCAGCAGTGAGGTGCAAACGGCGGCGCTGCGGGCGCTGGTGGATATTAACCCGGAACGTGTGCTGGAACTGGTGCTGAATACGCTACGCGACGATGACCAGCGGATGATGTTCACGGCGGAGTTGATTCAAGAGGCGATTCCCCGGCATATTTTTATGAGCTACAGCCGCCGGGATGCCGCGATGATGGTGCGTTTGCGGGATGATATGCAGGATGAACGACTGATTGTGTGGACGGATGAGGCGCTGACGCCGGGTGATCCGTCGTGGCAGATGGCGATTGAGAACGCGATTGAAAATGCGGGCTGTGTGGTGGTGATTCTGTCACCGGATGCCAAGAAATCCGAGTGGGTGCGGGCGGAATTGCAGTATGCACAGATGCAGAAGATAACGATTTTTCCGCTGCTGGCGGGTGGTGATGAGTCAACCGCTGTACCGCTGTCGCTGACGGGGGCACAGTTTCTGGATGTTCGCTCGGAAAATCTGTATGCGGCGGGTGTGCCCAAGCTGGTGTCGCACTTACAGCGATTCCTCCGGCGATTGGGGGCTGTACAGGGGCGGAATGGGGTAGAATAGAGAAGGTAAATGGCGAAAGTTAAAGCGACAAGGTATGCGTAAACCCAGAACACAAAATCGAACTTGTCAGATTTAAGGAGCGGCGATTATGGAAAATCAGAGTGCTGAAGTAACACGACTGCTGCGAGAGATGAGCACGCGCTATGCGATTCCGCGCAAGAAAGCGGCGGATGCACTGGTGGCGCTGGGTGCGGCGGCGGTGGCCGGGTTGATCGATAAATTGCATGACAAAAACCCGGATGTGCAGCAGGCAGCCGCAGACGCGCTGGAGCACATTGGGACGGATGCGGCGATGGCGGCGGTCGAGGCGTGGAAAGTGAGTTAAGGTGCAACCCCATTAAAACTAAGGGTGGGTTCGCCAAAGCCAGCCGCGCAAAGGGTTTGCTGGAATTAGACTATAATGGGCCATAGGCTGTTTATGACGACCTCATTTTTGCATTGGGGTACATGCGGAAGGAGAAAGCGCATCCCGCTGCTGGGCAAGCAGCAGGTTTTCCACGCTGAATATCCATGAAACAGAACCGGATTTTTTATATCATCTTTATTGCTTTCATTAGTCTGCTCCCCCTCCACACCACCGCACAAGAAGTCCCTGCTAACCTTGTGGGTTTTGTCGCCACAGACTCCGACATCAATGTTCGCAGTCGTCCGAATGGGGCGGTCATTTTTTCGCTGCCGCCGAATATGAGCGTGTCAATTGTTGACGAGAGCGAAGATGGGGCGTGGCTTTCGGTCGAACTGCTGGATGGCCGAACCGGATGGGTATCGGCATCGCTGCTGCGCGTGGTTGAATCCGCGATTTCGGCTGATCTTGTGCCGATTACGCCGGATAATGCTGAGCAACTGGTCGAAATCACTGAGCTTGCATCAACGCTTTCGACCGGGATAACATTCAGCCCGGATGGGCGTTTGTTGGCGTCGTATTCGTGGGAAGGGGTTGTCGAAATCTATGATGTGCGGACGAAGATTCTGATCACCACTTTGACCGATCATGTAGGCGTCGTGACCGGGGCAGCGTTCAGCCCGGATGGGAGTGAACTGGCGACATCGGGCTTTGATGCTTCCGTCAAAATATGGAATACGCAGACATGGGGCGAACGGACGGCGTTTTTGGGCCATACCGAGGCCGTTATGAGCGTGGCTTACAGCGCGGATGGAACGATGCTTGCCAGCGTGGGACGGGATGCGCTGCTGAATATCTGGAATGTGCAGACGGGTGAACGCCTGCATATGATTGATGTGGGCAGCGGTCAGACGGATGTCGTTGTTTTTAGCCCTGATGGCACAACCGTAGCGACGGCGGGGAATTATACGAACGGCGGGGTGCAGTTGTGGGCTACGGCCACTGGTGAGGAATTATGGTCACAACGCATGAGTGGTAATTTACAGCTTGCCTTCAGTCCTGATGGCAAAACGCTGGTGGTATCAGGCAACAGTTCCAATTTGGCAATGACGGGATGGGATGCTGAAACCGGGGTACACACCTTTTCCATCAGCAGCAGCACAGGTGGATCGGGGTCATCAATCAAGTTTAATCCATCCGGCAGTTTGATGGCGGCGGGCGACTGGTCTACGGGCACATTTGTTGTGGCTGATGTGGAAAGCGAAACGGTCTTGTTTACCGATAGTTCGCAACGGGGTAATCGCAGCGTCAGCATCAAACTGGCATTCAGCCCGGATGGTCATCTGCTGGCTACGACTGATAGCGACACTGCCATCCGCATCTGGGGTGTTCATGGCAGCCAATAGATCGTTTTGTTGTTAAGGCAATTTCGGTACAACCGTGTCTGCGGGTTGGCAATGAGGAGTCATGCATGGAACAACATGTTTTTGTGTCATACAAGCACGAAGAAGAAGTTTTTTCGCAGATGCTCATCCACCAGCTTCAGGCAGCAGGTTTTCGTGTGTGGATTGATACCGAGCAACTGCGGGCGGGCGAGAACTGGCGCGAGGCGATTAATTACGCCATCAAAGATTCGTTCGCACTGGTGCTGGTGATTTCGCCCAACGCGCAGAAGTCGGAATATGTGACTTATGAGTGGGCATTCGCGCAGGGGGCGAATGTGAAAGTAATTCCGCTGCTGCTGAAGCCCACAGATCGGCTGCATCCGCAATTGGAGATGCTGCAATATCTGGATTTTACCGATCAAGCCAGACCGCCGTGGGATAAACTCATCCGGCGATTGTGGGAGATTCAAGGCGAGTCGCAACCGCATACGGTGGCGGTGGCGCGGGATGCTCCGCCAGCGGTCAAGAGCGCGGTGGCGGCATTGGACAGCCATAATGCAGAAGAACGGCGTTCGGCACTCAAAACGCTGGCGCAGATGAATCATCCGGCGGCTTACGCGGCGCTGGTCGGGGCGGTTCAGCATACCATGCGTGATGTGCGGGTGGATGCGGGATTCATGCTGGCGAAACAGACCAGTTACCAAGACCCGGCGGCTGTACCCGGTTTGCTGGATGCGTTGAGCGATGAAGATGGGCGCATTCGGATGGCGGCGTGTAAGGCGTTGGGCGATATTGGACATCCTTCGGCTGTGCCGGAACTGCTGCGGATTTTGACCAAAGAGCCGGATAACGATATTCGCTGGCAAGCAACCGGGGCGCTGGGCAAAATTGGTGAAGCGGCGGTGGAGGGATTAGCGGAGGCGCTGAAGGATAACGATTGGAAGGTGCGGCGCAGCGCGGCAGATGCGTTATGGTCGATGCGTGAGCCGGGGGCGGTCGTAGCACTGGCCGAGGCGTTGGTTGACCGCAACGATGTGGTACGACAGGCCGCCGCCGGGGCGCTGGAAGGTATGGGCGATATGGCGGTGTCGGGGTTGGGTGAGGCGCTGAAAAATCGTGACCCACAAATCCGGCAAGCGGTGATGGACATGTTAAACCGCATCGGGACGCCAGCGGCACAGGAAGCTATCCGCGTGGCGATCAGCAAGGGGACGGGGCGGATTGATGAGAAGCGACGGTTTTAAAGGGAGAAATTTTGTACCATAGAGACGCAGAGGACGCAGAGGTAACCTCAGGAAAGTAAACGGATACCCCCACCCTAACCCTCCCCCGTAAACGAGGGAGGGAATCAATACTTCGGTTGCGTGATTTTCCTAGAGTTACTGAGGTTTCACAGAGAGATTTTTTTGGTAAAGATACTGGAATAGCAGCGCAGCAGATCACAATATTTGCTAAAGGTTAGACATGAAATTTGCGATAGTGGTAGGAAATCTGGTCGCCAGCCAGAAAGCAAAAGGGCTGGAAGGCGTGAAGTTTCTAATTGTGCAGCCGTTGGACATCAACCGCCAACCGGATGGTGAGTCTTATGTGGCGGTGGATGCGACCCAGCAGGCCGGAGTCGGTGAACTGGTGTTTGTGGTGGCTTCCAAAGAAGCGGCCTTCGCGCTGCCGGTTCAGTTCGTGCCGGTGGATGCGGCGGTGGTGGGCATTGTCGATGATGTGGATGACCGCCCGCTGTACGACGCGGACAGCGTAGCATGGAAGGTGTTTTTGGGGGAAGCTATTCACCGCAAAGACGCCAAGAAGAAGCAAGAGAAAAAGGGAAAACAGTAATGTATATCGGGCGGGTGAAGGGGTCGGTAGTCAGCACAGTGAAACATTCGCTGTTTGATGGACGGAAGCTGATGATGGTCGCACGTTTGGAACTGGACGGGGAAGAATCCAGCACCTATGACATCTGTTTAGACGACGTGCAGGCGGGTGTTGGGGATGTGGTATTGGTACTGGATGAAGGGTCAAGCTGTCGTCAAATTATCGGCAAGCGGGGAACCGGGCCAGCGCGGGCGGTGATTATGGGGATTGTGGAACGGGTGACAGTGGATCAGTAAGCGATCTATAACTTGAGTACCTCTAGGTAACTTTCGACCTGTTCGTAGGTGTTGAAGGTGCTCAGATTTACTTTGCTCAGGTTTAAGGTGAGCATGAGCATCAGGCGGATTAATTTGTTCTCGCCTATGATGATGATCCATTTCAGGTATGGGTGGTAGGCAAAGGTCTGTAACGCCCGTACATCCTCGTTGGGGAAAGGTATTGTTCTCGTATTTGTGATGTCGATGACCAGCGCTATCCGTTCGCTTCCCTGATTCAGAGAATCAATAAGGCTGCGCGAAATCTCGATATAGTCCTGTTGTTTGACCGTGCCCTCTAATTTCAAATGCAAGACAGAAGGTGGATTCATCCACGAAATCTGATGGGCCATATTATTTACCTTGCTATACATCGTTGTCACCTGACTGGGCAGAAATCCCCCTTCTGCCCGATACGCGAAATTCTATTGAACGAAAATCAACCTAAAATTGATTCCAGTGCCCTCAAAAAAGAGGTAGTGTCAATCGGTTTTGGGAAATAGGCGGTGAAGCCAGCGATCAAGGCTTCTTCCCGCAGTTTTGAAGTATGGTAAGCAGTCATGGCGATGCAGGGAGTCTCGGCAGTAGCCGCGTTTCCCCGAATTTCCGATAACAACGTCCATCCATCTTTATCGGGCAGCGCCAGATCAAGGATGATGGCGTGATAAACGTTGCCGGAATTGAACAAAAATGCTTCGGCTTCCTGTGCATCACTGGCAACATCAATCGGAATTTTGAGATATTCCAGAATGGTCGCTACAACTTCCTGACCATCGGGATCATCCTCAACGACCAGAAGACGCCAATCACTTCTCGCCATGTTCATGTGCCTTTCAGATGTTCAAATCCTGTGCCAGTTCGGGGATTTCGACCAGCAGTTTGAGCAAATCGTAGATAAAGGTTTCCGCATTCAGCGGCTTGGAAAGATAATTGTAAAAGCCGGACGCAATCGCGCGTTCCCGGTCGCCAAGCATGGCATGGGCGGTGAGAGCGATGGCAGGGATATGCTTGATGGCTGGGTCTTCCGCCAGAGAGTGAATGAATCCCCAGCCATCCATAACTGGCATAGAAATATCCGAGATAACAAAACGGGGCCGTACCTTCCGAACCTGTTCCAGTCCTTCCTGACCGTTGCGGGCGGTAAAGGTATTTGCGCCGTATTCATCCAGAATAATCTGGGCGACATCCAGACTGTCTTGTTCGTCATCAATGACGACTACATCCCAGCCCAGAAGCAGATTTCGCGTGATCTCCATTATTATTTCCACTCCACACTTATGTCGTTAGTTTTACAGGCAGCGATACGGTAAAGCTGCTTCCCTGTCCCAGTTCGCTGGTCAGGGTAATATTCCCACCCATAAAGCGGGTGAGTTTTTGAACAATTGCCAACCCCAATCCTGTACCACCATATTTACGTCGGGAGGTTTGGTCAACCTGCCGGAATTCATCAAAGATATATTCGCGGGCATGGGGCGGAATGCCAATGCCTGTATCGGTAACGGTGATTGACCAGTTACCGCCACCATTGGCGACATGCAGGCCAATTTTACCCTGTTCGGTAAACTTCATGGCATTTGTGAGTAAATTCAGGACAATTTTTGAGATGGCCTCTTCATCCCCATAGATTTTTTCGGGCAGATGCGGATCCAGATTAAGGTCGAAAGCCAGACCTTTTTTCTCGGCCAATGCGCCGATTTGTTCCTGCCAGCGTTGGGCAAGTGCGGCAGGTGAAAATGGCTGATCGGCGAGTTCGTAGCGCCCGGACTCGATACGCGAAAGGTCGAGGAAGTCATTCACCAGCGCCAAGAGACGTTTGCTGTTGGCGTTGATCCGATCCAGATAGCGTTCGGTTTTGTCGTTATACTGTGCGCCGCCCATGCCAGTGAGCATGATACTGGTGAAGCCTTCGATGGCGTTCAAGGGTGTGCGGATTTCATGGGACATGGTAGCGAGAAAATCCGATTTGAGCCGTGAATTTTCTTCGGCAATCCGTTTGGCGGCCTGCAAATCCCTGATGAGTTTTTCGCGCTCGGCTTCTGCCCGTTTCCGTTCGGTGATGTCGGTCGATAAACCTAACACCTGTCGCACCTCACCATCAACGCTTACGATGGGTACTTTGGTGGTCTGGAACCAGCGGGTTTCCCCTTCGGCATTGGTGACCGATTCTTCCGGGATAAACAGCGGCGTTGCCGATTCAATGACTTCCTGATCGGCTTTCAGGAAGGCTGCGACTTCTGCATTGTTCGGATTAAAATCCGAGTCGCCCTTGCCGATTAATTGTTCCGGCGGTGTGTTATAAATTTCCGCCAGTTTTTGATTGACCAGCACGAACTTGCCATCGTAATCCTTGACGAAGATCATACTGGGCGTGAAATCGATTACACGGCGGAGAAACATACGCTGCTGTTCTACATCGGCTTCAAGGCGTTTCAGTTCGGTGATGTCGGTCGAAATCAACATCAAGCCAATAATATTGCCATTTTCCAGAATGGGTTGAACGCGACTTTTGTACCAGCTTGGGGATTCGCCCGATCCCTGTCCCTGCACTTCGTAGTTGACCAGGGGGCTGCCGTTCAAGGCTTCTTCGAAAGCTGCCTTCGCAACAGGAATATAATCCGGGTGAATGAAATCCAGGGTATTGAGTCCCATGACTTGTGCGCTGCTGTCCCCACCCATATTGATGTACTGGATGCGGAATTCGCGGTCGGTGGTGACGATGATATCCGGGTTGTTTTCGACCAGCAGGCGGTATTTTCCTTCGCTCTGGGTTAATGCCTGCGTGCGATGGGCAACCTGTTGTTCAAGCGTCTGGTTCAATTCCTTCAGTTCGTTCTGGCGCTGACGAACAGCTTCGGTCATGGTATTGAAAGCGTCAGCCAGCGTCCCGATTTCATCCTTCGTATTGACGACTGCACGCTGCGAATAATCGCCAGCAGTCATTTGTTGGGCTGTATGGGTGAGCAGGCGAATCGGCCTGGTGATAGCGTTCGAGAAAAATAAGGCAATGGTAATGGCGACGACCATCGAAATTACACGGAGGATAATGATGGTCGATGTGCTGGTAGCGATTTCGTCGTCAATACCGACCATTTCTGTAGTGAGTTCATCGCTTTTTCTGGAAAAGGCCTGATTGAGAGCTTCGACGAAGGTATCTTCGGTGGCAACCAGTACCTCACGGACTTCATTCAGTTCCTCAATCGACGCATTTTGCTGAATGGCCGTCAGCAGTTGTGTCCCCTCTTCGTTCAAGCTGTCCACAGCGGTTTGCAGCGCCGCAGTCAGTTCAGCCTGGCCGGGTGCATTAACATCCACCAACTGGAGATAGCGGCTTAAGCCCTCATTCAGGTGTTCAGCAGCTTCTGCTAATTCTTCGGCTTCTGCGTCCAGTTCTTCCTGATCAGCATTAATGGCATAGACAAAGGCCAGTTCGTTGGCGACCCGCAGCAGGGTTTCACCATCGATGCGCATTTGCTGGATGGTCTGGTTAGCGGGCAGGGTGACATCCCGCAGTTTTTCAAAGGATGCGTCAATCGCGCTTGAGGCGTTAAGGTTAATGATGCCTACAATTCCGACCAGAGCGGCTACAAAGAGGTAGCCAACCAGAAGTTTTACCCGTAAGTTCATGATCCAACTTTCCACACTCGATTCTTAAATCGAGTGCCCTTAAATGATTTAATCTGCCACAACTATCGATCTGACAAGCCCATATGGGGATTCCGATTCGTAAGGCTGGTCATTGCGGCTGATTCCGGGAAGTTCTGAAGCCAAAAGGTGGCGACGAAAAATGCCGGGATTTCTGCAAACTGTAGTATATTCCCTAATGAAATAATAGACGCAATTCCGAAATTATAATGATTGACATCGTATAATTTTAGCTCAGATATGAATAAAGGTTTACACACATAATAGTCTTTGAGCGAAGTAATTTAATATGTGTGTCAAAACTGTAACATTTAAAACGGATAATTCATACCATAGTGCCGACTGGTTGCCCATAACTATCCCGAAGGATTGCTACAGAAGTCTGACCATTTTTCGTAAATTGTGCCGCTTCGCCTTTCCTAATACCTTCCCTGGGAGCAGGCCGAACAATCTGGTCGCCAGAACCACCCGGCACAACTTTATCCCGCAACTCATTTCGCTGAGGAGCAGGCTGATATGGGTTTCAGCATCCCGAAATGCCTGCATGTGCAGCATATTTTCGAGGGCTGTTACTGCGTATCCAGTTTGTGTAAAAAGCGGGTACAACTGTGGTCGGTTTTGTCTGATGGCATCAACGAGCAAGGTGTGTGGCATGAAGGTTTTCCAGTTAGCGATGTTTTCCAGAATGCGTATCCATTCGCCATCAAACACTTACATACCCTACAGATTAATCCTGATTTCATTTATTGAACAGGTAGAGTCAAGCTATAGTGACATTTAACGAGTATGATTATGACGAATTTCCTACGGGATTTGTGCAATTTAGTGCCCTGAAGGTCGATAAAAATCTCCATTCAAGGCCTATAATGGTGAGCAAGAGTTGTTCACATCGTTCCCCCTGTTTCGTTTTGCAAATGCATTGCATAGGTTGGGAGGTGCGGCATGTACGCACAGGTTACGGCTATCCAGGTCCCGCTGAACCAGATGGAGCAACTGCGTGACGCAATTGAGACGCACTATTTGCCGGTCGTGCGGGCGCGCCCCGGTTTCCGTGCCGGGTATTTGCTAGAACAAATTGATGACCCGAACAGTGCCCAGTTGGTGCTGTTCTGGGACGATCAGGCATCGGTAGAGAACTTTAACCGCACTGGATTACTGCAATCGTCAATCAATTCAATAGCGGCGGAGATGCCGGGGGTTGAGGTGCGGCGTCAAGGGTATGTGGTGAAGGTGGCAGCGCGGGCGACACGCGCGCCAGAAGTGATTAGCGGCTAATTCCAAACCGCCATCGCACAGACGTTAAGTTTAAAAGATCAGCAGGGCGTGCCGGAACAGGTGCGCCCTGTTTGTTTTAAGGTGGTTATAATTGAACCAGCGTTGATGGTAATGAGGGATGATATGGTACAAGAAACGCTGCTGAAACCGCGAGTAGTCCGTGCGCCGGAATTTGCGCCGGGTGAATGGCTGAATACGGAACGTCCGTTGACTGTAGCCGGACTGCGTGGGCGGGCGACACTGGTGGATTTTTGGGAGTATAGCTGCATCAATTGTTTGCGAACACTGCCGTATTTGCGCGAATGGCACAACCGTTATGGAAAGTGGCTGACGATTGTGGGGGTACATACCCCGGAATTCCCGTTCGGACGCGAGAAATCACAAATCGAAATGGCCGTCCATGAACAGGATATTCGTTATCCGGTGCTGCTGGATAACAATTTTCAGACGTGGGATGCCTTCGCCAATCGTTTTTGGCCTGCGAAGTATCTGATCGATCAGGACGGTTACATTCGTTATCAAAGTTATGGCGAGGGCGGTTATGGCGAATTTGAACGGGCAATCCAGACGGTGCTGCGCGACCGCGAACCCAATCTTGATCTGCCGCCGATTATGCAGCCGATCCGCGCGGAAGATCGTCCCGGTGCGGTGTGCTACCGTCCAACGCCGGAACTCCATACCGGTTTAGATCGCGGGGCGTTGGGCAACCCGGAAGGTTACGCGGGCGGCGCACCGATGTTGTATATCCTGCCGAAAGAACGTCAGCGCGGCGCATTTTATGTGAGTGGGGCATGGCAGGCGGGCGAACAATTTCTGGCCTATCAGGGACAAACTGAGGCGATTATTCAACTCCCCTATGAAGCGGTGGAGGTGAACGCGGTGTTCAGCCCACATGCGGAGATGATCGAAAGAATGCTGCACCCGGAGGCGGTCGGAGTCGAAATCTGGCAGGATGACAGGCCGTTGAGTGAAGCGATACGCGGAGCAGATATAGCAGCGGATGGGCGAGTGCTGGTAGATCGACCGCGCATGTATAATTTGGTGCGGAATCCGGGCTTCGAGGCGCATGAGCTGACGCTGCGGGTGAAAACGCGCGGGTTTGCGATGTATGCGTTTTCGTTCACGGGATGTGTCAGGGAATAATTGCTAAGCGGCAGAGCGAAGAAGAGAAAATCAGGGGCGAAAGAATCGCCCCAGTTTTGCTAGATGGGTTTAGCTGGTTACGGGTGTGAGGTTTGTGGCGAGAAAATCAGCGACGCTGGTGGGGGCGTGTCCGCTGAGTTCTTGCACGGTGTTGGTGACGACATCGAATCTGCCCTGCGCGATGGCGGTATCGAACGAAACCAGTAGTTCAGCGATGGGCTGCGGCAGACCTGCCCCAACCATGCCCTGTACCAGCACGGCGGGTTCAAGCGGAATGTAGGCAATGCTACGTCCGGTAATTTTCGAGGCGATGGCAGCAAGATCAGCGTGAGATATGGCTGACGGGCCAGTGATGTCCAGCGTGCGGCGTCCGTTGAAATCGGCAGTCAGCGCACCAGCGGCGGCATAAGCGCAGTCTTCGCGGGTGATATAAGCGATTTTGCCCTGTCCGGCGGCGGTCATCAACTGCCCTTGCTGGATGGCCTGTCCCACTACTTGAGGCAGCATATCGGTATAGACGCTTTCACGCAGGACTGTCCAATCCAATTTGCTGGCGGCAAGGGCTTCTTCTGTGCCGCGATGGTCGCCCGCAATCAGAACCGGGGAATCTGCATCGGGTTTCATCAGCGAGGTATAGACAACCTGTTTGACGCCTGCCTGTTCAGCGGCTTTCACGGCGTTGACATGCTGTTTCAGGCGGCGACCGGGAACATCCAATGTGTCGGTGCTGATGAGCAGCAGACGATCCGCGCCTTTAAAGGCTTCAACCAGTGACGCAGGATCATCAAAATCGGCCTTGCGGACGATGACGCCGCGCGCACTGAAATCGGCTAATTTCTCCGGCGTGCGGGTGGTGGCGATAATTTGACCAGCATTGGCTTCCAGCAGCAGTTCGACGACGCGGCGACCCAGTTGGCCGGAAGCGCCCGTGACCAGCAGTGTATTTTGTCCCATATTATATCTCCTTCAGTTCAATGGATAACTCATAATAGTCACTATACGCATGTTACTGTAAAATGGGAAGCAGGCACTTTAAAGTGGGGTACTTACCTGATGGAAACCATGCTTGTATTTCCCGATCTGTATGCAGAAACCTGTCCTTCGCGCAAAGTCCTTGACCGCATTGGCGATAAATGGACGCCGTTGATTTTTGGAATGCTGGAAAATGGGCCGAGGCGTTTTTCGGAATTGCAGCGGTCGATTGGCGGCATCTCGCAAAAGATGCTGACGCAAACCTTACGCGGGATGGAACGCGACGGGTTAATCCGCCGGACGGTTTACCCGGAAGTGCCGCCGCGCGTGGAATATCAACTGACGCCGCTGGGCGAAACCATGTGCGAACCGATTAAAGCCATCTTCAAGTGGACGGAAGATCACTATACTGAAGTGGTGGCAGCACAGATGCAGTACGACAGCCGGGAAGCCTGACTGGTTGCCCTCTGAAGCCCAACCCGCTACACTGGTCATAGCGAGTCTTCGCCCACAGGAGACAATCTGTGACGCTTCAGGTGTTCGTCAGCTATAAAAGTGAATACCGCGATTTCGCCCGCAAGGTGCGCGACCAACTGCGCGGTTGGGGTTACGAAACGTGGTTCGATATGGACAACATCCCCAAAGGCGCGTACTTCCGGCACGCGATTCAAGAGGGTTTGGATGCGTCTGACGTGCTGGTGAGCGTCATTACCCCGGAGGCGCAGAATTCGCGCGAGGTCATGGCAGAGGTCGATTATTTCCTCAGCCAGAATAAACCGCTTGTGCCGCTGAAGCGCGGCGATTTTAAGCTGCTGTATATCTTCATCACCATTCAATACATTGACTTCACGCGGGACGAGGCAGAAGCCTTTGCTGATCTGCATAAACGGTTAGCAGAATTAGCAGCGGCAGAATCGCCAGCCGCCCCACCAGCCGAGGAAGCCCTGCCTGAACCAGAGCCAGCCGACGGCAAAAAGGCGGATGGGCTTCCGCTGCCCCCCGCGCCACCAGCAGCGATTGAACCACAGCGTCAGCCATCTCCAACACCAATGCAGCCGCCAACTTATCATGAACCTGTAAAACGCAAAGCTGCTTTCACCCGTTATTTGCTGCCCGCAGTGGCGATGATTGCGTTGGTATCCGTTGGCGCTTTGGTGCTGGTGAGCAGCTTAGGCAGCCTGAATATTTCCATGACAGCAAGCCCACAATTCCAGTGGTGGATTCCGTTGCTTGCGATAGCTGTAACGGGTGGATTGGCGCTGTGGTGGCGATGGGGACGGCGAAGCAGCAGTCTTGGACAAATAGAATTCGATGACAGCAACCGCGCCCGAATGCTGGACAAGGTTTATGATTTCTGGGTGGTCGGGGTGCTGGAAAATGCGCTGCAAGAAAGCGGCGCGTTTGATGTGGGGTTGGCGGCTGCGCCCGGTGCGGTGCTGCGGCACAAGGATTATGGGGATTATCCGCTGCCGCCCAATGCAAAAATTATCGACATCTTTAACGATTTGAACCGGGAACTGCTCATCCTCGGCGCACCGGGAGCAGGCAAGACGATTCTGCTGCTGCAACTGGCGAAGGCATTGGTTGAGGTGGCGAGAAGGCAAGCCCTCACCCCTAGCCCCTCTCCCTCAGGGCGAGGGGAAAATGCCATACCGGTGGTGTTCAATTTGTCGTCGTGGGCGGCAGAGCATAAACCGCTGAACGAATGGATTGTGGAAGAACTGCGACTGCGCTATCAGGTGCCGAAAAAAGTAGCCGAGATGTGGGTAGCTGAACAGGCGCTTTTGCTGCTGCTGGATGGGCTGGATGAAGTGGCGGAACCATATCGGGATGCCTGCGTAGATGCGATCAATGCGTTCCGCGAACAGTATCCAGCGGTGGATATTGCCGTATGCAGCCGGATTGCCGATTATGATATGCTGACCCGCAAGCTGGATTTGCGCGGTGCTGTGACTTTGAAACCCTTGAATGATGAGCAAATTGATGAATACATCAACCGCCCGGAACTGAACGGTTTGCGACAGGTCATGAGCGAAGATAGCGTGCTGCGCGAAATGGCGACAACGCCGTTTTTGCTGAATGCGATGGCTTATGCTTATCAGGGTCTGGGTGCAGATGCACTGCGTTTACCGGATGAGGGAATTGAATCGCGGCGGACTCGTCTGCTGAACGTCTGGGTGGAGAAACGATTGGCAGGACGTTATAAGGTGGAGCAGGTTCGCCATTATCTGACATGGCTGGCGGATAAGCTGGTCACTTTTGGTCAAAGTATATTTTACATTGAAGAACTTCAGCCGGAATGGTTAAAAGATCGAGAACGCTTTTGGTACAAATCCAGCTTTGTTACTATTTGCGGGGTTGTTTTTGCCGTAGTTTTTGGCACAGCCATCAGCCTTATTCAGAACTACTTTTCTTGGCAAAGCCCATTCGAACTGAATGATTTATCACAAGGATTAAGAATATCTTTCCCAATTAGTTTGCTACTGGTGTTCCTCCTTATTCGCAGTAAGCGGGTCAGCAAGATCAAGGTTATTGAAACTATTCAATGGTATTGGGATCCCTCCGTATGGTCGATTGGTGAAAAACGGTTGTTTTTCTTGGGGTTGTTCGTTTGCATCCTTTTGCTTCTGCTGGGCTTATGGGTGCTGGGGCTTGCGCTTGCTCTGATTGTTGTTTTTGCTTATGGCCTGATACCTAACCTTAATCTTCAGATACGCAAGAAGGCTAATCAGGGCTTTTGGCAATCTGCTCGCAATGGGTTTTTCATTGGAGTAGTGGCTGGACTGCTTTTGGGGATTGCAACCGGGGTAGCCTTTGGCCCGGTTGATGGCCGAGCTATTGGATTGCCTCTGGGTATTGTGGTAGGGATGATAAGTGGTGCTGGATTTGGTTTTTTTGCGGTGATGCAGCACATTACACTGCGTGTATTACTCGTTTTGATTAGGGTTGCCCCTTGGAACTATGCCCGCTTTTTGGACACCTGCGCCAAAATCGGGCTGCTGCGGAAGGTCGGCGGAGGGTACATCTTCGCGCATCGCTACCTGCTGGAGTATTTCGCGGGGATAGAATCATCAGCCGGGAAGTAAAACCACCCGGCCAATCTGAATTCAGTCTATAGATTGTTTGGCAGTAGTGATCGGGTTTACTTGGTTTTGGTGGGAGCGCCGCCGATGGGTTTGTATTCCCAATCCGCGCCGAAATCCTTTTTGGCTTCGGAACGGGAAAAGACCCGCAGTTCGGCATTGTCGTAGTTGAACGCGCCCGTGAAGCCCCGGCGGCGTTCGAGTTCTTCCTCGGCTTCGGTGCGGGTGGGGTGTTTGCTGACCGCGCGCCAGTTTTCTTCATAGTTACGCCGGACACAAACGCAGTAATATTCGGGGGCAGTTTTCTTTGCCATCATAATCTCCCTTGCACACAGGGCAATAAGCAAAACAGCGCAGGGTAATTATACCTGCGCTGTTGAGATTCTAGCGAATTTCCGCGATTTAGAAGCGGTTGCGGCGTTCGCCACCACCACGATTGCCACCGCCACCGGGGCGGCTGTCGCGGCGTGGGCCACCACTACCGAAACCACCACCACGATCTTCACGCGGGCGCGCTTCGTTGACAGTCAATGGGCGGGCATCCAGCGAGTAGCCGTTGAAGCGCTTGATGGCTTCCTGGGCAGCTTCTTCGGTCGCCATTTCGACAAAGCCGAAGCCCTTCGAGCGACCGGTTTCGCGGTCAGAGATCAGGCTCACTTCGACAACTTCGCCAGCCTGTTCGAACAGGGTGCGAATTTGTTCCTGGGTAGAGCTATAGGAAAGGTTGCCCACGTATAATTTCTTGGTCATGACAGACTCCTGAAGAGAAACATTTGCGATTGTAGGGTTTGGGGCAGACGTGGACTCAAACTAGCAGACGTCGCAGCGAAAAACAGGAGCGCACTATGCAGTCTTAGACCAGAGCAGAACACTCATACCCTATCTTTTGGGATTATCGCACAGATCGAGCGGATTGTACAGAGGGAATGTAGCGATTTTTGAAACATTCGTGATATGGGGAAAAGAAAATGCCGGATAAAGATGCGGCAACCAAAGGTCTGTGTTATGCTAACGTAGTAAATCAACCGTGCTCCCCCAATTCGGGAATTAAACAGCCATGATCGGACGCAAACTTAAGGATCGTTACGAAATTCAAGACCACCTGGGCGATGGCTCAACAGCGACGGTGTATAAGGCGCTGGATACCCGCCTGGGGCGGCAGGTCGCTTTAAAAGTGCTGCTGCCGCATGTCCGCGAGACGACGCGCAAACGCTTCTTTCAGGAAGCCAAAGCAGTTGCTCAACTGAATCATCCCAACATAATGGCAATCTACGACATCAGTGAAGATGGCGATTACCATTTTCTGGTGGTGGAGTTTGTGGAAGGCCAAACCCTCACCAATTACATTCCATCGCCTCCCCAAACAGTGGTGAGTCTGGGCAAGCAGATGGCCGAGGCTTTAGGCTATGCACACGCCCGTCATATTATTCACCGTGACATCAAACCTGCCAACATCAAGGTGACGCCCGATGGTCAGGTGAAGATTATGGATTTGGGTTTGGCGCTGGGACGGGAAGCCACCCGCGTGACCGCCGAAGGCATGGTCATCGGAACGCCTGCCTATCTTTCGCCCGAACAGGCACAGGGGCACGCGCTGGACTTGCGAACTGATATTTATTCGCTGGGTGTGGTGTTGTATGAAATGGCGACCGGGCATCTGCCGTTCGACGCGGATGAAATTCCGGCGCTGCTGCTGCAACAAGTGAAGCAGCCCCCACCCCCGCCGCGTCTGATTGCGCCGGATTTGCCCGTCGAAATGGAGCGTGTGATCTTAAAAACGCTGGAGAAAAATCCGGTGCGGCGCTTCCAGAACTGCGAGGCGTTGGCAGCAGCACTGGAAGCGGCGATTGTGCCCGATAAACCGGTTGAAGACGCCACCCAGCCCAAACCGCCGAGTGCAACCGGGACGAGTACCCAGGCCAAACCCGGCACCGGGCGTCTGGGACGGCGGAGCAAGCCGACGATTCGCGTATTGCTGGCGGATGACCACACGATTCTGCGGCGCACGCTGGCGAGTTTCCTCGAATCCCGCGACGATTTTGTGATCGTGGGCGAGGCAGCGGATGGTGATCAGGCGCTCAAGCAAACATTGGCGCTGCTGCCGGACGTACTGCTGCTCGATCTGAACATGCCGGGAAAGGGTGGTTTGGAAATTCTGCCCAACGTGCGGGCGGAAGCACCTAACGTTAAGGTGCTGATTCTGACCGGACGTGAGGAAGACTGGTACATCATGCGGGCGATGCGTGCCGGAGCGCATGGTTACGTCTTGAAGTCTGGCGATGAGCAGGAATTGGTAGACGGCATCATCAAGGTCACGCAGGGGCATATGGTGCTGGGGCAGGGTGTGGCGGAACGTATCGTCGGCGGGATGCTGGGCGGCGAAGGCCAGAGCCTCTTGAATGTCACTGAACGGCAGGTTTTGCTGTATGTGGCAGGCGGCTTTGATAACACCGAAATCGCCAAGCACTTACAGCTTTCACAGACAGTGGTGATCGAAACGCTGGCACAGGCCATGAACAAGCTGGATGCGCAGGATCGGTTCGAGGCGGCAGTAACGGCGCTGCGCCAAAACCTGATCGATCTGGATGAACTGCACGATCTATAGGTTTTATTCGGATATTTTTCGCTCGGTATTCAAATTATTCTCATAGTACGCAGGTCATATCCTTGTATCATCTGGATATCTGCTGTTCTTTTATTTTATCTGGATGATTATGTCAGGTATTTTTGGCGTTATTGATGGTCAGGCAACAACCGATTCTGGATTATTTCTTCGGAACGTTTCACAAGCAATCAGTCACTTTGAGTGGCATCGAACCGACTGCTGGGTAAGCCCGGATCGGCTGGTCGGGTTGGGGCGCAGTACGCTCGGAATCTTCAACCGGGAAGCACAGCCCCTCGTCGCCGCTAACGGACGCTATGTGCTGTTGATGTCTGGTGAGTTGTTCCGCACGGATAGCCTGAAAAAACGGCTCACCCACGCTGGAATGGCGTTTGGTCACACCCACCCCGAACTGGCGCTGGCAGCTTTCCGCGCTTTTGGCGATTCTTTCCCCTGCGAACTGGACGGCGAATTTTTCATCGTCATTTACGATACAGTGGTGCGCCGTTTGTGGATGGCGACCGACCGCCTGTGCCAGTATCCCCATTATTATGCTTATCAGAACGGCAAGCTGGCCTTCGCCCCGGAGGTGAAAGGTGTCCTGAAAGCGCCTTTCGTCCGGCCTGTCTTGAACGAAACCGCTGTTGCCGAATATTTCCGCTTTCAACATCTGCTGGAAGAAAAGACCTTTCACGAAGGAATCCAGCGCTTTCCGTATGGCAGCATCGGAGTTTTTGACCTGAAGGATGGGTCATGGCGGATTCAACGGTACTGGGATTGGAATCAGATCGAACGGCGTTATCACGTCAAACGGGCTGATGCCGTCGAGGAAGGCGCGGAGATATTACGTGAAGCGGTTCAAATCCGGGCGGCAGACGATTATCGCACCGGGGTTTTTCTGAGCGGCGGTCTGGATTCGCGGGCAATTGTTGGTCTGCTGCCACCGCATAAACCGGTAGTGACCGCAACCTTCGGTCAGGCTAATTCGCGCGATGTCCATTATGCCGCCCGGATTGCGAGAGCCATTGGCAGCCGTCATTACTGGTTTGATCTGGCGAACGGACGCTGGGTGCTGGACAATCTGGAACTGCATATGAAACTGACAGAGGGGTTTCATAGCTGGCTGCACATGCACGGTATTTCGATGCTGCCCAAATTGCAGCGGGAGATTGACTATAACCTCAGCGGGTGGGATGGGGGAACGGTTATGTTCAATTCCGATCCCAACGATCCCGTGTTTCATTCCCGGTCGCATGAGGATATGACCCAGCACCTCTACGATGGCATGACCCGTATCTACACATGGCCGGGTTTGACGGATGCCGAGGAACAGGAAGTCTATGCCCCCGATTTTGGAAAGCGGATGATTGGACGGGCATTCGCTTCGCTCGATCACGAATTCCAGCGCTACGAGTCGTTTAATCCTTTATGGCGCGGCGAGTTTTTTTATAACGTCAACAACTGTTTCCGAATGCTTCAGAACATGGTGACGATTTACCGTTCCCATATTGATGTACGGTTTCCATTCTGGGATTATCGCCTGATCGAATTTCAGTATTCGCTGCCACTGGCGGTTCGCACAGGGTTGTACCGTCAGATCATCTCACAGGTAACGCCGCAGTTATCGTTGATTCCACAGGATGTGGATGAATACCTGCCGACGACCAACCGGTTCATTCACACCCTCCATAAGCTGGCGGTGAAGACCCAACGCAAATTACGGTTGCGTCCCCGGCGCGAGACGCTCTACGCCGATTATGCAAAGTATCTGCGGCATGATCTCCGTCCCTGGGCAGAAAGTGTGCTGTATGATCGGCGGACGGCGGAGCGGGGTATCCTGAATATCCCGTTTGTCAAAAGCCTGATGCATCGGCATGTGGTCAAGCGTGAACCGCTGATGCTGGGTAAAATTGCCCCATTGATGACCTTTGAACTGATGATGCGGCAGTATTTCGATTAACGGAATTCAATTTGACGAGTGAAAATACACCCAGTGCCGGGCGGGTGATTGCCCGGAACACGCTGTTTGGTTTGGGTGCACAGGCTGCCCTGCGTGTTCTTGGCTTCCTGTTCCAGATTTTGATCGTCCGGCAGTTAGGCGATGCCGAATTCGGGCGCTATTCGATTGTGCTGGCATGGGTCGGCTTGTTCGAGGTCTTGGGCGACCTCGGCATCAGCCAGTATTTCGCGCGTGAAGTGGCGCGGCAGCCCGATCAAACCCGGAATTTATTCTGGGATATGGTGGCGCTGCGGGCATTGTTGGCGCTGCTGTGTTCGGTCATCACCACCCTCGGTGCGTCCCTCTACGATTATCCCGCCTATATTGTGGTGAGCGTGTTCCTGTTCACGCTGACCTATTTCCTGCAAGCTGTGTATGTCCCGCTGACGGCACTGCTGACCGGGAGCGAACGGGTTGATATTACTGCCAGCCTCGGCGTTTTGAGCCAGCTTATTTACATCGTTGCCGGGGCGATTTTCCTGTTCATCAGCCCGCAGTTTATCTGGCTCATCCTCGCGTCTTTCATCAGCCTGCCGATTTTGATCGGCGTGACGCTCAATGTCGTGCGGCGTTATCAATTGGGTCTGCCTCGTTTACATCTGAATCGCCGTTTGTGGGGCAGCATCCTGAAGGGTGGCGCACCGTTCGCGCTGACGCATCTGGCGCTGTCGTTCGCCTTTCGTGTGGATACCATCATCTTAAGCGGGTGGGTTTCGGATAGCACCGTTGGCTGGTACAACATTGCCTACAATCTGGCGCTGAGTTTTCTGGCGATCACACAGGCATTTAATGACGCGATTGTGCCGACTCTGGCGCGGGTGCATGAAACCAATGAAGACGATATACAGCCCTGGTATTTTCGTTCCGTGCGCTGGATGGTCGCCCTGAGTCTGCCCGCAGCGGTCGGTGGAATGCTGCTGGCTGAACCGATTATTGTCAACCTGTTTGGCGTCGAAAATCGCGCGGCGGCAGTAGCCTTTTTTATCCTGATTTGGGACTTGCCGCTGGTGATGTACACCTCATTTTGTGGCAACCTGACGACCTCCATGCGGCAGGAACGGGCGGCGGCAGGGGTGTATATCATGACAGGAATCAGCAACGTTGTGATGAATCTGCTGTTGATTCCGCCCTTTGGGATTGTTGGCGCGTCACTGGCAACCGTACTGACCGACTTACTAACCGCACTGCTGTTTTATGCCTTGTTCCGTCGGACTTTCAAGGATAGTTTCCGGCTCGACCGGATGCTGCGGGTAAGTGCGGCGGCGCTGCTGATGGGCGGAATTGTCTGGCTCATCAGTCCCTACCTCCACCTGTTCCTCACCATTCCAATAGCGGGCGCGGCTTATCTGGTGTTGATTTACCTGCTGGGCGTTTTCGACCCGCTGGAGCGCGAACGCATTGGGCGAATGCTAATGCGCTTCCGGCCATAACTTCCTATAATATGGTAGACAAAAATTTACGGATACTCACCAAGCGAGAGTAAATATGCCAGCAAACGGGCGCTATATCAAAGATGTGACCATCCCCGACGATACACCAATGGATATGGGGGCGGCGTTCACCAAAACGTGGATTGTACAGAACAACGGTGATGTGGCATGGGGGCCGGGTTTCCATTTCGTCCATGTGGACGGCGAACCCATGACCACCCAAACCAAAGTGCCTTTACCCGCCGCCGCGCCCGGTCAGCAGGTCGAAATCAGCCTGAACCTGACCGCACCCATGAAACCCGGTAAGCAGTTTAGCGACTGGAAATTTCAGGACGACAAAGGCAACCTGTTTGGTCAGGACATCATCTATCTGATTATCCAGTGCAAGCAGCCCACGCCTGCCGCCAAAAGCAGCAGTTACTTTGTGGCCGACCTGACCATCCCGGATGGTTCGCCCATTCAACCCGGAACCGCCTTCACCAAAACGTGGCGTGTCAAAAATAATGGCAATACCACTTGGGGAATGGGTTACGGACTGGTGTTCGTGGATGGCACGCCGATGGGCGCAGCGCCTGTGACCGTGCCGCAAACTCCACCGGGGCAGGAAGTTGATCTCTCGGTCAATCTGAAGTCGCCCGCTGCACCCGGCAGTTACTTCGGGGATTTTCGGCTACGTGACGCGGCAGGTCAACTGTTCGGCGCGAAGCTCTGGTTGCAAATTACTGTTCCGGCACCAATGGCTGCGCCGACTCCCTCGACTCCGGTTGGGGCAGCGCCCACACCGGGAGCCGCCCCTGTTCCCAGCAGCGCCCCCGCACCCGTTGCTGCTCCTGCTCCAGTGATTGCCACACAAGCCAAAGCGCCCCATTTTTCGCAGCGTGACCCGCGCTGGTCAAATATTCCGTTAGCCAATATGGGCGGCGCACCCACCATCGGGCGGTGGGGCTGCATGATGACCTGCCTGACCATGACCGCCAACAGCTATGGTTACAGCATCACCCCCGACCAATTTAACCACCTGATGGTGCAGCGCGGCGGCTTCGTCAACGGCTATTTCACCAGTTGGAGCGCCCTGAGTGCCGTCTACGCCGATATTGTGTTCGTCAGCAAAATAGACATCGGCGGCGGCAACATCGTCGGGCAAATCGACAGTTTTTTGCAGGCGTCGCGCCCTGTCCCGGTGATGGTCGATACCACACCGCAAACCGCTTACAGCGATGTCGATCAACATTGGGTGCTGGTGGTCGGGCGCAATGGCGAAGACTTCTGGGTGAACGACCCGATTGATCTTTCCGGCACACCCGTTTCCCTGTTGGGGCGTTATGGTCGTCCCGGCGGCGGCCTTACTGATGCGGTGCGCTCCGCCCTCTTTTACCGGAAATAATTGTGCGTTGTAGGGGCATCTCGCCGGGATGCCCTCCCCAATATTCACTTTCACCCCTTTTCCCTCAACAGATGTGTTCCAGTACAATAGCTAAAGTAACTGCTAACCGCTTTGAAGGTTTTCACGGATGACAGCACAAATAATCGCCAACCGCTATGAAGTGATCGAACGCTTAGGCGCAGGCGGTATGGGCGTGGTATGGCTCGTTCAGGACAAGCTCCGTAACCAAAAAGTTGCGCTCAAACGGGTCATCATGCAGGATACTGATCTGCGTTTAGCGCTCACCCGCGAATTTAGAACGCTCTCCACCTTGCATCACCCCAATATCGTCAGCGTGATCGAATACGGCTTCCACGAAAACCAACCGTATTTCACGATGGAGTATTTACCGGATGCCAAATCGTTCGATAAATCACCTCACCGAGAGATAGACCATTTCATCCAGGTGTTACAGGCGCTTGGCTACCTGCACCGTCGCGGCATTCTGCACCGTGACCTGAAACCGGGCAACGTGATGATTACAGCCGATGGCGTGGTGAAAGTGCTGGATTTTGGTCTGGCGCTGGACACCTTGCGCGATCAATCCAACCAAATAGGCGGGACGCTGCATTACATGGCACCCGAATTGTTCATGGAAAAACCTGCCAGCATCGGCAGTGATCTTTGGTCGCTGGGCATCATGTTGTGTGAAGTGCTGGCAGATCACCATCCCTTTAATACAACCCCCGGCACCGATTTGATGATGACCATCATTTCCGAAGCGCCGGATTTGAGCAGCATCGATCAAGATTTGGTTCCCGTTGTGGCGCGGTTGCTCGCCAAAGATCCTTCAGAACGCTACACCAACGTGTTAGATGTCATTCGTGATTTGTGCATTGCCACCAAAATAACCGTCCCGGCGGAGTCTCAAGCGCACCGTGAGAGTTTCTTGCAGGCAGCCGCCTTTGTGGGACGCGATCACGAGTATCAGCATTTAGTCGATGGGCTGAAAGCGGCGGCGGGTGGCACAAATCAGTTATGGTTGATCGGTGGGGAAGCGGGCGTAGGAAAAAGCCGCCTCTTGGATGAACTGCGAACACGGGCGCTGGTCGATGGATTTGTCGTCCTGCAAGGTCAGGGCGTGGAAAGCGGTGGTCTGCCTTACCAGTTGTGGCGCGAGATTGCCCGAAAATTGGTGATCGGCGCGCCGATGAGCGACCTTTCCGCCACTGTGATGAAAGAACTGGTTCCCGATATTGCTGCGCTGATTGACCGCGAAGTGGCTGATCTCACCGCGCTTGAGCCGCAGGCAAACCGTGACCGTTTGATGGCGGCGCTGCTGGAACGACTCGGCACATTGGAATCCCCCGTGCTGATTATCCTTGAAGATTTACACTGGGCGAACGAAGAGCTTGCACTCTTAAAACTCATACTGCCGCACCTTGAATCCATGCCCGTCATGATCGTCGGTTCATATCGCAACGATGAAAGACCAGCCTTGCCCGAAGAACTGTCAGCGGCATCGCTGCTCACCCTAGCGCGTTTGAGTCCTGAAGCCATAGCTGATCTCAGTGCTTCGATGGTCGGCGCGGAAAATGCGAAACCCGAACTGGTCGAACGGCTGGTGAAAGAGACCGAAGGCAACGCCTTATTTATGGTCGAAGTTATGCGGGCGCTGGCGGAAGAAGCCGGAAGTTTGCATAACATCTCCCGCAAATCACTGCCAGACAGAATTTTGGCGGGCGGCATGGTCGCGGTGCTGCAACGCCGCCTCGCAAAAGTGCCAGCATGGGCATTGGATACGCTCAAACTGGCGGCAGTCATCGGACGGGTGATCGACCTCTCCGTCCTCAAAAGGGCGGGCATTACCAACATCGATAATTGGTTACAGGCTTGCGCCGATGCCGCTGTCCTCGAACCCTATCAGGGCGAATGGCGCTTTAACCATGATCGCCTGCGGGAAGTGCTGCTCAACGATCTCGAAAATCGTCCAGCCCTTCATGAACGGGCGGCGCGGGCAATCGAGGTCATTTACCCGGACGATATCAATTATGCCGAAGCATTGGCAGAGCATTGGCACATCGCGGGTAATCCTGAACGCGAAATCTTTTTCATCCTCAAAGCGGCGGAACACTTGGTCAATATCAGCGGCGATTATGGACGGGCGGAAAAGCTCGTTCAGCGCGGTCTTGACCTGAACCTACCCTATACCCGTGCTGAACTGCTTCTCTGGAAAGGCTTCAGCATCGAAAAGCAGAGTCAGTTTGAAGCCGCAATCGACCTCTACCAAACCGGGTTAGCGGCTGACCCTATTCCGGCCATCAGAGTGCTGCTTTTGAACCGATGTGGACACATCTGCATACGGTTGGGCAAGTACGCCGAAGCCGGAGATTATGCGCGGAAGGCGCGGGAAATCACCGAAAATCCCGACGATCAGCATAACAGCCTGCATCTCCTCGGACTGGTAGCCCGTTATGAGGGGGATTATCTGGCAGCCAAAGCCTATTACGAAGACAGCTTAATCATCCGCCGCAAGATCGGGAACAGAAAAGGCACTGCCGACAGTCTGAACAATCTCGGTATGGTTGCCATGCATCAGGGGGATTATCCAGCGGCGCAAGCCTATTATGAAGATAGTTTAATCATCCGGCGTGAAACCGGGGATAGGCAGGGGACTGCCATCGGGCTAAACAATCTGGGTGTGATCGCCATTTATCAGGGAGATTACGCAGCCGCCCGCGCCTATTTTGAAGACGTTTTGGGGCTTAACCGTAAGATCAAAGACCTGACTGGCATTGCTGGGAGTTTGAACAACCTCGGCGGCGTGACGCAAGCACAGGGCGATTCCCCGGCGGCACGCGCCTATTACGAAGAAAGTTCGGCAATTAATCGCCAAATCGGGGACAAACAGAATCTTGCCATCAGTTTGCACAATCTCGGCGTTTTTGCAGATGTTCAAGGCGATTTTGCAGCAGCACGAAATCTTTTTGAAGAATGCCTCATGATCGCCCGCGAGATCGGCAATCCCGAAGCCATCATCTACGGGACATCCGGATTGGTCATCGTCCTATCAGAAATCGGCGAACGCGAATCCGCCCGCGAAGTCCTGATCGAGTCCCTCAAAACCGCCCACGAAATGGCGAGCATCCCGATGATGCTGTATCCACTGTTGGGCGTAATGTTTTGGTCACAAAACCATGAACGGGTGGCAGCATGGATCGGGTTGATGCGCGAACAGGGCAGCACCGATATGACAGATGATGCCCGTTTACAGTCCCTGACGGAGAAAATGCATCGCACGATGGGTGATGAGGCATTTAATGCTGCTGTGGAACGTGGCAAGTCGCTGGATGTGCCAACGGAGATTAATACGCTGCTTGCGGAATTGACTCGGTAACAGGCGCATAAAAATTCCCACTGTTTTCCGCAGTCAATCGTTCTAACGGTAAACACATATTTTGCCTGTGGGGGTATGCTACAATCACCCTGAAGCGAAAGGACTCACAATGGTCGCACAACGCAAAGAAATCACAATTTCGGTGATCTTGGGTGAAGATCGCCGCCTCATTATTGACCTGCCCCCGGATGCCCCAACAGGCGAGGTCGAGGTTAATCTGGTGGTCAGTTCAACCACTCTTGAGCCGCAAAAAGGGGGCAATCCCGCGCGGGAGGCTGCCCGTGCCAAACTGCTCGCCGCCGGAAAACTCAGCACAACTTGGCGCGCCCCGGAGGGCTATAAACCCCTGACCGTTGCTGAACGAATGCGAATCGGCACACTGCCACCAGATGCACCTCCATCTGAACAACTCATATCTGAAGATCGGGGCGAATATTGACCACCTATTATGTCGATACCAGTGCCTTGGCGAAACGGTACATCAATGAGACTGGCTCAGCATGGGTGTTAAGTTGGGTGGAACCACCTGCGGGTAACATTATCGTCGTTTGCGACATTACCCCCGTGGAAATGTTTTCCCTGCTTCAGAAACGATTGCGGCAAGGACAATTAGGCGCAGCTAATGTTGTCATTCTACAAAATGATTTTCTAGCACATGCTGAACAGGAATATTTAGCTGTTCCATTGGACGACAAGATATTAGCTCACGCGCGAAGTTTAGTGACAAAATATAAGCTCCGCACCCTTGACGCGATTCAACTGGCCTCCGCGCTGGACGCTGCTGCCAGTTTGGGTGAAGCCATAACTTTTGTTGCTGCTGATGTCGATCTATTAGCTGCCGCCAGTGCCGAAGGTTTTGCAGTTGACGATCCCAATGCTCACCCTTAATTCAATAGCTTTATTTTGAAAGGACTCTACTTATGCGTTTAGGCATCATGGCCGGATATTCCGGCGCAAAAATTGAACTGCCCATTGATCTGATTCAAGAAGCCGACCGCCTCGGCGTTTATGCCCTGTGGACGGCAGAAGCCTACGGCTCGGATGCAGTGACACCTTTAGCATGGGCGGGTGCGCTCACCAAAAATATCCATCTCGGCACTGCCATTATGCAGATGCCCGCCCGTACTCCCGCCATGACCGCCATGACCGCTATGACGCTCGACCAACTCAGCGGCGGACGCTTTTTGCTCGGCTTGGGGCTTTCCGGCCCACAGGTGGTCGAAGGCTGGCACGGACAGCCCTATGGCAAACCACTGACCAAAACCCGCGAATATGTCGAAATCATGCGCGCGATTTTCAAACGCGAAAAACCCGTCGAACATGACGGTGAATACTATCAGATTCCCTACAAAGGCGGGGACGCCAGCGGCTTGGGCAAACCCCTCAAGAGCATCATTCACGGGCGCGCCGACATTCCCATCTACCTCGCCGCCATCGGCCCAAAGAACGTTCAGCTTTGCGCCGAAATTGCTGATGGCTGGCTGCCGATTTTCTTCGACCCGGAACACTACGATGCTGTCTATAAAGAACAGATCGAAGCCGGATTCGCCGCTGCCGGGAACGGCAAGTCGATGGCGAATTTCGACATCGCGCCCTCGGTCGCCGTCATCATGGGCGATAATCTCGAATCCTGCTGGAACGCCTGCAAACCTGCCTTAGCCTTATATGTTGGTGGGATGGGCGCGCGTGGCAAGAATTTCTATTACGACCTTGCCTGCCGCTACGGTTACGAAGCCGCCGCCCAAACCATTCAGGATGCCTATCTCTCCGGCGATAAAGCATCCGCCGTCAGCGCCGTCCCGAACGAACTGGTAGACTCGGTTACGCTGTGCGGCACGAAGGAACGCATTAAAGATCGGTTAGCCTTATGGAAGAACAGCCCGGTGACAACCCTCAATTTACAGGTGTATGATGTGGATACACTCCGCGCTGTTGCCGAAATGGTCTTGTAGGGATGGGTTTCAAACCCGCCCTTCAAACGCACAATTTGTGGATAACTAAGGAACTGGAATGAAACGAACGATTCAAGCGATTCTATTGGTAGTCATGATAACGATAGCGGGCTGCGGTGGACAATCCCTGCCGCCGCTAGCCACCGCCAGCACACCGGCTGCTGATCTGCCAGCCAATGTGGCCTTCCGTCAGCCCGGAGCAGAACAGGCCGCCCAGCCAACCATCGTGCCGGATGCGGTGATTGATGCCGCCGATGCCGAATACCTGCTGCTGACCAACATTTATGAACGGCTTGCGCCCTCAGTAGTGAATATTGAAGTGGTGGTCGAGGTAGAAGCCCATCCCGGCATGGAAGATCAGGGACGCGGCTCAGGCTTTGTCTATGATCTGAACGGCCACATCATCACCAACGCCCATGTTGCCAACGATGCTCGCCGCGTTTCGGTAACCTTCAACGACGGTCATGTGGTGGATGCTACCGTCGTCGGCGTTGACCTGTTCAGCGATATTGCCGTTATAAAAGTAGATACCGATGCTACCCGTTTGCACCCGGTCACCTTTGCCGATTCGGAAGCCGTAAGAGTTGGGCAGCGTGCCATCGCCATTGGCAACCCCTTCGGGCTGGCGAGTTCCATGACCGTCGGCATCGTCAGCGGATTAGGGCGGCAGCTTCCTTCAGCCGAACTCATCAGCAACGACATCACGCCCGGCTTCCAGAATCCATCCATCATTCAGGTCGATACCGATATTAACCCCGGCAATTCCGGCGGCCCACTGCTGAATTCGCGCGGTGAAGTCATCGGTGTGAATACCGCCATCCGCACCGAAAGCGGCATCTTTGAAGGCGTTGGATTTGCCGTACCTGCCAGCACTGTCCTGCGTGTCGTCCCCGAACTGATCGAAAAAGGCCGCGTGGATTATGCATGGTTGGGCATCACCAGTCTGTCAGCCGAGGATGGCTTGGGCGTGGCTGCGCTGGCTGAACCCCTCGGCTTACCCGTCACCGCTGGCGTGATGATCGATAGCATCGCCCCGGATTCGCCCGCTGCCAAAGCCGGATTGCAGGGCGGCGATAACATCCGCAGCATCCGCGACCAAACCATCTGTGCAGGCGGCGACATCATCGTAGCGGTTGATGGGGACTACATCGCCGGGATGGACGAATTGATGTCTTATCTGGTGGTCAACAGTGCGCCCGGTGAAACCATCAATCTGCTGGTTGTGCGCGGTAACGAAACCTTTGAACTGCCCGTATTGCTGGAGGCTCGCCCAACGCAGGGCGCATCCATTCCAGTGACCTGCGGCAGATAGATAATTGAAAGTTGAATAATGCACCCCATCCGATCCTGGCTCTATATTGGCAACTTCCGCGAAAGCAAACAGCTTCCATCGCTGAAGTTTTATGGCATTAACGCAGTGCTGCAACTGGCGGAAGCTGTGCAGCATCCCGACATTGTGACGACTTATGTCGATGTTGACGATGGGGTGACGCTGCCACCCGGCAAACTGGAACGCGGAGTCGCCTTCATCCGGGAGCAGAAAGCGGCGGGAAAAACCGTGCTGGTGGCTTGCGGGGCGGGTATCAGCCGTTCGGTAGCCTTCAGCATCGCCGCCCTGAAGGAAGAAGAAGGTCTCAGTTTGGCAGATGCCTATCTGGATATTCTGAAATCCCATCCAGAAGCCCTGCCGCACTCTGCTTTATGGGAATCGCTGCGGACGTACTACAACGAAACCGTGACCTTCCAAATGATGATGAATACAGTTTGGGAGCAGCGTAAACATCAGGGGGAATGATGGCCGAGACACCTGCGCTGGAAAGCGAACGGCTGATTTTGCGAATGCCGACTTTTGAGGATGTGCCCCGTATTCAGGAATTCGTTTCTGACCGCGCCATTGCTGCCACCACCCTCAATATTCCCCATCCATATCCTGAGGATGGGGCGGTGGCGTGGGTGCAGCGCCGCTACAAACTGGCTGAAAGCGGTGATGATCACTGTTTTGCCATGATTTTGAAGGCGGAAAACCGACTCATTGGCGCGGTGATGATTCGCATCAATCATGAACATGCCCATGCGGAGATGGGCTATTGGTTGGGCAAACCCTATTGGGGGCAGGGCTACATGACCGAAGCCGTTCGCCGCGTGGTGCAGTTTGGCTTTGACGATCTGCGCCTGCAACGGGTATACGCCAATCATCTCGGCATGAATCCGGCCTCAGGGCGGGTGATGCAAAAAGCCGGGATGCGCTACGAAGGCACATTCCCCAAACATATCCTGAAGTGGGGCGTATTTGTTGATCTGGTGCATTACGGCATTACCCGCGAGGATTATGAAAGCCAATGATGCACATCTTGGAAACTGAACGGCTGATTTTACGGCCTCCCGAATTGGCCGATGCCGCCCGTATTCAGGCATTAGCCGATGATCCCGATGTCGCCGGAATGCTGACGCCCATGCCGTTTCCCTACACCCTCGAATCGGCTGAAAGCTGGATTCGTTTGGGACACGCCGAAATTGAATCCGGCGAATCCTATCCCTTCGTCATCATTCGCAAAGCCGATAACCTCCTCATTGGTGCGGTCGAAATTGGTAACGAAGTCCGTCACCATCGCGGCGAAATGGGCTATTGGCTCGGCAAAGCCTATTGGGGGCAGGGTTATGTGACCGAAGCCGCCCGCCGCGTTGTCCAATTCGGTTTTGAAGTCGTTGGCCTGCACCGGATTTTCGCCACCCATTACGCCCATAACCCCGCCTCTGGTCGCGTGATGCAAAAGATCGGCATGAAGTACGAAGGCACATTGCGCGGTCACATCGTCAAATGGGATAAACCCGTTGACCTGCTCATGTACGCCATCCTGCGGGACGAATGGCATCTATCGCAATCACCCTCTCCCGCATCTTAAAGTTCCTCTCTTCGGGGTGAGGGCTATCCAGCCAACAATGCTATAATCGGGCAAAAGATGAGGCACAAACGATGTTCATCCAAAAGGAAATGACTGCCGAAGAATTTCTGGTCTTTGCTGACCAGCACCCGGATAAACATTTTGATTTCATTGATGGGGAGATTGTGGAAGTGTCGCCCAAACCCATGCACGGCTGGAAACAAGCCTTTATTACATCTGCGCTGGTGGTTTATACCGAAGACCATCCTGTAGGCCGGGTTTACACCGAAGTGCTGCATGTCCTGAATGGCGAAAAATTTCTGCCCGATGTGTGCATCAATGAGATCAGCGACGCCGATTATCTGACTACACCCCCGCTGTTTGTCGTCGAAATCCGTTCGGATAGCCAAACCCGCGAGTCACAGCGCCGCAAAATGCGCGCTTATATTGGGCATGGCGTCAAAATGGGTGTGTTGGTGCTGCCCAGTGAAGCCGTTGAAGTCTACCGCCCCGGCAAAGAGGTCTTGGTTCTAACGGCTGACGATGTGCTGGATGGTGATGACATCCTGCCCGGATTCAAACTGCCCATCAATCGCATCCTGCCTTGAGCGAATAATCTTTAAATCGTCATCTCAGCCGAACATGGAAACCCTACTCACCCTCCAAACCGAACGCCTGCTGCTGCGACCCTTTACCGCCGATGATCGCAGTGCCGTACAAGCCATTTTAGGCGATCAAACCGTAACCCGCACCCTGCTTGATATTCCCTATCCATTTACCAGTGAAGATGCCGATTTCTGGATTCGCGCCGGACACGCGGGCATCCAGACGAACCTGCTCTTTCCCTTCGCCATGACCCGCCGTGCAGATGGCCTGCTCATCGGCTGCATCGACATCGAATTACAGCCCGAACACCGCCGGGGTGACATCGCCTATTGGCTCGCTCCTGCTCATTGGGGGCAGGGCTACACCACCGAGGCCGCCCGGCGGATTATCCAGTTTGGTTTTGAAGATTTGGGGCTGAACCGGGTCTATGCTCAGTGTTTACGAACCAATGTTGCTTCTGCGCGGGTCATGCAAAAAGCGGGCTTGCGTTACGAGGCGACTTTACGCCACTCCACCATCAAAGACAGCGCCTTTGTCGATATAGATGTCTATGGCCTCCTCCGCACCGACTTTCCTACCTGAAATCAGATCATTATCCTTAATGCTTTTGCCTTTCTCTCAGTACTCAGTACTTTGTACTTGTCTTTACCCATAAAAACGCTAACGGCCACAGGGCGAACCCTGGGCCGTTAGTTGCGTTTCGTACTAGCGGGTGAGACGTATAACCTTGGTCATACATCCCCTAGAGGTGCTGGCTAGGTTGTACACCCCACCATAGTATTGTCGCTTTGCAACAAAAGACCACCCCCTTTCACGTATTAAACGATGGCAACACTTTAGCACAAATAAGCGGTGCTTGTCAAATGAGAATCATACCAAAATGTCTTTTGTGGACTCCAAAAACGTACTCTACCGTTTTCTAACCCTTCATAAACTGTCTTAACACATCCTGCCCCTCAAAATCGTTAGCAACTTCACCCCGAAAGAGTGACCATTTGGTCACCCTTTTCCCCGCAAAACCTGCTATCCTATTCGTATGGCTCTTTTCACTTTCCCTCTTAAAAACACTCTCTGTGGTTTATTCTCTTGTTTTCTCTTCTTTGCATTGTCAGTGCCAAACTCCCTCACTGCCGCACCCCAAATGACAATATTGTCGCGCGGCGGCACACTCCTTTATAGCCGCTGACTACAACGGCGCTTCTCGTCCCAACCGCCGACATTGACATTTGCGACATGCCTGCTTCCCGTCTTCCCGCCGACAACACCTACGGCAAAATGTGCAATTTGCGAATCTTTTGCACATTGCGAATCAAAATCGCACAATCGCTTTTGTTCCCCTCTCCATCTGGAGAGGGCGAGTGGCTGACCGAGCTTGCCGCAGTTGTCAGCCACGAGGGGGTGAGGTGCATTTCTCTGAAAACTGATAACTGACAACTGTGAACTAACAACTACTTCGGCATGAACCCCGAAATCATATTGTTGATGAACCCCATTCCGCCCAGCGTAAATGCCGTCGTACAAATCAGGATGCCTACAATCAGTGCCGCCACCAGAATCAGAATATTGCCCCCGGTTGCCGAGTGTTCCAGCACTGCCTGCTGAGGATTAGCCGGATTGTAATACACCGTAATGACGCTGCCGGGACTATAATTTTCCGCCACCCGCCGTTCAACCATGTTGTAGCTCCCCAAACCAACCGCCATCCCCACGCTGAGCTGATTGCTCTGGAAAGTTTGCCCGTTAACCTGATACTGGTAAACCACATTTGGATAATACGAAGTCGATGTGCCGCCCGAACTGCTCCGGCTCCGGCGGGCTTCAACCGTCGAAAATAACACCGTGCCATTGGTCGTAGGCCACTCTTTAGCCACACTCACCCGCGCCTTCTGTCGCAGCCCGATGAAAGCCAGCACCAGTGCCACGATGATGAACGGCACAGCCACCAGAATCGAGATCATGCCGCCCATGTTATTCATGAAATCGCCCATCATTTCCCCCGTCAGATGCTCATTTTTAGTTTATGCTAGGCGAATTATGAAAATGGAGCAATCACGCCTCGGTACTTAAAATCAAATTAGCCGTGCGCCGAACCTCAGCCTCATCCACGCTGGCATCCAACGGCAGATTGATGATCGAATCCGCCAGCGCATCGGCATGGGGTGTGGGTGGTATCGAAAGTTGGGGCGCGAGTGCATTTAACATCGGGCGCAGCGAAGGATACCAGCGCGTCGCATTCACCTCGTTATTCCATAAATGCTGAAGTAACAAATTACGCCGGGCGGATGGGACATACAGAGGATAGCGCCATATTGCTCCCTCTCTTTTGGAGCGAGAAAACCCTGAAAGCAGTTCATCATACAGGGCAGCAAGGCGGGTTCGGTGGGCGAGATTTTCTGGTAAATTCACCAGTAGTTCCGGTACATCACGCCAGTAATCTACCGGGAGACGATAGAACGTCAGTGCCCCGCACCGCTCAAAATACTCCCGATACTGGCTGGCGGATGCAGGTTCATCCTGATGCAAATCCCAGTAGGCATCGTGCCATTCTTCGGTGAGCTTCAACAGATCATCATCCCACAGCGGAACAGTCGTCAGCACCCGCTCAACATCAGCCGCCAGTGTCGCATTATCGGTTAAAAATGCTCCGCCCAATTCGTTATCAGCGATTTTCCCCAGCCCAAAGCTGAAGATAGCCGCATCGCCCCACGCTCCAGCGGGCTTTCCATCAACCATTGCCCCCAACGCCAGAGCCGCATCTTCAATCACAAAAAGCTGATGTTCCCGCGCCCACTCCATAATTTCATTCATTGGCGCGGGCAGGCCGTACATATGGCAGGGAATCACCGCAGATGGTTTATCAACCAGGCAGCTTTCCAGCCTATCGAGCGAAAGGTTCCCCGTATGCAGATCAACATCCACCAGATGCGGAATTGCCCCGGCGCGCAAAACGGCCCACAGCACAATGTAGCAGGTATTAGCCGGGAGCAGCACAATTTTGCCCTGCATCTGTCGTGCCACCAGTGCCGCGTAGATGCCCGCCGCGCCCCGTCCGGTCAGCAAAACCTGTTCGCGTCCAGTTATGCGCCGCAGCAGTTGCCGTGATGCAGTGATAGAGAGTTTGGGATAACGGGGCATCGGAAAATGGGGATTCTTGGTTCTTGGTTTTTAGTTCTGAGTCGTGCGGTTTAACGTCTATTGCAAATTGCTTGACTAACAACCACTACTCAACAAATCGGTAGCGTAAACGCGAAACACGCACCGGGAAGCGGGCTTTCGTTCTCGACCCAGATGCGTTCGCCGTGTGCTTCTAGAACCTTCTGGCAGAACGTCAGGCCGATGCCGCTGCCTTTACTCCCTCGCAGTGGGCGGTTTTCCTTCACCTGCCAGTACTGCTCAAAGATTTTTTCGCGTGCTTTGGCTGGGATGCCGGGGCCGCTGTCTGCGATGCGCACCAGCAGTTTACCGCGCTGTTTGGGCATCGGTTGAACGGAAATCTGGATCGGTTTTCCGGCAGGGGTGTAGCGCAGCCCATTATCAACCAGATTAATCAGCACCCGCCGCATCTTGTCCGCATCCACGTTCACATCGGGCAGATCATCCGGGATGATGAATTCCGCCGGGATATTATGCTTCTGGGCGGTCGGCTGTAAGGTCTGCCACGCCGAGTCAATCAGTTCCCCAATCGAGGCCGCGCCGCGTTCCAGCGTCATCTCCTTGCCCTTGCGGATGTCCAGCAGGCTGTTGACCAGCGTCATCAGTTTATCCGCGCTGGTGAGGGAAGCGTTAAGTGCCTGCCGTATCGCTTCCTTGCCATCGGGTCGGGCGAGATTATCCTGTGCGATCTTCTGGGCACTGATGATCGCTGCCAGGGGACTGCGTAAATCGTGAACTGCCATGCCCGTGATTTCGTCGCGGTAGATTTCGACCATTTTTTCCTCGGTGATGTCGCGCAGCACCAGCAGTCGCCCCATCATATGGTCGTTTTCATCCAGCACCGTCGAGCCGATTTCTTCCACATACGTAATGGTGTTGGGTGCGGTCTGGCGCGCGAATTCCCGGCGGGTGATGCCCTCAGGCTCAAGCCGCTGAATCCGCGCCAGTGTTTTGAGTTCCTCGCGGGAATAACCAGCCTGTTGATCTTCATCGGATTCGAGATGATGTAACAGGGTATCGACGAATGATTCATCAATGTGGTCGTTGAGGTTGATCCCCAGCAGCCGTTGAGCAGCCGGATTGACTTCGATCAACCGTCCCCGGTAATCCAGCAGGATCACGCCGTCACGAGTCGAGTCCAGAATGGCGCGCAGCCGGTTACTACCCTGCCGAATGCGTTCGTGTAAGGCAGCATTTTCCAGATGTCCCGCAGCCTGAATCGCCAGCAGGGAAAGGGTATTGTAATCCCGGCTTTCGAAGTGTTGTTCTTCGGCAAAGGCGATGCACAGGACTTCGTGAATCTGGTCGCTGCGGGTGATGGGCGTGGCGATCAGGCTGGGATAGATCGGTGCGCCGTTGCCTGAAGAGTCGATCTCCGAAACCCTTTCGACTGCCTGAACCTCGCGGCTGTTGGCTGCTTGTTGGGCAATTTCCTGAAAGAGATTTTTCTGACTTTTGGCGCTAAGGGCTTGCCCACTTTCGATTTTTTCCAGCGGTGTGACCGTTTTTCCGTCGTAATGAAAGATGACCGCGTATTGACCGCGTGTCAGGCGCATGGCCGTTTTTAACACTGCTTTGGCTACCGAGTCGGTATCAGTGGCGGTAGCAATCTCCAGCGAAAGTTCGCGCAGACTGGTGAGGGTGTTAATCTGGTGCTGAAGTTCTTCCAGCAGGCGGGCGTTGTCGATGCTGATAATGGCATGGCCGCCCAGATTTTTCAGGAAATCGGCCTGACTGCGGTTGAAAAAATCCCCCTTCTTGCTTTCGACATTCAGGACGCCAACCGTATCCCCATCTTTGGTCAATGGGACAGACAGGGATGAACGGTAATTTGCATCTTCGGTGGGCACATAATCGCTGACGGCGCTGTTATCTGGTGTGAGGATAATTTCGCCCGTGCGCTGGACTTTGCCGATGATGCCTTCGTCTTTGCGCTGGCTGAATACGCGCTTGATGGGTTTGCCATCTTCATAATAGCGTTCGATCACCCAGAAATCTTCAGCCTCGGTCAAGAGCGCCAGATCAACCATATCAGCGCGGGTGCTTTTGATTGCCGCTTCGAACACATCATCAATAATGGTATTGAAATCGTGCGAGCTGGAAATGCGCTGCACAATGTCCTCGATCAGGGCAAGTTGTTCAAGCTGTTGATGGAGTTCAGTATTGGTACGCTGATACAGTTGCAGGTTGGCAAGCTGGTTGGCAAGCTGGTTGGTGGCTGTTTCCAGCATTTGTTCTTCGCGCGCGCTCAGGCGATGTAAACGTACCGCGCCCAGCAAAATCAGCCCCATCAACTGATTATTGGCGATCAGTGGGGCAAGCACCAGCGAGACCAGCCCATAGGATTCCATGAAGCTGTGCAGCGCATCCGAAATGTCGCTTTGACCGATGTGGAAAGAATGGATTTGTGAACTGAGATTTCCATCCATCTGGTCGATTTCCGGCATGGCAGGTACAAAACTGCCGGGTGTGCTGCTGACGGGTTTGCCATTACCACTGATGCCCAGAATTGGCATTCGCCCGTTTTGTTCTTCGCGAAGCGCCAGTGTAGCCCAATCCATCGCCGTGATCTGGCGGAGAACATCAGCCAGTTCAGCAGAAACCTTATCGATCTGTGGGCTGGAGGTGGCAACCCGCGACAGGTAAACCAGATGTGAGAGTTCAAATGCGTGTAATTCCAGCGCCTGCAAAAGCTGGATGTTATCCAGCGATGCAGCTAACTGTCCGCCGAGAATTTCCAGCAGTTCCAGTTCCATTGGCTTATGCATATGTGGCTGGTTGTGGTAAACCGCCAGATAGCCGAGTTCAAGGTTGCCGGAACGCAGCGGTACCAGTGCCAGCGCACGCACACCCAGCGCCCGGTGAAACGCTGCCGCCAGACTGGTGTCGGGGGTTATTTGGGTATCAGCAATCGCATAGGTGTTATCAAGGGATGGCAGGGGCGGTTTATAGGGCAGGTTATAGCCAGCAGCCAACTGTTCACCAGAGAAGCCCATACTTTCGGCCAGTTGGATGCGATTTTGTTCCGGTTGAATCAGGAAAATCGCGGCATAATCGGCCTGGATAATGGTCGCCGCTGTTTGGCAGGCGGTTTTCATGGCAATCGGCTGGTCAACATTGAACATGGCATTTTGTGCCATGCGGTTGACCAGTGCCAGTTTACGCATCAGGGCAGCGCTCTGGTTATAAAGCTGGGCGCTTTCGCGGGCGGCTGCGGTCGTCTGGTGATACCGTTGGGCGTAGGCAGCAACCATCAAAATGATGACAGCGAAGATACTTAGGCCAGAACCCCGGAAAATCAATGGCAGGATGATAATGAGCGGCAGCAGCGCAATTTCCGTGAACAAACGATAACGCTGATGAACATCCATCGGTGCTGGCGGCCATGTTTTAGGAGTGGCAGTCAACAAATATTCAACGATATGCGAGGCTGCTAAGGCCACTATAATGACGACCAGCACGGGCAGAACAGATATACGTGGTGCTGTGCTGCCCATGATGCGAAAAATCAATTCAGCCGTGAGTAGCAGGACAGCCTGAAGGAACAGTGAATCGCGGGCGCTGCGAAAGGTTTCCGCCGGAGGGTGATCCCAAAAATGACCGGATTTACCGAATTGCAGCCGAATCGCCGCAGCGATACTAATACCTGTCAGCACCAGCAGCAGGGTTGGTCCTAACCCATTAATCTGCCATGCAACCAAAATCGCCAGATGCCTGTAGGCTGACCATGTACTATCTTCGGCATGTTCATCCCACAGACTGCTGAAGACATACAGGACAAAACACAACAGTCCCGCCAATGTGTCATTAACTTCGAGATCGAAAAGGGGAGCAATCAGGGTAAGGATGATAGCGGCGCAAGTCAATATCACCCCGATGAAAACGCCAGAACTGCGCTGAGATCGTGAGGGGAAGGAGACGAGAGACGGCGTTTTATCGTCCGAGGTTGGGAGTGTCATGCCGTTTCATTGAGCACAGATAATTTATCACTTTTGAGAAAATTAAGTTAATGTTGTGCTCTATAGCGGTTCTCAATCTTCCTTCAAATACTAGCATACAAACCAGAGGCCAGCAATATAGGTTTTGTTAGGCTTTATTGTCTGCACTAACAAGGCGCTGATAAATTTCGGTTGCACAGGCCAGAGCGATTAACCACCAGCTAATAAAGGCGAAGCGATCCCAAATGGGAATGGCATCACCGAGGCCAAAAACAGCGTGTGCCAGCAGGCCTCCACCAACCGCCACTGCCAGTACTTTTACCTGTGGGATGCCGCGCCGGTAACAACGGATGAGGACAAAGGCAATCACCACAAACCAACCGATGTAAATCACCAATCCCGGTACACCTAAATCAGTGCCAATTTGGAGCAGTTCATTATGGGTGTGTGGCAGGATGCGTGTTTCATAACCGGCGACCGGATAGAGCGCACGTACACGTCCATCCCGGAATTGGTTGAGGCCAACACCCGTTAGTGGCAAATCAGTCAGGATATTGAATGCCTGTTCCCAGATGCCCAGTCGCAGCGAAGCACTCAGTTCGTCGCGGTCAATCTGAATGTCGAGTCGGGCAGGGCTGAATACATTGCGAATAATCATGACTTCCAGCACGACCAGCAGTACCAATCCACCCCAGGCCGCTATCCGCCAGCGCCATCGTCGAATCAGCAAGGGAGTCATCAGACCCAGCGCCAGTAGTGTTCCCGCTAATGCGAAACGACTCTGACCTAAAACGATTGCCAGCAGCACTGCCGCGAAACCAAACCCGCAGGCAGCGCGAAAAATTGTTCCTGATTTTGTGTTCAGGTTATAAGTGGCTAACCCGGCCAGTAGTGGCGCAATAAAGCACAACGCACCAGCAATTTCATTGGCATTGAAGGTGCCAAGGGGTAAATAGCGCGGAAACAGGTCGATGATGACTCGCAGTTGGTGGGATTTGCTGTTCCATTCTGTGGAGAGTAATCCTAACC
>JAIOHM010000123.1 GCA_019912965.1 Anaerolineae bacterium
GGATAAAGCGGGATACAAAGACACACCTGCGGAAAAGATCACCAGCACGGAATGGCCGCGTCCATCGCTGCCGCCCGCTTACAGCAGTTTGAGCAATCTGGCGGCGCGGAGTTTGGGGATTACGCTGCGGCATTGGCAGGACGCGGTAGATGTTTTCCTGGCGAAAGAGAATCTGCTGAAATGACGGAAGGGAAACAAAGTATCCGCATCCGCGCCAGCATCGCAGTGGTTCAAGGGGGCAAAATACTGCTTGTGCCGCATTACTTCGCGGATGGTCGTCCGGTTGAGTGGTTTTTACCGGGCGGGGGCGTCAAATATGGCGAGGCGGTACGATCAGCAGCGGTGCGGGAGTTCCAAGAGGAAACCGGGTTAGCAGTGGAATGTGGGGAACTGCTGGGCATCAGCGAACGAATTGAACCAGAAACGCCGTGGCATGGATTGACGATTGCGTTTCGCGGTGTGGTCACGGGCGGGGAGTTGGTGGCGGAGATGAGTAAATACAGCCAATATGGTGATAAAACGCCGAAATGGTTCACGCTGGATGAGATCAATAGGCTAACGTGCCAACCGCTGGAACTCATCCAAAAGGCGCTGGCATGAGTTCTTTGTTTTCCATCATTATCCCCAACTGGAACGGCGCGAAGTTTTTACCCACCTGTTTGGATGCACTCGCAAAACAGACTTATCCCACTATCGAAGTGATTGTAGTGGATAATGCTTCGCAAGATGGTTCGCAAGCACTGATCCAAAAGCAGTATCCGACTGTAAAACTGATTGAACTGCCGGAAAATCGTGGTTTCACGGGTGCGTGTAATGCCGGGTTGGAGGCTGCGCAAGGCGAGTTCGTGACGTTGCTGAACAATGATACGGAAGTGGATGCTGGATGGGCGGCAGCGGTAGTTGATGCCTTCCAGCAGCATACAGAAATCGGGATTGTCGCCAGCAAAATGCTGCTGTTCGAGAAGCGCGATCATATCCACACTGCCGGGGATTATTTCACGGTGGATGGACGGGCAGGAAACCGGGGCGTGTGGCAGCAGGATGCGGGGCAATTCGATAAAGAGGAATATGTGTTCAGCGCGTGCGGCGGGTCTTCGGCTTATCGTCGCTCGATGCTGGACAAAATAGGTCTGCTGGATGACGATTTTTTCTTCTCGTTGGAAGATATTGATCTGGCGTGGCGGGCACAGTTGACGGGCTGGCGGTGTCTTTACACACCTAAAGCAATCGTGTACCATCATCTGTCGGCTACGGGCGGTGGGGTCACAGCCAGCTATTATGACGGACGCAATCTGATCTTTACGCTGGTCAAAAATTACCCCCCTGAGTTGTGGCGGAAGTATGGAAACCGGGTGCTGCGCGCCCAATTCCAATTGTTTTGGGAAGCCCTTCGGGCATGGCGTGGCGCGGCAGCGCGGGCACGTTTGCGCGGGATGTGGGCGGGCATCTGGCGGATACCGTTTGTGTGGCGGAAGCGCCGATCTATCCAACAGATGCGAAGTGTTTCGATTGAATATCTGGAGTCGGTGTTATGGCCGCCGCAAAGCAAGTTCTAAGTGCTAAGTTCCAAGTGCAAGGTCAGGAAATCCCTTCCCAAATGGACAGTAGCACATCTAACCGAGGGAATGCATTGTCAGACGAAAAACACCCCCTGCTGTCGATTGTTATTCCAGCACATAATGAAGAAGCCCGTTTGCCCCCCAGTCTGGAAAAAATCGATACTTTTCTAAAAACGCAATCATTTGAGGCTGAAGTGATTGTAGTGGAAAATGGCAGCATTGACCGCACGGTTGAAGTAGCCGAGGAATTCGCCAAGACACATCCGTATGTGCGGGTGATCGAGGCGGCGGTGCGCGGCAAAGGTTTGGCGGTCAAGGTAGGGATGCTGGCGGCGCGGGGCGAATATCGCTTTATCTGTGACGCTGATCTTTCGATGCCGATTGAGGAAATTGTGCGTTTTCTGCCGCCGAACATCAATGGGCATGACGTGATTATCGCCACACGCGAAGGGCCGGGGGCAAACCGGGTGGGCGAACCCTCTTACCGTCACTTCATCGGACGCATCAACAATCTGATTATTAAACTGACGGCTGTACGCGGTTTTGAAGATACACAATGTGGATTCAAGATGTTCAACCGCAAGGCCGCCGAAGATTTGTTCGGCGTGCAGCAGATGATCGGCATCGGGTTCGACATTGAATTATTGTTCATCGCCAAACGGCGCGGCTATCACATCAAGGAAGTGCCGATTACGTGGTACTTTGACGCTGACAGCCGGATGCGTTTGGTGGGCGATTCGCTCAATCTGCTGGTCGAAATCTGGCAAATCCGCCGCAACTGGTATCGAGGGATATATGCCAAGAGGGAAGAACGCCAACCAGACCGCCAGCCTACAGTATGAGCATCAATACTGGAAAAGCGGCTGCCACAAAATTATCGGTCTGGACGAGGTTGGACGCGGGACATGGGCTGGGCCAGTAGCTGCCGGGGCAGTTTGCCTGCCGATTGAGCGCAAAGATTTATCCAAGCTGCTGATCGGCGTCCGGGACAGTAAGCAGATGACTCCACGCCAACGGACAGCCCTCGTGGAGAATATCAAAACTGTGGCGATTGGTTGGGGTGTGGGCAGCGCCAGCGCCGCCGAAATCGACCAATTGGGCATTGTCCCAGCAACGAAACTGGCGATGCAGCGGGCGCTGGATATGGCAAAAATTGAGCCAGACTGCCTGATGCTGGATTCGCTGGCATGGCCGGAGCAGAAAATTCCTCAAATCTGCATTGTCAAAGGTGATACTCTGTCACTCAGCATTGCGGCTGCCAGCGTGATTGCTAAAGTATGGCGTGATGAATTCATGCGCGAACTGGATAAGGAATATCCCCAATACAGTTTCGGCATCCACAAAGGTTATGGAACCGCCAAACATCAAGCAGCATTAAACGAATTCGGCCCTTCACCTATTCACCGTATGACCTTCGCCCCGCTGCACCGCTGGAAGGCCTGAAGCGTGAAATTAGCTCTTGTTCATGATTGGCTGAACCAGATCGGCGGGGCAGAAGATGTGCTGGAAACGCTGGTCAATCTGTATCCCGAAAGTCCACTTTATACCAGCATTTATGCGCCGGAGATTATGCCGGAACGCTATCGGCAGTGGGATATTCGCACCCAATGGATAGACCGGATGCCGGGTATTCATAGCCATCATCAGCCGTATTTGCCTCTGTATCCACTGGCGTGGGGCGGTTTGGATTTATCGGCTTATGATGTGGTGTTGAGCAACAAAAGTGGATTCTGTCATGGCTTGAAAGCCGGGGAAAACACGCTGCATATTTGCTACTGCCTCGCACCGACGCGGTATGTCTGGCAGTTGGACAGCTACATTGCCCGCGAGGGATTTGGCGGGGTGGTACAGTTTGGTTTACGTCCGTTAGTGGCAGCACTGCGCCGATGGGATTATGCGGCTGCCCAACGGGTGAATTATTTCATCGCCATCTCGACAGAAATTCAGGAACGCATCCAGACCTATTACAACCGCGATTCAGTCATCATTTATCCACCCGTGGATACGTCGCGTTTTCAGCCGACATCGGAAGTAGGGGATTATTTCCTGATCGTCTCGCGGTTGATTCCGTATAAGCGGATTGATCTGGCGGTTCAGGCGGCGACGCGGTTGGGTTTACCGTTGAAGATCGGCGGCAAGGGGCGTGATATGGAACGACTACAAGCGATGGCCGGGCCGACGGTTGAGTTTTTAGGTTATGTTCCGGATGATGAACTGCCGGGGTTGATGGCGGGGTGCAAAGCATTTCTGTTCCCCGGACTGGAAGATTTCGGCATAACGCCAGTACAGGCGCAGGCGGCAGGACGGCCAGTGATCGCGTTCGGGGGCGGTGGGGCACTGGATACCGTCATCCCCGGTAAAACAGGTGAATTATTTTATGAGATGACGGTGGATAGCCTAGCAACGGTGATGCAGCACTTTAACGCCGACAAGTATGATCCGGCGGCTATCCGTGCTCATGCGCTGCAATTTGATACACAAGTGTTTAATCAGCAAATCAGCGCGTTCGTTGAAGAAAAATGGGCAGCATTTCAAACTCAAGATGAATTGGTGAGGACTTAACTGATGGAACTCATGCTCGTTTTACGGGTGCTGCTACGCCGCTGGTGGCTGGTGGTTGTCCCGGTGGTGATCGTGGCGGCAATCGTTATTCCTGATTTTCTCAGCAATCGTTCGGCGATTTCGGGCGGCTATACGGTGTCGGTGCGGTACAGCGCGGCACAGGTGTTGGAAGCTATTCCGGGGCGCGATGGTGACTTTCAGGATGTGTGGCTGGCCTCAGAACTCACGGTCAATGCGCTCACGGATTGGGTACGGACGAGCAGTTTTGTTGAGGAAATCCGCAAAGCAACTGCTACACAGAATATCGAAATCAATACCGGGGCGCTGGCAATCGCGGCTGATAACCGACGCAGTGTGGGTGTGCTGTATCTGATATATCCCGATGAAGCAGTCCTGCAAAGCATTACTCAGGTGGCGATTGATGTTCTGAAAACCAAAGCGCAGGAATACTTTCCGCAGTTGGGTGGACAGGCCGCACAGGTAACCATTCTGGATACCCCGATTATTACCCCAGCCCCGCCACCTATTGCTAACCGATTTGCCCCGTTTATCCGATTGGGGCTTGGTTTGCTGTTCGGCATGGGGCTGGCGTTTGTGGCGGAATATCTTGATCCGACGCTGCGCCGCCGGGAACAGCTTGAGGCATTGGGATTCAATGTGATCGCAACTCTTCCGCGCGAATGACGGTATAGGGGTTATAACCGCCATGACGCCAAGCAAGAGAAGAGGAAAACAATGTTGAAACACGGAATTGGTTTGCTGCTACTCAGTTGTTTATTATGGATGCCATTTTCGCTAATGGCGCAGACGGTGGAGGGCAATCCTTACTATTGGGACGCCGCCGGGATAGGGCTAAGCTATCCAGCAGATTGGGATGAACCCATTCCGATAAATGAAGATGGGCAGACCGTTCTTCAGATGGCGCAAACACTGGCTGATTCCCCCGATATTCGCCCACCGGGAATCCCGATCATCAATCTGGAACTGCTGATTGGCGATGATCTAATCGCGGACTTTACTCCACTGCTGCAACAAACACTGGACGAACTCGGTATCCCATTATCGGCAACTAATCCGATTACGATGCTTGGAATAGAGGGTTTGGAAGCGACGGGAACGAGCGAGGATGAGCAGTTCTTTGGCATCGCGCGCGGGATACAACTTCCTGACAGCCAAGTGCTTATCATCAGTGGGCGTAGTTCAGCCGCACAGCAAGATATTTTCACCCCACAATTTACCAGCGTTGCCGACAGCCTGAGTCAAGGTGAAACCCCGGTCGTTTCAACTTCATCCGCGTATGGTGTGGTATGGAATGTGACGCGGACAGCAGCAGATGGCGAAACCGCATTCGTCAATCTGGTTGGTCTGACTTATGGCTCAAATGGCGTTCTGTACACAGTTGATTCGCTGGTGGGCGTGGTGGCAGTGGATGCTCAAAGCGGCGCAGTTGTGGCAACTTACCCGAACGAAAATCTGATATTGCCATCGGATATTGCTGCTGCGCCAGATGGCACCGTTTATGTAGCGGACAGCCTATGCCAATGTGTTCTACCGCTAAATAGTGATGGCACATGGGGTGAGCCGATTGGCGGATTTGGTATCGGCGCGCCTCTCAGTCTGTCAGTGGGGAATGATGGGGCACTTTATGTTACCGATCAGACTGAGACTGATCTACAGGTGCGCGTTTTTCAGGATGGGAGTGAACGCCGTATTTTGCTGGGGAACGAGATTATCGCCCAACCGATTCTAAGTATAAATCCAGCAGGGCGGGTTTTGGGATTAACACCAGATGGGCAAGTCTGGGTACTGGAAGGCGAAACCTTCACCTTGAGCAATATGCTGGATGTGGCTGATCTGGTGGTGAATGATTTCGCGACAAATGATAACGGATTCGCGGTGGCTACTGACACACAAGGAGTGCTGCTTCTTGATGCTCAAGGGATTGTAGTCGATCAGTTAGGCCGGATCGTCGCCAATTATCCGCTGCCGGGCGAGATGGTCAGCCCGCGCGGGTTAGCCAATGCCCCTGATGGAATGCTGTATATTGCCGACAGCGATGGCTCTTTTGGCGCAATTACGGCTATGAACACACGGGTAATGGAAGGACGAGTCGGGGCTACGCTGCTCATTCCGGGCGTAGTAGTACAAGGGGCGCTTAATCCACAAATGGCCCAGCAGGATTGGACATTGAATGGCGGTGCTGGACAGCGTGTCACCATTTCAGCCGTTGATTTGGGTGGCTCGATGGATGTCGCCCTGAAGTTGATTGCACCGGATGGAAGCGAAGAAACAACGAATGACGATCATGCATCGGGTGATTTACCGGGTTTACTGGATGCTCAAATTACCGATCACCTGCTGGCGACCAGCGGCACTTATACCATCCGCGTGGAACGGGTGGAAGGTGATGGCAGTTATCATCTGGCAGTCAGCACTGACCATCCGTTTGAACTCAGCCCCGATGGTGTAACCCAACTCAATGGGACGCTGGCAGATGCATTGCCCTCTCAGCGGTGGGTATTCCAAGGGCAAGCTGGTCAGATATTCACCATTACCATGCAAGCAGCAGGTGGAACGCTTGACCCCCTCCTCAGCCTGTATGCCGCAGACGGAACCTTAATCGAAGAAAATGACGACGCGGCAGATACGGCGATGGGGCGGAATGCTCAAATCGTCGGCGTGACGCTCCCAAGTGACGGCGTGTACTATCTGGATGCGCGGCGTTTTGAGGGCGAAGGCAGCTATAACATCGTGATGGTGGTTACAGCCTAAATCATCAGGGGGCACAAGGCCCCCTATCAAGCTAATCTGCACCAGTGTTCTGTTCCCGTTCAGCCATATAACGGGCGCGCAGTTCGTTCCGATGAAAATACCAGGCAACCGCCAATGTTGCGCTGCTGAACAAACCGCCAACCAAAACACCGACGATGATGGCCTGAATGGCCAGATTATTCTGTGCCAGCGAAACCAGCGTCATCAAAATCATGCTGAGTACGATACTGACCGCCGCCGTTATTCCCGGCTTGAACCACTCGCGGCGAATAGAGAGATATGTGCCCGCCAGCACCAGTGCAAACACGGCAAAAAGCAGCAGTGCAAATCCTTGCATGGTTCAAGTCCTTCCCTTAAAGGGTGCGTAAAACAGCCCGCACGGGTGAGCCACAGGCCAAGTCGAGTTTTAGCGGCAGCGCAATGAGTTCATAATCCCCATCTGGCACGCCGCGCAGTTGTAGAGTCTCGATATTCACCATTCTATAACGGTTGAGCGTATGGTGACACGTTAATTCTGTACTATCAAAAGCATCGACAGAAGGGGAGTCCAAACCGATTAATATAATTTTCAACCCCGCCAACCATTCGATCAATTCGACGCTTAGATATGGGAACACGGGCGGCCATTGGTCGTCTGGCAGGTCGCTCACCCAGCTATGAATAAGCAAACGTTCTGCCCCTTCCAGATTAACATGACCAAAATCCGCCGGGAAAAGCGGGCCTTCGCGTTTGCTGATAGTGACAACCCGCGCTTTGCCTGTATAGGACGATAATGGCATTTCGGCTGGATGCAGGCCGTCATCTTCATAATGGTAGTAAGCATCGACATGAGTGCCTGTGTGGGCGCTCATGGTCAAGGTGGTTAGATTAACGGATGCACCCTCCGAGCGTTTGAGTATGGGTGTAACGCTGTAGGCAGCATCCCCCGGCCAGACATGGAGTGTGGGTGAAACGGTGCGCGTGATGTCGTAGAGCATAGCAATTCTCCAGTGATCTATGAATCAGTGTAGCAGAGGTTGCCAGATTAGGGTTGTGGGTACAGAATAGAGCACTGTTAAGCGTTCATGACAATTGACAATATTCTTCCAAAATGATACACTTGTTCTACACCCGGAGCATTCTTTCATGACCAATTTATTTGATTTAACGGGCAAGGTCGCTGTCATCACAGGGGCATCCCGCGGCATTGGGCAGGCTATCGCAGAACAACTGGCTGAAGCCGGGGCGAAAGTTGTTATCAGCAGTCGCAAACAGGACGGCCTCGACCCCATCGCCGACGGCATTCGTGCAAAAGGCGGGGAGGCGCTGGCAGTAGCGGCGCACAATGGCAGCAAGGAAGCACTGCAAGCCCTCATCAAATCGACAGTGGATGCTTACGGGCGAGTTGACATTCTGGTCAATAATGCAGCCACTAATCCCCATTTTGGCACCATGCTGGAAGCCGAAGACAGCATGTGGCAAAAAACGATTGAAGTCAACATTATGGGGAATATATGGCTGACTCAGGCAGTCGTGCCGCACATGCGTCAGCAGGGGGGCGGCAAAATCGTCAACATTGCCTCGATTAACGGTTTGCGACCGGGACGGATGCAAGGCATTTACAGCATGACCAAAGCAGGGGTTATCAGCCTGACACAAACGCTGGCATTGGAACTGGCAGGTGATAATATTCAGGTCAACGCTGTCGCACCGGGATTGGTGAAAACCAAATTTGCGCGCGCGATCTGGGAAAACGACGTGCTGTTGGAAGCAATCATCAATCGCACACCCGCTGGACGCATGGGTGAACCGGAAGATATTGCCGGGATGGTATTGTTTTTGGCATCGCCCGCATCAAACTTCGCTACAGGGCAGGTATTCGTGGTGGATGGTGGTGTTACGATACCCACAATTTAAGCCAGAACCGATACGTTTTCGACGATCCACGACCAGTCATCGGTTCTTGAATATGCGACAATTGATTGTTTCTGGATCGTGGATTTTTATCGGTTACCGGCTTAAGGAGTTACTGGTTTGGATTTTGTGTACTACACCGACAAAACCGTATCACAGTGCATGATTGCGCTTAATGAACGCCTGCAAACCAAAAGCGCCAAATTAGAGGGCTGGGTGGAAAAAAGCGGTCGGTTTTCGCTGGGCGTGACGACCACCGTAATGCGCCGCTTTCCGCGTACCACACGGTTGGATGCACGGGTTGAGCGTGAAAATGGGATGACGGTCATCAAGGGTTTTGTCTCTGACGGTGTAGAACCCCGGCAACGCGCGATTATCTATGGGGCATTGGTGCTGGCAGGGGTTTTTATTATCATCAGCGGCAGTCTGCTCCCCGGTCTGCTGGCACTGATCGCACCTCTACCATTAAACATTCCGTTGGAGGGCGATTGTAACAACAGCCAGATTCTGCTCAGTGAATTGCAACGGACGCTGAAGGCTAAAAGTACACCGCCTTCCCCAGCCAAAAAAGCGCCGACCGTTCGCAAGCCCACAACAGCAAGCATAAAGCCCGCGACACCGAAGAAACCAACGACTTCGAAAACAGCAACACCTAAAAAGACGGCTGCGGTTGGGACGCGGAGGTAGCGTTTTAGGGGAACTCGAATAGCTGTTGAATCTGCGGTTTGCCATATTCTGCGCCACCCGTCAAGACACGCAGGTTGGGCAGAATTTGTGCCTCACCAGAGCTATGGGTATGCCCACATAACACCGTTAGTTGATGGTTGGGGTGTTTTTGCATTATCTCAACCAGTACCTCACCCACAGCCTGACAGACAAAATGAGGCAGGAAGTTATCATCAGAGATTTGACCTTCGTGCCAGCATGAGTTCTGGAAGGGCGGCACATGAATCATGCAGTAGATGTGACGGTATTGAGCCAACACCTTTGGCAAGATTTGGCGGAAATAAGCAGCGGCAGCATCCCCTAAAGTGTTCAACTTTTGCAGCAGGGTAGATTTGCTCAAGCCAACTAAATCCTGAATGATGAGATAGTCGTTCATCATGACGGGCGAGGTCATAAAATCTCCGCAGCGTCCATCCGCCCATGTGTCATGTCCGATCAGCCCAACATCCGGGGCGAGTTCGACGATTTCCCCGGTTGTCATCCAATGTAGATAAGACGATTCATTCAAATGCTGTTTAACGGCTTTATGCACATCATCGAATGAGCCATGATAATAATCGTGATTGCCGAGGACAAAGTAAACCGGGCACTGCAAGCGGTTTTCAAGCTGCTGCAGATACCAGACCAAACGCGGTGCTTCGCCAATATCGCCAGAAATTAAAATGGAATCTGCGCCAGTGCCCCGCACCAACCTATAAAACTGCTCCATTTTGACCGGGCTGAGAAAATTCAAATGAATATCGGTGAGCCAAACAGCACACTTCATAAGCCGCGTTCAGCCCGGAGATGTGCCAGAAAAGCGGTGCAGCCTTTCGTGACCAAATCATAGGTTCGGTCAAATTGTCCGTCGTACCAAGGATCGGGAACATCTTCGATGCTGACTGTTCCAGCATGTTTGGCATAACTCAAGAACAATGCAATGGTGGCGGTCGATTTGCCCATATGCCGCTGGAGATAATTCAGATGTCCATGATCCATCGCCAGTAAATAATCGTAGTTCGCAAAATCCGCGCTGGTAATCTGGCGGGCGGAGCGATGTGCATTATGGGGAATAGTATGTTTCGCCAGCATCCGCACGGTGCCATCATGAATGGTGTTACCCACTTCTTCACCACTCGTCCCAACGGAGTCAACCGCGATCTGGCCGCTTAACCCGGCTTTTTTGACCATATCCTGAAGGACGTATTCTGCCATTGGTGAACGGCAAATATTCCCGGTGCATACAAACAGGACTTTAATCATTATTGGGATTCAACTTTCGCAATCTGATAACACAGTCCAACCACTGAAGGTGAACGATTCCAGTTATAAGCTACCGTAGCCAGTGTGTTTAATGCCTGTCGAAGTGTCTCCACATCCGGCATATTTTGAGCATTGCTCTGAAAGCGCACCGCACCATCAACATCTTCAGGGGTTGCTTTGACCAACAACTGCCAGAATTGATCTGAAATCACATAAGTAGCCGGTGTGCCGGGTTCAGCGGCATTGTAACGGGCATCCATGCTGCGGATTTCATCGGTAATATCCGCCGGAATCCACTCTGGTGAGCCGTGACGCGGCAACGCATCCCCATCTAGACATTCATCCTCTTCAATAGAACGCACGCGGGCTAATGCCTGAAGCATTGCACAAGTTGTTCCCACATCACCCCGGTAAGAGGCGAATACAAAACGATTGTAGGCCGCATTGAATAGGATTTGTCGTTGGACAGCAGGCGAAACCGCTTCGGGATACATCTCGGTGAGATCAGCTTCTGAAAGGTCACTCATAGGCATACGGGCGGGGTCATTGTTCAGCTTCGCACCCCGCAGTCGCCAACTTGGGGAACGTTTCAAGCGCGACAAACGGGGCATCAGTTCATCAATCTGGAAGCTCACTGAAGTAGGGAGAAGCGAGACACGGGGTTCCAGCCGGGTAAAAGCAGTAACTATCGGACGTTTGCACCAGATTTCGCCTAATTGTAAGAGATCCACCACATCAAAGCAGATTTGCATATCCCGCCCTGCAACTAATCTTTCACCTCAATCGGGCGCTCGACGCGCACGTTCTTTTCACCCAGATCGTCCAAAGCAGTAAAGGTGTATTCCCGCACATCGTTGCTTTGTTCGGTGATCAATAATTTCAGCAGCGGTTCGACAGCGCGGCGATCCTGACTCCAACCGAGGGCACGGGCAGCATACTGACGGACATAACTATCCTCATCCTGTAATGCCGCAATCAAACCCTCGATAGCTGTATCATCCACCACCCAGCACATGGCACGGGCAGCGTAACGCCGTACATAAGGATTTTCATCCTGAACAGCCACCATAAGCGGCTGTACCGCATCTTTGCCACCAATCCAGCCCAGCGCGGTAGCCGCATGTACCCGTACATCGCTATCTTCATCCATCAGCAGCGCGATTAACGGGTCAATGGCATCTTCACCATACTGGATCAGTTCCATGACAACAGATTTACGAATATTCGGTTCGGGGTCAATGAGTTGATCTTGCAACCGCATAAATTCCGTGCTGTTACGGGTACGCGCGCCGGGGCCATTATTCGCGCCTTCTTCAGCCTGCAACAGAATCGAGCGATTCAAATAATGCTGAGCATTCTTATAATAAGGGTCGATGGATAAAATCCGTTGAAGGTCGTTCGTGACCTGAACGAAGTTGGGGGTTTCGCTTAACATTTCGCGCATACTGCGAAAATACAGGCGTTCCATCTCCACCACCTGGGAACGCGGTGTTTTGTTGCCTCGCCGGGATGGGAACAAGCCAAATATCCGGTCTACAATCGCCAGCACAAATAAGATCAGCGCTGCGATCTGGACAGGCTGTACCAGCGGCTCAGTTGGGGCGAGTATGGTCAACCCAATCGCACCCAACAGGCTCAATACAAACAAAAAGGTTATCAAGCGGCGCATAGCGGCGCTCCTGATTTTAGCAGGCTATTCACTGAATAGACGGTAATTATTCGACTGGACGGTCTTCTTCAGCGGATGTTTCACCGTTCAGGCTCTCCGGCGCGGTTTCTGGTTCTGGCTCTAGTTCAGCAACTACATCCGGTTTGGATTCACTCTCCACAGGGGAAAGTTCTTTTTGGACTTCAATGTCCTCGGCTGGAACGGCTGCATCTTGGCTGACCATCGTGATCTTGCCATCAATGAACGCGCCCTCTTCAGTCGTCAGCGCGGTTGCCCGGATGTCGCCCCAAATGCGCCCAGTACGGAGCAACTGCACTTTCTTGCCGTTGATGTTACCACGCACCGCGCCAGCAATCGAAATATTGCGTGCGTTAATATCAGCATTGATTTTAGCGGTTTCCCCAACCAGCACATTCCCACTAATTTCCAGCGTCCCGGTGAAAGTGCCATCCAAACGGGCGTTAGCATTACTACGCAGCACACCTTCTATGACGCTGTTGGCACCCAGCACCGTCTCGAACCCAACCGGGGCGGGCGGCAAGGCTGGCTTGGGCAGTGGTGGCTTTTCACGTTCTATATTGGGCGGTGGCACGGGTTCAGCCTGACGGCGATTCCCAAAAAACGACATGGATATTCTCCAAAGGTAGCTTGTCATCTTCGACATTAACTATAGCGGGAATTCAGCTATAACTCAATCGAATATCCGCCATATGGCCGATTCCATAATGCCTCAAGTATCGTAATATTCTTAAAGGTGTATGATAAATGCACCGAGATGACGCCACCCCGCGCTGGATTTACGCGCCAAAGGCCAAATGGTAGGGCACACTTACCCCCCCGTATGAAGGTGTCACCTTCGAACTTTCGTCACATTTTCAATCTTTTATTCATAATGTTCAGGATGTTTATCTCATCATGAGTGCACTGATGCGTGCTCCGCAGACTCAAGAACGCGCCAATTTTCATCATCTGGTTGCCGATATTGCCTGGTTTGGATTAGCCCTGCCAGCAACAACCCGGTTTCTTTCGGTTTATGCTATCCGCATGGGGGCAGATGCTAACCAGTTGACATGGCTAGCATCGTTGCCATCGTTGATTCTATTATTTTCAGCATCGTTAAGCGCCTATTGGATGCGTCGATTTACGAACTCGGTTGATGCGACCACATTACCGGGTTTGGGCTTTCGCCTGCAATTCCTGCTGCCAGCACTGACGCCGTTCATGCCAACCGCCTTCCAACCCACATGGCTGATTTTGTCACTGGTGATTCCGGCTGTTCCGCAGGGCATTGCCTCGGTCGCGTTTTTGGTGATGTTCCGCGAAGCTGTTGATGAAAAGACTGTTCCAAGCCTTTTAAGCCGCCGGATGATGGCACTGAATATTGCTGTCGCCCTAAGCGGTCTGGCGCTGGGTTTGTGGTTAGAGAAAGTGCCTTTCCCGTTCAATTATCAGGCCATGTTCGTGGTTGCTTTCATAATGGCGCTCATCAGCCTGTATCATGTGATGCGTGTGCGCGTACAACCTGTTGTTGAGCGCGAACCTCAACAGAATAGCGGCTTATCGACGCTGGGAGCATGGCGTACCTCCGCATTTCAGTCGGTGGCTTTCATAACCGGGCTAACCCACCTGACATTTTTCTCGGTGACAGCGCTAATCCCCCTGCATCTCGTCAAGAATCTGAACGCAACCGAGAGCTTTATGGGATTATTCGCGCTGGCTGAACTGGGGGCGGGCGCATTGGCAGCTATGTTCACCCGACAAATTGTGGAGCACATTGGCAATCGGGCGATGATCGCGGTAGCAATGGTCGGGACAGCCGTGAGTGTACTGCTGATTGCGGTGGCCTCAAACCTGTATGTAACACTGGTGGCTTCTGCTTTGACTGGTGCATCATGGACAGCGGTTGGCATTGGGTTGTTCGCGTACTTTAGCGAAATGACACCAAACGAGAACAAAACCAGTTACACAACCGCCTATACCCAGGCAATTTTCATTGCCATGTTCATCGGGCCGATTATTGGGAAAACACTGAACAATCTCGGAGCATCCCTTGTAATGGTACTCATTATTGGCGCAGGGCTGCGGTTGGTTGCAGGGATATTGACCCAAATTCACCTCCGCGAATGGGTCGCATGGGCACGTCAGGCTGTCTGGTCGCCACGCTGAAACCGGCAGGGACACGAAAAAATGTGTCCCTTTTTTATGCGTTTTGACGGGGTGGTGTGGGTGTGGGCGAAAGTGTCGGCGTGGGTGTATCCGGCACACGAGGATCGCGCGTTTCGGTCGGACGGGGGATTGGACTTTCGGTAATGGTTGGCGAAAGTGTTGCGGTAACCGTCGGCAGCGGCGTAACCGTGTCGGTCGGCGTTGATGTTGGATTAACAGCCGCAATCACACTTTCATGCATGTATGCCACTTCCAATCGACGTGTCTCTGGTCGTTGGTCAATGGTGTACCATTCGCTATCTGACGCAGGGCGACCGACTACACACACCGGATCATTCTCAAAGAATGAGGTAATGACCGCAGATGTTTCGCTCGGCTGTTCCCGTACACGCGCATTAGGGACAATCACCACAAATGATTCACATGACGGAATCGGGGTCACGGTTGCGGGCAACGTTACGCTGCGCGTGGGAGGCAAATTCTCTGCTGTGATGGTCGAAACAATGACTGCACGTTCAGTCGCTTCGACCACACCACGCCCCCCTGTCCGTAAAAAATTCTGCACACCCAACCAGACGTAATACAACCCAAAGACCAACGCCACACCGACCAGGAAAATCACCAGGGCGGGCGGGCCATCGCCACCCCTGTGACGCGGTGAAGGCCGTTTGGGGAATGTCATATTCAGTACCTACCTCTAAATCTGTTCCCACGATTGTTTTACCAGTAACAGGTTACGGTTGCCAACCGCACTTGAGATTTCAGAGGTAAATCGTCAGGTTGAGGACTGTCGCATCAAATCATCCATAATACGCTGGGCGATTTCGGGATTGAGATGATGATGTAACACATCATGGAGCAGACTCTCGCGGCGTTTGAGTTCATCATGAAGCGCCTTAATTCGCAGCAGACTGCGAACCCGCGCCAACACCATTACCATATCATAAGGCTTGGTGAGAAAATCATCTGCACCAGCTTCCAGCCCCTTGGATTTGGCTTCCTCATTGTCGAAAGCCGTCATCATCAAAACCGGGATATGTTGTGAAGCCGGGTTGGCTTTGATTTGGGCGCAGGTTTCGTAGCCGTTCAGACCGGGCATTCGCACATCCATCAGGATCAGATCAGGCGGATTTACCGCAATAGTGTCTAATCCCTTTTGCCCATTGTTGGCATGAATCACAAGGTAGTTCGCGCTTTCCAAGTGTGCCTGAAGCAGTTCGCGGTTCATCCAATCATCATCGACGATCAAAATGGTTGCGGGAGTTGTACTCACCAGATAAACCTCTTTGGGTGAAGTTGCTAACCGTATTGTATGCGGGGCGCTGATTGGCTGCCATAACAATTTCTTGACGAAACCCTATTCCACGATAGAATAGCCTCCATGAGTCAACTTACGCCCGATGAAACTTTGCTTGGTCTGCTGGCTGCACATGCACGGCACGGCTATCAACTGATGGAGTGTTTTCATGATCCAGCGCAGTTGGGGCGCGTGTGGCATTTGAGCACCAGCCAGCTTTACAACGTATTAAAACGGCTGGCGGCACAGGGTTTGATCGTTGGTCAGGAAATTGAGGCTTTCGATGCCCCCACACGCACCGAATACTGCCTAACACCATCTGGTCAACAACGCCTTGATGCATGGTTACATATGGCTCAACCATCTGCCAGTGTTCGGCGGGTGCGGGTGGAATTTCTGAGCCGCTTATACATCGCGCGTTTGTTGAATATTCCGACGATCCCAATTGTCAAAAATCAGAAGGCAAGCTGCCACCAAAAACGAGATGAATTGGTCAGCCAGCGAGACCAATCCGAACCGGGAATTGGATTTCTATCTCTGGAACTGGAAATCGCCCAAATGGAAGCCATACTGCGCTGGATTGAACGCTGTGAACTCGTCCCTAAAGAACCATTTGAAGAGGAGGAACTGCTATGAAATACCGTTTTTACCTGCTTGCTCTAGTTCTCATCGCCACACTAACCTTTGGGTTGCGTTCCAGTGAGGCACAAGAAACTCAAACGCTGACGGTATTCGCTGCTGCTTCGCTAACGGATGCTTTTACCGAGATTGCGGCGAACTTCCAAACAGAAAATTCGGACGTAGAAATTGTTTTTAATTTTGCGAATTCGTCGGCACTTGCGGCTCAATTGAGCGAAGGCGCTCCAGCGGATATCTTCGCCAGCGCAAATCAGCGACAGATGCAGGTTGCAATTGACGGAGAGCGTATTGCTGAACCGACAGCGATCTTTGCCCGTAACCGGTTGGTGGTTGTGGTTCCAGCAGATAATCCTGCCAATATTCAAACGTTGAACGATCTGGCAAAACCGGGGCTACTGCTGATACTAGTCGCATCTGGTGCTCCTATACGGGATTACACGGACGCGATGCTCGAAATGATGGCGGTTGACCCAGCATATGGCGAAGATTACCGGGAAGCTGTGCTCGAAAATATTGTTTCCGAGGAAGATAATGTGCGGCAGGTGACTGCGAAAGTGGCATTGGGTGAAGCGGATGCTGGTATCGTCTATCTTTCGGACATTACACCGGACGTCAATGAAGCCGTTATTCATCTCCCGATACCAGATGCTTTTAACACGATTGCTACCTACCCGATTGGCATAACGACTGACAGCCCCAACCCTGAACTGGCCCAGGCTTTTGTGGATTATATCCTTTCCGACAGTGGACAAGCTGTTTTGCTGGACTGGAATTTCCTCGGCAAATGTCCATTAGTTACTGAACCTGATGTAACCCCGGAGGCGACGCCTGAAACCACCCCATCGGCTGAAGAAACCGAAACCCGTGACGATGCGGGCTGCTCTTAAGAGGCCATTCTGAACACGCATAGACTACGCCAAAAAATTGCTAATGCTGCCTTGCTAACTGCGGGCGGCATTTTTGTGCTGCTGCTGGTCTTGCCGCTGCTGGCGTTGGTGATCCGCAGCCTGCAAACCCGTGCATGGGAAGGGACACCCGAATCCGGCATTACTGAAGCCATTGGCCTGAGTTTGGTGACAACGGGAATCACAGTCATTATCACGATTTTGCTGGGGACTCCGCTGGCTTATGTGCTGGCACGGCGGCGTTTTCGCGGTCGGCGTTTGCTGACGGTGCTAGTGGAACTCCCGGTTGTGCTGCCACCAGCCGTCGCCGGATTAGGGTTATTAGTGGCTTTCGGGCGGCGTGGATTGTTTGGGCCACTATTGGGTAGTTTGGATATTCAACTGCCGTTTACAACGGCAGCGGTCGTCATGGCGCAAACATTTGTGTCTGCACCGTTTTATATTCGGGCAGCACAGATTGGTTTCCAGCATATTGACCCAGAAATCGAAGCGGCGGCGCGGGTGGATGGGTCGGGCGGGTTGGCGTTGTTCTGGTGGATCACGCTGCCGCTGGCTTTTCGCGGATTGGCGGCTGGCTTGACCCTGAGTTGGGCGCGGGCGATGGGCGAATTTGGCGCGACCATTTTATTTGCGGGCAGTGTGCAAGGCCGAACGCAGACCATGCCGCTGCTGGTTTACAACGTGCTGGAACGGGATATTAACGCGGCTATCTGGACAGGATTACTGTTGGTTGGGATGGCATTGATGGCGCTATTGCTCTCGCAGTGGCTTTCGCGGAAGCGGGATGAGGCTTCATGATTCTCGTTATTTGCGCGAAAGGTGGGAAAGGATAGGCTTAAGCATAGAATAAAATCTTTGAATTGATGAGGCGATTGATGAACGTTCAGCCTTCGAGACGAACTTATGCCATCACGCTGTTTCTGATCCTGCTGGTGTGCTACGGCTACTTTATGCCGAAGTGGGCGGATTGGGGCGCGAATTCCCGTGCAGACCTTACCTATGCATTTGGGGATAAAGGCGTACTCTATATTGACGATTACCACACCAATACGGGTGATAAAGCCTGCTACCCCGGCCCATACACGCCTGAACCGGGTGATCCTACTGGCACGCGCGGCACTTGCGAAGGACACTTCTATACCGATAAATCCATTGGGCCATCGCTGCTGGCGCTGCCCTTTTACGTCGTGTTCAAAGGCATTGCGAGTCTGCCGCCCATCCAGAACTTCATCCAGAGTGGCAAGGGTTTGGGCAGCATGACCGATACGCTGAACCCGGATGGGCAAGGCGTTCGACCGGAAGCGGTTTACCAGTATATGGCGTTGATTTTCATCACATTCTTTGCTTCATCTGTTCCATCAGCCATATTGGGTGTGGTGGTTTTCCTGATGGCTTGCCGCTTCACCCGCAACGAACTGTATGCGTTTATTGTTGGTTTACTCTATGGATTAGCGACCATCGCTTTCCCTTACAGCAATGTGCTCTACCAGCATCAACTGGCTGCGTTTGGGATGTTCGTCGGCTTCTATCTTCTGTGGCGTGTGATTTATGAAAATGCCAATCTGAACTGGTTATGGCTGGTCGGCCTGTTGTTCAGTCTGGCGGTAGTTACGGAATATCCGGTTGTTCCGGCGTTGGCGATATTGTTCGTCTGGGCAGCCATCGTCATGAAAAATCGGCTGCAACTGTACCGGGTGGTGCTGGCGGCTATTCCACTGGGGTTGCTGTTCGCAGGGTATAACCTCGCCACTTTTGAAAGTTTCTTGCCAACGGGATACGAATATTCCACCAACTGGCAAAATGTGCATGATGTCGGTTTCCTGAGTCTGACGATGCCAAATCCCCAAACCCTGCTTGGTCTGACGTTTAGCCCATTTCGGGGTATTTTCTTTTTGTCACCTGCGCTGCTGCTGGCAATCCCCGGTTTCGCTGGATTGTGGACAGGCTTCAAGCAGTTCCGGGGTGGAATAATCGCCATGCTGTTGGTGATTCTATTCTTCTTCGCCTACAACTCATCCAGCGCGATGTGGTGGGGTGGACATACAGTTGGCCCACGCTACCTCGCGCCGATGGTTCCCTTTTTGACGGTTCCGGTTGTGGTTGCCATCGACAGGTTAGCGCGCAAACGGCTTAACCTGTGGCTGATTGGTGTGCTGATTGTGCTGTCGTTCGTCAATGTTTGGATACAATCGTTGGGAGGGCAAAACTTCCCGCCTGCATTTGCAGACAGTGGTGCGCGCATTGATAACCCGCTGTTTGAATACTCACTGCCCCTGCTGGCACAGGGCAACATCGCTCGCAATTATGGGATGCTGGTTGGTTTGCGCGGATTCCTCAGTCTGATCCCATTGGCGGTTGTGGTGGTTGGCCTTTACCTCGTGCTCCCGCGTTGGCTAAACCGTCGTGAACAGCAAATCCAGTTAAAGACACAGCAAGCCGCTGGAGGCACCGATTGAACAACGTACTCAACATTGATCTCAACAAGAACGCGAAATGGGTGGCATTGGCGCTGTTCGTGCTGACCATTCTGACGCGCATTCCGTTCGCCAGCCAATACCTGTATCACTGGGATTCGGTCAACATGGCATTCGGCATTCAGGAATATAACGTTCTGGATGGCGCGCCACAGTTCCCCGGCTATATCGTCTACATCGTCATCGCACAGGTCGTCAACTTTGTGTTCAACGATCCACAGCGGACGATGGTGTTCATCAGCATCGTCAGCAGCGGATTAGCGGTCGTGAGCCTGTTTTACTTCGGGCGCGACATGTTCAATTCCGTTACAGGATTGATCGCTGCGCTGTTCCTGATGACCAGCCCATTATTCTGGTTTTACGGCGAAATTGCCCTCCCACATACGCTGGATTTGTTCGCTATCACCTTCTCGGCCTGGATGTTGTACAAAATCATGCAGGGCGATTTGCGCTGGTTGTGGGTGACGACGATTTTTCTGGCACTGGTGGGCGGTTTCCGGCAGCAGGATTTGCTGTTCCTCGCTCCGGTTGCGCTGTTTGCGGGTTATCGGATCGGTATCGTTCGCATTATCAAAGTGATCGTTTTGGGTCTGGTTGTGACTCTGGCGTGGTTCATTCCGCTGCTTTACTACAGCGGTGGCCTGCAAAATTATCTAGCAGGATCAAGTGCATTCACCGCTGAATTTTTCACCAGCACCTCACTGCTTTCCGGCGCAGGTTTGTTCGGTTTGCGGCGCAATGTAGTCGAAAAACTCGGCCCGTATACTTTGTATGCGTGGTCGGTAGCGGCGTTGGCTGTGCTAGGTTGGCTTCCTTCTTTGCCAAACCGATGGCGGACATGGTTACGCAGCCGCAAAGCATGGTTTATGCTGCTGTGGATTGCGCCGCCTGTCCTATTTTATGTGATTATCCACATGGGACAGCAGGGGCTAGTCTTTGTTTTCTTGCCTGCGCTGCTGCTGTTGAGCGCAGAGGGATTATATCGGCTGTTTGCATCCCGGCCTATGCTGCTGCGGGCAAGCACAGCGGTTATTCTGCTCATCAGCGCAGGCGTTTTCATTTTCGCGCCAGCCTATCCATTGGGCAGAGATCGGCTTAAATTGCTGACTTATGACACGCTTCGTCAGAGCGATCAAGCGATGGCCGACAAAATTGCTGCCGTGCGCGAAAACTTTCCGCCGGAAAGTACGCTGCTGCTGGCGGCGAATTGGCGGCATATTCAGTTTTATCTACCAGAATATCGCTTTGCCAAGTTCAGCATTGGCGCGAAATTTGAGCTTGAGGCTGGGCAGCCCACAGGCGCGGATTTCGTCAATCAGCCGGTTACTGCCGGAGAATTAGGCTTATCTGCTGACACTGATTGGCAAGTGGTGGTGATGGATGAAGAACTGAATGCGTTCGCGGCTGGAACTTTGGAACATGTCACCCTGCCAGATGGATTCCAACTGGCTTATCTGCTCCTAAAAGCCGATGATGTCTATTTTACGGATGGGGTGACCTTCGGTATCCAAAGCTAAAACAACATTCGTTTGCGTTCTTCCAGTGCCCGAATGACTTCGCGGTCAGCTTTGCCAAAGCTGTATTGGTCAAGTTGTTCGGGCAATACCCATGCCCAATCCCGTACTCCAATCGCTTGTGGTTGGCCTTCAGCATAACGACAGGTGAAGGCGTGGAGCGTAATTTTGAAGTGGGTGAAAGCGTGCTGCACAACGCAGAATAATTCGCCTACTTCCACGGTGATTCCCAACTCTTCCTGCAATTCACGATTTAGACATTCAGGCAGGGTTTCATCTGCTTCCTGCTTGCCGCCGGGAAATTCCCATAACCCCCCCAATAAACCCTCTAGCGGACGCTGCGCGATCAGCAGTTGCCCATCGTCATTCCAGATCATCCCCGCAGCGACATGGTAATGGGGAACTGCCGCTTTACGGGCTTTCACAGGGCGCTGATTTTGTGTGTGGTTGGCGAAGGCTTCGCAGTGTTTTTGGACAGGGCATTCGGCGCATAATGGATTGCGCGGCTTGCAGATTACCCGCCCCAACTCCATCAAGGCTTGGTTGTAATCACCGGGGCGTTCCCGATCAAGCCATTTTTCAGCAAGTTTCCACAATTCCTCTTTGATATTTGGCTGTGTTACATCGGATTCCAGATCAGTTAGACGGGCGAAAACGCGGATCACGTTGCCGTCTAGTACAGGGGCAGCCTGCCCGAAAGCAATGCTGGCGATTGCTCCAGCGGTGTAACGACCGATCCCCGGCAGCGCCAATAATCCATCAACTGTTCGTGGAAAACTGCCATCAAAATCGCGGGAAACAATCTGTGCAGTTTGGTGTAAATTGCGCGCACGACTATAATATCCCAAACCTTCCCATCGCTTGAGGACATCGGCAAGGGGGGCAGCGGCTAATGCTTGAACAGTTGGGAATGTTTCCAGAAACCGGGCGAAGTAGGGTTTAACCGTTTCGACCTGTGTCTGCTGAAGCATAATTTCCGAAAGCCAGACGCGATAAGCATCCTGATTTTCGCGCCACGGGAGATCAGCAGCGTGAATGTCATACCAAGCCAGAAGATCAGATTGCAAACGCATTGGCAGCCTCTTGTTGGGTGCTTGTTATGTTTTATATCGGACAATCATAACAATCCCAATCCGCAAATACACGCCTTATAGTGAGGGTGTGAGCATGACTTTAAAAAACAAACGGTTTGTCATCCATTTTGGTCAGGGACAGGCAGCCTTTGCTGTTCAGGTTCCGCATCGTTTTGATCCCCAAGCACTTGCTAAAACGCTTGGTTTTTCAGAACCACGCCCAACCATTTATGTTACGGGCGGCGCAGGCATGATGTCCCCGGAAGATATGGCAGCAACCCGCAGCATCGTTGAACGTGGGTTGGTGCGTTTCGCTGAAGAACGTAATGCAATTGTGATTGACGGCGGAACGGAGGCAGGCATTCCAATTCTGCTCGGCAATGCCCGTGTAAAAAAACGCTATCATTTTCCCTTGATCGGAATCGCTCCGCTGGAATTGGTTCATTATCCCGGTCACGACAACCCCGACAGCGCATCGCTCGATCCCGGTCATTCACATTTTGTGCTGACAGCAGGCGATGAATTTGGCGATGAATCCGAGATGATTACCCAATTGACTCATGTACTCTCTGGCAAGGGACAATACCCCGCTGTCGGCATCTTGATTAACGGCGGCAAGATCGCGCGTGAAGAAGTACACAGCCGGACGACATCTGAATCAATCTCTTTTCCACTGATCGTCATCGAAGGCACAGGCCGTTTTGCAGATACACTGGCGCGGGCTTTCTATGAACGTCACACCGATGATGAAAAAGTTCAGGACATCATCCAGAAAGGGAGTTTGCAACTGGTTTCCATCAACGATGGGCCGGACGAAATGCACGAAAAACTTACCTATCTGTTTGACTCCCATAAGCCATCAGCAGCAGTTGGCTGATTTTAGCAGTCTGTCACCACATGAATTGAGGAAGCCCTCATGCGACGCTTACCTGTACTGCCCGTTCTTGTTATCATTACTGCCATTCTCATCCTCAACATGGTGCTGGCGATGGCACAGGATGACACACCCGCTCCCACCCCCTATCCCACCGTTATGCCACCCGCGCAAAGTGATACCCCGCCCCAGTTGGCAACCCAGGTTTTTGAACAGGCACAGCGCGCTGCTTCGGCGGCTCAGGATGCTCAAAAATATGCCGAGGAAGCTGCCAATCAGGTCACAACCCAATTGGATACAGCGAATGATTTACTCGGGCTGTTCCAGAATGTGACTGCTGTTTCTGGCATCATCATTCCGTTATTGGCGGTTGTGGCTGGTATTGTCGGTATCAACCGTCTGAATGAAGCGCAACGGGAGCTGGAAAATGCCCGTGCCCGCTTTGAGCGCGAAATGACCGAAAAACAGGCTGAACTGCAAAAAGTACGCGAGGAAATGGAAAGCACCGTTATCAAGCAGCGTGAGAGTGCCGCCAGTGCCAACCTCGCCCTATCCCTCCTGACTCTTGGTGAGCGACAATATCGATCTCAGGATTTCTCCGGTGCGCTGGATACCTATCGCCGCGCGCTGGAACTTGATCCCAACAGTCTGATTACCCATTACCGTCTGGGCTACGTCTACACACAATCTGGCAACCTGGAACAGGCGCAGCACCACCTGACCCGCGCATTGGAAATCGAAAAAGATTTTGCACCAGCACTGGCAGCACTCGGCTATGTCTATCGACGCATCGGGGAAAAGATGCCCAAAGGCGTTGAACGCGATATGACGCTCAACAAGGCTGAAAGCCAGTTATTACAAGGGCTATCGATTTCGCCTAAATTGGTGGATGAAGACGACGAGTCGTGGTGGGGATCGCTAGGTGGATTATATCGCCGTCGTAATCAGATCGACGAAGCCATCAATGCCTACGAACGTGCTGCCAAGATTACGCCCACATCATCCTACGCCTTCAGCAATCTGGCGCTGCTCTATATGCAGAAGCAAAATCGCGAAGCCATGATTAGAACCTATCAGCGTGTTGAGCAGTTAGCATGGGGCGAAGTGCAGGCCGATGTGGACAACTACTGGGCTTACGCTGACTTGCTCACAGCTCGTCTGGCATTAGGCAAAATCAAGGAAGCCGAGGAAGTTCTCACTTCCGTATTGGAAGTCGCGCCAAAAGATTCGCCATATGTGTTTGAAAGCCTGCTGGATACCTTGCGTCGTCTGCAACAAGCGCTTGGAGCCGATCAGGGCACCCATATCGGCATTTTCATCGAGAGTATCGAAGCGCACGTGCGAGAGCGTGAAGCCGAAAAAGCTGCCGAAACGAGTGAAGATTAACGCTTTAAGTATAAAATGAGGCGGAACGTTGTGTTGTTCCGCCCCAATAGCTACACACCGTAAATTTCGCTGTACTTCTGCTGTAAATACTTCAGATAATCCCGTGATTGAATGGGTTCACCTGTGATGCGGCGCGTAAGCTCATCAGCCGTAAATTTACGCCCATGCTGATGAATATTCTGGTTTAGCCAACTCAACAACGTGTCGAATTTTCCATTGCCAATATCCTGCGGAATACCGGGATTGTCGCCCACAGCGCGGTTGTAATACTGAGCCGAGAGCAAATTGCCGAGTGCATACGCCGGAAAATAACCGATAAGCCCGCTCGACCAGTGAATATCCTGCAAGACACCCTGAGCATCATTGGGCGGTGCAATGCCAAACAAGGCTTCAAAACGGTCGTTCCATTCTTCCGGCAAATCTGCAACCTTGAGCTTTCCCGCCAGCAATTCAGTTTCCAATTCAAAACGCAGCATAATGTGCAGGTTATAAGTCGCTTCATCAGCCTCAACACGGATGAACGAAGGCGCGACTCGGTTAATGGCCTTATAGAAAGTATCCAGATCAACATTGCCCAACTGCGCCGGAAAAGCAGCCTGGAGTTTTGGCAGTGCCCAATTCCAGAACGGCTTGCTGCGACCCACCACATTTTCCCACATGCGCGACTGCGACTCGTGAACACTCAGCGATGTGCCACCACCCAGCGGTGTGCCATCCAACGACTCCCCAATACCCTGCTCATACATGGCGTGTCCGGCTTCATGCATCATGCCAAACAAGGCTGGATTTAGAAAATCGTTCATAAAGCGTGTTGTGATTCGCACATCACCGCGCGAGAAACTGGTCGCAAACGGATGCACGGCAACATCCTGTCGGCCTCGGTTAAAATCGTAACCAAACCCCTTCACCACTGCTAAAGCAAACTGGCGCTGCTGTTCAAGATCAAACACTTGGTGCAGCACCGCATCGCTCACCTTATCGGATTGCTGACGAATAGCGGCAATCAGCGCCACGAGTTCCGGCTTATGCTCATCAAAAATCCGCTTGACTTCGGCAGTGGTTAAGCCACGCTCAAATTCACCCAGCAGCGCATCGTAAGGTTGATCTTTATAACCCAGATATTCTGCCCGCTGGATAGCAAGATTCATAATGCGTTCCAACGACGGCTGAAAAGCACGGAAATCATCATTTGCGCGCGCATGTGCCCAAACTTCATGCGCCAGCGTAGTCACCTGCGCCCACTCAGCCACAAAACTGGATGGAATTTTTACCGCATTGTCATAGTCCTGTTGAACAACCCGCACCATGCTGGCTTCATCAGAATTGAAATCAGCCGTGCCGACTTCTCTGGCTGCATCATCCAGCCGCCGCGCAGTGGTATCGCTCACCAGCATTTCATGGGCAAGCCGTGCCAGTGTGCCCAGTTGGGCAGCCCGTGCCGGCGCACCACCGGGTGGCATCTGCGTCTGCTGATCCCATCCCAGCACCTGTGCAGCCTGATTAACATTGTGAATCTCGCGCAGGTGTGCGGTCAATTCCTGATATTTTTCTGCCATTATTTAGTCCTGTCCCGAATACGATAGGGCATGGATACTAACAGCCCTGTTCTATGGATGCCAGAGCCATTTCCACTCTTGCAAAGCCATCGGAATTGCGTATACTTATCAACAATCCGGGCAATTAGCTCAATTGGCAGAGCACTCCTTTGACGTGGGAGGGGTTAGAGGTTCGAGTCCTCTATTGCCCACAACCCAGGATCCAATCCGAACATGAGCCAGCAAGGGAAACTTCGCTGGCTTTTGTTTTGTCTCTACCAACCTCACCTTTACAGCGTACCCGCTCGGAAATTTCATGCAGGTAGGCTAAAGGAGGACGCAATTCCAGTCGCACTTTTCCTTCGAGGTCAACAACCACTTTCTCGACCATTAAGCGAAGCAGTTCCTTCTGATCACTCCGCTCCAAACTCTTATACAGTGATCCGACTTTTGCAATGATTTTCTGTGCCGCATCCAAATTATTATGTGATAATTCTGCCGAACATCCATCAACTCAATACTTGGAACGCAGTGTGCACCATCGATCCTTCAATTCAGCCCATAGGTTGTCCCAAACAGCCTGCGTGATTTTATCTGCTACAAAAGGCGTGCAGATCGGGGCTCTTCTTCGTCAATTGACTTCAGTACCGCTTCTAATTCTGTTCGTTCATCAGGCCACAAATGTCCCAGTTTTTGGACAATATCTCTGGTATAGCACTCCCGAATCGCAGGTGGGAATTCAGGATTCACTTGAACTCGCATCATTTCCACGGGATATGAGCATCAATATCGCTGCATAACAGATTAATGTCACTTCGCGGGATGCAATAATTAAATGTCCGTTAGCTTAAAGTCGAGGCGTTGCTCGACTGCATTTTCGACGTACAAAACCTCCAGGGTTGATTGTGAGAAATCAACCTTGAGCTGTGCCCACGTTGCACCGTAATCCCAACGGGTTATCAGCAGCGAGTCATCACAGGTAAGCAGTGAGAATGTCCCCTGAAATGCCGGATGTTCGCTGCGAAATCGGATGAGCTTCAGCATGTCCTTTACAACCGTCCTGGCGAGGGATTCATGGACTTCGTCCCAACTGTAATAATGGCGATTGATATCCCTGCCGATCTTTGTTTTTTCCAGTAAAGCCATGTCATTGGTGCCTGCCAGCAAACCCACGTAATACATTTGAGGAATGCCCGGCGCAAAAAATTGAATGGCACGGGCAATCAGATAATCACGATCATTCCTTCCCAAGGCATCATAATAAGTACAGTTTATCTGGTAGATGTCGAGGTTCGAGGCGGCATGTCCGGTGGCGTGGCGGCTCTGACCACCACTTTTCTCGTGAATGGTTTCAACCAGCAGATCCAACTCGTCCGATGGGATCAAGCCGGGTAATTCCGAACCACTGGCATCGGCTGCTGGACCAATATCGATGACGCCAATCCCATCATGGGTGTCGAGCACCGTCACCGCATTACGGGGGCTGATCGCCAACCATGCTTTGAGATGGCGCGCAGTCCTGTTGAAGATTGCATGGAGGATCAGCGGCGGCAGCGCGAAGTCGTAGACCCGGTCTACCTGTCGGGCGATCTCAATCTGTTTGCGGTAATGTGCATGAATCTCCACTAGCACTTCTAATCCAAGTGACCGGGCGTACTGTGTTATTTCATTGATAAACTCGAAGGTTTCGGCGATCATAAAACAGCTTGTGCCTGGTTTCTTGATCGCGTAACCTACCGCATCGAGTCGAATCGTCGTGATCCCATGTTCCTGAAACGTTTGCAGGATCGATTTCCAATAAGCATTGCCCTGTGGATGCTGGACATTCAGGTCAATCTGCTCATTGGTGAAAGTTGTCCAGAGAATCGATTTCTCGCCGTTGGATAAGCTTATGGTGGTGAATGGCAAACCAGGACGTGGACGGTAAATACGCAGTAGTTGTGCTTCGGTTGCGCCGTCCGGGAATACACTGGCAAAGGTCAGGAACATCCCGCTGTATAAAGATTGGCCGCCATGCATGAGGAAGTCCTGAAACTGGCGCGATTTGCTTGAAATGTGATTGACAATCAAATCGGCGGTCATATCGAGATTATCACTCATCGCAGCGATGTCGTCCCACGTGCCGACTTGTGGATCGATGGTCGAGTGATCGATGGGATCGAAGCCTGCATCCGCACCATCAATCGGATAAAAAAAGGGCAGGACATGCACACCACCAAAAACACCTTTGAGTGGGCCATCCAATAAACGTTGTAAGTCTTCCAGCCGGTCACCGCCTAATCGGTTAGCATAGGTAATTAAATGAACGCAGTTACGCATCGAGTATTCCTTCGTTGGGGTTGTTTCCGATTAGTCTTGGATGCCGGATGCTACGCTGTACACAAACTGTCTTCGGACGAGCAGAACGCCGATCTACGCTCTGCTCATCCTTTGACCGAACCCTGGAGCAGGGCTGAGATGATCTGGCGCTGGAATAACACGAAGATGATGAGCGTGGGCAGCAGAATCAGGATCGTGCCAGCACATAACAGGGGAACGTTGGTGGCGTAATGTCCCTGGAACGCCCCCAGCGCACCTGCCATCGTTCGCTGCGTAGGATCTTCCACCAACACCAGCGCGATGAGAAACTGGTTCCACGTCCAGACCGACATGAGGATTCCGAGCGAGGCAATCGGCGCTCGTGCTAGCGGCAGATGGATGCGCCAGAACAGCCCCCACGTGTTCGCGCCATCGACACGGGCCGCCTCCGAAATCTCGGTTGGCATGCTGACGAAGTGCGCCCGCATCCAGAACACTGCGAATGGCATGTATAGTCCAATCAGCGGCAGCACAATAGCCAGCCGGGTATTGTAGATGCCAATGTCACGTTCCAGATGATAGATTGGGACGATGATCCCGCTGAAGGGCAGCGTCAGACCGAACACGAACAGAAACAGGAGAAATCGCGAGCCGGGGATGCGCAGGTGACCGATAGCGAACCCGGCCATGGTCGAGATGACCAGCGAAATGGGTACTACTGCAATCAGAATGAATGTGCTTGATCCCAGTAGGACGGTCATGTTCGCTACGTTGAATGCTTCAACGAAGTTGCCCCACTGTGGTTCGGCTGGCCACGCGAGTCCGTTGGGTACCGTTCCTGATGGATGCAGCGCAGTGGTGAAAATGCTGATGAAGGGCAGAATCGTAATCGTCATCAGCCCGATGAGGAGCGCCCGACCTGTCCAGAGTTCCCCGCGACCTATCTTCATTGCGTGGCCTCGCGCGTCAGGAATTGAATCGGCAAGATGACGATCAGGACTAAGGCCATGAGCATAACGGCCAGCGCTGATGCCAGACCAATTCGCTGCTGGGTGAAGGCCAGGATATAGATCTGGATTCCGGGAACTGCCGTCTCGTTACCAGGGCCGCCTGCTGTCGAAACGTAAACGATGTCGAAGGCCGCAAGCGCGGCGATCACCGTCACGGTCATACAGACGCCAATCTCATTTTTGAGCAGCGGCACGGTGATTCTGGCGAACTCCGTGAACCAACCAGCACCGTCGATGCGTGCGGATTCATAGAGGGCGGGGTCGAGTTTGGTCATCCCTGTCCATAGCAGGACGGTGCAAAAGCCAAGCAGCACCCACACGCCGATGAAACCAACAGCCGGGAGCGCCCAGTCGAAGTCACCGAGCCAGGCACGGGTGGCAGCACCGAGTCCGATGGCCCTGAGTATCTGGTTGATCAAACCCGGCAGCGCCAACAGCCAGCCCCAGATGATTCCCGCCGCAACCAGCGGGATGACCTGCGGCAGGAACAGGACGGTGCGTGCCACTTCTCCCAATCGTCCAGTCGCCACCCGATTCATGATGCTGGCGACAACGAGACCAAGCGCCACCGGGATAAAACTGAAGAAGATGACCAACTTGAACGCGTTGAAGATAGTGCCAAGAAGATCAGGATCTTCAAGGACGGTCGCATAGTTGTTGAGTCCCACCCATGTCATGGCACCAATACCATCCCAACGAAAGAACGAGTACTGGATGCTCAACAGGAGGGGAAGCAGTACAAACACCGTGTACACCACCAGCGCGGGCAAAACAAACAGCCAACCGATGATGGTCTCCCGGTGAACCCCCATGTTGAATGGGAGCCACCGAGAGGATGCGGGAGCCGCAGGACGAATATCTGATTTCATCATGATTCACACCGTTACCGTCGATCTGGCAGGCGCAGGATCGACCTGCGGCCATCACCGCTACTCAGAAAGTTCGTTCTCGTACTCTGCTACCCAGAGAGTTCGTTCTCATACTCTGTCTGGACAGCTTCCAGCAAACCAGCAGCGTCCTGTCTACCGCCGACCATCTTCTGAAGTTCAGGCGTCCAACCCTGAGCAAAGATCGCGCTGGTGGCGTTGGCGATGAAGTCCATCGACGTTCCAGCTTCCCCGACTATCGGCCCTGCAGCGAGTGTCTCATTGGTGATCGAACCCTCGGCGACAGTTGGCATCTCAAGCCCCGACGGTCCGCCGGGGTTGGAACCTCCGATGTCTACGTTGATCTGGCGGGCGGTCTCGTCCGTAGCAACCCAGTTGAAGAAGAAGGCGGCACAGTCCGCATTCGGGGCATTGGCGGCAATACCATATGTCAACGGAGCAGACATAGCGGCAGGCGATCCGCCTTCCTCAGCAGGCGGCATCAGGAAGAATCCGACGTTGCCGGGCATATCCGTGTCGTATGCGGGATTCTGCCAGTCACCGTTGAAGATAAAGACACCCTCACCCTGACCGAAGCGGGCATTGGCGTCGGTGTATTCGATAGCGTTGATGTCGGGCGGGAAATAGCCGTTCTGGATCCACGTTTCCAGATGTTGTGCAGCGATGAGGTTCTCTGGTGTATTGATCGTCGCGCCGGGTTTCTGGAAAATCCAATCGTTGATCGGTTCCACCGGGCCAATGGATGCCATGAGCGCCTGCAGTGGGAACGCGAGTCCCATACCGCTTTTGGCGCTTCCCCACTGCATGATGGGCAGTAGTCCGGCCTCTTTTGCTGCCGCCAGCAACTCCTCGAACTCGGCCAGTGTCTGGGGTGGTTCGGCCATGCCAATCTGTGCGGCCAATTCCATATTGTAGTAGATGCCAGTCAGGCTGTAGTTGAGTCCCATTGCATAAAGTGAGCCGGAGCCGCGCGTGCCATCTTCTGCGACCCGGTTCTGGTTGAGCTGTGGTACGGGCCATTCATTCCAGCCAAAAGCCGCTGCATAGTCGTCAAGGTTCTTGAGCAGCCCTTGAGTGGCAAACGAAACCATTGTTGGCAACCGGATAAGGTCTGGTGGGTTGTCGCCAGAGAGCAGTCGGGGCGTCGAATTGATGAGATTTGTGAATTGATCCTGCTTGATGTCCCAAGTCACATTGGGATACTGCTCGGTAAACGCTTCGGCCAGCCGGAAGGGAATGTCGAATCCGGTCTCGAAATAGGCGTTGAGTGTCACGGGTTCAGTTCCACAGTCGGGAGCATCCTGAGCCGTAACGGGTATCCATAGGGCGACTGAGAGAATCGCGAGGATGGTCGCTGTGGAAAGGAAAAGATTAATGTGGCGTTTCATGTTAAAATCTCCAAAGGTTTCTAATTAGGTTCAGAAATCTACCTTTAGGGTCGGGCGGCAACCCGACTCTTACGTATTCTGATTAACTTTCAAATGCATTCCTCTCTAGCCCAATGGGCTTTAAAAAATACACAGTCTCAACAGAATTCACGCCGAAACAAACGAACGCGTGCATTTCTGGTTGATAAAGAGCCTTCCGCCTAAACAGGTTCTGAATAGTGCTGCGTGGTTCCTCGCACAATCACTTCCAGTGCTGGTAAATAACGTCGTGCAACGTTGTCAGGTGTGTTCAGCATATCCAGCAGAAGCTGCATTCCGAGATAACCGCTTTGTTCAAGATGTTGTCGCACGGTTGTCAGCCCAATAAAGCGGCTTAACTGCACATCGTCGAAGCCAATAACGGAAATATCTTCAGGCACGCGCAGCCCCGCCTCTCGGACGGCCAGAATACAGCCCACGGCTTGGATATCGGACATCGCAAAGATGGCGGTAGGCATCTCCGGCAGATCTAAAAGTTGTTCGGTAAGCCGGTATGCCATATCTTCGCCATGTTCTCCCAAACACACATATTCCGGACGGTAAGGTGCATCGTATTCCTCCAGGGCGGAGATGTAGCCCTTGTAGCGCAACTCCCCTGTGGGAAAACCATAGGGGTCGGGGAATTTATCTCCCACATAGGCAATGCGGCGATGTCCGAGTTCTAACAGGTGTTGCGTTGCCAGATAACCGCCGTGTTTATTATCCGGGCTGATGCAGTTCAAGGCCTCGGCACACGCATCGCTCAAGGTGACGAATGGGATACCCGCTTGCGTCAGTAAATAGCGCTGTTCATTGGAAACATTTAAGGTGGCGATAAGCAGTCCATCGACCGCTGCTTGTTCGACAATGGACAGCAACTGCTCGTGGTGCCGGTCTGGCTCGCTGACATTGTAAAGGACGAGGTTGAAGTTGTTATCCTGATGGTTGAGCGCCAGTTGCATCCCGCGCAGTCTTTCTACAAAAGAAGGATGCGTGATAAATGGCATAATCGCGCCGATGTTGCGATGCTGAATCCCCGTAGAAAGCTGGCGTGCGACCTTACTGGGTCGGTAGCCAAGTTCACGGATAGCACTCAACACTTTTTCCTGCGTTTCCGGGCTGACCCGTGTACTGTTATTGAGTACGCGGGAAACAGTCCCTAAACCGACTCCCGCAGTTCTGGCAACATCATAGATCGTTGGATTGGACATAAAAAGCCTTGCACGATCTCATCAGAGAACTCTAAGTGGAAGCGCTTCCACCAATGCGTTAATGGTAATTCGCTTTTGTAGCGCTGTCAAGGAATTGGACATGCATGAAGGTGCAAGCCAACGCTCGAACTATGAGCATTATTATTGGTTTCTACTGTACTGCGTCGATAGTCAGCACAATGTTGGCGTAAATTCGAGTTTCGCAAGGATACCGAGGTGAGTTAGAGTTGCCTTGAGCATCGAAATCAATCCTTTAAGGCGTCAACTGTCACATCAGCATAGATTTGTTCGAAATCTTTGCGGGTAAAAACACCTGCTCCAAGTCGGAGCGCATTGGCCGTTCCAGCGGCAACGCCGCACTGAAACTGCTCGTGCAGTTCAGCTCCGGATGCTGCTGCGTTCAATAGACCTGCTAACAGGCTGTCGACCGATCAACGGCGCTGGTTATGGTGACTTGGGGTGGGCGTGCATGTAAAAGCTGTGAATGCACTGCTGCCAACGCACCGTCTGCCCCCAGCGATAGGATAACCCTCGTTTTTTACTGTGTCGCAACTTCACTGGTGGCAGCGGTATATTCCTCGAAACTACCGAAACTACAACCAACGACGTCAGCGAACTTGTGCTTGTTCGGTTTGATCAAGTCAGGCTCGCTTGAATCTGCTCAAGGGTATTGGCGTTGAACGCACCAATGGCAAAATGCTCGCTTTGAGCACGCTCAAGCCAAAACTTTGGATTAGATAATGTCATGTGCCAAGCTCCGGCAACAGAATGATCTTCTGGTGCGAGAGGCGGTGCGCGGCGATTTCCTCGAACACATTTGGGGCAGTGGAGAGCGGATAATGATGCGAAATCACAGCATCCATATTCAGTTCGCCAGATTGAATCGCCTGTACCGTGTCCGTCCACTCGTGTCCCGGAAATGGCGCAGAATAGGACATGAAACAGCCATTTAGGGATAGTTCCTTTCGCATCAGGTCTTCGATGAACTGCATCGGCAAACTGGCATCGAGCGGTTGATTGCCACCCAGCACTACCGAGCCGCGAGGTCGCGTTACCTGAATAGTCTGGGCTAAAGCCTGCGGCACACCTGCCGCCTCAACAGAGAGATCGACGCCGTTGCCAGTCAGTCTAAAAACTTCTGCTTTTACGTCCATCTGGTGTGGATTGAGCATCACATGAGCACCGAGTTTATGGGCGACCGCTAGGTTGGCTTCGCTCACATCTGTGCAGATAATCAATGAGGCTTTCAGAATCCGCAACCACTGGACTACCATCAAGCCGATTGACCCAACGCCTAAAACCACTGCGGTCTGTCCTGGTTGGAAATTTCCCAGGTCCAAGATGTGGCGTGCGACAGTCGAAGGCTCGATTAATGCAGCCGATTCAAGGGGCAGAGCATCAGGTAAGATCAAAGCATTCTGTTCGGGAATTTCAACATACTCGGCGAAACCACCCGCTTGTCGCGAACCAATAAACGAATAGTTGTGACAGGCGGAGTAATAACCCCGCTGACATTCCATACAGTGAAAACATGGGATAAGCGGAATGATGGCGGCGTGTTTTCCAAGTAAATCGTCGCTGACATCTTCGCCAACTGCTGTGATCATGCCTGCGACTTCGTGACCGAGAATCAAAGGATACACTCGGTGACCTTTGGCGTATCGGCTAACGTCCGAGCCGCATATAGAAGCGGCTTTCACCTTCAAGAGAAGATGTCCTTTTGAAGGTGTAGGCGTAGGCACGTCCTGGTAGGTTATCACACCTTTGTTTTCCAGAACGACTGCTTTCATTGTTTTCTCTCCGATTATGAATACTACCGGCCCAACTCGTATTTTTGGGAGATACCAGCGAGTTCGTCAAAATCTTCCAAGACATGGCGTGACACGCGACGGTAGACTTGGAAAAGTTCCTCGTACATAGCGTGTCGTTCTGCCGACGGCTCGAACGTGCGGCGGTTCGGCAGCAGCCGCTCAACACACCCACCCACCTGATCTGTCAGCCCAACGGCGCAGGCCGTCAACGCGAATAGACCCAGCAGATGTCCGCCCTCACCACCATCTGCCAGACGTGCGACCGTGAATGGTTTGTTGTAGATATCGGCTTTGATCTGGCACCAGGTGTCGCTGCGGGTTGCCCCTCCTGAGCCAAGACATTCCGTAATCGTGATGCCGTGTTCCTCAGCGAGGCGCAGATTATCATAGACCGCGAAGGCGCAGCCTTCCATAATCGCTCGCAGTAGATCGCCACGCATGGTGCTATAGGAAAGCCCAAAAAACACGCCGCGTGCATTACTGTTCCACAGAGGGGTACGTTCGCCCGCCATATATGGAATGAAGATAACACCGTGTGCGCCCGCTGGAGTCTGTTCGACTTGTTGTCCCAACTGCTCAAACGGGATTTTTGCGACAGTCGAATCGGCCTGCGTGAGCAGGTCACGAAACCAGCCCAACGATCCACCGCCAGTGGTTCCCGCTTGTAACAGATACTGCCTTGGCAGCACATGATGAGAGAAGATCAAGTCGGGTTCAACAACGACGTGATCGAGACTAACCGCCATCCCCCCGGCCTGACCACCTTGTTCATTGGTCTGCTGCAAGCGGGTCACGCCTGCACCCAGCGCCCCAGATGCCGCATCCAGACAGCCGACGATCACGGGAATGCCTGCCACCAGGCCAGTTTCCGCCGCAGCGGTGGCTGTAACCTGCCCCGCTATGGTCATGCAGGGATAAAGCGGCGGCATCTTCTCCAGCGAGACGCCGATTTGCTCCGCGACCTGTGCATCCCAGCGTTCGTGCGCCATATCGAAAAAGTGATATCCATAAGCCTGCGTGTAGTCGCAGGTAAATTCTCCCGTGAGTCGTGCGACGATGAAACCGGAAACCGACAGAAACTGGTACGTGGAAGTGAAGATTTCAGGCTGGTGATGCTTCAGCCAGAGCAGTTTCGGCGTGATATAAGCAGAATCGATGGGATTGGCCGCCAAGTTGACTAGCTGCGGCGCATTGGGTAAGGCGTTCAGCCAGCGAGTCTCCTCACCAGCCCTTCGATCCAGCCAGATGATGGCTGGCGACAGCGGATAGACTTGACGATCTACAGGGATGAGCGTCCAGCCCAGCCCATCAATACCGATCCCGGCGATGTCGTGCGGGTTAATGTCTGCCCTGTCAATCACTTTGGCGCTGGTTGAACAGACCGCCTGCCACCAGATGTTAGCATCAATTTCTGCCCAGAGGGGATTGGGACGGCTGAGGGAATAGACGTAGGAATCCTGGGCGACAATGCGTCCATCTTCATTCCAAAGGGCGGTCTTCGTACTGGATGTTCCAATATCGAGTGTCAGAATATAGCGATGTGCCATCGGTTATGCCTGGGTAATCTCACCCTGAACGTCCCAGAGATCTTCCCAGTTTTGTCCCTCTTTCCACAGGAATACCTGCCCTTTGATTAAGCGGCAGTTCTTGTCAATCTTTGTAATCGCCATCATCTCTTCGTCCGTCAACGGCTCCATCACGGCGCAGCGAAGGTTCGCAAGATAGTGGCTGCGCGTGGTCGAAAAGGGGATCGGTACCTGCCCGCGCTGGATCGCCCACTTCAGGCAAACGATAGCCGGATGAACGTTGAGCCGCTGCGCGATCTGGACAATCAGCGGGTCTTCCATATCCACCGTGTCTTCGTCAGTTCGGTCGCGTTCCGGGCGGCGCGGTGAACCGATGGGACTAAAGGCAATGGGGATGATGCTGTTTTCAACTACAAACTTGAACAATTCCGGTTGCTGAAAGTGCGGGTGCAGTTCCATTTCGGTGGCGGTCGGCTGGATGCGCGTATCGCGCAGCAGCAGCGTGAGCTTTGGGATAGTCATGTTGCTGGTGCCAATGTGCCGCACCAGTCCCATGTCAACCAGCTTTTCCAACTGCCGCCATGTTTTCATGAAATTCTCGTGGATGTAGGGACGTGCATGGGGATCTCGCGAGGTCACCTCCACACCAGGTGCATGGTAATTGGGGAACGGCCAATGAATGAGATATAGGTCAAGATAATCTAACTGCAAGTCCTTGAGCGAATGCTCGCAGGCGGGGATCACATCCTTTTCATCATGTTTATCGTTCCAAAGCTTTGATGTAATCCAGAGGTCTTCACGCTTGACACCATTTTGCATAGCGTGTCGCAGTGACTGTCCGACCAAATGCTCATTGCCATAGACGGCGGCACAGTCAATGTGGCGATACCCCACTTCAATAGCGCCTTTGACGGCCTCGGCAATCGATTCACCGGAATAATGATCCGAGCCGAACGTTCCCAGACCGATAGCCGGCATCCTCGCGCCTGTTGAGGTGGTTTTATACGGAACGCTGTCGGGGTTCACGCCGTCAGCGGCGAACTGATGCGGTGTTGGTTGTGACATAATCAATTTGCCTTGTCTTCCATCTTTTACGCTGGTTGCTTATTTAAGTGTGATTTTGAATGAATAGGCATGGTCACAAGGCCGCTGGGCTGGTGTAGTGATGTGGAGACCATCTTCGCCCTGTGACCACGATAGCGCTTCGGACGAACCAAGCATTTCGATTGAAGCAATCTGCTCAGCGCTGATCCGAGAGCCACTCGCCAACGACTTGATGAGGGTGCTTTCTCCCGGCCAACCCAGGCAGACGGCATAGAGCGTCCGATCCCGGCTGGTGAAACGTATGTCCTGCGCGGTGAAGGCTTTGTCCTCGCGTTCACGCATATGTCCTTCGCCAACAATGGTGGTGCCTTCGCCAAAGGTGTGCCAGTGGCGCGTACCATAGATGGCCTCGCCATTCGTTGTCAGCCATTCGCCGAGTCCTAGCAGGCGATTAGCTGCCTCGTCGGGTATTGTTCCATCCGGCTTTGGCCCGACGTTGAGCAGGAGATTGCCGTTCTTGCTGACAATATCGACCAGATCATGCACCAGGGTCGTTACGGATTTAAATTCGTCGTTTTCGACATAGCACCATGACTTGTAACTGACTGAGGTATCGGTTTGCCAGTAATCTTCGCGTATGTCGTTTAATTTTCCGCGCTCGATGTCGTAGAGAGCGGCGCCCTTCGGAAACGCCTCGAATTTGTGCTGGAGCACGACTCCCTTGTTCCATTCTGATGCACGGTTGTAATAATGAGCGGCGAATCGTTGAAGATACGGCTCGAAAACAGCCTGCTCAATCCACCAGTCAAACCAGAAAACTTGCGGTTGGTACTTATCGACCAATTCACTACAGCGCGCCAACCAGTCTTCCAGAAATTTGGCGTTTGGGCGAGGATGCCAATCCTTGCTGATCCATTCCGCCGAACTAAACGAAGCTTGCGGCGAGGCTTCGACGGCTGGACCATAGAAAGCAGCGTAACGCGGGTCTTGTACATCTGATGGAAACTTCCTTCCGCCATCCAGAAACCACCAGTGTTCAGCGCGGTGGCTGGACACACCAAAGACCAACCCATTGCGTCGAGCCGCTGCCGCTAACTGGGCGACCACATCGCGCTTCGGCCCCATTTTCGCGGCGTTCCAGTCAGAGAGTGCCGTGTCGTACATCGGGAAGCCGTCGTGATGCTCTGCGACTGGAACAACATAGTGCGCGCCAGCCTTTTTGAACAGATCAATCCACGCATCGGGATCGAATTTCTCGGCTGTGAACATCGGGAGGAAATCTTTGTATCCAAACCGGGTATGCTCACCCCAGGTTTCCACATGATGTTTGAATTCCGGGCTTCCCTGCTGATACATATTACGAGGATACCATTCGTTCGAAAAAGCAGGAACCGAATAAATACCCCAGTGAATAAAGATGCCCAGTTTGGCATCCTCAAACCACTGTGGCACTGAATACTGTATTAGTGATTCCCAGGTAGGTTCAAAGCGTACGACCATCTTTACAACGTTCCTTTCAAATCAAGATCAATAACTATTTTCTGACCGGAATAGACCTGGCTTACCGTCCCGTCACCGTCCAGTTGTGCAAGACTTTCACTGACGATTGTCACCCGAAACTCTCTTGATGCTGGCATTCCGGGATAATTTCCTTCGCACGAACCGATGGTGAGTTTCCGGGATTGGTCGTCCCAGACAATCGGAATCCGCGCAAACAAGCCCTGCTCATAGTTGTAGTTATCACATTCATCTTCATACAAAGTGAAGTGACCATCCTGCCCGGGATAGATAACCAACTCAATAGGTGCGTCAGCGCCTTCACCGGTATGTTGAATATCTGGACCAAAAGGAATAATGGATCCGGCGCGCACATACAGCGGGATCGTTTCCAAGTATGCATCCGCGATAATGGTTTGCCCACCGGAGTAGCATTTACCCGTCCAGAAATCGTACCAAGCAGCATCTTTCGGTAAATAAACCGATCTGGATTTGCTGACTCCATTCAGCGGAGTGGATCCGGCCCCGTAATACATGGGGCTGGTTACAGGGCTAACCAGCAGCGCTGGCCCAAACATGAACTGATCGCCAACATTGTACGTTGCAGGGTCAGACCGGAAATCAAATGGCAAACCGCGCAGCATGGTGTAATCTTCATGTGTGACCATGCCCGCCAGTGAATAGATGTAAGGCATTAAGCGATAACGAAGCCGAAGAAATTTCGCCAGCGTGTCGTAAAACACTTCTCCCGCCTCGCCGAAGCGCCACACTTCACGAGGCGTATCCGTGCCATGTGAGCGAAACATCGGCAGGAATACGCCATACTGGAACCAACGCACGTATAGCTCCCGGTAGCCCATGTCTTCGACACCGAGATCGAAGTCCCCATTCCAGAACCATAGTTTTGGGTCATTCTTTACGAAGAAAGCACCAATATCGGTCGTCCAGTAGGGTAAACCGGTTGCACAAAAATTCAGTCCATCTGCGATCTGGCGATGAAGTGTATCCCAGGTTGCAGAAACGTCGCCAGACCAAGTAATCGTGCCATAACGCTGTTGGCCGATATACGCCGAACGGGTCAGGTTGACTACTCGTTTGTCAGTACTGGTCTTGCGCTGTCCCTCGTAAATTCCCTGAGAGTGCAGCAGTGAATAGGCGTTGATAAATTCAGGATCAAGATACCGCTTGGCTTCTCCTGTGTTAATCAGCAGGCGTTCTTCCGGTTCGGGCTTAAAAGCACCGTTCCAATCGGCCTGAAATGGCTCCGTGCAGTCAGTCCACCAAGCATCGATACCGTGTTCGAACAACCCTTCGTTGGCTTGCTTCCAATACAGTTCACGCGCCTTTGGCTGGAAAGCGTCGTAGGTCGCCTGGTTGCCGAGCAAATAACCTTGATCGCGCATTTCACGCCAGTTATCACCGCCTGGATTCATGTTCGGCCACATTGAAATCATCAAGTGTGCATTCAGACGGTGAAGTTCGGCCATCATTCCCTTCGGATCGGGAAACCGCTCTGGGTCAAGCGTCTTCTGCCCCCACAGATCACTTGTCCATGATTTCCAGTCTTGTACAATGCAATCGAGGGGGAGAGCGCGTTTCCGATATTCCTTAACAACCTCAATCAATTCAGCCTGTGAGACGTATCTTTCTTTGGACTGGATATAGCCAAAAGACCAGCGGGGCGGCAAAGAGGCTTTCCCGGTTAGCTGTCGAATCCCCTGGACGATTTGATCGAACTCTGGGCCGTAAATGAAATAATAATCCAGTTCATCACCTACATCTGTCCACACATAAGAACCGAATGCGTCGTCATGAAAGGTCATCAACGAATAACTGTCAAGCAGGATTCCGTAACCTTTGGTCGAGACGAGAACCGGAACAACCACCTTCATATTTTGCTGATACAAATACTGGTGCT
>JAIOHM010000124.1 GCA_019912965.1 Anaerolineae bacterium
AATGTTGAAGTTCGCCTGATTTCGGTGGATGGGACAGTCGATTCGATGGCGTTGAGTGGCACAGTGGATGAGCCGCTTCAGTTTGTGTTTACCCCGTAGGATGAGGAATTCAATTGTGGCTCTAAAAAGGTTGTTAAGAGGAATTCTTTTTATGGCTCTGATGATTGGGGTATTGGGTGGTCAATCTCCACAAGCGGCGGTTAAAGCGCAGGATGAAATCCCGGCGGAACGGCCTTTGCTGCTGGCGCATTATATGCCGTGGTATCAGACGCCGGATGTCAGCGGGTATTGGGGCTGGCACTGGACGATGAATCATTTTTCGCCGTCTACCAAAGATGCGAACGGGCGACCTGAAATCGCGTCACATTATATGCCGCTGACCGGGCCGTATGATTCGCAGGACGCGGTGGTGCTGGAATATCAAGTGCTGCTGATGAAACTCAGCGGGGTTGATGGCGTGATTGTGGATTGGTATGGGACAGAAAATTTCCGCGATTATGCGACTCTGAATGCGGCGACGGTCAAATTATTTTCGTATATTCAGCGTGCGGGATTACGCTTTGTAATCTGCTACGAAGACCAGACTGTCAAACATATGGTGACAGAAGGGCACATCAGCGAAGGTGATGCCCGGACGCGCGGACAGGAAGATATGCAGTTCGCGGATGAAAACTGGTTTGGCGATGCGGCTTATGTGCGCTACAACGACCAACCGCTGCTGTTCACATTTGGGCCGCAGTATTTCCGAACGCCGCAGGATTGGGAAGCGATGTTTTCCGGGTTGAGCGTTACGCCCGCGTTGGTGACGCTGGATGGGCATATGGAGTTCGGGGCGCTTTCCAGCTATCCATGGCCGCCGATGCATATGGCGGGCGGTGCGACCTTAGCACCTGCCGCGCTGGAAGCCTATTTGGAATTGTTCTACCGCAATGCACGACGCAAAGATTATATCGTCACCAGTGCGTTCCCTGCATTCCACGATATTTATGAGGAAGCAGATGTGCGTTCCAGCTACGGGTATCTTGACCCGCTGGAGGGCGAAACCTTTAAGCGGACGCTCGAACTGGCGCTGGAAATGAACCCCAGCATTGTGCAGTTAGTGACGTGGAACGATTACGGTGAAGGCACAATCATTGAACCGACGGAAGAATTTGGCTATCGTTATCTGGAAATCGTGCAGGATACGCGGCGCGGTTTGGATTCAACGGATTTCGCTTTTACTCCTGCTGATTTAGAACTACCGCTGCGGTTGTTTGACTTGCGGCGAACATTTGCCGAGGATGCCGAGGTTCAAACGCAGCTTGACGAAGCCTTTAACGCGATTGTCGCAGGTGATTTGTCTGCGGCGGTAGCGATCATCGAAGCACACGAATAGGGTACAATCCGCCTTTTACGATGAGGCGGAATGATGGCTGAGTTTCGTTCGATGCCCGGATTGCTGCGGTGGTACGAGCAGTCCGGGCGTCAGCTTGCTTTTAATGCACAGTCAACGGTAGAAGCCATAAGTTGGCAGCAAAATCTGTGCGAAATAGTTAGGCGGCTATTGGGCGGATTCCAATTTTCCGCTGTCGATTTTGATCCCCAAATTATTGAAACTGAACAAGTGAATGACTACACCTGTGAATTGGTTGTCATCCAGACCCAGCCGGGTGAGCATATGCCATGTTATGTGCTGACGCCGCATAATCCCGTTCCGCATAAAACGCTGATCGCCTTGCATGGGCACGGTACATTTGGCGTCAAAAGCATTGTGGGGATTGCCAACAGCGCGGCAGAAACCCAATTTATTCAAGCGTTCAATATGGATTATGGGCGGCAGTTGGCTTTGCATGGCTTTCGGGTTTATACACCGCTGCTGCGCGGTTTTGCGGAACGGATGGAAACCCCACCGATTGATGGAGATATGTGGCAATCATCGTGCAAAACGCTGAGTTTGAACGCGATGCTTTGTGGCAAAACACTGTTGGGAATGCGCTTGATGGATGTGATGCGGCTGATTGATTACATCCACACACGGCATGAAGCAGCAAAATTGGGCTGCGTGGGGTTTTCCGGCGGTGGGACGCTGGCTATGTACTTGACGGCGTTGGATGACCGGATTGGGTGTGCTTATCTCAGCGGTAGCGTGAACACCTTCGGCGATTCGTTGATGTCGATTGAACACTGCGCCTGTAATTATGTGCCGGGGATTTTGCAATATGCCGAAATGGGCGATCTTGCGGGGTTGATCGCACCGCGTCCGCTGCTTGTCGAGGCTGGCGAACATGACCCGATTTATCCGATTGAAGGCGCGAAAAAGGCGCTAGAAATCCTGCACCAAATTTACGGCTGTTTTGATGCGAATGACCGTTTAACATTCCATGTTTTTGACGGCGAACACCGCTGGGATGGGAGTCCAGCGGCGGAATGGTTCGCAAAATGGTTGTGAATTATCCCAGCTTGTAGGTCTGTTTTGCTAATCGGTAGGCCATATCAGCCGCCATTTCGGAAGCATCTTCTTCGTCGATGATGCCGCGCACGACCAATCCAGCTAACCAATCGGCACTTGCCCGACGCCAGACATCATGACGGGCTGGAATCGAGGGATAGGCGCGGGTGTCATCATTAAAACCTGCCGTATTGTAGATGCCAGCGGTTTCCATCACCGTATCGAAGAAGCGGCGCATTCCGTTCAGGCTGTCGAAGAACCACCACGGCGGGCCGATTCGCAGCACTGGATAATGCCCCGCAAGCGGGGCGAGTTCGCGGCTGTAGACGGTTTCATCCAGCGTGAACAGCACAATCGTCAGGTTGGAATGGTTGCCAAAAAGATCGAGCAGGGGCTTCAGGTTGCGCGTAAATTCACTGGTGATGGGGATGTCCGCGCCTTTATCGCGCCCAAAATTTTCGAAGATCAGCGGGTTATGGTTGCGGTAACTGCCGATATGCATTTGCATCACCAAGCCATCTTCAACGCTCATCCGCGCCATTTCGATCAGCATGTGTCCAGTAAACCGTTGGGCATTATCCGGGGTGGCCTCGCCTTTTAACGCCTGCCGGAAGATCGCATCGGCTTCTGATTGGCTGAGGTGTTCGGTATAGGCGGTCTGGACGGCATGATCGGTAGCGGTTGCCCCCATTGATTTGAAGAAAGCGCGGCGCTGCTCCAACGCGGCGATATATGAACGATAATCGACAATCGAGATGCCGGAAACCGCGCTCAACTGCTGGATATTTTCGTTCCAGCCTTCCGTGTCGATATTAACGACGGCATCCGGGCGGAAGGTCGGGATGATACGCCCCTGCCAACCGGATTGCTGAATGGTTTGATGGTCTATGAGCCTATCGGTGGCAGCGTCGGTGGTGGCTAAAACCTCGATGTTGAAACGCTCAAAAAGCTGGCGCGGGGAAAAAGCTGGGTCTGCCAATTTCGCGGCTATTGCACCATAGATGTCTTGAGCGTTGACACCGTTGATTTTTTGTGTGATGCCGAATACATCGCGGAGTTCGTCTCGCAACCAGATTCCGGTGGGCGTGCCGCGAAATAAATACCAGTGGTCACAAACCGTTTGCCAGATTTTGCGGTGATCGGTTTCGGCTACATTCTTGCCGGGTACGCCTAATAACTCTAGCGAAATGCCCTGCGAATATAACATGCGGAAAATGTAGTGATCGGGAATGATAAGCAGGTCAACAGGTGTGCCAAAACGATAATCAGCATCGGCAAATAAACGCGGGTCAACATGACCGTGCGGGCAGATCAGCGGTAAATTCTTCACCTGATGGTACAAATTCAGGGCAATGGTGCGCTGGGCTGGATCGGGCGAGAGATAGCGGGCATCCATGCGAACGTATCCTTAGGTGGTTAGCTTTGCGCCGTTGATGATAACAGGATTGGTTTTTTCTGGCAGTGGGAACAGGTCTTGGACGTTCACCATTTTCCCCGTTTTGAGGGATTCATTGGCTGAGATTCCAACCAGAATAGAGGCTGCACCGTCGATATGAGACGCGGCACGGTGGAATGGGTCGGGCGGTGGGTTCGGTGAAAATATTTGCTCCAGCATCACCGGGTCTGCGCCGCCGTGTCCGCCATCGCCAACCGGAACATCCACATCGTAAGATTGTCCAAACATGGGATAGACGCGCATCCGGGCAGTTTTGAAAGCGCCTTTGCTGGCATTGGCGGCCTGACCATCACCCGTTAAGTGATTGATATTTTCCGCGATGTCCATTTCGATGCGGCCTTTTGTCCCGGTGATGGCGACACGCAGGCCTTCCCACGGCGAATAGGCGATCAGGCAGTAGGACAAAATCGCCCCATTTCGGTAGCGGACGCTGACGCTCATGGTGTCTTCAATAGTTATTGGTGCGCCGAACACATTGCGGTCACGCAGATAACCGGTCTCATTTTCGGCTGCCATATACAGCCCGCGAAACACTTCTTTGCTATCCAGAAACAGGGCGAAAGGGTCGTTCTGCGCTTCGGAAATCCCGGTATAACGCTCATAGGGATATTGTTCGCCACGTGCGGCAGCGTTATCCTGCCCATAAAACAGTAGATCGCCCATCGCTATCACCTGCTTGGGATACGAGTCAATCCACCAGTTTACGAGGTCGAAATGGTGGGTGGCTTTATGCACCAGCAAACCACCGCTGTTTTGCTTTTCGCGATGCCAACGGCGGAAATAATCTGCGCCGTGACTGGTATCGAGAAGCCATGAAAAATCTACTGATAACGGTCTGCCGACTGCACCTTCCATCACCAGTTGGCGGAAGCGGGTATAAGCCGGGGCATAGCGGTAGTTGAAGGTGACGCGCAGCGATTTGCCTGTGCGATGGATGGCATCATAAATGGCCTGCATTTTGGGGACATCAACGGTCATTGGTTTTTCGCTGATGACATCGCAGCCCAATTCCATCGCGCGCACAATATATATGTGATGGGTGCTGTCGATGGTGGCGACGATGATCACATCCGGCTTGGTATCCGCAATCATTTGGTCAAATTGGGCGGCGAGGTAGGTGGGGCGGGGCGACAATCCAACGGTTGTATTTAAGCGACGGTTGTGCCAATCCATGCGGATTTGACTCTGGTCACATAAAGCGACGAGTTCAGCAACATCTTGATAGGTTGTGGTCAGGGCATCGATAAACATGCCCGCGCGTGAACCCGTTCCGACGATTGCATATCGTTTTTTCGACATTCCCATTGATCCTTCGATAATGACGGCTGCTAGGCAACCTCAGTGGTTAAGGCGTGGATGACAGGCCAAGTTCCCTTTGCGATAATCCATACAATCGCGGAAACCGTCACCAGCGCAAACACACCTTGCGGCAGCAAGAGGCTGATTAGCAGGGGGAGCAACGCAGCTCCAAACACGATAAATGAACGCAGCGGATAGGCAAAAACCAGTTTGAACGAGAGGACGATCAGTTCGCGCAGCGGCAGATCAGCCACAACGAGCAGCGGCCATGCATACAGGTTGGCTAAAAGGACGATCAACCCAACGAACAGCGTGACACTGCGGGACATAAACATCAGCATATCGGGTGCATTTGCCAGCGCGAAAATCCGCAGGTTCAGGAGGATGGTGCCGCCCAAAAGCAAATTGAGCAGCATGATAGCGGTTGCCCTCCGCCAGTGGGAACGCATCGCGCCAAAGAAGACCCCAAAGAGATCAGCTTCTTTCCCACGAACTCGCCCGGACATCGCCGCGAATAATCCGGCGGTGGCGGCTGGCAGGGTAATCAGCGGAATTGAGACAATTGCCCAGAGCAGATTGGCGAGGATGAAACTACTCCACAACTCAATCTGCTCCATCAATTCACCGCGCTCGTTCAAGGGACTGGCTTTAGGATTTTGCACGGCATTACCCTTTAAGGCCGGTGGTGGCGATGCCTTCAACAATGTAACGCTGGAACAGCACAAAGATGATGAAGACCGGAACCAGCGACAGCGACAGCATGGCGAAAATCGCGCCCCAATCCGTAACTGTGCCAGCATCAGAGAAGTTTCGCAGCGCGACGGAAACGGTGTATAGCTTCGGGTCGGTCAGGTAAAGTAGGGGATTCAGGAAGTCTTCCCACGTCCAGTAAAACGAGAAAATGGCAGCGGTGATGATGGCGGGTTTAAGCTGTGGCAGGATGATATGGAAGAAAATTCCGAACTGCCCCGCGCCGTCGATCATAGCAGCCTCATCCAGATCAACCGGAATGCCCCGGATGAACTGGATAATCATGAAGATGAAGAAGGCTTCGCCACCAATGCGTGGCACGAGCAAGGGCAAGAAGCTGTTTAACCAGTCCAATTTACTGAAAATGATGTACTGCGGGATGATGAGCACCTGACTGGGCAGCATCAACGTCAGCATCATGATGACAAACCAGATTCGTTTGCCCCGGAATCTGACCCGCCCAAATCCATAAGCGATGATGGCCGAAGTTGAAACGGTCAGGAGTGTGCCCAAGCCGGCGTAGATGAAGGAATTCTGATAAAAGGTGGCAAACGATATGCCGCCAAATCCCTGCCAGCCTTGCTGGTAATTTTCAAATTCAAGTTGTGAGGGAACGAGCGAATTGACTTTCGTCCAGATTTCATCCTCTGGTTTGAGTGAACTGGCAACTAACCATAACACCGGATACAACATCAGTAAGCCGATCACGCCGACCAGCAGATGATACAGGAAGCTGTTTATGAGGCTCTGGGTTTTTTTCTGTGCCAGCAGTTTTTGTCCATCCAGAACAATGTTATTTTGCATTCGATTACCTCACGTCGGTTTCGTAGTACACCCAGTATGACGAGAGTTTGAAACTAATGACCGTCAGTACAGCAATGATAAGCAGCATTACCCAAGCCATTGCCGCCGCATAACCCATCTGATATGCGTCGAAAGCACGGTTGTACAGGTAAATGGAATAGAATAGCGTGGTATCCAGCGGTGCGCCGCGTCCCTGCGTGACGATGAAAGCCTGTGTGAAGACCTTAAAGCCGGAGATGGTTTGCATCACCAGATTAAAGAAAATAATCGGCGTGAGCAGGGGCAGGGTAATACGGAAAAATTTCTGCACATTATTCGCCCCGTCAATGGCTGATGCTTCGTATAATTCCTGTGGTATCTGACGCAGACCCGCGAGGAAAACCAGCATTGGGGAACCAAACTGCCAGATTGCCAGCAGAATCAATGTCCAGATGGCGGTGTCCGGGTTGCCCAGCCAGTTTACGGGTGGCATACCGAGGGCTTCACCTATCGCATTGACGAATCCCTGCCGTCCAAATATCTGTCGCCACATGACGGCGACAGCGACGCTGCCACCAATAATGGAAGGGATGTAGTATGCTGCTCGATACCAGTAGACGCCCCGGCGTTTGGTATTCAGGAGGATGGCGACTCCCAGCGCAAAAGTCAACCGGAGCGGCACCGATGTAAATACATATTTGAAGGTTGCCTCTAGCGAGTTGGCATAACGCACATCCTTGAAGAACATGCGCTCAAAATTTTGCAGCCCGACGTACTTCCAGTCACCCAAAATATCGTAGTCGGTGAAGGCCAGCCAGAGCGAGATGCCCATTGGAATAAGCGCGAACAGAAAAAAACCAAGCAACCAGGGGGAGATAAAAAGATAGCCAGCGAGGTTATTCAGGGTTGTATCTTTACGTTTGCCGCCTATTTTTATCCGTTGGCGTTGGGCTGGTTTCGCCGCCGGGGTCATCAACATCGGTTCATCCATAACTTGACCTGAAAACTCTTTTTAAAACGATATTTAATGAGAGGGTACAGCCGGAGCCGTACCCTCGTGCTGATATAACTAGTTGGCTCAATGATACAGTGTTATTCGTTCTGAGCCAGAATTGCTTCGCCTTCCTGTCGCAGAAGGGCAACCCCTTCTTCAACCGAGATCTGCTTGTACAGCACCGGGTCTACGAACAGCGGTGTGTAGACGTTGTTGTAGAAGTCGCTGAATCCGGGCGGATCAGGCGGGAAGATTGGGCTGCTGTCGGCTTCCACGCGGGCAATGAAGTCAAAGGTTTCCAGACCTACTGGATCCAGCATAGGAGTCAGGTGTTCGCGCACAACTGTTGAAATCGGCACGCCGCGTTCGGCAAACAATACTTCGTTGGCAGCCAGATCGTTGGTGAAGTAGTTAATGAACTTGGCGGCTTCTTCCGGGTTCGCGCAGCCTTCGGTGATCGAGAAGAACATGGAAGGCTTCAGATAGTTCTGTGCCTGTCCACCTTCTGGACGGGGCAAATGCCACAACTTGAAGTTGCGGTCTTCACCACCAGCCGAGAAGATTGCCACGACCTGATTGCTCCACTGATACTGCATGGCCGATTTACCGACCACGATCTGCGAGCCTTCTGGCCCGGCATTGGTGTATTCGGCGGCTTCTTCCGGGGTCGAGATTGCACCCGCATCCTGCAAGCGCAGAATCATGTTGAAGTATTCGGTCAGCGGGGCATCGTCGGTATAGCCGAAGGTTGAACCATCCAGAGCGAAGGGCAGTTCACCATAGCCCAGCATGAGGGACTTCCAAAGTTGAATGTCCGACAGACCAGAGGTGCCAGAGGTGATCGCCCAGATACCGAGGTTTTCCTTCAGGGCGAGGGCGGTTTCTTCAAATTCTGCCCATGTCCAGTCCGGCGAGGGCAGTTCGAGTCCGGCGCGTTCAAAGGCATCCACATCAAGGATGATCGACTGAGAGTTGGTGCCGAGGCTGAGACCATAGTAGGAGTCGCCGACCTGACCGCCTGCCAAAATGGATTCACCAACGTTGCTCACGTCGATTGTTCCATCTTCAAAGTAGGTGTTCAGCGGCATCAGCAGGCCGCGATTTGCCCATTCAGACAGATAAGCATAATCTTGCTGCATCACACAGGCCATCTGACCGCCCGCTGCCTGGGTATTCACTTTCGTCCAATAGTCAGTAAAGTTGGCAAATTCGTAGACAATATCAATACCAGGATTAGCGGCTTCGTAAGTTTCAATAACTTTGATGGTGCGGTCATGACGATTTTGCGATCCCCACCAGGTCATTTGCAACTCGATGGGATCCTGGGCGCTGGCGGCAAAAGCCACCGTCAACAGCAGCACCGCAAGGAGGGAAACCGCAGCGAACTTAAATTGAACATGTCGCATATGGGTAAAATCCTTTCATGAAATCAAACTGTACGTTGTAACTTGACCGGTCAACTAGATTCTATATCACACTTTTCCAAAAATGCAAATTAATCGTGCTGGATTTGTGCATTCTCGTCGTCTTTGCCTGTTTTGGAATTTGGTGTTAGGATATTGAACGGTCAAGTTTTTATCGATGGCAATGGGTATGACAACCAAGAAAAAAACAACCACTATTCGGGATATTGCTAAACTTGCGAACGTTTCTTATCAAACGGTATCGCTGGTCATGAACGATAAGCCCGGTGTATCCGACACAACGCGCAAACGTATTTTGCGCCTAATGGAAGAAATGGAATATCGTCCTAACCGCGCTGCCCAAATGCTCACCACTCACCGTTCCAATATTCTGGAACTGATTATCGTGGATGTGATATATGGGGGACGGTTGGCAGATTCGACAAAAAATATGGCTCGCACTGCCAAAGGGCAGGGTTACAGCTTGCTGATTGCCGAAACTGACCAGAAAGGCTTGGCCGAAGCACTGGAAAGTGCGGCAGCACGGTTGGTGGATGGCATTGCTCTGTATGCACCGCGCCTGCGTATTTCGGATGAGGATTTGCGAGAAATTTTTAAAGGAATTCCACTGGTGAGGCGCGATTTTGTGCCGGGTTCGAGAATTCCCTGGGTTGGTTTTGATCAGGTGAGTGCTACCCGTCTGGCGGTTGAGCACTTGATCGGGCTGGGACATCGCCAGATCGCGGCTATTCCCCCATCCGCCGAACTCATCAATGGGTATTGGCGCTACAACACCTGGAAAGATGTGCTGGAAGAACATGGTTTAGAACCCGGCCCTGCCTTTGAAGGCGACTACAGTATGAACAGCGGTTATGTGGCGATGCAGCACATTCTGGAAACCGGAAAACCGTTTACTGCGCTGTTGGCTGGGACGGATAACATGGCTGTCGGTGCGATGCGTGCCCTGCGTGAACTGGGGATGCGGATACCGGATGATGTTTCGATAGTCGGTTTTGACAACACGGAATTAGCGGCTTACATCGAACCCCCACTGACGACGGTTGACTTCAAGTTTATCAAGCAGGACGAGATGGTGGTGGAATATTTGCTGGATATTATTGGCGATCCGGATATGGAGCCGCACAACCGGGTCTTGATGTCTGATCTGGTTATTCGGGAAAGTACCCGGCAGATTTGAAGCCGGGATTTGGAGGGTGAGAGGTGAATCCTGTAAACACGTTAAAACCCAACCGCAAAATTACGGGCATTTCCGCCATATTGCTGCCCTTCGCGGAAGATGGCAGGGTAGATTGGGATGGCTTTTGCGCGCATGTTGCCCGGACGTCTGAGGCTGGCTTAACACCAGCAGTCAATATGGATACAGGCTATGTCAATTTACTGGACGATTTGACCCGTTTTGAAGTGCTGCGGCGCACGCGCCAAGCCTTAGGCGATGGTAACTTTGTGGCGGGCGCGTTCGTAGCCGATCAACCCGGCTCTGCATGGGATGTAGACGCCTATCGCAGACAGATGAACCTGATTATGGATCATGGTGGGACACCCGTTATTTTTCAATCTTATGGGCTGACGGGGCAGGCTTCACAAGATATTGTTGCGGCTTATGCGGCGCTGGGGCGGGATTGTCCAGCGTTCATTGGTTTTGAACTGGGTACGATGTTCGCGCCTTTTGGGAAAATTTATGACCTCGAAGTCTATGCTGGACTGCTGGATGTTCCACAGTGCATCGGCGCAAAGCATTCGTCATTGAGCCGCGTGCTGGAATGGGAACGGCTGCAACTGCGCGACGAACGCCGCCCGGATTTTAAGGTGTTCACGGGCAACGATCTGGCGATTGATATGGTGATGTACGGCAGCGATTACTTATTGGGGTTGAGCACCTTTGCCCCCGATCTCTTTGCCAAGCGGGATGCGATGTGGGCGGCGGGCGATCCGGCTTTTTATGAATTAAATGATCTGCTTCAATATTTAGGCTTTTTTGTTTTTCGCAATCCGGTTCCAGCTTATAAGCACAGCGCGGCGCAGTTCCTCAAATTACGCGGGTGGATTCAATGTGATGCGACTCATTCCAAATCACCGCATCGCCCGGAGAGCGATGTTGCCGTGCTGAGCGATATTGTGGAGCGGTTAGCGCGATGGGAGGCTGCATCATGAGTTATCGACGGGTTGCTCAATTACGAACGGCGAATGATTTCCGCAAACATCTGGCAGGGCTTGGCGTAGAACTGGTTTTTGATGAAAAAATTCTTTCTGGCAGTGAGTCACCGCTGGCGCAGTCTTACACGGTACATGGAAAAACCATTGGCAACCGTTTCGCAGTGCTGCCGATGGAAGGATGGGACGGCACAGCCGATGGACACCCTAACGAACTGGTTACGCGGCGCTGGCAGCGGTTTGGACTCAGCGGCGCGAAATTGATTTGGGGTGGGGAGGCAGTCGCTGTTCGGCATGACGGACGCGCCAACCCAAGACAACTGGTTATTAATGAGCAGACGTTGGGTGATCTGGCAAATCTGCGTAAAGCACTGGTGGACTCGCATCAAGAACATTATGGCAATACCGATGATCTGATGATCGGGGTGCAGTTGACCCATTCAGGACGATTTTGCCGCCCGGTCGATAAGCGTTTGCAACCGCAAATCCTGTATCATCATCCGCTTTTGGATAACAAATTCCATCTGCCGCCAGATTATCCGCTGATGACCGACAGCGAGATTGATGATCTGATTGGGGATTTTGTACGGGCGGCGGTGCAAGCACAGCAGGCCGGATTTGAATTTGTAGATGTTAAACACTGTCATGGTTATCTGGGGCATGAATTCCTGAGCGCGATTGATCGCCCCGGCAAATACGGTGGGAGTTTTGAGAACCGCACCCGCTTCCTGCGCGAAGTGGTGGAAGGCATCCGGCGAGATGCACCGGGACTGCACATTGGCGTTCGCTTAAGCGCGTTTGATTGGATTCCGTTCCGCCCCGGCGCAGATGGAACGGGACAGCCGGAGCAGTGGACAGATGGTAATTATCCATATGCGTTTGGGGGCAATCACAACGGCACGGAAATTAACCTCACCGAACCCCATGCGTTTCTGGATTTGCTGGAAAAACTCGATATTCGGTTGGTGTGCATTACGGCAGGCAGCCCATACTACAATCCGCATATTCAGCGTCCGGCGTTGTTCCCACCGTCGGATGGTTATCAACCGCCGGAAGACCCATTGGTTGGGGCAGCGCGGCAGATTCAGGTGGTGGCTGAACTGAAAAAAGCGCATCCCAATTTGCTGATGGTGGGTTCGGGATATTCGTACCTGCAAGATTGGCTTCCATATGTGGCGCAGGCAGTGGTGCGGGAAGGCATGGCCGATTTTGTAGGCATCGGGCGGATGGTGCTTTCATACCCTGAAATGCCAGCCGATGTTTTGGCGGGCAGACCCCTTCAACGCAAACGTATTTGCCGGACTTTTAGCGACTGCACAACCGCGCCGCGTAACGGGTTGATTTCCGGTTGTTATCCACTGGATGATTTTTATAAAGATATGCCTGAGGCGGAAACGCTGGCGGGTATCAAAAATGAAGCTAAACAAGCGGCGGCAGAATAAGCCGGAAGGAATCATGAAACCTCATCGCATCGCTATTATCGGAACGGGTCAATCAATCGGCAATCATTTGACGGCTATCCATGCGCTCGGTGACCGGGTTGAACTGGTGGCAGCGGTTGATATTGATGAAGCGCGGGTTAAAGCGGTGATTGCGGAACACAACATCCCGCGCTATTACACCCATACAACCGATATGCTCTCGGCAGAGCAGCCTGATCTGGTACACATTGTCACGCCGCCTGCTACCCACCGGGCGCTGATTATCGAATGTTTGGAGGCCGGAGCATGGGTGTACTGCGAAAAACCGTTGTGTGCGTCCTTAGCCGAATTCGATGATATTGACCGCGCCGAACAGCGAACCGGGCGTTACGTCAGTACGGTGTTTCAATGGCGATTTGGCTCGGCGGTTAAACATTTGAAATCGCTCATTCAGGAGAATGCGTTGGGCAGGCCGCTGGTCGGGGTGTGCAATACGTTGTGGTATCGACCCGCGAAATATTATCAGAACCCGTGGCGCGGACGATGGGCGACGGAAGTGGGCGGGCCAACGGCGACGCTGGGCATCCATCTGACCGATTTGTTCTTCTGGCTGATGGGTGATTGGCAAGAAGTCCGGGCGATGATGGGAACGCTGGAGCGGGCGATTGAAGTTGAAGATGTAGCGATGGCGATGGTGCGGTTTGAAAATGGGGCGATGGGTACGCTGACCAACAGCGTTTTATCGCCGCGACAGGAAAGTTATTTACGGCTGGATTTCCAGCAGGCGACGGTGGAAGTGAACGCGCTTTACCGTTATACCAATGAGAATTGGCGCTTCACTGTACCGGATGATGGGGATGCTTCTCTCGTGCAGCGGTGGCAGGCGATCAAAGACAATGTTTCTGGCAGGCATGAAGCCCAACTGCGGGACATCCTCGACAGCATGGAAAAGGGCGAACGACCACCCGTCAGCGGTCACGAGGGGCGGCGTATTCTGGAATTCATCGCCAGCTTGTATAAATCGGCTTTGACGGATCAGGTTATTTTACGGGGAAGCATTACCCCGGATGATCCGTTTTATTACGCCATGAATGGACGAACGGTAGAAACCGCATGAGCATTCGCATCGCAGCCATCGGGTTGAGCCATTACCATATCTACAATCAGGTGAAAGCACTGCTTTCGGGCGGGGCGGAATTGGTTTGGTTTTATGGGACTGAACCCGACCGGGCTAAAGAATTCGAGGGGCGTTATCCACAGGCCAAGCAAGCGCGAAGCATTGATGAAATTCTTGAAGATGAAAGCATCGATCTGGTTGCCAGCGCCGTTATTCCCTCTGAACGTGCGCCGTTGGGAATCCGGGTGATGCAGTCCGGCAAGGATTATTCGTGCGCCAAACCGGGGTTCGTTTCGCTGGAACAATTGGCAGCAGTGAAACAGGTGCAAACCGAAACCGGACGCATCTATACGGTGCATTTTGGTGAACGGCTGGATAATCTGGCGACCAACAAAGCGGGCGAATTGGTTCGCGTGGGGGCAATCGGGCAGGTGATCCAGACGACAGGCTTTGGCCCACACCGCTTGTTAGGACATGTGCCGCGCCCGGAGTGGTCGTTTGATAAACAGTATTTCGGCGGGATTATCAACGATCTTGCCAGCCATCAGGTTGACCAATTCCTGTATTTCACGGGCAGCACATCCGCCGAAGTGGTCACAGCGCAGGTGAATAATTTTCATTTTCGACAGTTCCCGAACTTTGAGGATTTTGGCGATTTGCTACTCCGCAGCGACCGGGCGACAGGTTATATTCGCGTCGATTGGCTGACGCCAAAGGGCTTGGATACGTGGGGCGATGTCCGGTTGTTTTTGCTAGGGACGGAAGGCTACATTGAACTCCGCAAAAATATCGATATAGCCGGACGCGAAGGGGATAACCATCTGTTTCTGGTAAACCAGCAGGGAACGCGCTATATCGACTGCTCGGATACACCACTTCCATATGGACGACAGCTTGTTGAAGATGTCTTAAATCGGACTGAAACGGCGATGCCACAAGCGCATTGTTTCCTCGCCTGCGAACTGGCGCTTACTGCACAGAAAATGGCGGTTCGGGTGACCTAACCGCTGGAGTGGCGGCGGCGGCGGCGATGGCGGCGTGGCGAAAGTGGGTTTGGCCGCCACTCAAGTTATCAGTTTCCAGAAAATACAGGGAAGTTTACGGGCTTTGCGGCGATTGCGATTGCGGCGATTTAGGATGTACCTGCCGCTGCAATACTCGCTGCTCAGGACGACGATTCGCAAGATTTACACACGGGTATTTGAGGTCTTGCGAAGATTGCAGGATGAAGCCTTATTCTGACAATCCCGCGCTTCATTTTAGAACATATGAGTTGATTTTGGAACCCCTAAATTTTAGGCTGATTCGCGGATGGTGAGTTTCCAGCCACTCTGGAAAAAGCGTCCTTGCCCTTCAGCACGTCCATCAATGCGTTCAAACAGAATTTCGGCCACCTGACGCCCGATGTTGGGCAGGTCGCGGGTAACAGTTGTAAGTGTTGGGTGGATAATGGTGGCTTCTGGAATGTCGTCAAAGCCCATGATGCTGAAGTCGCCGGGAACTGTGCATCCCGCCGCCTGTGCCGCCAGAATCGCACCGATTGCCATTGGCGAATTGGCTACAAAAATGGCGGAGGGCGGATTTTCCTGCTTGAGGAAGTTTTGCATTGCCAGTTTGCCGCCTTCTAGCGTGAAATCCCCGTGGTGGGCGAAGTCGTGTTCAATCACCAAACCGGATGTTTCCATTGCGCGTTGATAACCACGATAACGCGCCGGGCCGGGCGGCATCTCGTCCAGCGTGCCGATAAACCCGACACGGCGATGTCCCCGTTCCTGTATCAGCCACATCACCGCATCATAGGTAGCGGGTTCGCTGGTGCCGCCGACCACATCAACGGCGGGATGCTGCACCTGTGCGCCGAGGGCAACAATCGGTATCTGACTGCGGGTGATGAATTTATCGAGGTCTTCGGTGGTGAGGCGGTGAGGTGCCATGATGATGCCATCCACCGGACGGCGCAGCACTGTTTCCAGAAAACGGACTTCGTTCTCGTAAATATGATCGCTGTTGGAAATCAGCACATCGTAATCGTAGGCTCTGGCAACATCCTGCACTGCCCGCACAATTGGGTGATAAAAAGCGTTGGAGATGTCGCCAATCATGACGGCGATCATTTGAGATCGCTGCGTCCGCAGGCTGCGCGCAATCATATTGGGTTGGTAGCCCAATTCTCGAATAGCGTTCAAAATTTTCTGTCGGGTTTCTTCGCTGATCGGAACCAGCGTGACACTTTGGTTCAGCACCCGTGAGACGGTACTCTGCGAAACACCGGCTAATTTGGCAACATCATGCATGGTTGGGATGCTGCCGATGGGCGGCGTTTTTCGTTTTGCCATTTCGGTTTAGCTAACCCCGAACTTGAAAATCGTGGTGGTTTGACAGGTTTCCCCCGGCTGCAATACGGTTGAAGGGAAGTCCGGCTGATTGGGCGAATCCGGGAAATGCTGGGTTTCGAGGCAAAGGCCATCCCCCTGACGGTAGACGCTGCCAGCAGACCCTACCAACGTCGCATCTATAAAATTTCCGGTATAAAGCTGGACGCCGGGTTCGGTTGTAAGGACATCCATTGTGCGACCGGAAACGGGTTCGGATACCTGCGCGGCTAATCCGGGTTGGGTGCGGTTGGTGGTGTTCAGCACAAAGTTATGGTCATAACCGCGCCCGCGTACAATCTGCGGATGGCCTGATCGAATGTCGGTGATGATGGCTTTTGGCTGACGGAAATCAAAAGGTGTGTCTGCAACTGACGCGAGTTCACCTGTTGGAATCAGGTTTTCATCTACCGGGGTATAGCGGTCGGCGTTAAGGGTGACGATGTGATCGTAAATTGAGCCTGTGCCTTCGCCTTTTAGATTGAAGTAGGCGTGGTTGGTCAGGTTGACGACGGTGGTTTTGTCAGTGGTGGCGCTGTAGTCGATCCGCAGTTCATTGGCATCCGTGAGCGTGTAAACCACTTTGACATCCAGATTGCCGGGATAACCTTCCTCGCCATCCTTGCTCAGATAGCTCAGTTCTAATCCGGTTTCATCGCCGTGAATTTCCCGTGCAGACCAGACCTGCTTGTCAAAGCCTTTTAAGCCGCCATGCAGCGAATTGATGCCATTATTGGCGGGGATTTTGTACTCAACACCATTGAGCGTAAACCGTGCATTGGCGATGCGGTTGGCGTAACGTCCAGTGATGGCGCTGAAATAGGGACTTTTGGTTTCGTAGTCAGCCAAGTTGTTGAAGCCCAAGACCACATTCGCAAATTGACCGTCGCGGTCGGGAACGCTGATTGAAGTGATGATTCCGCCATAGGTGATGATTTTCACCACCATGCTGTGTGAGTTGGTTAAGGTATATTCATCGACGGGAAGACCGTCGGCGGTTGTTCCGTAAGGTTGTTTGTGGATGGCAGCAGACATGATTCAATCCATTGTGTATTGAGAAATCGGTAACAAGCAGAGCTTAATAGACATCCCGGCTGCGCGCAAGATGATGGTCTGCTGGCTGTTGATTGAGGGGGCAGAGACACCATTTGCCTCTGCCCCCTCAAAAGACGTGTTAGCTTGTCCGCCAGAAGCGGCTGTTGTCTTTGTTGATGACGACCACACCGGTATCAACATTGGGCGGCAGTGGGGAAATCCCGGCTGCTTGCCAATCTGATACCGATTCGATTTTGGTGTTGGCGACCATGTACAGGAATAACATTCCCCAGAAGCCCATTTGCCATGTGCCCTGCGCCAGCGTTGCGCCCAACTGACCGCTGTCGATCAGATCGAGTGTCCCTTCGTCGAAGTCGAAGCCGATATGATTGACCTGTTCGGTCAGACCAGCCTCGCGCAGCGCCTGTGCCGCGCCAACAGCGGCGGATGCATTGGTGCTGAAGACACCTTTGATGTCCGGTTCGGCCTGAAGCAGCGCCGAAAGTCCGGTGGCTGCGCCTTCGGAGGTGTTCTGGTTATCGACAATGAACTGGTTGCCGCTTACAACATCGGGAAATTCGGCTGCCAGCGTGTCGATGAAACCCTGTGTGCGCTGACCGAGGTTATTCTGCGAAGGTACGGTGATGACAGCCGCTTTGCCCGCCTGTACCAGCGGCCCGATGTAACGGGCGGCGACGACACCCGCATAATAATTGCCTGTGCCGAGGAAAGCATAACGCTTACTGGCAGGGGAATCGGCGTCGAAAGTGACCAGCGGCACACCCGCACCAATCGCGGCATCAATCGAGGGTTGAAGTCCTTCGGCCTGCATCACCGTCAACAGAACACCTGTTGGCTGCTGTGCAACGGTTTCATCCAGCACACGCACTTCTGAAGTCAGATCGTATTCAGGTGTACCTGTGTAAACGGCTTCAACACCCAAAAATTCGGCGGCGTCCTGCATACCCCGATAAGCATCTTTCCAGTAGTCAATGCCCGATAAGAACGAAACCATGTAGTAAGTCTGTGCTGCTTGAGCGCGGGTAGGCTTCAGGCCGTAAGTTGCCATGATACCTGCTGCGGCTGCTACACTGGACTTTTTGAGAAAATCACGTCTGTTCACAATTTATTCCTTTCAAAATAGCGGCGAAATTTCTGTAAGTTTTGCCCGCGTCACGAAGTTTTTAGCTGGCTTTCTTTCTTCGTGATCGCGCCTGCCAACGCTGGCTGAAGGTATCAAAGCCGACTGCCAGAAGTAGCACTACACCCATTGAAAGCTGCTGCCAGTAGACTGGCACACGCAGCAGGATCATGCCATTATTGATGAAGCCCACAAAAATCAGGCCGAGCAGACCGCCGATGACGGTTCCCTTGCCGCCGCGCAGGCTGCATCCGCCAATGATGCAGGCAGCGATGATGCGGAGTTCTTCGCCTGTGCCGCTGCCGGGGTCGGCTACTGTGAAGCGCGAGACGGATAACACTCCGGCTAAGGCAGCCAACATGGCGGACAGGACATACACGCCGATTTTGACGCGATCCACATTGATGCCGGAGAGCCGCGCGGCTTCTTCATTGCCGCCGACGTAATAAATCTGGCGGAAGGCCGACGAACGGCGCATCAAAATATCCCCGATCAGGATGGTCAGCAAGGCGATTAAAATCAGGTTGGGGATTTCCAGCGTTTTGCCCTGACCGTACACCAAAAATTCTTCGGGAAGCCGGGCAATCGGATTGCCTTCGGTGACTGCCAGACTTACCCCGCGCGCAATGCCAAGCATTCCCAGCGTGGTAATGAAGGGGTTGATCTGAATTTTGGTAATCAGCAGGCCGCTGACTAAACCCGCCAGTAGACCACTACCTAAACCGCAGAGCATAGCAACTGGAATGGGCAGTTCAGCGCGCAGGGCAAGGGCGGCTGTCACGCCACCCATCGCAAATACCGACCCGACTGATAGATCAAAACCGCCGGATACCAGTGCCGCTGTCATCCCGAAAATCATGATGGCGGAAGTGGCGAATCCGAGGCTGATCGCATTCAGGTTCGGGGTGGTGAAAAACCGTCCGGTAATCAGGTGCAAAACAATCCCGATCACCACAATCATTGCCACCAGAAAAAATTCTCTGGCGCGCAGCAGACGGGATAACATATTCGACGAACGTGTCGTCATTTCCTGATTTGAAAGCGGGGTGCTCAAGGGTGTTGAAGTCTCCATAAATATATTTACTCGCTTTTCTGGCCGCTGGCGGAACGAATAATTTTTTCTTCGGTGGCTTCTGCCGCATCGTATTCTGCAAAAATTGCCCCTTCGTGCATGACCAGAATGCGGTCACTCATGCCCAAAATTTCCGGCAGTTCGGATGAAATCATCAGCACGCCGACTCCGCTTTCTGCCAGTGAACGCAGCAGGAAATGAATCTCTTTCTTCGCGCCAACATCAATGCCGCGAGTAGGTTCATCTACAATCAGGATTTTAGGTTGGATAGACAGCCATTTGGCGACGAGGGTTTTCTGCTGGTTGCCACCGCTTAGCCGCTGCACAATTTGTTCGACGCTGGGCGTGCTGACGTTTAGTTTTTGAACGTACTCCGCAGCCAGCGCATATTCCTTGGCGGGTGAAACGAAGCCATTACTGCTGACGGTTTCGATGACCGCCGCTTCCATATTGAGCTTGATCGTCATTTCCAGAAATAAGCCGGCAGCTTTACGGTCTTCCGGCAAATAGCCAATTCCCAGTTCGATGGCTTGTTTAGGGGTGTTGATTTCGACCGGTTTGCCTTCCAGCAGAATTTGGCCCTCGTCGCGTGGATCAGCGCCGAAGATCGCCCGTGCCAGTTCCGTTCGCCCTGAACCGATCAGACCAGCTAAGCCCAACACTTCACCTCGATAGAGTTTGAAGCTGTTGTGGATGGGGGAGTTGGGCAGGCGAAAGTTCTGCACTTCGAGCAGAGGGTCATCCGTCCGACGGCTTTTAGGGGGATACATATTGCCCAGTTCGCGCCCGACCATCATGCGGATGATTTCGTCGGTGCTGACTTCGCTGGTATTGCGAGTGCCAACATATTTGCCGTCTCGCAGGACTGTGACGCGGTCAGATACCGCAAAAATTTCCTTGAGCTTGTGGCTGATGTACAGGATGCCGACTCCGCTTGACGCTAATCGACGCAAAAACTCCAGCAGGATTTCGGCTTCGTGGTCGGTCAGGGCGGAGGTGGGTTCGTCCAGAATCAGGACTTTGCAATTTGAGGAGAGGGCTTTGGTGATTTCCACAAGCTGCTGATTGGCAATTGAGAGGGTTTCAACGGGTGCGCGGGCATCCACCGCGACGTTCAATTGTTGCAGTACCTGTGTCGCATTCTGGAACAGGGTGGCGAATTTCACCATACCAAAGATGTTGGTGGGCAAGCGTCCGGGATAAATGTTTTCAGCAACTGTCAGAGCAGGTACAAGGCTGAGTTCCTGATGCACAATAGCGATTCCGAGCGCCAGCGCATCGCCGGGGCTGTTCAGGTGTACGCGGTGTCCCTCGAACCGGATTTCACCCGTATCGGGCGTGCTGACACCCGCCAAGATTTTCATCAGGGTACTTTTGCCCGCACCGTTTTCGCCCATGACCGCGTGAATTTCACCGGGCTGTAAATCCAGATGAACGCCATCGAGGGCTAATGTGCCGGGGAACTGCTTGGTAATTTCGAGCGCTTCAAGTAAAGGTTGCATAAAGTCTGTATCTAAAAAGGTGATGATAATATTGATGGCTACGTTTGACTGCATACGTATGCAGTCAACAGCGTTCAAATTAACATGTTTTGGAATGACTGTCAAGCAATCTGGCTTAAGTGACGAATGTAATCTTTTGAAACTTCTTTTTGACAGGAATTCTTGTTCTCGATACAATAGTTGCATACACCCTGTATACAGGGTGTATACTGCTAAAATTAAGATAAAACCGTTTTGTGAATTGTTGTCTTTGTAACCTGTTTTTGAGAATCTGAATACTTCCTGCTGTCGGGCATGGCCTGATGGTTTTGCCGTACCAATCGGTTCGTTTTGTATTTTGAAAAAGTGATTGGAGGATACCTAAACGACATACTCACACATGTGCAAACCCAATACGTTCCGCAAGAGATTGGTTATTGACTGAGGAGCAAATTCAAAATGCTAAAAAGAACCCGTATTCTATTTGCACTACTAGCTGTTCTACTTGTTGCGGTGACTGGTCTGGGCAGCGTGGTTGCCCAGGATGTGACCGAACTCACCATTTGGTGGGCGCAGTGGGATCCCGCGAATTATTTACAGCAGATTGGTAACGATTACGAAGCTGCCACAGGCATCAAGGTCAATGTTGTTCAGACCCCCTGGGGCGATTTCTACACCCGTGTCGGTACGGAATGGGCCGCGAAGGGCACATCTTACGATATGATCGTGGGCGACAGCCAGTGGGTTGGTCAAGGTGCTACCCAGGGTCACTATGTCGATCTGACCGAATTCATGACCAGCAATGGGATTGCGGAAACCGTTACCCCCGCTACCCTGACCTACTACGGTGAATATCCTCAGGGTTCGGGCACTTACTATGCTTACCCGACCGAGGGTGATGCCAATGGCTGGGCGTACCGCAAAGACCTGTTTGAAGATGCCCAGAACATGGCCGACTTCGAAGCGGCCTACGGCTATCCGCTGGCCATTCCCCAGACATGGGACGAACTGCGCGACATTGCTGAATTCTTCACCCGCCCGGATGATGGTCTGTACGGTATCGCTGTCTACACGCAGGATGACTATGATGCCATCATCATGGGTTATGAAAATGTGCTGTTCAGCTACGGCGCGGACTGGAAAGATGCTGATAACAACGTTCTGGGTGTAATCAATTCCCCGGAAGCGGTCGCCGCGCTGGAAATGTATAAGGAACTGTACACGTTTGCGCCTCCCGGCACCAACGATGCGTTCTTCCAGGAAATGAACGACGCTTTCGTGAACGGCCAGGCCGCGATGATTATGAACTACTTCGCTTTCTTCCCCGCACTGAACAGTGATGCGAACCCGTTCAAGGATTCGACGGGTTTCTTCGCTATGCCCGCTGGCCCAACTGGTGAACGCTTTGCGGCGCTGGGCGGTCAGGGTATCAGCGTCAATTCCTATGTTGACGATGCCCGTAAACAGGCTTCACTGGACTTCATCCAGTGGTTTGCTCAGGAAGATACGCAGAAGCGCTGGGCGGAACTGGGTGGCTACACCTGCAACATCAACGTGTTGGCCTCCGAAGAATTTCTGACCCAGACTCCGTACAATGCCGCTTTCGCCGAGACCATGACCTTTGTCAAGGACTTCTGGAATATTCCAGAATTCGGTCAACTGCTGGAGCCGGCTGCCCGTCACCTGAGTGCTGCGGTTGTCGCAGGCACGGAAGACCCACAGACCGCGCTGGACTTGCTGGCGGAAGAACACGATCAGGTTTTGATCGAAGCCGGCATCATTGAATAGCGTCGAATCTTATTAATGTGTTTGATGAAGGAGAGACGATCCTGTGTCGGCTCTCCTTCGTAATATCCATTGAGGTTTCCCGTGTCCCAGACGAGTACCGAGTTGAGCACCCTTGACCAGACAGCACCCGCCAGCCGTCAGCCGCGTCGTCGGCAGATGAGCGATTCGCGGATTGTCCAGATTTTCATCATCCCTACAATCATCCTGTTGATTTTGATGAATATCTTCCCGCTTATTTACAGTTTGTATCTCAGTTTTACCGATTATTCGGTTATTGAGGATGTCGCCCCACAGTGGGTTGGACTGCAAAATTATCAAAATATCCTGACTGATGTTCGCTTCTGGCAAAACTTTGCAACTACCGGGCGTTATGCGCTGGTTTCGGTTCTCCTGGAAACCGTGATTGGCTTTGGGCTGGCGCTGCTGCTGCGACAAAAATTCAAGGGCAGCGGTTTGATTACCACGCTCATTCTGGTGCCGATGATGCTTTCGCCCATCGTCGTGGCAGTTTTCTGGAAGCTGATGTTTAACCCATCGGTCGGTATTTTTAACTATCTGCTGGGTTTTACGAATATCAATACCTCGCCGGAGTGGTTGGGCGACCCCAATTTAGCCTTGTGGGCGATTGTGATTGTCGATGTGTGGATGTGGAGTCCGTTTGTCATGCTGCTGTGTCTGGCTGGCTTGAGCGCCATCCCGGAGTATTTATATGAAGCGGCATCGATTGACCGTGCCAGTGCATGGTTTCAGTTCCGTCGTATTACACTGCCACAGGTTATGCCACTGCTGCTGATTGCTGTCCTGTTCCGCACGATTGAAGCCTTCAAACAATTTGATCTGGTGATGGGGCTAACGGGCGGCGGCCCCAGCGATATTACCGAGACAGTTTCCATCCGGCTTTACAAACTGGCCTTTCAAGGTCAATACGATACGGGCATGTCCAGCGCGCTGGCTTATGTCGTGCTGGTCGTCATTATTGCCATCAGTAACCTGTATATTCGGGCGCTGAATAAAGCGCGGGGAGCATAACATGACTGCTTCACCATCACGCACGCCTGTCAATTATTCAACCCGTGTCGATAAAGTAGGCAGACGGCCACAAATTGCGGGGGCGATTCGCGCTGTGCTGGCGATCATTATCGCGTTTATCATGCTCATTCCGGTGATCTGGATGGGGATGACCGCTTTTAAATCGCTGCCGGATGCGGTTTCCGTGCCACCTAAAGTATTTTTCACCCCGTCGCTGGAAGGTTTTGTCAATCTGTTTACGCAGCGGCGTCAGATGACCAATGAAGAACGGGAAGCCTTTGGTCAACGGACTGACCTGAACTGGGCTGAACAACTGGTGCTGAATCGTGACCAGATGATTATCGGTCAGAGTTTGTTTTCCAGTCAGCTTATCAATTCGCTGGTGATTGCCGGGGCATCCACCATCATTTCGGTGGTGTTCGCGGTGCTTTCGGCCTATGCCTTCAGCCGATTCAACATTCCGGGCAAAGACGATTTGCTGTTCTTCATTCTCAGCCAGCGTATGCTGCCCGCTGTGGTCGTGACCGTGCCCATCTTTTTGATGTATACCCAGCTTGGTTTGCGGGATACCCACATCGGCATGATCTTGCTGTACACCAGCTTTAACCTTTCGTTTGCCGTCTGGCTATTGAAGGGGTTCATCGACGAAATCCCACAGGAATATGAAGAAGCCGCGCTGGTGGATGGCTATACCCGGTTACAGGCGTTCCGCAAAATTGTGCTGCCGCAGGCCGTAACGGGCATCGCGGCAACCACTGTTTTTTCGCTGATTTTCTCGTGGAATGAATACGCCTTCGCGTTGATGCTGACCTCTGACCGCGCCCGGACTGCACCGCCCAGTATCCCGCTTATTCTGGGGTCGGGTGGTATCGAGTGGTCTACGATTGCCGCCGGGTCACTGCTGTTTCTCATTCCCGTCGTCATCGTCACTTTTGCACTTCGGCAGCATCTCTTGCGCGGTGTGACCTTTGGCGCGATCCGCAAGGGCTAAGAGACTTCATTATGGCAACCATTCAATTACAGCAAGTCGAAAAGAAATTTGGCGAGGCTTTTGCCGTCAAGCCGCTGGATTTAACCATTAACAGTGGCGAATTTGTGGTGCTGCTCGGCCCTTCGGGATGCGGCAAGACCACCACGCTGCGAATGATTTCCGGTTTGGAAGCGGTGACTTCCGGCAATATTCTGTTTGATGGCAAAGATGTGACGTGGCTGCATCCCAGCGAACGGGATATTGCTTTCGTCTTTCAGTTTTTTGCCTTATATTCCCACCTGTCCGCCCGTGATAACATCGCTTTCCCGCTGCAAGCGCAGGGGGTTGGCCGCGATGAAATCAAGCAGCGGGTGGCGGAAGTGGCGAATATGCTCAAGATTGAACATTTACTGCAAGCCCGCCCCGGCAGTTTAAGTGGAGGCGATCAGCAGCGGGTGGCGCTTGCGCGGGCATTGGTGCGGCGTCCGGCAGCCTTCCTGATGGATGAACCGCTTGGCGCGCTGGATGCTGAGTTCCGCGAGTCGATGCGGGCGGAAATCAAACGACTGCACATCGATCAGGGCGCGACCACTGCTTATGTCACGCACGATCAGATTGAAGCCATGGCGATGGGCGACAAAATTGTCGTCATGTCTAACGCGGTTGTGCAGCAGGTTGGCACACCCGCTGATGTGTATCACTATCCCAGCAATCTGTTTGTCGCACGGTTTATCGGCAGCCCCGGCATGAACCTGATCGAGGGCCAGTATGCTGATGGCGTGGTGCATCTACCTGCTGGCAATAATTACCTGGTGCCGGCAGTCTGGAAATCGGTACTGGAAACACAATTGGGCAGCGATAAACGAGTGATTGTTGGTTTCCGCCCGGAAGCAGTTCGGGTCGCGCCGGATGCGCCGATCAGTGCATCGAATTATGCGACCGATTTACACGGCGGCTATACCATGCTGCACTTGCAGCTTGACCGCGACACGATTATCCATGCACGGGCAGGACGTGAGATGCGCTACCAGATTGATGATACAGTGCGTTTTGATCTTGATCTGGCGATGGTGCGCTTCTTCCATCCCGAAACTGAACTGGCTTTGCACACCAACGGGAGCATGTCATCGTGAGCAACATTCGACTGGAAAATATCACCAAGCGCTTTAAGGATATTGTCGCGCTTAACGATGTTTCGTTCTCGATTAAAGATGGCGAATTCTTTGTGCTGCTGGGGCCAACAGGCGCGGGCAAAACCACAACCTTGCGCGTCATCGCCGGGTTGGAAAAGCAGGACAGCGGGCATGTTTATCTGGATGCTGAACTGGCGGATTCGTTCATGCCAGCCGACCGGGATGTGGCGTTTGTGTTTCAGCAGTATTCGCTGTACCCCAATATGACGGTCTATGACAATCTGGCGTTCCCGCTGCGTTCCCCGCTGCGGAATCTGCCAGAGGCCGAGGTTAAAGCGCGCATCACGATTGCAGCCGAAAAATTGCGTATCACACACTTACTTCAACGTAAAACCGCCCGTCTTTCCGGTGGCGAGATGCAGCGTGTTTCAATTGGTCGGGCGATTGTGCGTGAACCACGCGCCTTTTTAATGGATGAGCCGCTTTCTAACTTGGATGCCAAGCTGCGGGAATCACTGCGCGTTGAACTGAAGCATATCCAGAAGACGCAGAACAGCACCACTATCTTTGTGACCCATGACCAGATTGAAGCCCTGACGATGGCCGACCGCATCGCGGTGCTGGATGAAGGTCATATTCTGCAAATCGGCACACCGCACGATATTTATGACCGCCCTGCGACGACGGTGGTGGCACAGTTGGTAGGGACGCCCAAGATTAACCTGCTGCGGGCTGCACGGCAGAACGGCAGTTTGATGATCGAAAACAGCACTCTGCAAGTACCCACGCCGCAGGCCGTCAATATCCCGGAACATCTGCTGATTGGGGTTCGCCCGGAAGACGTGCGCTTAACCCCCGAAGGTCAGTTTGTCGGGCAGGTATCGCTGGTTGAGCCATTGGGTGTGGAGACCATCATTCACATTCGCATTGGTGGACAAATACTGGTGTGTATTGTCCCCGGCACGATGTCGCTGCGGATTAATGATGAACTGCGGTTTGATATAACACTGCCGCAACTGCATTTCTTTGATCTGGCACAGGGTGTGCGGCTTTAAAAATAATTTTAGGAGCAGTTTATTATGAAGTTTGGGGTAAACGGCTGGGTGTGGGTTTCGCCGTTGACGACCGATGAACTGAAAACCCTTGCGCCCAAAGTGAAACACATGGGCTTCGATATGCTCGAAGTCCCTATCGAAGGATTGAACGATCTGGATTTTGCTGCAGGCGCGCAAATCCTCAAAGCTAACGGATTAGGCGCAAGCACCTGTGCCGCGATGGGGCCAGACCGTGATCTCATTCACGGCGATTCGGCCATCCGCGAAAATGGTATGAGTTACATCCGCCAGTGTATTGATGCCACCCATACATTGGGCGCGACCAATCTGGTTGGGCCAATCTTCTCGGCAGTGGGGCGGGTTTGGCAGCAGACGCCGGATGACCGCGCTAAAGATGTCGATTTGCTGGTGCAAAACCTCAGCACATTAGCCAAATACGCGGGCGACAAAGGCGTTGTGCTGGGCATCGAACCCCTCAACCGCTTTGAAACCAGTTTCATCAACACCGCCGACCAAGCGATTGAAATTATTGACCGCGTGAATCATCCCTCCTGCCAGATCATGCTGGACAGCTTCCACATGAACATCGAAGAAAAATCGTTGGGCGCAGCCATCCGCAAAACGGGTAAACGGCTGTGTCATTTCCATGCCTGCGAGAATGATCGCGGGGCGCCCGGTTCGGGCAATGTGACATGGAACGAAGTTGGGCAGGCTTTACGCGATATTGGGTTTGACGGGCCGGTAGTGATTGAGTCCTTCACCAGCAAGGTTAAGACGATTGCCCGTGCAGCGGCCATCTGGCGTTCGTTTGAACGCAGTCAGGACGCGTTGGCCGAGAACGGCGTGGAATTTTTGAAACGGCTGCTGGCCGGATAAGGGGAAACAAAGCAACATGGCTTCAAAATACTTCGGCCCCATCAAGTGGCTGGGCGGCATAGCAATCATCGCTTTTGCAATTGCGCTGATTTTCCCGGTGATTGGTAATGCGCTGTTTTCGGAAGCACTACGCAGGGCGGTGCTCATCAACGCGGTTCCGTTCTTCGCGGCGTTTGTCGGTGTGCTGCTGTTGTTCATTCTGGTGATCGTTTTGGTGGCGATGCGTTACAACGGCAAAATTCCGAGTCGGACGTATCAAAGTGTGGAATACGTCATCATGGGCGGCATTCTGTTCGGTGTGTTTTGCCTGTTTCAGCCGTTTTCGTTTGTGCCTTACCGTTATGGTTTTCTGCTGCTGCTGATTTCCACGCTGTCGTTCATCTTGTGGAGTCATGTGGTCGGCGGCAACCGCAAATTAGATGCTGCCTTGCCTCCATTGAGCGCGAAAGCCAATATCGCTGGCTTGATTGCGGGCGGGCTGGTGATCGTTGTGTTAATGGCGGCGATCATCTCGGTGAATGCGCCCAAACCGCCCTATGGCGTCCGTGAACGTACCTACAACTCATATTCTGACGAACGTAAGGCGGAAGTAGCGGTCGCCGCGACACAGGAATTTAATACCGTTGAACTGCCATTTATGCTCATCTTTAATCTGTTCCCGGCGGCTGTGGTATTCTTCGTCGTGCGCGAAGCCTTTGCCGACCGCCGCGAAACGGTGCTGGCAGCCGTACCTGCCGTTGGCTGAGGAGCTTAAAAAGATTTCATCACAATAAGGAAGGACAATATGGCAAGACCTGTTACACTGTTTACTGGACAATGGGCGGATTTGACGCTCGATACGCTGGCCGAAATGGTCGCTGGTTGGGGATATGATGGCTTGGAACTGGCCTGCTGGGGTGACCATTTTGAGGTCGATAAAGCCCTTTCGCAGGATGGGTATATTCAGAGTCGTCATGACATCCTCGCCAAACATGGGCTGGAATGCTTTGCCATCAGTAACCATCTGGTGGGGCAGTGCGTCTCGGATGCCATGATTGACGACCGCCACAAGAGCATTCTGCCGCCGCGTTTGTGGGGCGATGGCAGTGCGGAAGGGGTGCGCCAGCGCGCCGCGCAGGAAATGAAAGACACCGCCAAAGCCGCGAAGTTGATGGGCGTGGGCGTGGTCAACGGCTTCACAGGCAGCCCGATCTGGCACATGATTTATCGCTTCCCGCCGACCTCGGATGCCATGATCGATGCGGGATATAAAGAATTTGCCGACCGCTGGAATCCGATTCTGGATGAGTTCGATAAGCAGGGTGTTCGCTTTGCTTTGGAAGCCCATCCCTCCGAAATCGCCTACGATATTTACACGGCGGAAAAGACGCTGGCGGCGCTCAATCACCGCAAAGCCTTCGGCTTCAACTTCGACCCCAGCCACTTCATTCACCAACAGTTTGACCCGGTGAACTTCATCAATGCCTTCCCGGATCGCATCTATCATGTCCATGTGAAAGATTCCAAAGTCACGCTGAACGGGCATAGCAGCATTCTGGGTTCACATCTCGGCTTTGGTGATTATCGGCGCGGTTGGGATTTTGTTTCGCCCGGTCACGGTGATATGGATTTGGAAGGCATCGTCCGTGCCCTGAACCGCATTGGCTATGATGGGCCGCTTTCCGTCGAATGGGAAGACAGCGGTATGGATCGGGAACACGGCGCGTCGGAGTCGGTCGATTTTGTAAAGAGCACCGATTTCACGCCGTCAAACGTCGCTTTTGACGCTGCTTTTGAAAAGAAATAACCGGAGGTAAATGATGAGTGATAGTGGATTCACCAGCATGGCCGCCGGACAAACCGAGGTGGAAGCCCCGGAACTCGGCGTCGGGATGCTGGGTTATGCCTTTATGGGTAAGGCGCATACCAACGCGCTGAAGAAACTACCGTACATGATGTATCCGCCCGTTGCCCGTCCGCGTTTGGTTGCCATCTGCGGACGCAGCGAAGAAGCCACCGCCGCCGCTGCCAGCCGTTACGGCTACGAAGGCTACTATACCGACTGGCGCAAGATGCTAGAAAACCCGGCGATTCAGGTATTTGATAACGGCGGCCCAAATGACGCTCATGCCGAACCGTGTATCGCGGCGGCGCAGGCGGGCAAACATGTGTTTTGTGAAAAGCCGTTGGCGCGTACTGCTGAAGAAGCCAAAGGGATGCTCGATGCCGTCGAAAAGGCGGGCGTCAAACATATGGTGGCCTTCAACTACCGTTTTGTCCCGGCGATTGTGCAGGCCAAGAAGCTGATTGAAAGCGGCGCATTGGGGCGAATTTTCCACTTCCGTGCGGTGTATCTGCAAGAATGGATTATCGACCCGAACTTCCCCAAAATCTGGCGCTTGGATAAAAAAGTCGCAGGCAGCGGCGCATTGGGCGATTTGGGCGCGCACATTATCGACTTGGGACGTTACCTTGTGGGCGATGTCAAAAGCGTGATGGGCATGACCCGCACCTTCATTGAAAATCGCCCGCTGCCGGATGGCTCTGGCATGGGCAAAGTCGATGTGGACGACGCCTTTACTGCGCTTTTGGATTTTGAGAACGGCGCATTGGGTACAGTTGAGGCTTCGCGCTTCTGTCAGGGGCGCAAGAATTACAACTGCCTCGAAATTAACGGCGAGAAGGGTTCGATTCAATTCAACCTCGAACGCCTGAGTGAACTCAACGTGTTTTGGGCAGATGAAGAACCGAAAGAAACGCGCGGCTTCCACACTACCATCATTGGTGAGCAGTACCATCCCTACATGGAAAATTGGTGGCCTTCAGCTCATTTGATTGGATGGGAACATTCGTTCGTACACGAATTCTACCATTTCTTCGATGCCATCGTCAACAATAAGCCCGTTGCTCCCTACGGCGCGGACTTTGTAGATGGCTATCGCAATGCTGTGATCTGCGATGCGATTGTCGCGTCAGCGCAGGGCAAACGCGCGGTTGATATTAAGTATTAAACCTGTGGGGAATGCAGGGGCGACCAACCCGGTTGCCCCTACTCAAAATTAAAAATCTTTCTTTTAGGATTGACTTTTATGACCAAAACAATTGCTATTTTTGGCGCGCTGGATACCAAAGGTCAAGAGTTCGCCTTCCTCAAAGCCGAGATTGAAAAGCGCGGCTGCAAAACATTGGTAGTCGATATCGGGGTGCTGGGCGAACCTGCTTTTCCGGCGGATATTCCAAGCCAACAAGTTGCTGCTGCGGGTGGCGCGAACCTTAGCGATTTGATCGCTGGGGCTGACCGGGGCGCGGCGATGGCGGTCATGGGGCAGGGTGCGGCCAAAATTGCCCAACAGCTTTACGCCGACCGCAAAATCGACGGCATTATCTCAATGGGCGGCGGCGGTGGTTCATCGGTTGGCACAGCAGCGATGCGTGCGCTCCCGGTGGGCTTCCCCAAAGTCATGGTTTCAACAGTTGCCTCCGGTGATACCAGCGGATTCGTCGGCAGCAGCGACATCACCATGATGTATTCCGTTGTCGATGTGGCGGGCATCAACCGCATCAGCCGCATGATTTACACCAACGCGGCGGGCGCGATTGTTGGCATGGTGGAGGGCGAACCCACACAGACCGAAGATAAGCCGATTATCGCCGTGACCATGTTTGGCAATACCACCCGCGCGGTCAATCAGGCACGCGGTTTGCTGGAAGCAGCGGGTTATGAAGTGCTGGTTTTCCATGCCACAGGCAGCGGCGGACGCACGATGGAATCGCTCATCAATGATGGCCTGATTACAGGCGTGTTGGATATGACTACCACCGAATGGGCGGATGAACTGCTGGGTGGAGTCCTGAGCGCGGGTTCAGCCCGTTTGGATGCCGCAGCGCACAAAGGCATCCCGCAGGTGGTCGTCCCCGGCTGCATTGATATGTGCAACTTTTGGGCGATGGATACCGTGCCGGAAAAATATCGCGGACGCAATCTGTATGCATGGAATCCCAACATCACCTTGATGCGTACCACGCCGGAAGAAAACGCCCAACTCGGCAGCATCTTTGCGGAAAAACTCAACAAGGCAACTGCCCCGGTCGCGGTTTATATCCCGGTGATGGGCGTCTCCGAACTGGATGTCGAGGGCAAGCAGTTTTATTTACCGGAAGCATTAGAGGCTTTTACCCACGCGCTGAAAACTCACTTACGGGGCGATATTCCCGTGACCGAAATGCAGGTCGATATTAACGATCCCGCGTTTTCGGAAGCGACAGTCGAAGCCTTGCTGAACATGTTGAATTAGGATTTTATTGCTCTGCATTTGCTCCCCTCGCCCTGAGGGAGAGGGGCAGGGGGTGAGGGCTAAACGTCAGGGGGAAACATGGCAATTGCACGGAGCGAAATTTTGCGCCGTTTGCACGAACAGCGCAGCGCCGGAAAACCCATCATCGGTACGGGCGCGGGTACTGGCATCTCGGCGAAGTTTGAAGAAGCGGGCGGCACAGACCTGATTATCATCTACAATTCCGGGCGCTATCGCATGGCGGGGCGCGGCTCACTGGCTGGTCTGATGGCTTATGGAGACGCCAACGCGATTGTGATGGAGATGGCTGGCGAGGTTTTGCCTGTCGTCAAAAATACGCCTGTGCTGGCTGGTGTGAATGGCACAGACCCGTTCCGCGTGATGCCTTATTTTCTGAAGCAGGTGAAGGACATCGGCTTTTCCGGTGTCCAGAACTTCCCGACGGTTGGCCTGTTCGATGGCATCATGCGGCAAAATCTGGAAGCTACCGAGATGGGCTACGACAAAGAAGTTGAGATGATTCGCCTCGCCCATGAGATTGATCTGTTTACATCGCCTTATGTGTTTAATCCCGACGAGGCACGGGCGATGACCCACGCGGGCGCGGATTTGCTGGTGTGCCACCTCGGATTAACGACGGCGGGCAGCATCGGGGCGGGAGTTGCACCTTCGTTGGACGATGGTATCGCGCGGGTGATGGAAATGGCCGAAGCGATACGGCAGATCAGGAAAGATGCGCTGGTCATCTGTCACGGCGGCCCGCTGGACGAGCCTGAAAATGTGGGTTATGCGCTCAAGCGGATGCCCGGAATTGCCGGATTTTATGGCGCATCCAGCGCCGAACGACTGCCCGTTGAACGTGCCATCAAAGCGCAGATCGAAGCCTTTAAATCACTGTCTCAATAGCATGATCGCATAACATTCGCTGCGTTTGACAGGATTTACACCAGCACGTTACAATAGCTGCATACACCCTGTATACAGGGTGTATACCGGGGCGACAAACAGGCTGAAACGGAACAATTGAGTGATAACAGACAAGCACCGTATCATGGGAAAATTAGAAGATTATCTAGCCCAACAAACGGAAATGAATGATGGCACCCGACGCCTGCGCGAAGTGGCCTATGACCGTATTAAAGATGCGTTGCAGCACGCGGGTCTAGAACCGGGAGAAGCCCTTTCGGAAGTGCAGCTTTCCAAATTCTTGGGCATCAGCCGGACGCCCATCCGCGAAGCCTTGCAGCAGCTTGCCCAAGAGGGAATGGTGCAGGTCATTCCGGGGCGGGCGGTTACAGTGGCGTCCCGTTCGTTGAAAGATGTGCTGGACGTGGTGCATGTTCGTTCGCTGCTGGAGCCGGAAGTGGCCCGTTTGACGGCGGAGGTGGCGAGTGATGAACAAATTGAACGGCTGGTGTATTCCATCGAAAAAATGGAGGAAGCCCTTCGGGAAGATAATTATGAGGCCTGGACGAAAGCCGATGTGATCTTCCATGAAACCATCCAGCAAGCCTGCCCGAACCAGCTTTTGGCGGAAACCGTCGTGCAGCTTCGCAACCGCGTTCACGTCATAGCCAATCGTTATTCCAAGCATATGCCGGGGCGTTTGGAAGCCTGTACCGCCGAACATCGCCGCGTCGTCGAAGCCATCGCTAAACATGATGCCAAAGAGTCCGAGGAGGCCATGCGCGACCACATTTATAAACTGCGCGAAAGCATGTTTAACCGTTTGTCATATGGATAATGTTTTTACCGTGAGCTTTTCGCTCACATCCACAAATATTTACACAAAGATGAGGAGCTTGGATCATGAAAATTTGTATGCATAACTGGATGCGCCCGGAACCCATTGAAAACACCATCGACCGCATGAAGCGGCTGGGCTACGATGGCATTCAGATTATGGGCGAACCCCGCAAATATGACTGGAAACACGTTCGCGGTTTATTAGATAAAAATAATCTTCAGTGCTTTGGTTCTGTCAGCATTATGGTTAAAGGGCGTGATCTGATTCACGCCGACCCCTACTACCGCGAAATGACCATTGCTTACCTCAAAGAATGCCTCGATATGGTTCATGCGCTGGGCGGCAATATTTTTACCCTCGTCCCCAGCGAAGTCGGCAAGATTGTGGCGATGGCTGATGCCGAAACCGAGTGGGGCTGGGCGGTTGAAGGCATCAAGCAGGTTGCCGACCATGCCAGCAAACTGGGCATCCGCATTGGCCTCGAACCCCTGAACCGTTTTGAAACCAACTTCCTCAATCGTCACGATCAGGCACTGCGTCTAGCTGCCGATGTCGGCGGCGATGTTGGTGTTTGCCTCGACGCCTTCCACATCAATATTGAAGAAGCAGACCCCTATCAAGCCATTCTGACCACCGCCCGCGCGGGCAAATTGGTGGACTTCCATGTTGCGGATAACAACCGATTCCCACCGGGACAGGGCAATCTGGATTGGGCGAAGCTGATTTCGACACTCAAAGAAGGTGGTTACAACAACCAGCTTACGGTTGAATTCGTCGTGCCGCTGGATCGTTCACCTCTGGCCGCAAAAATGGAAGATGCTGGGACGACCGCTACCGAAGCCGAACTCAAGTTCATCCGCGATCATGGCAGCGACTTGATGAGCGATGCTGAGTATTCGCGTCATGTTGAAGCCTCCATCAAGCACCTGCGCGCCAGCGGTGCCAACTAATTCATCATCTTTATGCGGGGCGTCTTATGGGCGCCCCAATATCAAAATATTCTTTCAAACAGGTCTTATTTATGGCGACCGTTTTATTGATTGGCACGCTGGATACCAAAGGGCCGGAAACCGCTTATCTCCGTGATCGCGTGCGGGAACATAACTGCAAGACGTTGGTGCTGGACTCTGGCATTCTGGGCGAGGCTGTCAGCATTGAAGCCGATTTCAATCGCCGTCAGGTAGCGGAAGCCGCTGGGACGAATATCGACGCGCTGCGTGCGGCGGGCAGCCGGGGCAAAGCGGTGGAAGGAATGCTCAAAGGCGTTCGCAAAATTGCGCTGGAACTGCTGGTTGAAGGCAAAATTCACGGTGCAGTGGCGCTGGGTGGCGCGGAAGGTTCAGTTTTAGCCGCCGCTGCGATGAAAGAATTACCCATCGGCTTTCCCAAACTGATCGTTTCCCCGATTGCCTCCGGTCATCGACGTTTTGGCCCATTTGTGGGCATCCGCGATGTGATGGTGATGCATTCGGTTGTTGATATTTTGGGTCTGAATCCGATTAGCACAACCATTTTTGACAGCGCGGCAGCAGCAATTAGCGGTATGGCGAAAGCATATGCTGCCAAACTTCACCCTATAGCCAAAATCATTTATTTTTTGCAAAACCAAGAGGAACTGCTTGTAGATCAAGCGACGGCTGAAAGAATCATTGAAGTTTTAAAACCAACTGATGATGTTGACCCACGCTGCACAATGCAGGTTATGGGGCGGGGTCTAGTCACTGGTTTGCCGACCAAGATAGAAATCAGTTCGACAGAACTTCGCAAATCATTGGGAGCATTCACTGGAGAGCAAAAACGCCCCGCGATTGCCGCGACCATGTTGGGCAACACCACCAAGCCGCTGATGCGCCTCCGTCCACGTGTGGAAGAACAGGGCTATGACTTCGTAATTTTCCACGCCAACGGAGTCGGTGGCCCAGCGATGGAAGATTTAATCGCACAGGGGCAGTTCACAGCCGTGGTGGATTACACCCTCAGTGAGGTCGCCGGGCAGATCGCGGGCGGCTTCCATATCGGCGGCGCGGCGCGTTTGGATGCAGCAGCGCAGGCGGGCATCCCGCAGGTGATCGTCCCCGGCTGTCTGGATTTCATCGTATTCGGCGCGCGCGGCGAAGTCCCCGATCAATTCAAAGACCGCCCCATGTATTACCACAACCCCGAATTCACGCTGGTTCGGCTGACGGCGGAAGAACAGTTAGCGGCGGTGGACTTCGTAATCCAAAAGCTGAATCAAGCGACCGGGAAAGTGACTGTCGTGATTCCGTTGGGCGGTGGTTCGATTATGGATATTCAGGGCGGCGCATTCTGGCAGCCCGAATTGAATCAGGAATGCTGGAATCGGCTGAAGAACGGCCTAAAACCCGATATTCACTGCCGCGAAGTCGAGGCGCATATTAACGGTGATGCCTTTGCTGATGCGGTTTTCGATGAGTTAATGCAGATCATTTAGCACAGGAGTTGGAAAGATGGCGCAAGAGCGTAAAACCAGGTCACTTGGTTTCCCCTCTTTTTGTTTGGGGGATTTGAGTTATGTTGATGTGCAGGAGTATCTGAAACATTCGGATACCATCCTGATTCCGAAAGCCAGTTTGGAGCAGCACGGGCCGCATCTGCCGCTGTACTGCGACACCATCACTGCGACCGAAGTGGCACAGCGGGCGGGTGAACAGGCGGGCATCATGTATACACCCACCATTTGGATGGGTTATTCGCCGCAGCACATGCGCGCTCCCGGATTTGGTGCAGGCACGATCACCCTGCGTGCTGATACCTACTTGAACATGATTTATGATGTCGGTCGCAGCCTGATTCATCACGGCTTCAACCGCCTGATTTTCGTCAACGGTCATGGCTCGAACGTGAAAGTGATCGACCCCGTTTTGCGACGTCTGCGTTATGAAACTGGCGCGTTGATCGTCTACTACAAACCCTACGCCGAACGTTACATCGGCATGTTGAAAGATATTCTGGAAGGGCCAGTTGAGGAAACTCCCGGCTGGCACGCGGGCGAACTGGAAACCTCGCAGTGCCTTGCCCATAACCCCGAACTCGTGCGGATGGATCGCGCCAAGACCGACAAAGCTCATGCGCCCCAATGGTTGGGTGAAGCATGGGCGAAGAAAGACGGGATGCCGGACGCCGAATTTCAGGGTTATCAATATTTCAACTTCCCCTTCGACCACGAAGAATTTACCGACTCCGGCACGATGGGCGTTCCCCAGCGCGGCACAGCCGAAAAAGGCGAAGAAGCCTTCCGCCGTTTCACCAATCATCTGGTTGATGCAGTCGATGAACTGGAAAAAGTTGAGGTTACGGTCAAGAACCGTGACTGGACTGAGGGGAAAGCATGGTTACCCTAGAAGCCGATCCTCGATTGATCGAATCGCTCGGCAAGATTGTTGGGGCGGCTAATGTTATCCCAACTGGTGAGGCGCGTACCCAATACGCCAATGACCAATGGTGGTACGCGATTGCCGCTGCCGGAGCAGGGCAGCCCATCAGCCGCCCGGATGTCGCCGTCCGCCCGACGACTGCTCAACAGGTGGCGGAGATCGTTCAGCTTGCCAATCGTGAACGCATTCCGATCACCCCTTGGGGCGGTGGCAGCGGTGTACAGGGCGCGGCGAATGCTGACCGGGGCGGCATTGTCCTCGATTTGCGTGGATTGAATCGTGTTCGCTCAATTGACCATAAATCGCTGACTTGTGTGGTAGAAGCGGGCAAGGTCTGCAAAGAATTTGAAGCCGAACTGAATGAGCAGGGGCTTTCCTTCACCCATTACCCCGCTTCGACCGAGTGGGCGACCATTGGCGGCTCCATCGCTGCGCGCGGTTCGGGTGTGCTTTCGACCAAATATGGCAAGATTGAAGAACATACCTTGAGCGTCGAATTTGTGACGCCGACGGGCGAATTGGTGCAAACCCCATCCGTCCCCCGTCACGCGGCTGGCCCGGAAATTACGCAGTTATTGGTTGGTTCGGAAGGCACATTGGGCATTGTCACTGCTGCCACTGTCAAGCTGCATCTGCTCCCCAAGAAGCGGGTGTTCGGAGTGGTCAGCTTTCCAACGTTGGCGAGTGGCGTCGAAGCTGGGCGGCGTATCATGGTCAGCGGATTAAAGCCGCCCGTTATGCGCCTGTATGACGCGGAAGCTGCTTCACACAGTTTGGCGCGGGCGGTGGAAACCCCGCTGGATTCAGCCACGCTGGTAATGATGTTCGATGGTGAATATCCCGATTTGGTCGAATTGGAAGCCGCGCGCGCACTAGAAGTTTGCCGCGAATGTGATGGCAAAGTGCTTTCGCCTTCTATCGGTGAAACATGGTGGGATCGGCGTTATGTGTTTTACTATCCCCCCTATGCGCCCGAACTGCCGAGCATTTGGGGAACGATTGACGTAGTAGCCGACTTTGAACATATCGAAGCAGTGTATGCCGAAACCACAAAAGCCATTCGTGCCGTCGTACCATCCTCGTTTGATCTTTCGCTGACCACCCATCTTTCTCACTGGTACGAATGGGGATCGATGATTTATGCCCGTGTGAAAATTCCCAAAGGCCCGGATGATCTGGTAGAAGCCAAAGAACTGCATGATGCGATTTTCCGTGCCGGAGTAGAAGCGGCTATGAATGCAGGCGCGGTCATGAACGATCATCATGGCGTCGGGATGCGCCTTGCTCCCTACATGTCTGCCCAATACGGCACAGGCATGGATACCCTCAAACGCATCAAGCGGGCACTTGATCCCAACAATATCCTCTGCCCCGGCAAACTAGGTTTATAATCCCATACCCCTAACGGATTGCTTCCCCCTCTCTACACAGTGGAGAGGGGGTTTGGGGGTGAGGTTCACATTCCCGCCAATTGGCGCATAACACCATTCATGACTTCCCCTATTCTGAAGACTGTAAACCGTTGCCGCGCGACACAACCCATCTCGTTCGTCAGGTAATCAGGGGGTAGTAAAACATGAACGCACATACGCATACGATGCACGAATCCGACCATCACGAACATCATCATCAGCACGATGAACACGACGCTCAACACGCACACTACATGACCGCTGCGCCTGCGGAAAAACATCATAACCATAGCGGCGGAATGCACGAAGGCCATGCCACCTTGATGCGTAACCGCTTCTGGATTTCGCTGGTGTTGACTATTCCGGTGCTGCTGTATTCTGAAATGCTTCAGATGTGGCTGAACTTCCGCCCCCCGGTGCTGCCGTTTCAGGAAGCTATTCCGGCGGTTTTCAGCACCATCATCTTTATCGCGGGTGGACTGGTTTTTCTCAATATGGCGCGCGGCGAATTGGCAGAACGCCAGCCGGGTATGATGACGCTGATCTCTATCGCCATCACCACTTCCTATGTATACAGTTTGGCGGTGTTCCTGTTCGCCCCCGGTGAAGAAGGCTTCTTTTGGGAACTCGCCACGCTGATTGACGTGATGCTGCTCGGCCATTGGATCGAGATGCGGAGTGTTGGTCAGGCACAAGGGGCGCTGCGCGAATTGGCAAAACTGCTGCCCGACCAGGCTGAACGGTTGCTGTCCTCTGGCGAAACCGAAATCGTCGCGGTTTCTGATCTCAATGTCGGGGATCGGCTGCTCGTTCGCCCCGGTGCGAGCGTCCCGGCGGATGGTCAGGTCGTGGATGGCGAAAGCAGCGTCAACGAATCGATGATTACGGGCGAAAGCAAACCTGTGCATAAACATCCCGGCGCGGCGGTGATTGGTGGCACGGTCAACCAATCCGGCTCACTGCGAATTGAAGTGCAAAAAGTCGGGGGCGATACCGCGTTGGCAGGCATTATGCGGCTGGTGGCGGAAGCGCAGGGCAGCAAATCGCGGGCGCAAACACTGGCGCAGCGGGCGGCTTTCTGGCTGACGTTAATTGCCCTCGGCGCGGGCTTGCTGACCTTAATCGGCTGGACACTGCTGGCGCGTGATTTCCCCTTAGCAATCCGTTACACCGTGACCGTGTTGGTGATCGCCTGCCCTCACGCATTAGGCTTAGCTGTGCCGCTGGTCGTCTCAATTTCGACCACGCTTTCTGCCCGTAATGGCCTGCTCGTCCGGCAGCGGATGGCGCTCGAATCGGCGAAGGATTTGAACATCGTGGTGTTCGATAAAACCGGGACGCTGACCAAAGGTGAGCAGGGCGTGGTAGCGATTGCGGCGGATGGAATCGGGGCTGACGAAGCCTTAGCCATTGCGGCAGGTATCGAAGGCGACAGCGAACACCTCATCGCGGGTGCGGTTCGGGCGAAAGCAGCTGCACAGGGCGTTAAACCTGCCTCGGTGACAGGCTTTGAGAGCCTTGCTGGGCGCGGTGTAAAAGCCAATGTGAATGGCACGACCTATTATGTCGGTGGCCCACGCCTGCTGGAATCGCAGGGTTGGAATGTTCCCGCATCGTTGGCGGCTGCGCTCAAGGAATCTGAAGATGCTGGACAAACAGTGGTTTATCTGGCGAATGAATCCGGGATTTTGGCGCTGTTCGCCATCGCCGATGTCATCCGCGAAGAAAGCCGCGAGGCGGTACGCCAACTGCATGACTTGGGCGTAAAAGTTGCCATGCTCACCGGGGATAGCAAAGCGGTTGCGGCGGCGGTCGCCCGTGAACTCGGAATCGATACCTATTTTGCGGAAGTGCTGCCGGAGCATAAAGCCGAGAAGATTCGTCAGCTTCAGCAGGGTGGAGCAAAAGTGGCGATGGTGGGTGACGGCGTGAATGATGCTCCTGCACTGGTTACTGCTGATGTCGGGATTGCCATCGGCGCAGGTACGGATGTAGCCATTGAGAGCGCCGGAATCATTTTGGTACGCTCCAATCCGTTGGACATCGTAAAAATCGTCCGCCTGAGCCGTGCCACCTATCGCAAAATGGTGCAAAACCTCATATGGGCAACCGGATACAATATCATTGCAATACCGCTGGCAATGGGTATATTAGCGCCCGTTGGAATTACCCTTGCCCCGGCGGTTGGCGCGGCCTTGATGTCGGTTAGCACGATTGTGGTGGCGCTGAACGCCCAACTGCTGCGGGGTACTCGGTTGGTTTAGGAGCATTGCTGATGGGTTGGAAGTCCATTTCGCTGGTTGTATTTGTAGTGCTGGTCGCGGCCTGTTCACCAGACCCGGCCAGCCAGTCGTCCGGGGGGATCACCCTGGTTGCGCCCGATGCGCTGCCCACATCATCCATCACAGACCCGGTGGTACGGCAGGGGCAGGCTAATTACGACCGTTACTGTGCCCACTGTCACGGGTTTGATGGCGAAGGGCAGATGGGCGAAAGCGCAGAAGCCACCCGTAAATTGGGCATGAAAACCGTTCCTTCACATGATGAAACTGGTGTAGCTTGGCAGTATGCCGATCAGGTGTTGTTGCGGATGACCAGAGAGGGTATCGTGAATGGGCTGAACCGCTACCCGATGCCCGGATTCGGAACGACCATGACCGATGACGAAATTATGGGAGTCTACGCCTATATCAAAACGTGGTGGACAGCAGAGCAGCGGGCGTATCAGGAACAAATCACAGCCGATTTACAGGCTACCTATGACGAGTTGGGCGTAACCCCGGCTGCGCCTTTTCCAACGGTTACCGTCGAATCGCTGGCCGCGAGTCCTGCCGCGCCTTCCGCGACGCCCATAGTTGAGTCGTTGGAAGTGACTCCGGTTGTGCCTTCGCCGACGGCAATTGCTGATTTGCTGGGTGGTCTTCCGCTGTTCCCAACGGTTACACCGCGCCCTTAGGCCAGTACCTCAACGACAATAAAAAAGCCGATAATTTGCGTATCGGCTTTTTGTTTTCTGGAAAATGGATTGCTTAAGCAGTCGCCGGGGCGTAGTCGATTTCCTTGAGGGTGTTTTCAATCTGCACCCATGTGGCTGGGGTATCCCATTCGACGGTGACCATCTTGGTATCGACCGCAGCATTAACAATCTTCACGCCGCTGATCTGGCTGACTTCTGTCTTGATCGTGCGGACGCAGCCATCGCAGCCAATGTTCGGAACCTGAAATGTTTTGCTTTCCATCTGATTTATTCCTCCAACTGAATAATGTTGACCGAATAAACTTTTGCTTTATCTCACGCCTTGTTTACTCCCCTCCCTGTTTACGGGGAGGGGTTGGGGGTGG
>JAIOHM010000125.1 GCA_019912965.1 Anaerolineae bacterium
CTGGCTGAAGCCCAACGTTATTTGAAAGCCGATTAAAAAGGTTCGGGCGCTCGAACCTTTTTGGAGATAAATGAAATGAGACAAATTCGCAGTCCACCCTAGAACGAAAAAGCCCACTTCACACAAGGCGGGTGGGCGGCAGGCGGATGATACATCGTGAACTAGGCACTCACAATGTATCACAACCTCCGATCTCCTGCAACTGATTTTTGAGCTTTCGTCGTGTTTTTCTAACACGACCTTTATTCAGCTTTGCTTATTACCTGGAGGTTTTGGAGATGACATTTGATCTGGAGCATTTGCGCTCCCGTAATCCAATTGAGGAAGTGGTCGCAGAGAAATTCGCCTTAAAGAAATCTGGCTCACGCTTTATCGGCATTGAGCATGATAGTCTGGTGGTTGTGCCAAACACTGGCATGTATTTCTGGAATTCGCGTGGCGAACACGGCGACGTATTTGATTTTGTTGGACGGCATCTGCTGTCACTCGGCGCGTGGAACAATCGGGATGCAACGCAGTTTATGGAAGTCGTGCGTTACCTGGCGCAGCGTGCGGGTATCACGCTGGAAGAAAATGTTAATTTCAAGAAGTCATCGGTGTGGGCAGAACGGCAGCTTGTCCAGCGTTTGCACGAAACGCTCTTGAATACTCCCGCAGCCCTCGCCTATGTGACGGAAAAACGCGGCTGGCAGTCGTCCACCATCATAGCCTCACGACTGGGGTTTATGGCGCAGGACAAACGTCCACTGCTGGCTGATTTGAACCTGCCGGACAACTGGCGGACGGTGATTCAGAAATTTCCATCCAACATGATTGTCTACATCCATACGCAACAAGGACGGCTGACCTATCTCAGTGGACGCAGCATTGAAGGCAAGAAACACTATAACCCGCCCAGCGACATCATCGGGGAGCGCCAACCGTACTACAATCATCTTTACAGTCCACAGGCAGAGCTAGTCGTCATCGTTGAAGGTCAGGCAGATGCTATTACCTTTGCCGAATGGGGTATACCAGCCATTGCCATCGGTGGGATGCAGGCAGCGGATGCACTACTCAAGCGGCTGATAACACATCCCCGGCTGTTCGTCGCGCTGGATAATACCGAGGATGCCCGCGCTAAAAGTCGCAGTCTCGCCCTGACGCTGAAGGGGGAAACCTACCTGCCCACTCTGCCCGGTGATGTAAAAGATGCCAACGAGTGGCTGCAAAAAGGGGCAACTGCCGAGGATGCGCTGGCGCTGCTTAACAAGGCGGAAAGCTGGCTAGCAGTTGAAGTCCATCACGCCGCCAACCTCGAAGGTCTTGAACGACAGGATGCTATCCGTGAATTATTCACCTGTGCCAGCGGACTGGACGATTTCGCGCTGGCGGAGTTCAAAAGTCTGATGGCGAAGATTGGGGTGAAGGGACACAGCTTTAGCGAGATGTACAAAGCGGCTCAATCTCTGCAGAAACAAACGGAAGGAGCAGACATGCCTGAAGTGTTAAGCGACAGCATCCCGATTTTGTCCCCCGCACTGGGCTTTCGACCCGAGGTAGCGATGGTTACAGTATCGGTGATTGAGCGCACCAAAGG
>JAIOHM010000126.1 GCA_019912965.1 Anaerolineae bacterium
TTCCTGCACAGCGTCATGATTCAGGAAAAGCGTGGAATGCTCAAGGTGTGGAACATGGTGCTGGTAATCGGCACGTTCAGCGCCGTAATCTTCGGCACATTCGCTACCCGCAGCGGACTGATCGACAGCGTACACGCCTTCGCCCGCAGCGAAATCGGCTTCCCGATGTTTCTGTTTTGGGCAACTATAACCGTGATTTCGGCTGGCCTCATTTTATGGCGCTGGAATCGTGGTGAACTGAAAGATGAACACCCATTTGTCAACATTCTCAGCCGCGAATCGCTGTTCGTACTGAACAATGTGATTTTTATGCTGTTGTTTGTCGCCATTTTCTGGGGCAGTTTCGGCGCACCTGTGATTTCCGAACTGGCGTTGAACACCAACATCACCATCGGCAAAGATTACTTTATGCAGGTCACACCGCCCTTGTTCGTCGCCCTGTATGTGTTAATGGGCATCGCGCCGATTTCTGCGTGGGGCGCGACTTCGCTCCGGCGTTTGGGCAGCGCACTGATTGTTCCGTTGGTGCTGACCGCCGCTCTGCTGGTGCTTTTAGTGCTCACCCATACCCGCAGCCCCGGTGCGTTATTTGGTTATGGAATTGTATCTTTAGCCGGGTTCGTCGCCCTGTATGAGATTTTCCGGGGCATAAACGCCCGCCATAAAAGTTTGGGTGAAAGCTGGGGACGCGCCCTTGCTGCCCTGTTCGCCCGCAACCGCCGCCGTTACGGGGGTTATACTGTCCATCTGGGCATCACGATTATCGGCATCGGTGTCATCGGCAGCACATTGTTTCAGCAAGAAACCCAGCGCACACTGGGTGTGGGCGAAAGTCTGGATTTCGGCGGTTACATCCTGCGCTATGACGGCTTCACAGAGGCAATTGCAGAAGATGGCCGCACAATGGAAATTGCAGATGTGACCGTGTTCCAGCGTGGTGCGGAAGTTGCCCGCCTGCGCCCTCGCCATGACATTTACCCCGATATGCCGATGACCATCGCCGGGTCGTACAGCACGCTGGAAGCTGATTATTATGTACTGCTGGTTGGATGGGAAGAACTCAACGCCAGCACAGCAACATTTAAGGTCTACATTAACCCACTGATTAATCTGGTCTGGTGGGGCGGTTTGGTGCTCATGCTAGGTACATTCATTTCCGCTTGGCCGCAGGAGCAGTTCACCCTCAGCCCACAACCCGCCGTCAGCCGTCGCCGCAAAGAGGCCACCGCATGAATAGTTCTCAGTTCACAGTTCTCAGTTCCCGGTTTTCAGGTCTTCAACTGCGAGCCTTTGCGTTCTGTGTGTCGCTGTGGTTGATTGTTCTCTTGTCTTTTTCCGCTGCTGCTCAGGATACCCCACAGCCCGTCACTGATGACGATGTAAATGCCATCGCCAAACAGATGTACTGCCCGGTTTGCGAAAACATCCCGCTGGATGTTTGCCCTACCGTCGCCTGCGACCAATGGCGCAGCGAAATCCGATCACAACTTGAATCCGGACTCACCTCGGACGAAATCATCACCAATTTTGTCAATCGTTATGGTGACCGCGTGGTGGGTACACCGCAAGACCCATTGCTGCGGGCGCTTTCCCTGCTCACCCCGGTGCTGATCGCTATCGGTGCGCTGTTCATTGCACGCCGGGCGGTGCTGCGCTGGCGACACAGCCGCGCCACCGCCCCTGAACTGGCCGCTGTACCATCCGCCCCCGGCGTGACAGACGATGATTACCGCACTCGTTTGGAACGTGACTTGCAGACGAGGCGTTGATGATTCCGATTCTCGAAGACATCTTCAAACATCTGGAAGAGCGCCATAGCGATTTTGGAAAAGCCATCGCCGGACTGCCGCAAGAGGCTCTCGATTGGGTACCCGGCCCCGATATGAATTCATTGGGTGTGCTAATCGTCCATACAATGGGCGCTGAACGTTACTGGATCGGTGACATCGGCGCAGGTATTCTATCCAACAGAGATCGGGCAGCAGAATTCCAAACACATGGATTGAATGAAAACGCACTGCGCGAAATACTTTCCACAACCCTGGAATTTTCGCGCTCAGTGCTGGAATCCCTCACACTGGATGACCTGACAAAAGAGCGGATTTCGCCCAACCATCGCGGCAGCGTCTTTCGCGTCAGTTGGGGTATTGCCCATGCACTCGATCATGCTGCACTGCATGTTGGACACGCACAAATCACTCGCCAATTATGGGATCAGCGTATCCCTAGGGTAGTAACATGACCGACAAAATTGACGATTTACTTATCCTCGAACACGAAACACCTTCAGCCCCTCGGGGCGGACTCAGTCTGGGATCAATTGTATTATTAGTTGGTGTGGTGCTGGCGGCTGCCGTCTTTGGTGTTGCCCTCGCCCGACAATATGAAACCCAGCCTACAACAGGCGCAGCCCCGGATTTCACCATTACCACCATGGAGGGCGCACAAATGCGGCTTTCCGATCTGAAAGGCCGGGTCGTGGTGGTCAACTTCTGGGCAAGTTGGTGCGGCCCATGCCGCGATGAAGCCCCACTGCTGGAAACTCTCTGGCAGCAGTATCAGAACCAAGGGGTGGTCTTCATTGGCATCGCTTACACCGATACCGAACGCGAAGCCAAGAAATTTATCGCGGAATTTTCCCAAACCTATCCCAACGCATTGGACATCGGCACTAAAATCTCGGATGACTACCACATTCAGGGTGTGCCGGAAACCTTCGTGATTAACAAACAGGGCGAAATTGTGAAATTTTTTATGATACCGCTGCGCCCCGGTGATCTGGAACCTATTCTGGATAAACTGGTGGCCGAAACATGAGTATTGCTGGACTGATTTTTGGCATCGTCGTTTTGCTGATTGCTCTCGTCTGGGTGATTCGCCCATTTTTAGCGGCGCGTAAGCCCGGTACAGTGGCGGATGATCTCTTATTGGATAAACAGCGTGAACGCCTGCTGATGGTCTACGAACGCACACTGACCAATATTCGTGATCTAGATGAAGACCACACAACGGGGAAAATGGCGCCCGATGATTACCAATATGAACGTGAAATCTGGGTTCAGCGCGGTATACAGGTCTTGAAGGCATTAGACAATCTGGGCACCCGCCACATCATCACCGAATCTGCCGATGTTGAAGACATTGACCACGCCATTGACCGCGAGATTGAAGACGCAGTTGCCGCCTACCGCACCCGCACAGGAACCTAACATGCGTCGTCAGTTGAGCGTTCTCAGTTCCCGGTTCTTTGAATTTCTCCCTCTACGAACCTATGCATCTCTGTGGTTCATTCTGTTTCTTCTCTTTACCGTCTTTTCCATCCATGCACAGGAAACCACACCCGACCCTTTCGCGGATGCGGTGCGCGGCACCGTTACCGGACAGATCACTAATGGAACAGCCGCCGCCAGCGTCCCACCCGACCAGCAAATCAGCCTGATTATCAGCAGTGAAGGTGTCGCCCTTCAGCAGTTGGATACGGTCACCAGTCCCGATGGCAGTTTTACTTTTGCGGATGTTCCAATTCTCTTTGGTGCAAGTTACGTTGCTGCTGCTATCTATCGTGACCGGGTGTTCAGTAGTGCCTTCGCCACTGGCGACCCATCGGTTACAACCATTGATTTACCAATCGCCATCTATGAACCCACTGAAGACCCATCGGTTATCAGCATCAGCGGCACCGTTATCCAAATCAGCGCCGTTGGCGAAACACTGGAAGTGCGGCAGGTCATCCGGTTTCAAAACACTTCCGACCGCATCTACACCAGCAGCGGTGATCTGGGCAGCAGACGATTCGCATCTTTGATTGTCCCTCTGCCCCCCGGCGCGCAGGTCATCAGCTTTGATGATCCACAGCGGTATGTCGTCTCGCAGGAAGACTTCACGGTAGTCGATACAGCTCCGGTCTTTCCCGGTGACAATCATCTGGTGGTGATGGTTTACATCCTGCCATATGACGGCTCACCCGCCTTGATCGAACAACCGATGAATTACCTGTTCAACGGACAGGCACGCTTGCTGGCATGGCCGGATACGCTGACTGTGAAAAGCGATCAACTACCAGATTTGGGGCGCGAAACATTAGGCGACCGCGAATACCATGCTTTTGGCGCACCTCTCAGCTTCGCCCCCGGCCAAGTCATCCGCTATGAACTCAGCGGTGCACCAGCCGCCAGCGAATCGTCACCAAATGCAGATGCCGCTGCTGGCAGTGCTTTACCACTGCTGATTGGCACGCTGCTCATCGCGGGCGGCGCATTCGTCGTTATCCTCATTCTCCGAAACCGCCGTCCGGCACCAACGCTCCAACAACGGATTGACGCCCTGCTCAAACAAATTGCTCTCCTTGACCAGCAGCACCAATCCGGCCAACTGGCACATGATGTCTGGCATCGCCTCCGCGCACCATTAAAAGCCCAGCTTGATAAATTGATGGACGAGGACGACGCATGAAATACGCCCGCTTATGGTTCTGCGTCATCCTGCTTTTACTGGCTACTACTGCCTGCACCATCGTAGATGCTTTGAATTTTGCTACCCTGAATTTTTTCTTCGGGTTCTCCACCGCAACTCAAATTTCGGTAGAAACCGAACTTGTCCCGGTTGGGGCGGTTGAGCGGTATGAAGGCATCCCGCAAAGCACAACCGAAGATGGTTTCCCGCAGTTAGGCGACCCCGAAGCGCCAGTACAAATGCTTTATGTCGGCAGTTTCGCCTGCATCCACTGCTCGGTTTTTGAAGACGAAGTTTTTGAAAATCTAGTTGACCGCATCCGTGCAGGCGACATCCTGTACACCTACATGCCCATGTATTCAGTCGGCAATTTCGCCAACGGCCTGCTGGCAAATCAGGCTGCCCTATGTGCGGCGGAGCAGGATGCATTCTGGTCGTATCAGGAAACCCTGTATTTTTGGCATGAACAATTCCCGGATGATCCCTACACTGAATCTCGCTTGGAACAGGCTGCTGCCGAACTCAATCTCGATGTAACTGACTGGAAAGCATGTCTGAAGTTGAATGTTGTTCAAAGCATTATTGAGGCGGGAGAAATTCAGGCGCGCGAAATTCCCGGATTCGTGGGGGTTCCATTGGTTGTCATTAATGATGAAATCGTGCCATCCAATCTGGATGACGTTACGGATGCCATTGACCGAATCATCAAAGGGAATATGTGACGTGTCCGCACTGATCGAAATTCAATCACTGGTCAAGGCTTATGATTTGCTACCAGTTCTACGGAAGCTGGATTTAAACATCGAGCGCGGCGAATTTGTCGCCCTGCTTGGCCCCAACGGCAGCGGCAAATCCACGCTGATACGCTTGTTATGTGGCCTAACACGCCCAACCAGTGGTGTGATTAGTGTGGGTGGGTGGCAGCTCCCGCACGAAGTTGCCGCCGTGCGCGCCCAGATTGGCCTCGTCAGCCATAAACCGCTGCTGTACGAAAACCTGAGCGCCGCCGAAAATCTGCGTTTTTTTGCACATCTATATCATTTACCCGATGCAGCTATTGAGGAACGCATCAAGGAACGTTTAGCCCAGGTCGGGTTAGCTAAACGTGCACGTGATCTGGTTCGCAACTTCTCGCGCGGGATGCTGCAACGCCTGAGCATCGCCCGCGCATTGCTTCACAACCCGGATATTCTGCTGCTGGACGAACCGTACACGGGTTTAGATCAGGACGCAGCCGCCGTACTGGATGAATTGCTGCGCGTCGCCTATGCTGAAGGACGCACGATTTTGATGAGCACCCATGATTTGCCCCGTGCGGTCGGGTTGGCCTCCCGTGTCGTCATCCTGTCGCGCGGTATCGTCGGTTATGACCAACCTACCGCCGGAATTGATGGCCTGCAATTAGCCGCCACCTATTCCGAAGTCACCACAATGGCAACCGCCCGTTCATGATAAGACTTCATGTAGCATTCGAGAGGGATTTGAGATGACTAAACGCATTCTCGTAACGGGGGCAGCAGGCAAAGTTGGTGGCGCATTCCTGCGCCGCTTTTTTGATGAACCCCATTTGCAGGATTGGATTGCCCGCGCATTCGTCCACAGCCGCCCGATGGAAGCTCATAACCGTCTGGAAGTGGTGCGCGGCACGATTGCTGATATGGATACCGTGAACCGTGCGATGGAAGGTGTCACCCACGTTTTACATCTGGCAACTGTTAAGGAAACCCCGCAGGATATTATGGATGTCGCGGTGAAAGGCTTGTTCTGGCTGCTGGAAGCCAGCCGCATGAGTCCCACTTTCGAGCAGTTCATCCTTATCGGCGGGGATGCAGGGATGGGGCATTTCGTCTATCCACACCCGATTCCTGTCACCGAGCAGCAGAAACACAGCGCCTATCCCGGCTGTTATGCCCTCTCCAAAGTGCTGGAAGAAGTCATGCTCGAACAGTATTACATCCAGTACAACCTGAACGGCTGCTGCCTGCGCGCGCCCTGGATTATGGAAAAAGACGATTTTAAATATCAGCTTTCTTTTGGTGACGATGTATTCGGCGGCCCACGCTGGCGCGATCTGGTCGGGGTGCAAAAGGCTGATGAATATGTTCGGTCGGGAGCTATTCCGGTCATGCTTGCCCCCAATGGTAAACCCGTGAAACGCAACTTCGTTCATGTCGATGATCTGGTCAGTGCCATTATTGCCGCGCTGGATGCACCGACTGCCAAACAGCAAACTTTCAACATTTGCATGGATGAACCCGTTGATTATCGGGCACTGGGGAATTATCTGGCACAGTCACGCGGACTCCCAACCGTAGACATCACAACGCCCTTTCATGCCACCTGGCTGGATAACACCAAAGCCAAATTCCTGCTGGGCTGGCGGCCTGAATATGATCTGAAGAAAATGACCGACGCCGCCTGGAATTACCAGCGCGCAGCGGATGATCCGCGTATTATCTGGTATCCCGGCTAACTATGAAAACACCTTTTCTGAAGACTGTTTTGAGCATTGTACGCAAGGATTTGCGCGCCGAACTCCGCAGCCGCGAACTACTTAGTTCAATGGCGCTATTTGCCTTACTGAGCATCCTGATCTTCAGTTTCGCGCTGGAGCTGGATCGTGTTGCCCGTCAGGAGGCCATCAGCGGTGTGCTGTGGGTGACGGTTGTTTTCGCCAGCATTTTGGGACTGAATCGCAGTCTGGCGATGGAACGCGATCAGGGCAATCTGGAAGGGATGTTGATCGCTCCGATAGATCGCGCCGCCATCTTGTTCGGCAAACTGGCTGGCAATCTGATCTTCGCGCTGTTGGTGGCGGCTTTCCTTCTGCCCTTGATGAGCATCATCTATAACATTCCGCTGCTTCAGCCCTGGCTGCTGCTGGTGCTGCTTTTAGGTGTGCTGGGCTTTAGCACCGTTGGTACGCTGCTGGCGACTATGACCGTGCAAACCCGTGCCCGCGAAAGCCTTTTGCCCATCGTCATGATGCCCATCACACTGCCTGTTATTCTCGGCGCTGTCCGTGCCACCACCAGCATCCTGAACGATCTCCCGCTGGATGATTGGATTGCGTGGCCGCAAATCCTGTTTGTCGTGGACATCGTATATTTAGTGATGTGTTATTTCCTGTTCGAGTATGTAGTCGAAGAATAATCAATCGTTCATCATCAGGCTGACAAGTAACGATAAAGTCTGTAGATTTTTGGTAATTCTTTGTAGATATGCTAAGATTTTTGCAGATTAACGAAGGAGTTTTATCCAATGAGTGCTGTGCAAAATTTACCGCTGAGTGCGGCAGAATCTGCCCCACCCCACACCGCCCGCAGACCACTGGTGCTAACCCTGCTCACTGTTGTGACAGTGATTGCGGTTGCCATCGGGCTGTATATGGCGCTGGTCGTCGCCCCTACTGAAGCCACTCAGGGCGCAATTCAGCGCATTTTTTACATCCATGTCGCTTCATTTTCTGGCGCGTTCATCGCTTTCTGTGCGACTGTCGTGGGTGGGATTCTTTACCTCCGCACTCGCAAAACCCGTTGGGACACGCTGGCGCTGGCAGGTGTCGAAGTTGGTCTGACTTTAGGCTTAATCAATCTGGTGACCGGTATGGTCTGGGCGCGCCCAATCTGGAATACATGGTGGACATGGGATCCGCGCCTGACTTCCGCTGCCATCATGATCCTGACCTACTCCGCCTATTTGATGCTGCGTAACGGCATTGAAAACCCGGAGACACGCCGCCGTTTCGCCTCGGTCTATGGCATTCTGGCGATCACCAGTGTCATTGTCACCTTCATGATTATCCGCATCCGCCCGGATACCATTCACCCAACTGTCATCGGCCCCAGCCCGCAAAATCCAACGGGCGCATTTGAAATGACCGACCCGATGCGTTCAGCACTGGGCATGAACTCGTTCATTTGGAGCGTGTTCGTCCCGTTGACTCTCATTTGGTGGCGCATCCGGCTGGAAAATATGGCCGAGCACGTCCATGCCCTGAAAGCCAAACTGCTTCAATAAGGAATTCACCATGATCGAAACTGTAACCCCGGATACCACTGGCTACCTCATGCTGGGGCTGGCCATTGTATTCACCTTTTCTGTCTTGTTCATAGGCAGCATGTTCCTGCGCTACCGCAGCTATCAGCAAGACCTCAAGCTCATTGAACAACTCAAAGACGAATAACGGCTGCTTTATATGGGGAGGGACATCCTTCCCCTTTTAGCTTTTCGCTCATGCTTTATTACTCCTCCATTCTTTCCGCCTCACCATCACCGCCATCCGATACCCCATCAAGCGCCCCAATGCACTAATCAACAGATTCTTGTAGCGCAGCGGCGGCGGGGCTTGCCACCAGCGGATTTTGACGAACCCGAATCGGTTGTAATAGGTTACATTGTGGGCTTCACATTCCAAATACACATCACCGGTTTCCTCTGCCAATAGCGCCTGAATAATCGCCCCGCCCACGCCATTGCCCCGATGTTCCTTTTTGACCGCGATGCTCCCCAACTCGCGGCACTTTGGGTAAGGCCGTATCTGCCCAATGCCGACGACTTCGCCCGCGTCCTCCGCAATTAAAAACTGCGGCCAGTTGAGCGAAGTTGGGTCAAGCTCTTCATCCTTCACCATCTGCTTGATAACCATCTGGTCAGCTTCCACTGCCCGCCGAATCGTCACCATTTCCTTCAATCCCCTCAACCGCTATACTTTGCCTATGATGAAACGCCTATTATACGTTCAGTTCTTAGTCCTCAGTTCTCAGTTCTCAGTTCTTTCGCTGCGAGCTTCTGTATATTTACGACTCCGTTCACTCGCCCGATACTCAGTACTCAGTATTCAGTTCTTAGTCCTCATAACATTGCTTCTCGCCGCCTGCCAACCCGCCGCACCTGTCAGCACCGCCTCTACCGGGATTCCTTTCCCCACCATGACACCCGGACGCACCGTGCGCGGCGTATTAGCGACTGTAATTGCCCTGCCGCTGGATGGCGCAGGCTTGGCAAATCCGGCCACAGCCGTCGCGCTCGCCAATCAGCCTACACCAACACCGAATTACGCGGCCTGCCCTACACCGGCAAGTCCAGCCCTTGCCAATCGTCCTGCCACCGGACGCGAAATGAGCGCGGACATCACCCGCTTTCTGGCAGAAGGAGGCACAGCGGCAGCCCTCGATCAAGGCTTGCGTGCCGAATGGGATGTGCTGGGTGAGACAGGTCTTGTACGTGGTGAAGTGGATTTCACAGGCGAAGGTGTACCGGAAGTCGTGGTATCCTACGCCACGCCGGATGATGGCGGCACACTACTCATCTTTGGCTGCCTGAACGGCTTATACATGCCGCTGTACCAATCCATCACAGGCGGCCCCGCCCCACAGCTTATCCAACTGGGTGACATGAACTTCGATTCCCGCCCGGAAGTGCTGTTCGCCAGCTATGGATGCAGCGCCGAGAGTGCCGAAGATTGTACCTATCGGGCGCAGTTGCTCGGCTGGCAGCCGAACGATGGTCGCTTTGTCAGCTTGCTGAATGGCCCAATCAATGGCGCACAACCGCCAACCATTAGTGATGTCGATAATGATAATGTGCTGGAAGTGATCATGCGCGAAGATGATCCCGGCACGGCAGCCACCGGCCCGCTGCGGACGGGCGTCAATATTTATGACTGGAACGGAATCAATTATGTGCTGTCTATCGTCCAGCTAGATCCGCCTCAGTTCCAGATTCAACTGGTGCAGGAAGCCGACCGCGCCTTTGCCCGTCAGGAAGTCGAACAATCTATAACACTCTACAATCTGGCTTTGAATAGCCCCGATCTTCGCTTCTGGACAAACGACGAACCAACCACGCTCAAGGCTTATATCTACTACCGTTTGCTGTTGGCCTATGCCTATACCGAAGACGATAATCTGCTCTCGACGTATCAAGCCGCCCTTGCTGCCTTCCCGGATGCTGCCACTGCTCCGGTTTATGTTGCCCTGATAAACACCTTCTGGAATGGTTGGCAGGTTACCAATAATCTCAATAGCGCCTGCCGCGAGGTTCAGGCTATAATCGCGTCGCGGCCTGAAGCCATCTCGTTACTCAACCGTTATGGCAGCCGCAGCCCAATCTATTCTGCACAGGATTTGTGCCCATTCTAGCCGTCAGCTATCAGCCTTTAGCTATCAGCTTTTCACATTTGGAGAGCTAAAGGCTAAGGGCTAAAAGCTAAGGGCTATTCGAGGTTTTTCAATGTCTGATCTACTCACCTATTTCCAGTCCAAACAGCAGCCGATGGTCGATTATCTGACGACACTGGTGAATTACGAAACCCCGACCACCGATAAGGCGTTGGTGGATAAACTCGGCGCGTTTATGGAAAGCGAATTCCGGGGACTCGGCGCGAACGTCACCCGCTACCCACAATCTCATGTGGGCGATTTCCTGCTGGCGAAATGGAACGAAAACGCCCCCGGCAAACCGATCATGTTCCTAATTCACATCGACACGGTGTGGCCGGAAGGCACATTGGCGGAACGTCCGGTCCGCATTGATGAAGAAGGCAAGCTGTTTGGCCCCGGCGCAATCGACATGAAAGGCGGAATCACCGCCGCCGTTTGGTCAATTCGCGGATTGGTCGAACGGAATGAACTGCCCAACCGCCCCATCTGGATTTTGATGACCAGCGATGAAGAAGTCGGCAGTATTTATTCTGAACCCGTTATCCGCGAACGCGCCGCGCAGGCTGGCCTTGTGCTGGTCATGGAACCCGCCACCAAAGAAGAAGCCCTCAAAACGTGGCGTAAAGGCGTCGGCAACTACACTGTCGCCGTCGAAGGCCGCCCCTCACACGCCGGAAATGCACCAGAACAGGGCATCAACGCCGTCGTTGAACTGGCGCAGCAAACGCTCAAACTCCACGCCATGAACGATCTGAAAAATGGCACGTCGGTTTCCGTCACTGTTGTTCACGGCGGTTCAGCCACCAATGTCATCCCGGCCAAAGCCACCGCTGAGGTTGATGTTCGCACCCTCAACGCCCGTGCATGGGACGAAATCAGCGAACAAATCAAGGGATTAACACCTTTCATCCCCGGCGCAAAAGTGACGGTTATTCCCGGTCACACACGCGGCCCAATGGAACACAATGACCAGATGAAACGTTCCTTTGCCCAATGCAAAACCATTGGCGAAAAATATGGCCTCACCGTCCGTGAAGATGGCAGCGGTGGCGGTTCGGATGGCAACTTTACCGCGCACATGGGCATCCCCACACTGGATGGACTCGGCCCGCAAGGTGACGGTTTACATGCGCTGCATGAACATGTTGTCCTCGCCAGTCTCCCACGACGCGCCACACTGCTCGCAGCCATGCTCAAAGACTGGACAATGGAATAACAGAGTCGCAAATCTGAGAATTTATAGGGCGCACACAATGCGCCCTTTTTATTACTTAACGTCAGTTATGGATAAATCTTTTCAATAGATTATTTGGCTGAGGGGAAAATAATGCCTGATAAACAGGGGATAACAGGTTATATTACGCATTTTATTACAAGTATTTTTGATGATTTTTAGCTGATCACTCATGCAAAATCAGACACAGCTTTCAATCCATGTTGTAAAGCGACTACCCTTATCTATAATAACTGACGCTACTTATTCTCCATCTGGCGGTGGAGCATTATCGGGATTTTCCGGCGGAATTTCAGTCGAAGTTGCAGGGAGCGTCATGGTAGGAGTTGGCGTTTCCGTAACTGTCGCTGTATCAACAGGTGTATCAGTGGGCATCGGTGTGGACGTAGAAAGCTCGAATGGAACTTCAGTTGGCGGAGCAATTAACTCACTGCAAATGCTGATGGCTTCGGCTGACATCTGATTCCAAAGTCCGTTATCGCGTTGCTGAAGGCAGGCATCCCGAAGTTTCGTAATTTCCGATGCAGTAACAGTATTAATCGTACCATCTACACCTAAATCAACATACAAATCATAATAATCCCTCCAGCGAACCGATTCGTACATCGATCGCTCTGCATTCTCAGCTATACTTCTGGTTCGGTCAACTTCTCCGTCTTCCTCCCCGTATGTGTCTTCATCCCCATATGCCCATAATTCGAATTCAGCCAGCTCTATCTCGGCAGCCGAAGCCGCTTCCTCAGCTTCGCCAACAGCAATATGCAGCGCAGTAGGTGTATACCATACTTGTGTTACTTGTCCTTCTGCCTGAAACACAACCGTTGCAGCTTCATCAATCACGGCTGTCGCTTGGCTGAGTTTTATGGCCGCTTCTGTTTCGCTGTAAGCCGCCGTCATCCCTGCTTGATTGACGAGTTCAGCACCTTGTGTCGCCGCCAAAGCACCTTGTGTAGCTGCCTGATTAGCCTGTCCTTGTGCGAGGTTGGCTTGCCCTTGTGCCTGCAAAGCAGCAGCGCCGGATTGAGTCTGTTGTAGTTGTGCCTGCTGCGCCAATATTTGCGCTTCCCCTTGCAGCAGTGTTGCCGTCAGCACATTTTGCTGGGCAACATAAGCACGAGTCAGGCTGTTTCCGCTGTCCAATAAAGCTTGTGCAGCTTGTGTTTGGGCTGCATGTACACGCCCTTGAGCAGTCATCGCGGCAGCAGCGCTGTCATTCTCAATCTGCTGGGATGTCGCAGCCGCAGCCACACTGTCAATAACTAATCGCTCCTGTGTGGCACGCAAATTAGCCTCATACAAAGCGGTTTGCGCCTGTGTGTTGGCACGTTCCGATTGCCCGAACGCAAACAAGAGCAGCAAACTCATGACAGTTAAAATACTAATGAATGCACCGAAAACGCGTTGTCCAAAACGGCGGGCGGCGCGGCGGCTGGCCTGCACATACTCCACCTGCTCCGGCAGCGGTTGTGGACTTGCATTAAGACTTTGCAACAGCCACTTTTCCGCCGCACGCAGATCATCCCCACGCAGCAGTAAACTGCCTTTTCGATTCGTCTGAGTCCATTCGCCCGCCCGAACCAATAAGCGGGTGTGCATCTGCTTATGTTCGAGATCCATTTTAAGGGTCGCCCGGAGCACCAGAAATGCCCGCCGGAAATGATCTTCCTTACGAAAGTAAATCCAGTTATGGGCGCTCAAAGCAGGGAGCAAAAATGCCTTGTCATCAGCACTTAATTCCTCATGCAAAATGGGGACAAGTCGCTTGTTATGCTTGACAGCATACTCAACTTCCCGTCTACATACCTCCGAACGAACAGCAGCCGGCGTGATAATGAAAACAAAACTGTGCGCCGCTTCAATGCCAGCTTCGATTTCCGCCCACCAATTCGCTGTCGGTGGAATGTCTTCCCAATCCACCCAAACTTCCATACCGTCTTCTCGAAGCGCCTGTTCAAGCTGCTGAACAAAGGCTTTATCCCGCCGCGAATAGGAGATCATTACATCGGACATATTAAACTTATCAGCCATCGTTCACGATCTCCCTGATTACTGTGGGCAGTTCTCTTGAATGATGCATAAGGCTGCATTAACCGCCTCTGCTGTCTGGGTTGCGCTCACATAGATTGCCTGAAGATCTTCCAGAATGCTGGTAATCTGTATGGATACATTCGTGGCACGTTCAGCATGATAAGCAAATTCTCCCCTAATCGCTGTACCTGTTGCTCTGGTTTGAGTTTGTATACCTTGCGCGGTTGATAACGCAATTTGAGCCGCATCAATTGTCGGCTGAATCGTTCCGATAACGCCATCCACCTGGCTTCGAGCATTAATGACAGTGGCCTGTGCCTGTGTTCCTGCAATATCGGCTTGCGACTGGCTTTCAGCACCTAATGTCTGTGCTGCCGCGGCTGTGGATTGTGCCTGCATAGCCAGACCAGAGGCCTCGGTCGCTCCAACATCGGCCTGACGTTGGACAGTCGCTTGGGCCGCTTGTGCATTTGCGGCCTGCTGTTGTGCATTCGCGGCCTGCTGCTGCGCCTGCTGCCGTGCGAACTCGGCAGTTTGCTGCTGCTGCTGCGCCTGTCCAGCCAATACCTCAGCCTGCCCCTGCAAGACAGTCGCGGTCAGTGCGCTTTGCTGCGCCACATAAGCCTGTGTTTGGCTGTTGCCGCTGTTCTGGAGCGCCTGCCATTCCTGCGTTTGGGCATCTAAAACACGATTTTGGGCAGTAGCGGCGGCAGCAGCACTGTCGGCGGCCAGCATCTGGGCAGTAGCAGCGGCGGCCAGACTATCGTTCGCCAGCCATTCCTGAGTCGCCCGCAAATTCGCCTCATTGAGCGCACGCTGGGTTTGCGTACTGGCCTGCTGCGATTGAACCAATGCAAGAAATGTTCCCCCACTTAATACCAGCAGGCCAAGGATGATTCCAGCAACGACGCGCTGCATAAATTGTCCCGCAGCACGGCGGCTGGCGCGAACATAATTGATCTGTGCCTCGGTCGGGTGCGGCTTTTGAGCCAGACTGCGTCCTAACCAGCCCTCTGCCTCCCGCAGATCATCACCCCGCAGGAGTAGACTGCCACTGTAGCCTTTGTCTACCCATTCCCGCGCCCGCACCAGCAAACGGGTATGCATTTTTTTGTATTCAAGGTCGGTTTCCAGTGCAGCCTGTAACAGCAAAAATGCCCGCCGGAAATGGTCAGTTTCGCGGAAGTAAATCCAGTTATGCGTGGTTAATCCGGGATGGAGTCGAGCTAAATCTTCAGCAGATAAATCCTCATGCAGAATCGGCACCAACCGCTTATTGTGCTTAACGGCATGTTCAACTTCGCGTTTGCACACCTCAGACTGTGCAGATGCTGGGGTAATGATGAACACAAAGGTATGTGCTGCCTCAATGCCAGCTTCAATTTCAGCCCACCAGTTCGCGGTAGGGGCAATATCATCCCAATCAATCCAGACCTCAAGCCCTTCGGCTTTCAATGCCTGTTCAAGCTGCCGCACAAAGGACTTGTCCTGCCGTGAGTACGAGATCATGACATCCGACATGTTGAACGTGTCAGCCATCGTCGCCCCTTGCCGCAGCCTGCTTATAAACAATAATTCATGAGTTCTGAATGAGCGGATAGTAACACATTTTGAGTCGGGGACGAAATCAAAAGGGCGAATCACAATAGAGTTCGCCCTTCAACACTAATTCATCAAGCTAATCTAAAGCTTCAGTGCCGACGAAACCGACTCCGTTCGTACTTCTTCGGCTGTCACTTCGTGTCCCAGCACATCCGAACGGTAAATTCCCTCGGAAATCAGCATCGTATTGAGCGCAACTTCTGCTGTCGGCAGCAGCACCACCCGTCCTTGCAATGCTGCCACCCAATGATGCTGTGAACTATCATAAGCATCCGCATCCACACCAACATTATGGATTCGCCAATCGAATGCGCCCAAATCAGCCGTGCTGTCGAGGTCGAGATCGCCCACGCTGCGGAAATAGCCGAACGGATCGAGCCGCACCCCGCCCTCGGCACCCAGAATCACCGAGCCGTCAAACTTATCCAGATGCACTGCCCACGCCTCGATAATATCCAGCGAGATTCCATCTGCCAGCCGCACGAATCCCAAACCCAATTCTTCAACGTTATAACCGCTGAGTTGCGACCGCTTGGAATCCATCGGCGTTTCCTGGTAAACCCGCCCAGTGATCGTCAGCACATCCGGGTTGCCCAGCAGGTACAGAATCCGCGCGATGTGATAAACACCCATATCATACAGCGCCCCACCGCTGGCGGTCGCCTTTTGCACAAAGGCCGGACTGCCATAACCATCCACATACGGGCGTCCCCGGCGTCGGTGTCCTGCTGACCGCGCATGATACAGTTTGCCCAAATGCCCGCCCTGAATCAGTGAATGGGCGGCCTTCGCCTCTGCCCGGAACAGCGAATTCAATTGAATACTGAGTTTGCGTCCCGCTTCACGCGCCCGGTTGAGCATCGTCTCCGCATCCCGATACGATCCCGCCATCGGCTTTTCGCAGTAAACATGTTTGCCCACTTCCAATCCCGCCACCGTTACCGGCATATGCAGATTGTTATGCAGCGCCACATCCACCGCTTGAATATCATCCCGCTTCAGCAAATCGCGGAAATCAGTGCACACATGTGGAATGCCGTACTGTTCCGCAACCCGCCGTGCTTCTGTCTCGTTGACATCTGCCACCGCCACAATCTCGGCATCCGGGATTTTGCTGTAATTTTCCAGATGATGTTTGCCAATCTGCCCAACGCCGATCACCCCAATCCGTACTGGCTCGCGTGTGGTCATGTTAGCCCTCCACACTTCGGCGAATCAGCGCCATTGTTTTATGCACCGCGCCATATTCATCGCCATCGCGCGGTACACTTTCAATTCCCCAGCAGCCCTTATAACCCGCATCCAACAGAATGCGAATAGCCTTCGGAATATTCACACTGGGATCGCTCCCAGAATCGTCGAATTCAAAAGTTTTGATGTGGACTGCCCGCGCATACTTCGCGCATAACGGCCAACTTCGTTCCTGGTCGCCCTTCACAAAATTGTGGGTATCAAAAAGTAGCCCAAGCCCATTCACTGCATTCAACATCTTGACCACATTTTCCGCCACTCTGGATGCCCCCCAGTGGTTTTCAATCACGATCTCGATGCCCTTCTCCCGCCCCCGGTTGACCACATCCTGCAAGCCTTCAACAATGATGGCGAATTGTTCGGCTGGCAAATCTTCCGTGCCGCCGGAATCGATTCGCATCTGTGCCGCTTTCAGACGTTCCGCCACATCCAACCAGCGATAAGCCGCCGCACGATTGATCTGCCGCGCTTCTGCTGTCGGTTCATAAATATGCGCCCCATCCACCGCCAGACACCCAAACGGAATGCCCGCTGCATCCGAGGCGGCTTTCACCCGCCCCACATATTCCAAACCTGCTTCAGAGAATGAGGTCTGCAACGGGTTCGTCCCGGTTTTGATCGCCTCATCTTCCGCGATCAATTCGACCAAATGCCCGTTCCACAAATCGAGCAGCGCGCAGCCATAATCCTTGCAATCCGCAATATACTTGAACACATCCTGTTTACCCGCTTCCAGCAGGCGATGAAAACTATAAGAAGCAATGCTGAAATCCATGAGTTTCGACTCCCAATAAATTCAATCTGATGGGGATTATAGTGAACCTTTCGTTCACGCCCATACACCATTCAGACCGTTTAAGGCCATCCCAAATACTTAGCGACATCTTATGTGAAATCTGTCATAATCGCTGCAAAATCTTTGCAGTCTCTATGGTTACAATATGAACAAATTACGTTCCCGCACCAACCTGGACATCCCCCTGACCAGCCTCATGTGGCCGGATGGCATTCCAGCCCCACAACAACACATAACCGCATGGGAAAATGACCTCGGTTTAGCCGATCTCGTCAACATGCTCTCGCCCGCCCCGCGCTACAATGCCTATGTCCGCCAAACCTTGTCCGCCCTCACCACCGACTCCACCACTATCCAATGGCGGCAGGCAGTCTTGAAAGACTTCGCCAACAACCCCGCCCTCATCCAAACTGCCGAATTGCTTCTGACCCGCCTGCATAATTTACAAGAAGGCAATGCCCTGCTTGGCAAAAAACAGCGTAATCTCTTGCTGGATACCGCCGACCAACTTGCCGAACTCGATGCTTATCTCTACATCACCCAAGCCCTATATGAAACCCTGTGCAGCGCCAATCTCGAATCAACAGCCCTGATTGGCCTGCGTGATGACCTCACCAAACGCCTCTCCGACCCGAACTTTCAAGCCCTGCGCGCCGAACTGCCTGAACTCCGCGCCCCGCTGGAACACATCACCAGCTTAACCGTTGGTGTTAATCTCGATGTTCAACTCCGCCCCCGCTCTGCCGTCTTGATGGCAATCAATGACCACAAAATGAGTGCGTCCACTTCATGGTTAGAACGTGTCATCGGTATGGGGCCAGAACCGACTGATGAAAGTGGAATCGCTCAACTTCACCGCCTGCCAGATGACCCACAGCAGCGGGTACTCGCACCGTTATTTCAGGACTTGGACAGATTACTGACCGAAGTCGCAACGCCCGTCGCCAAAACCTTAACCCGCTACGTCAAAATGGGGACGGGTTCGCTGGCACATTTGGAATACGAACTAGCCTTCTTCAGCACTGCCGCCCGCTTGAAAACCGATCTTGAATCGCGTGGGTTCGCCTGCTGCTGGCCGGAAGTTGCCGCACTCGAAGAATGCACCGCCGAAATTGACGACTTGGTGAATATCGCATTGGCACGCCGCGAACAACCCATCCCCAGTGATGTAGTTTTCGGGATAGATGGTCGCATCGCAGTCGTCACCGGGCCGAACAGTGGCGGCAAAACCACTTACCTGCGAACCGTCGGATTAGCCCAAGTCATGTTTCAAGCCGGGTTATTTCTCCCCGCAAGTCGCGCCCGTATTACGCCAGTCGATCACATCCTGACACACTTTCCCGTACTGGAAACCCGCCAACAAGGACGCCTTGCCGAGGAAGCCACACGCCTCCGTGAGATTTTTCAACAGGCCACATCGCGCAGTCTGGTGCTGCTCAACGAAACCTTTTCCAGCACATCTTCTGGCGAAGCTGTCTATCTCGCGCAGGATATTTTGTGTGGGTTGCGGGTAGTAGGGTTACGTGCCATCTTCGCCACCCACCTGATTGAATTGGCAGAGACTTTGGCTGAAATTGAATCGCGCGTTGAAGGGGGAAGCAAACTATTCTCGCTGGTGGCGGGTGTTACGGTAAACGACGTGGGTGAATACGTCCCCACCTATCGCATCGAACGAAGCGAACCGCTAGGCCGCAGTTACGCCCGCGAAATCGCCCGCCGTCACGGCATCAGCTTAGAACAGATTCTAGAGAAGCAGCAAAAAAGTCAACCATAATCTGCTGATATGCAACCCTAGATATGTCTCCATATCTTTCGCGCCTTATATCCTAACGCCGTCTCTAAAACATGCATTTGGGTTTCATTAATATCTGAACTTGGGTTAAAGATTTCAATGCGAAAGCGCGCAAAACCAGCAGGCCATTGATAAATCAAATCATTGAGAGAAGTGGATTGGCTGCAACAAGGCACTACAACTTCTAGCTGTGCAAAACCGGTGCGATAAGCCGCATCCATCAGAAGCTGCCATTGTTCAAGCTGAAGTTCGTTTTTGCATAAGGGACATAAAATGTGCTCAAAATTTGCGCCTTGATCGATAAATTGAACTGACTCACTGGTAGTCATTTGAATCATGTCGTCATCAAATCCAAATGACCTCAATAATTGCAGCATTTTATCTTGAGCGTGAATTTCTGGAACATAGGAAAGCTCATCAGGAATCAGAATCAGAAAATGATCCGACATAAAGCCCCAATTATTGCTGGTCGTTTGTCGCTTTCCGTGTCCGGAGTCTGGCGAGAACATCTTCAGCCGAAACGGATGTTTGCTCCATCAGTCTTTCAGTTTCCCGGATGGAATCATCAATGACTTGCTGATGATCGTAATAGTAAGACAAAGCTGCATGAATTTGGGCGAAAGTCAAATCAAATTCTTGAGCAATCCACTCAAGCGGCGAACGATTCATAACATACATGGCGACTATATCTTCAACAGTAATCCCTGTCTCTGCAATAACAGGAGTATCATCCTCAAGTTCGATATAGTTGATGGGCATGATAGCCATTCAACACCTCTCAACGAATAAACGTAATCCGGTCGGCAATATCTGCTTCCATAGTACCCGCCCCACCGGCAATTAAATCATAATAATCTATCAATGTCACTACAATACGACCAACACCGTCTGGGCCTTGAAGTCGTCGTGAAACGAACATTATTCCAGAATGACTCCTGCCTTGTGCCATCCACTCTGCATGAATACGTTTGAAGTCTTTATCAAAAGTCACCACAATTCGGCCTTCACGGGCTGCGTATTCCAAATGCTCGTCATCGCTCGAATCTCCCATCCCAACTTCCTCACAGCGAACAGCATCAATATCGTGTTTCCTCAATTGTACTGTCACCGATTTGGGAACATGTTTATCCGTGTAAAACTTCAGCTTTTCGGCTTGTTCATCCATAAATTCGCTCCGCTGAAAGCCGACTGCTACTCGCTATTTCCCCTACTTCGTTCGTGCCTTGAAGTAACCACTCACAAAGCGGTACATCTCCAGCGTGTTGCGTGGCTGCTGCTTATTGTCTTCCAGCTTGCGCGCCAATCCGCTGTCCTCCATCGCTTTATCCGTCCCGTCCGCCGCGATGATCGCCGTCAGTTCCGAGGTGCGCTGCAAATCCACCGCCAGATCACGCACAATTTCGCGCTGCTTCGCCAGCGGAATATCGCCCCACAAACTTTCCAATTCCCCGCGAATCGCCTCAATACTGAGCGTGATTTTTTTGTCCGGCGGGAACGCCCGGATCGCCCCACGCAGCACCCCGTTAGCAATCTTGGCCGCATCCCGCAGCGTCGGAGCGGAGCGTTCACCCAGTGCATTTTTGCTGAGTGCCTTTTCCAGCTTCAGCGGATAACGTTTCCCTTTGGTGAAGTACCCGCCCATAATCCAGAACACATCTAGCACACACGTTGGCGCGATTTTGTTGTTCAACAACCCATCAATATGTTTATCCAGATCGCGTGGGCGGTTCGCTTTCCCCTGATCGCCCAGCACCAGAATTGCCTTGCCCAACGCCACCAGTTCGTTGCCAATTGTGTTGCGGTCATCGTCGTTTAATCCGCCCGTCATCCCGTCCATATTGTTGTACAGCGCGCCAATGCTGGGGATTTTGCTCTTGTCGGCGTAGGCCACAGCCGTGTCATACAGGAAATCGGCGGTGATGTGCAGGAAATCGGCATAATCCACCAGATCAACCTCATCCATAAACCGACGGATAGCGTAAGTGGCTTCCAGGGCCTGCTGCACGCCAATGCCGAACTCGCGCCCAAATGCACCAATTGCCCGACGCGATTCTTCATCATCGGAGTTACGCACATAGCGGCGCAGCAGTTCCAGTGCCGCCAATTTTACGCGCTCATCCCAATCCATCATCTTATACATGCGACCGATCAGGTTGACACCCTTGCTGCCCTCGCGCGACGCCACCTGCGGCAGCAACCCTGCCACCCGAATCGTGCTGTTCACATCCTTGCGCTTGATGTGGAATCGCAGCAGCGCGATCATCGCAGAAGGCTGAATCACTTCCAGTAGCGCCGGATTTTCAAACAGCATTTTGGTCGCTTCTTCGGAAACCGGGTCAAGTTCGGATGACCATTCCTGCCCTTCCAACGCGCCAATGTAAGCTGTCGCCAAAGGCAGCGAACGAATGCCGCCATCGTTGATGGCTTTCAGCGCCACCGGCACTTGTTCCACTGGAATCGACGTTTCCGCGAACAACCGCCGCACAGTAGCAACATAGGCGTTCTGTGCATCGCCGGGATACAGTAATCGTGCCTGATGCAGCATTTCACTTGCCAGATCGGAATAATCCCCAAATGCCAGCAAAATTTGCAAAATATAAGTTGGCCCGGGTGGCTCAAGGTGTAACAATGTCTCGTCACTGGACATATTTTTGGCAATCCAGGTCAGCGTTTGCCCGTACTGCAAACCCCACTGCGACGACATCATACTCACCATTGCCGACAGTGCAGTTGTATCCACCGCATCCGGTCGATTAGCTCGCACCGCTAATTCCGCCATCCGGATTAAAATCAGGTCACGCCACTCATCGCCAAAAGCCGAGGATGCCCCCAGCAGCATTCCGGCGGGAACCATGCCCGCATCTTCACCTGTGATGTACGGTGTAAAACGGCTGAAACCTGCTGGAAGCTGTCCCGTAAATTTCTGGTTGGCAATCATCCGGCTGAGTACACTGCTGTCCAGATAATTCACTGCCAGCAAAAACACCGTCAGATTCAAATCCTGATCCAGTACCGTCAACGGCAGCGCCACTTCAATCACTTTCGGCACGACCCGGCTGATCTCAACACCTGCGTCCGCCCGTTGCAAATGTTCAAGGAAGCTGTTCAGCCCTTTCACATCCCGGGCTTTCGCCAGTGCATCAGCATGTGCCAGCGCCGCACGGTGCGTCAGTTCAACCCACTTCATCCCTACTGGCCCCAGCGGATTCGAAATCCAGCGTGAGCAGGTTTCGTATACCAGTCCTGCCTTGCCTTCCTGAATTGCCTCGCCAAATTGCTTTTGCAGCGCCAATTCCAGATCAGGTTGCTGCCGCAGCATCACCGCAATCGGGTCAGCATGGCTCATCTCACCCAGCGCCAGCGCAAATGCCAGCAGATGGCGTGTGTAAGCAATCTTCAGATCATCCGTCAGCGTTGGGTCTTCCGCCAACACTTTGGATACATCAGCATATTCGACGGGTTGATTATTCAGCAGCGCATCGTCCAACTTAAGACGATAAGCACCGTAAGACAGCGCCTCCGCCAGCGTTTCACCGCGACGAATTCGCCATGCGGCCACACTCGTTAAACGGCGTGTTTGGCGACTGACCAATTCCGCATCCAAACGCAGTTGGCTGATGATGAAGCGGCTGTAATCATCTTCCAGCACCTTGCCGCCCGCCTTGCCACGCGGCCAGCTATACACCAGCGTTTCGCGCGACAATTTTTCGCCACCATAGAACCGGATTTGCGTATCGACCTGCGTCGATTCCAGGGTATGGGTCGCAAATGTAACACCATACCGCGCCGACGCGGGCAGCAGCGCCAGCAAACCCATGATGAATGTGACACGCGGTTCAAGTTCTGTGGGCGCACCCTGAACCACTAGTGGAACACCCTGCACAATCCCGGCCAAAAGGGTGCTGATGGTGTCCATCTGGTTTTTGGTATAGGTCATCAAGGACAAAATATCCTCGATTTGTGCATCATTAGTTTGTGGTTCAGGTTGCGTGAATGTGAGCAGCGGGAGTTTGCCACCTGCCTGCTCGAACGGCGGCATTGGATTCTCGATCAGCTTCAGCATCGCCGTCAAATTGCCACCGATGGCACGCAATGTATCTGAAGGAAACAGGATGAAATGGAGTGTAGCCTGCCCGCCCTCCGCCACCTGCGCCTGCACCAGCACAAATTGCAATGCCTTCTTGCCGCGCACCAGTGCCCACGATGCCGCAGGTGATCCTACAAGTGGCGGAACGAGTGCGTGCTTTACCGCTTCAGCAATTTGTTCCGGTTCAACACCCGGCGAGGCAGCCAGCAGTTGCAGTTCACCCTTGCCCTGCCCAACTTGACCGTAGTAGAAATGTTCCAGTGTGTAGTTTACAGAAGACACGACCGTATATCTTTCTGTACTGAATGTGGCGCAATTTGTAAAAGACTCATAAAAGTAACTATAAACCATCCGCCCCTTCAGCACCAGCGGACTCCTGTCCCGCCATAACAAAAACCCCCAACCACGCGGGGGTTCAAACAAACTATTCTAGTGTAAAGGTCGAAACTTTCACTCAACGAATATTTTCATTCGTCACTCACTGTTCCGATCATACGGAATAATCTTGTCCCACTCTTCCGCGCTCGACCGGGCCACAATAGCTATCACCGGTTCAGTATCACTGATGTTGAACACCTCATGTGGAACCCCCGGCTCAATAAAAATGAAATCGCCCGCTTCATTTTCCACAATCGTTCGCAAACCCGGCCCATATTCATGCCGCACCCGCCCTTGCAGAATGTACAGCATCACCTCAAAATCCACATGAATATGCGCCTTTGCCACTGCCCCCGGCGGAATCATCGCCACATTCATCGACAGATTTTTGGCATTCGTGTTCTTGCTGGATAATCCCAGCTTGTACTGAATGCCGTTCCACTGTCGTTCCTTACCACCGCCGCGAATGATCGTTATTCCACCCAAGTCTTCTACTTGCTGCTTCAAATCGTCATGCGCCATAAAATTTCCCTTGAACAAAGATACCTTTTGACGTGAAAGATAACTGGACTAACAACTTTCCGCAATTAACCTGTAGCTGACACACCCCATCCACCGCCGCCGGGGGTTTCGATCACCACTTTATCGCCTGTCTGTACCTGCCCTGTCCACTTGCCGCTGACCTGTTCTTCAGCGACAGTGTTCACACCGACCTCTCCTGCTTCACCCCCGTCCAATCCATAGGGCGCATAAATCCGCCGTTCACTGTTGATCGTTACCGTTGCCGGAGTCAGGAATTCATACACCCGTCGTACAC
>JAIOHM010000127.1 GCA_019912965.1 Anaerolineae bacterium
GACCCCACCCAATCCTAACCTGATTCAAATTGACATATAAGGGCAAAAGTTCTAAAATTAAATCTATGGTAGGGGTGCAACATGTTGCGCCCTCGGCCCGGACGCCCGCTTCAAACATCCCAAACGTGCAAAATCTGCACAAAATCCCTCGCCGCATTTCTCGCATTTGCCGCATTTTTCGCACATTACCAACGTATACATGTCCGACAAACCATCCCGCTGTCGCCGCCACTTCCGTCTCAAAGATTCACAAATTGCACAAAATTCCGGTGCAGAATTTGAAGAAATTGCAGAATTTTGCGAATCTTATCAACCGATACTTGTCGGACAAACCCATCCCGACGACGACGACGACACCGACGACATAAAATGTCGCAAAATCCGTGTACGACATTGACGACACCTGCGACATTGCGCGCAAATACCATTTCGCAATCGCAATCGCCGCAAACCATCCCTTATGGGTTTAACTGAAAACCGGGAACGACCTGCTTTTTTCTGGAAACTGGAAACTCGTAACTGGCAACCGATGACTAAAGTGGCGGCCAAATCCTTTTTCGTCATCGCCGCCGCCGCCATCGCCGCCAATCCCGTAACACTCCGTAATCTTCACCCGTCACTGTCCTAAAAATTCCCAAGCGTCGCAAACCCGTTAATCTGCCCCGCCACCCAACCGACGAAGCCATCTGCCGTTTGCACCTGCCACCAGCGCACACCGTCTGCGTCCACCGGCCCAGCCAGAATCGCCACATATTCCCCGCTGGTCAAAAAGTTGCGGACGAAGTTATAGGCCACGCCGGGGCCGGAACGAATGTTGAGTTCGGTCGGCAGAACCCGAAGCTGCTGCCCCGGTTGGTATTCGCTGCCCGCGATCACGCCGGACGGAATGGCCGGGGCGAGTGTTGCCCCAACCGGAGCAATCCCGGACGAGGGCGCGGGCTGTCCCGGTGGTGGGTCGCCATCCACCCAATTCACCGCCCGACCCGCCGAAACCTGCCCGCTGATCTCCTGCACATTCCCGTTCACGTTAGCGATGAACTGCCGTCCGCCCACCTGCACAAAAACCGCCGTGCCATTCGGACTCCACTCCACCCGCTGCGGGAAGCCCTCACCGATGATTCCGGTAAGCGCCTGCCCGTTCATATCATAAATTCGCAGGGCTTCACGCGGGCCGCCCCGGTCGCCCGGAGCGCCGAGTGCATAAATCTGCCCGTTTCGCGCCTGATGCCCAAAGCCCATCCACAAACCGTTGGCCTCGGCATCGTAAACCAGTTCGGAGAAGCTGCCATCCCGGTTAATCCAGCCGACGTATACATGCCCATCCGGCCCATGACCACTCACCAGAATCCGCGAACCATCGTTCGACCAATCGCCGTAATCGTAACGGAAAACGGGCGGGCGGGTATCGCGGGCGCGTTCGTTAAAGGTCACAGGCAGCACGATCAATCCGTCGCGTCCCTCACCGGGAAGGCTGGCGCTCACCAATATGGCATCACTGCCCGGTGCCCAACGCAGTTCGCGGCTTGCCCACAGGAATGGGTCGAACGGATTGCTGACGATGGTGCATCCGGGGAAGCCTTCCGAAGGGCAGTCCACCAATAGCTGCACAGGCGGACTCTGCCCCGGCTGGAAAAACCATACCCCGTCGTTAGCGATTTTGCGTCCGGCGACGATGAACACCACATACTGTCCATTCGGTGACCAGCGTGCCGCCGAAACAAACGCCGTATTTTCGTCGCGGGTCAGCGCCGGGAACTGTGAGAAGGGGGACATATCCGGGCGGTATGCGCCGCTGCCATTCACCCCTGTGATATACAGGTTGCCATTGGAATCGGTGGTTACGTATTCGCCGGGATTCACCGGATTGCGTTCAAACAGTGTGGTGTTTTCCAGCAGCGTGAAAGCCGTCACCGCGCCGGACGCACTGATGGCGAACGACAGGGTTTGTGGGCTGCCCTGCTGGAAGGGAATCAGTGTGGGTGGCTGGGGTGCTTCGGCTAATGTGGGCGCAAGCGTCACAATCAGGGCAACCGTCGGCTGTGGAGTCGGGGTCTGTGTCGGTAGACCCTCTGGCGTGGTTTCGGCGGGCAAAGGCGTCACGATTCCCAAATCCGTCGCGGGCGCATCCTGTGTGATGAATGTGGGCGTTACATCCAGCGTGGGCGGAGGCTGCGTCGGTAGCTGAGGCGTAATCGTCGGCGCGGCTGGATTGGGGGTATTAAAAATATCCAGTTCATCCGGCGATAATGTCCGGGTGGGAGTCGCGCTTGGGGGCGGCGTATTGCTCGGCGTCAGGGTCAGAGTCGGCGTAAATGTGGGAGTCGCCGTCGGTGGATTGGTCGGTGTTGCGCTGGGCGTGACCGTGTTGGTGGGTGTATTCGTTGGGATAATCGGCAGCGGTGTGGGCGATGGAATCGGCGTATTGGTCGCAGTCGGCGCTGGTGTATCCGTCGGGCGCGGTGTGAAGGATGCCGTAGCCGTCGGCGCGTTGGTGGTGGTCGCCGTTGGGGTGTTCGTAACTGTGGAAGTTGGGCTGGGCGTGTGCGAAGCCGTTGGTGTCGTGCTGGATGTTCCCGTCGCGGTTGCGGTTGGCGTATTGCTCGGCGTAGCGGTTGCCGTAACCGTATCGGTTGGCGCGGGTGTGTTAGTGGCGGTAGTCGTCGGCGTGGATGAAGCTGTCGGCGTATCCGAAAGGGCGAGGGCGACCACCGTTGGAATCGGCGTATTGGTGGCGAAGAGCGTGGGACTGGGTGTGCGGGTTGGCGCGAGCGTGGGCGTCACCTCCGGCACAGCCAGATTACAGGAGGCCAACAAGAAGGCCAGCAGAATCACCAATCGCCGCAGCATAATGCGCCCTTCCCCCAGAAAGTCCGACACCACTATCCTGATTATAGACAGGCTGCGGGCAAGGTGCGACACGTCTGCTCATCTGCTGGCCTACGGCTAGGCTACGGTGCTTTTGCCAACCGTTCCGCGATCACATCCGGCGTGGTGACCAGCAGCACTGAAAAATTGCGGTGAAAACCAATCGGTACAAAGCCGTGTTCTTTGGCTAACAGCGTCGTCAAATGTGAGCCGCGCGAATGCGAGTCGAAGGAAAGTCCGGTGATGGGATAACCCACATGGGCTTCAAAATCCGCCGCTTTCACCCACTCGCCGCGCACATCCACCAAGCCGTTGGGCTTGCAGCCATTGACCCGTTCTTCGATGTCCAGCAGGTAGCGTGTCCCTTTGGGGATAATATCGGTCGCGGCATAATCGCCCCGCGTCAACGCGAACACCAATCCCGCGCCGGATTTATCCACAATATCGCGCAGCTTGGCGACGAATAAATGACGGTAAAAATCGCGTCCCCGGTACGGTTCAAGAACGGTGGCATAGGCGATCATCTCAGCCACTTTTTTCGGCGGTTCAGCCGGACTGCCGACCATATCCGCAAACGAACGCAAACGCAGCGCATCCAATCGCCCATCTTCAAACCGCGCTTCATAATAAAGCTGTGGGGCAAGCTGCTCCCAATCAAATACTTTGTAGCTGGAAGTCCCGGCTAAAACGCCATCCCACAGCACCGCTTTGATGAAGTGGTTGCCTTTTTCCAGCGTCTCCCAAAAGGCCGTGCTGCCTTCTTCAACCCGGTCAGCGCCGTAAAATTCCTTTGCTAAAACCGTTATCACCTGCTGTTGTAATTCTGAGCTGAGTTCATTGAAATCAACAATCTGCTCCAACATATACTCCTTATCAAACGATGCCGTACTTCAGCGCGGGATTATACTCGCGCTCAACTTCATCCAGATTACAAACGGCCAATTTGCCATGCTGATACAAATACTCGACATGCGCCCCAACTTCCTCCATCGCCAGCAGCACTTCATAGCCGTGACGGTCAGGGTACATATGCTTGGAAATCTCGCTGATGGTGATCGGCTTCTCGGCGGCGCGGATGGCATCCAGCACCCGTTCCAACTTGCGTTCGTGGCTGGCACGGATGCCGCCGATACGCTCATAAACCGCATAAATCGGTTCTTCATGCCCGCCCAACGTCACCCGGATCCCATCAATTTTTTCGACTTTTTTCAGCGATTCCAGGTAATGCCCCAATCCGGTGTAAGCTGTGATGCTTTCCGGCGCTTGATGCGGCGTGGTACGCGCCAGAATATGATCAGCGCTCAAAAGAACATCGCCAATGATGGTGCATACTTGCCCCGGACAATGCCCCGGCGTGTGGATGAAGCGCATTCCATCCAGTTCGACATCTTCATCCAGATCAATATCAACCGTCACCGACCGGACATGCTTCTTCGAGAAGCCGTACATCTCGATCAGTTTGACCAGCAGTTCGGGTTTTACGCCCGCCCGTTCCAGATAGACCCGCAAATCTTTGGTGGCGACGACAACCCGTTCCTCATAAGCCGTCAACACGCGGCGGTCAATCTCGTGAATGCCGATTTGTGCGCCGCCCGTCTGTTCCTCCATGAAGGCCACACCGCCAAAATGGTCAATGTGTCCGTGCGAAATCAGGATGCGCCGGATGTCCTGCACCGTGACGGATTCGCCAAAGTCGTTTTTCAAGGCATTGATGCCCGCCAAAAGTTGGTCGTTGCTGTTGCCATAGCCTGAGCCAGTATCCATCAAAGTGGGTACGCCCGCGCCCAAAAGTACATAGCAGTAGGTGATGAACTGCGGAAATGCCTCGACCGGGAGGCGGTAAATGCGGACGCCCGTATTGGACTCGAAACGTTCAACCGGAGGGAGGGAACTCATGATTGTGCTACCTTTCGTGGATGCCGGAGCAATTAAACCATATCGGCGGTAACAAGGCCAGCCCCCCAATAACTGGGGGTATTTTTTAGTCAATTTGGCAGTACCGTATGACCAGATATGCATTTTTGGTCAAAAAGTCACGCAAGTGAAAGGGCAATAATGGCGGAAACCGGAATCAACACCGAACGCGCGGATCGTATTTTGGATGCGGCTTTGCGCTTGATTGTGCGCTACGGTTACGACAAAACCACCGTGAGCGACATTGCCGAGGAAGCTGTTGTCTCCAAAGGGGCGATCTACCTGCACTGGAAGAGCAAAGACGAATTGTTTGAAGCCCTGCTGGTGCGGGAGTTGCGGCGTTTTAGCGAACGCTGGCTTCAACAGATGATGGACGACCCTGAAGGCGGTAGATTGAGCGTGATGTTCAAAGTCTCGTTAGCCATCTTGCCGGAGTTTCCGCTTTTCAAGGCCATGATTACACAGGATACCCGGACGTTGGGCGATTTTTTTCGCCGCCAAGACCCGACCTTGTTCGCCCGCCGCAACATGTTCAATCAGGAATTTGTTGTCCTGATGCAGTCAGTCGGCATGGTGCGGCAGGATGTTAATCCGCAGGTGATGGCTTACATGCTGTCGTGCATCAATTACGGCTACATCAACCTGCCGGATGTGCTGCCCACCGATCAAAAACCGCCGTTGGAGGACATTCTCAATGGCATCGCCGAACTGCTCAGCACCTATGAGCCGCCCGGTGGTGGCGACAGCGAGGCGGGTAAGAAAATTATTCTCGACTTGATGGCAGGCATCAAGCCTAGTTGGGATGAAGGAAAAGTTCTCTAAAAGTATTTGACAGAGTTCGTCTAATTTCATCCATCGTAGAGTGGGGGACTATCATGAAAATCACGATTCTGGCAGTGGGTTCGCGCGGTGATGTGCAGCCGTATATCGCATTGGGCTTAGGGCTGAAGAGCGCGGGGCACAGCGTAAAACTGGTCGCGCCAACCAACTTCGAAAGTTTGGTGGCCGGGTATGGGCTGGATTATGCACCGCTGCGTGCAGACTATTATGCGCTGATGGACAGCCCGGAAGGTCGTGATCTGAAATCCGGCAATCCGATTCGCATTATGCAGAATATGAAGCAGATCGTTTACCCGCTAATGCGCCGCATGATTGACGATGCATGGGAAGGCGCGCGCGATGCTGAAGCGTTGGTTTTCCATCCCAAGATCATGATCGGCACGCACATCGCGGAAAAGTTAAACATTCCTATCTATGCGGCGATGGCTGTCCCGGTGATGACACCGACCAAAGCATTTGCCGCGCCCGGTGTTGTCAACCGCAATCTGGGTGGGACTTTGAACAAACTGACCTATTCCGCGATGGATATGGCGGTGAAACCCTTCAACGGCATCATTGGCGAATGGCGCGAAAAATCGTTGGGACTGCCCGCAAAATCCAATGTTGTGCAGGGCTTTAAGCTGCATGGCAAACCTGTCCCAACCCTGTACGCCTACAGCCAACATGTGCTGCCGCGTCCGGCGGATTGGCCGGAAAATGCCCACATCACGGGCTATTGGTTCTTGGATGCCGCCCCGGATTGGCAGCCCTCGCGTGATCTGCTGGAATTTCTGGAAGACGGCCCCGCCCCGGTATACGTCGGTTTTGGCAGCATGGTTTCCGAAAATGCCGAACAGGTGACGCGGAACGTGGTCAGCGCACTTTTGAAGGCTAACCAGCGCGGTGTGATTGCCAGCGGATGGGGCGGTCTGCGCGAGATTGATTTACCGCCGACCATTTATCGCTTATCAGAAGCGCCACACGACTGGCTGTTCCCACGCATGGCAGCCGTTGTGCATCACGGTGGCGCAGGGACGACAGGTGCAGGGTTGCGCGCTGGAAAGCCAACCCTGATTGTGCCGCACATGGTTGACCAGCCATTCTGGGGCAAAGTTGTGCATGAGTTGGGCGTCGGGCCGCAAGCGATTCCGGTCAAGAAGCTGACTGCTGATAATCTTGGCGATGCCATCTATACAGCCGCCACCGACGAATCCATGCGCCGGAAAGCCGACGAAATCGGCAAACGCATCCGGTCTGAAGATGGCATCGCCAATGCTGTGCAAATAATCGGACAGGCCGAAAAAGTACCTGTTTAACCTCGGTCTGGTAGGGGCTGACACACGGGTCAGCCCCACGCAACATACCCTCACCATGCACCCCCCAATTATTGGGGGACTGTTTTGATTAGAAGGGCTTAAATATTAGATAAGCCTAATCTAATCTAGGTCATTTTCGATGATCCATTCCGTTGATTTGGAATATGTGGGGAGGCATCATGGATACACCTGTCATCCAGACGGAAAATCTCAGTAAGGTCTATCAGCGTACCCGCCGGGAATCGGTCTACGCGCTCAAAAACCTGACTTTGAGCGTAGAATCGGGAGAGATCTTCGGCTATCTTGGACCAAACGGCGCGGGCAAAACCACGACCATCCGGCTGCTGCTCGATCTCATTCGACCCACCAGCGGGGGCGCAAAAATCTTTGGGCAGGATGCCGGAAAACACAGCGTCGAACTGCACCGCCGTATCGGTTTTCTGCCGGGTGAACTGAACCTGTGGAAAAGCTACACGGGACAGCAGGTGGTGAATTACATCGGCAAGATACGCGGCGGACTCGATGAACATTATGTGCGCGAATTGACAAACCGGCTGGAACTGGATTTGAGCCTGCGCGTCCGCAGCTATTCGAGCGGGAACAAACGTAAACTCGGTTTGCTGCTGGCGCTGATGAATAAAGCCGATTTGCTGATTCTGGATGAGCCGACCAGCGGCCTTGACCCCCTGATGCAGCAGCGATTCAACGAAATGATGCTGGAAGTTCAGCAAGAAGGGCGCACGGTTTTCCTGTCGTCACATATCCTGAGCGAGGTTCAGGCGATTTGTGACCGCGTGGGCATTTTGCGGAATGGTGAACTCAAGGCGGTTGAGCGTGTGACTGATATAACCCGTGCGGACTTCAGTTGGGTAACACTGCATTTCAATCAGCGGGTTGAACCCGCTGTGTTGGCGAGTGTTCCGGGTGTCAGCGATGTCACCACGATGGATGATTCGCTGCGGCTGCGACTGAGTGGGGATTTTGATCCACTGCTGCGCGCCATCAGCCCGTATTATCTGCGCGATATGAAGGTGCATGAACCCACACTGGAAGAAATCTTCCTCGCGTTTTATGGCAACAACGGCACCAAGACGCAGGCGAATCAGGCGAAGGAGATGGCATCATGAATGGTGTAATCTTTATGGAAATGCTGCGCCGCAACTGGCGTACAACGCTGTATTGGGGTATTGGCTTGGGGCTTTATGGATACATCATCATCATCTTTATCCCCAATGTGGATATGCTCCAGCAGTACGCGGAATTGATGGCGAGTATGCCGCCTGCCATGTTGCAGATGTTCGGCGTTGAAGATGCCGCCACGATGGCAACCCCGGAAGGTTTCATCGGCAGCGCCTACTTTGTCTATGTGGTCTTCATGCTGGCGGTGTATGCGGTCATGGCTGGCCTGTCAATCACAGCCAATGAAGAAGATCAGGGCATTATGGATGTGGTGCTGAGTCTGCCCATCAAGCGGTCACAAATCATCATCGAAAAGAGCCTGTTCTATTTGCTGGCTGTGGTGGCGATTGCACTGCTGGGATACGCTGGCTTGATGCTCGGCATGGCGACGGGTAGCGGTTCAGAAACCGCCCTCAAGGTTGATTCGGGGATTATGCTGGCGGGTTCAATTAATGTGATTCCGATCACCTTATTGATGATCGCAGCCACCGCTTTTGCAGCCACCATCTTCCGCCGGAAGAATACGGCGACCGGGGTTGCAACCGCCTTCATCATCATCAGCTATCTGGTGGAATATCTGGGCAGCACGGCCACCACATCAACGGCCGCACAAATCAACAACTTGTCGTTTTTCCACTACTTCGACAGCAACACGGTGATGGTCAGCGGATTGAACGCGGGTAATGTGATCCTGCTGCTAATCGTGACAGTGGTCTTTGCTGTGGGCAGCCTGTGGTTCTGGCAGCGGCGCGATGTGGGCGTGTGAGCAGGGGATTAAGACTGCTTGCCGAACCCTCCTAACCTCATATAGAGTATATATAGGGGTGTTCCAGCGGACACCTCTTCGTATATCTGCGTATGGCGCGCTGCGCTTGGTGGGATCATTATGGTTAAACGGGTCATGTTTCTGGTGCTGGTTGTGGCGCTCTTGAGCGTTTTCCCGGTGGCTGCCCAAGCCGAACGCACAGCCGCCGATTTTGTTCCAGCCGATTTCGCGGGATTCATTCGTTTACGGGTGGACAATAACTCACTGCGATCACTCAATATTCTGACGTTCGTCAGCGCCATTTTGCAACCGCAGCGGGTGGGCTACGATGCACAGAACGGGATGGGCTATGAAGATTTTATGCCCTTCTCCACCCTGTTTGATGTCGAAGAAACCTCGTTTGAAACCAATGTGCTGCCGTGGTTGGATGGCGAACTGGTGCTGGCCTATCAACAGTTTGATGCCGCGTTGCAGATCAGCGTGGATGACCTGCTCATTATTTTACCAACTGAAAATCTGTTTAATGCAGCCGCAGCCATGAGCGCGGTCATTAATGGGCAGGATTTGCCGACTGAGGAAACTTACCGGACTGTGCTGATTTATGTTGGCGATCAGGCGGCAGTGGCGTTGACTTCGCGGGCGGTGTTTATCGGCGGGTTGGATGCGATAAAAGCGGCGCTGGATGTGCAGGCCGAAGCCAGCCCACGCTTGACCGATACAGTGTCTTACCAAACTGCGCTGGCCGCTGCCCCGGAAGACCCGCTGGTATGGGGATATGTAGCAGGTGATTATCTGATGCCTGCACTCAACGGTCTGTTGAATGGTGTGACCGAATCCGAAGCCCTGCTTGTGGCTTTCGGGGGCGCACTCAGTCAGATGCGAACGGATACCCGTTTCGAGACACTGCTGCTCAACGGCGGATTTGATAGCGCGGGTGTGGGTCTTTCGGTGGCGGATAATGACGAAACGCTGCACGCCGCGTTGATCTTCCATGCAGAATCCGCGCCTTCAAGCACAGCTACCACCTTTGATGACAACCTGCTCAGCCTGATTCCACGCAATACCTTGCTGGCACAAAGCGGAACTGATCTTTCCGGTTTTCTTTACACAGCGATGACTGCTATGCCGCTGAGTAACTTCGCGCGCGAAATCTTCGGTGGCTTGCCTATCCAAACTGTCGGCACAGGCAGCGACCTCATTGACGCGCCAACGGCAGAAGATGTTATTAATGCGGTGAACGCTTTCACATCTGCTATCAGCCGTTTTGACGATTTCGATCTGGAAGGGGATTTGCTGGCACATCTGCACGGCAATTACGCGCTGGCTCTGCTGCCGCGTCCCAATAATCCTGTGCCATTCCTGAATACGCCGTTCGATTTGCTGGTGGTCACACAGGCGACAGATGCCGAAGCGGCTTCAGCGGGTATCACCCATTTGCTGGGCGCATTTTACAATCTGCAACCACGTGAACTTGAAGCGCTCGATGGCTGGGCATTAACCGGGCTGGCTCCCGATGCAGAAGGCGACCCGGTATTCATTCTGGCGGTGAAAGATAATCTGTTCATTCTGAGCACGGGCGAAGCGGCGGCCAGCGCGATTGCTGCTGAACGCGGTGACGACCGTTTGATTGAACAAGATTCGTGGCAAACCCTGAGCGAAATCCAGCGCCCGGATTTGTATTTGGACGCCAATGTGTTTTACAACACGTTCTTCCCATCGGCTGGGGGGCAGGTTTCCAATGTTGATAATCGGGTGCGGGTGGCTGCGACGGCGGGAACTGCTGAAGATGGGATTTATAAGCTGGATGTAACGGTCACAGTGCCGTTGGGGAATTAGCCGTTCGTCAGGCTGCAATCACAGGCAGGGACAGCTTGAAAACCCGACCAGCCGATGGCAGCTAACATATTTTTGAGGGTACACAGCGGCAAACCGACGACATTGGTGTAACATCCGTCAATACGGGCGACCGGACGAAATGTATGATGCTGGATAGCATAGCTCCCGGCTTTATCGAATGGGTCGCCCGTTTCAATGTATGCGTCGATTTCAGCATCGGTGTAGTCGCGCATGGTGACATCCGTGCGGGTCAGGCGGGTGATGGGTATGTCGCCCAACGGGTGCAGCGTAATCGAAGTGCATACCTGATGTACCCGTCCGCGCAAACGGTGCAGCATCGCGCGGGCATCATCCGCATCGACCGGCTTGCCCAAAATCTTCCCCTCAGCATCTATCCCCAATGTATCCGCCCCTAAAATGACGACCGTATCCGCTGCCAAAACGGTTGCAGGTGTTGGGATTTGCGCGGCGATCAGGGCGGCCTTTTCACGACTCAGGCGCTGAACATAATCCAGCGGCGGTTCACCGAGATGTTGGGTCTCATCAATATCTGGTTTGTGAATCGAGAATGGGATTCCCAGTGTTCCGACGAGTTCACGGCGGCGAGGGGAACTTGAGGCTAGAATGAAGGTGGGCATGTGCATGACCAGCTTTCAGTTACCAGTCGTCAGATCGGGATGAACTGACAACTGGTAACTGACAACTGATGACTATTCGTGATCGTGATCTTCGTCGTCGTAGAATTCATCCAGCGAATGTGGATGACCATGATCGAGTTCTTCCTGTTCGGCGGGACGCAAACTCAGCACTTCGACATCGAAGGTCAGAGTCTTGCCGGCCAGCGGCGGGTTAAAATCCACCATAATCGAATCTTCGGTGATTTCCATCACTGTGCCGACGTAGACAAATCCATCATCATCTTCGACTTCGACAATCATGCCTTCTTCCAGGTTGGCACCACCGGGGATGTCTTCCAGGTCGAATTCGTCGATTTCATCATCATCATAGTCACCATAAGCCTCTTCCGGGGGCAGGGTGATGTTGAGTTTATCGCCTACCGTCTTGCCTTCCAAAGCTGCTTCCAGGCCGGGTACAATATTTTCCGCGCCGTGCAGATATTCCAGAGGTTCATTTGCGTCGGCACGCCCCACTTCTTCGCCATCCACCGTCAGCACATAAGCCAGGCTTACGACGACGCCGTCGGTAATTTTATCGACTGCCATTGTTTTCTCTCGCTTTCGCGGCCTGTAGATTCAGACCAAAACGGGGCGCATTATAGCGGGAATCCGATACGAATGGAATGGGCGGAAAGCAAAGCCTTCGGAGCGTATCTTGTGGAAAGCGCTTTGCCCATGCATAATCGCTGCTGTTTTTGCAGGAGGATTATCGAGTGGATGTAGTGCGCGCCTTTATGTATACCTTTGACGACCAAGAGTGGACACCCAAACTGCTCATCAGCGCGGGCATTGCTTTTGCCTCGATCATCACCATGCCGCTGCTGATCGGATTCGTGGGCATAGCCGCTCTGCTGGGCTATCAGGTTGAACTCATCCGCAATCTGCGCGAGGGGCATCCAACCCCGCTGCCCCGCTGGGATCGTTACAGCGATAAAATCCAGCGTGGCGCGAACGTCCTGGCGGCTGTTGTGGTCTATAATCTACCGAATTTTATTCCCGTGTGCTGCCTTGCCACCACTTCCGGTTTGTGGGGCGATGGTTTTATTGGCAGCACGGTTGGCATTTTCTTCACCTGCTGTCTGCTGCCCCTCATCTTGATTTACAATCTCATTACCTGGCCGATGCTGGCGCTGGGTATGGGGCGCTATGCGGTGGAGAATAATGTTGGTGTATTCTTCCAGTTTGGCGATTTATTCAGCACACTTTACCGCCGCTTGAATGTGACTTTGCCCTGGGCTGTCTATACCTTGATCGCCAATATTGTTTTGGGCTTTATTGGTGCTATTCCATGTCTGGGTTGGGCAGTTGCTCCGGCGCTCGGAATCGCTATTCACGGCTATCTGACGGCAGGGCTGGTATCTGAAATTGAAGACGGCATTTCCCCCAAACGCAAGCGTTAACATGTTTGATCTGCTTGACTATCGCCGCAGGGTCAGCACCCTGTATGCTGCGGTGCGGCAGGCGAATAATCCTCAATCTGCGTGGGTAGATTTTCGGCAGGAGCGGGATTCTTTATTTGCGTCACACCCTCAATCCGCGCTTGATGCGGCGCAAAAAGCAGTCTTCACCGGGCTTCGATACTACGATTATGATCCAGTTTTTCGGGTAATCGCTCAGATTGATACGAACGTTAACCCCGATGTATTGGATGTTGATTTAGGCGATGATGGGCATTTCCAGTACAAACGCATCGGACAGGTGCATTTTACGCTACCAACCGGAAGCGGCACTTTAACCCTGTTCTGGATTATGGGCTATGGCGGCGGATTATTTCTGCCTTTTGGGGACACCACCAACCGTCACGCAACATATGGTGCAGGTCGTTATCTGTACGATACGATCAAGGGTGCGGATTTGGGCACACAAGACGACCGGATTGTGTTGGATTTTAATTTCGCCTATAACCCATCGTGTTCCTACAACAGCAGATGGGTTTGCCCGCTTGCTCTATCGGAAAACCGCCTGCCCTTTCCTATTCCAGCAGGTGAGCAGCTTTTGGATAGATAACCCTTATCCGGGGAGGTAAGGGGCGACATAGTAACTGGTCTGATCACCCTCTGCAATCCAGCCCTCTATGCCCTGATAATCCACCTTAAACCAAGCGTAATCGCCTTCACAAATCGGGCCTTCCAGCACATAAAAAAGGCCGCGCACCGGAATGCGTTCGACCACCGGGCTATCTGTTCCCGGTTCGCGCCGCATATTGACCGGGCGTGGATCATCCGGCAGCACTACACCCCGTTCCTGCAAAATCAACTGCTGGCGCGATGTACCGTTACATAAACTGGTCGGCAAGGGTGGCGGCGTGGGCATAATGAATGGCGTTTCAGCAGCCGTAGGAATCGATGTCGGAACAGGTGTATCGTTGGCGGTTTCCCGTGTAACGGTCGCGCGTGGGGCACAGGCCGCCAACAGCAGCAGTACAAAAATCCATTTTCGATAAAAGGCTTTAGGCATGAGTATCCTGCCAGAGATGCCGCATTTCTTCACAATTTTCCAAAAGCCTCTCCAATGTGCCTTCCGCCAGCAATTTACCATCCTTCAGCACCAAAATGTGATCGGCCTGCTGCAAGGCGGGACGGCGGTGTGAAACAGCCAAGCACGTTCTACCCGGTTGCGCCGCAATCTGTTCCCATAAACGGCGCTCCGTTTCGACATCCAGCGCGCTGGAAAGATCGTCAAATACCAGCAGTTCCGGCTGACGGATGAACATCCGCGCCGCCGCTGTCCGCTGCATCTGACCGCCGGAGAGTTTGACCCCTTTCGTGCCAATCATCGTCTCCAGCCCGTTTTCTAATGTCGCCAGATCAGCCGTCATCACCGCTGCCTGAATCGCTGCATAAATATCGGCGTCCAGTTTATCCAAACCCAAGAGAATATTGTAACGCAAGCTGTCGCTAAACAAGCGCGGTATCTGCGGCGTATAGGCGGCGTGAGGTGGCAGCATAAATGCATCAGGATTTTCAACCCGCGTCCCGTTCCAGCGGATTTCGCCCGCATCCAAAGGTAGCAAACCCAGCAAAGCGCGCAGCAGCGTGGTTTTACCTGCGCCCACCCGCCCGGTTATGACTGTGATCGAACCACGCTTCAGGATGAGGTTAATCTGCTCGATTCCGTTATTGGTACCCGGATAGTGATAGGTCAGGTTCAAGGCTTCCAGACTTTTTAGTGAATCGGATTCGGTTAACGCGGGAACGGGCAGCGCAGACATTTTGCTTTCCAAATCAATAACAGATGGCTGAATAAATGTATCCGGCGCCGCACCTTGTGTCAGATGATTCAAACGCTGGATTGCCACGCCCATCTGTTTGTAACTGGCGACCACACTGCCAAAAGTGGCGAGGAAGAAGCCGAAGTTTTCCAGATAGTAGACGAACAGGGCGAAGTCGCCCACTGTGAACTGCCCCGCCTGAATCGCTTGGCTGCCCATCAGCAAAATCAATCCGGTTGACAGGCTGACCGCATTCGCTGTGCTGGAACGCAGTAGTTGATTAAACAGGCTGTCTTTCAGTGATGCCCGCCGCCGTCCATCGTTTAAGCTGCTGAAGTGGGCAATGACGCCCGCTTCAGCCCCGGCCAATTTGATGGCCTGCACACTGCCGACTGTTTCGCCCACAAAGCTGACCACGCGCCCGGTGGCTTCACGGCTGGCGCTGCGGTACTGCTGAATGCGCTTACCCGCCAGATTAGCCACCAACGTCACCACGAAAAACGGCGCTAAGGCTACCAATGTCACGGGTATGCTGATGCTCAACATAGTGAAAACAGCAATCAGGTTGAAGGCCGCTGCGCCGATAAAATCAGTAATCCCGGTAGTGAACAGCGGAATTTCTTCGGCATCTCCCTTGAAGCGGCTTAGTGCCTCGGCGGGTGAACCCGGCAAAGCCCGCGCACCCGGACGGCTCAAAATATGCGCCAGCAAATTTCGGCGGATGAGAGTTTGCGTCCGCACCAAAAAGGGAACACGGGTTCGCAGGTTAATCAGGTTGGCGATGACGCGGGCGATGCGCGTGGCAATCTGCACTCCCACCAATCCCCATAACCCAATCGTCACTGCTTTGCCACTCAGTAGATCGAAATAACGTTGAATGCCGATGGCCTGCGGTTGCACCATCAACATAACCACCAGAGTCGAACCGAACAGAAATAACCACAATACAGGTTGATAACGGATGAGGCGCAGGATGGCTTGCCACGGCTTCACGACAGCACCTCTTCCAAACCCGTTTGCAGCAGGTGATAAAACCGCGAATTGGAATCCGCCGCCAGCCGTTCGCGTTCCCCATATTCGAGGATGCGCCCATTTTCCATAATGAGGATGTGGTCAGCCCGCTGAACCGTCCGCAAACGGTGAGCAATCACGATGCCTGTGCGCCCCTCAAGCAGACGATCAACCGCCTGTTCGATGTGCGCTTCAGTTGCCGGATCGAGTCGCGCGGAGGCTTCATCAAGGATGACCAAACCGGGATCACGCAAAAACGCCCGCGCGAAGGCCAGCAGTTGAGCTTCTCCAGCAGATAAATTGCGTCCACCCGCTTCAATCATGGTATCCAAGCCGTTGGGCAAAGCGGCGAACCAATCCATAAGGCCTAACAAAGTCAGTGTTTCGATTAACTGTGAATCAGGAATTGAAGCATCAAAAAAAGTCAGGTTATCGCGGATGTTGGCCTCGAATAATTGTACATCCTGCGTGACGACCGCCACTTGTCCGCGCAGCTCATCCAATGTGAACTGGCGCACATCAACGCTGCCCAACCGGATGCTGCCACCGTCAACATCGTACAGACGGGAAATCAGCCGGGAGAGCGTGGTTTTGCCGCTGCCCGTGCGCCCTAAGACACCTAACACTTTTCCGGCTTCGACGCGGAAACTTACATCATGCAGCACCGGTTCAGCAGAATTGTAGCCGAACTGCACACCCTCAAAAGCCAGTGTCAGCGCGCCTTTGGGCAGAACCGCACCAGCGCCATCCTGAATAGCGGGCGAAATCCTGAGCAGTTCTTCCACCCGTTCGACGCTCGCACCCACATTTTGCAAACGGTCAATTTGCGCCGTCAATTCCTGAAACGGACGGTTGAGCAAAATGGCATAGTTCAAAATCAGGTAGGCCGTGCCCAATGTAATCGCCCCGGCCTGAAATAAGCTGTAACCCGCCACAAATGCCACACAGTATCCCAGCGTGACGATCATCCCAGAAACCAGATTAATGACCCAGAAGCGCTGACTGGATGCCCGCCAGTGTTCCAAAACCGCTGCCTGTTTTGGGTACAAACCGCCGATCATCGCCCCAGCAGCGCCGTTCGCACGGATGTCCTCAGTCGCCGCCAGCCGTTCTTCTAAATATCCAAACAGGTTAGCATTGGCTTGCCGCAGGGCTTTCTCAAATGGGATGGCGATATTCCGTACACTGGCTAAACCCAATAAGGCCAGCGTCGCGAAACCCAGAAAGCCGATTCCCATTCGCCAATCTTCCAGCGCCAGCACCAGCAAAATGCCAAAGACCAGCAGCAGATTGCCGATCACCAGCACCACCATGCGCGAGAAAAACTCCGAAAGCTGGCTAATGTCACTGTCCAGGCGTTCGATCAATTCCCCAACGGTACGGTTGTTATGGAAACGCATTTCCAGTCGCAGTACATGCTGCATCAGGTCGGTTCGCAGTGCATTGGTTGCCGTCCACGCCACATTTTCGCCAAAGTACGTGGTCGCCCCTGTAATCACCTGCTGCACCAGTGCCAGTCCGATGAAAGCCAATGCCGCCGTCACAAGCTGATTGCTCAGAGCATTGGTCATCGCAGTATCCAAAAATGAACGGGTAATCTGCGGGAGGATGATTTGCAGCCCGATGCCGCCCAGCAGCAGCACTGCCAGCAGGGTGAACTGTCCCCACTGTGGTCGAAGATATTTGACGAACAAAGCCCAGTAACGTTTGATCGGAACGTTCACATGTACTCCCATCTCATAACACAGCCGGAAGGGGGCGCGTAAGAATAACCCGCTTTTGGGGATGCGTCCAATCCCCCCAATATTTAGGGCTTATCGCTGAAAGCTTGTTTTTCCCATGTGCTTCTCTCCTTGTGTCGAGGGTGTGCTTGGCGTAAGATTACAGATGAGGGAGTACAATCCTCCCCTTATGTCTATCCACCATTCACTTTTGTAAACGGAACCCGCATGGTCAAGAGCGTTTTCATCAGCAGCACCAGCCTCGACCTGAAAAAATATCGACAGGTTGCTATTGATACCTGCGTCAGCCTCGGTTTCCTCCCAATTGCGATGGAAAAGTTCGAGGCGATGGGTGTCGGTGCGACCGAAGGCAGCAAGCGTAAGCTCAAAGAAGCCGATCTCTACATAGGCATCATCGCCCACCGCTACGGCTACATCGAGGCGGGCTTCGACAAAAGTGTCACGGAGATCGAATTCGACTATGCGGGTGAACGGGGCCTTGACCGCCTGTGCTTTCTGATCGACTCCAATCATCCCTGGCCGAAATCGGCAGTTGAAAAACGAAATGTCGATAAACTGGATGCCTTTAAAGCAAAGGTGGAAAAATCGGTTATCCGGTCGCTGTTCACCACGGTTGATGATTTCCGCGAAAAGCTGACGATGGCGCTGGTCAACTGGCAGGAATGGCGTTCTGCCCGCAGCGGTGAACTGGATGCAGTTCTCGCTACATTGCCAGATGATGTTCCCGGCAGGCCGGAAAAATTGATCGGGCGCGACGATTTGATGATTGAAGTCAACAACCTGTTGGATAAAGGCAAGCGGGTGCTGCTGCAAGGGATGGGCGGCATGGGCAAAACCGCGCTGGCGGCGACGATTGCCGCCGACCGGGTGGAAGCGGGCGAAGGCCCTGTCCTCTGGTTGCGCGCCGGGACGGAAGACCGTGATGGTCTGCTGGCGGCTATGGCGCGTCCCTTTAACGCCACCCAAACCGTCAGCAAGGAAACGGGCAGCGCCAATCAAGCGCGCGTCGTCCGGCTGCTGCTGGCTGAATATGGTGTCAAATTGGTCGTGCTGGATGATGCGTGGAACGCGAAGGCACTGACACAAATATTGAACGTGAACGCCATTCCCAGCGGTGTGCCAATTCTGGTCACATCGCGCAGCCGCTTCACCGGATTATCGCGGCTGGATGTAGGCCGGCTTTCGCGCACGGCTTCACTGGAACTGCTTTCGCATTACGGCGAACCCGAATGGAAAGAAGATGAATATGCCAATGCGCTGTGTGAAAAACTGGGCGATCACACGTATGCGGTGCGGGTGGCTAGTTTGACTCTGGCACTGGATGGTCTTTCGCCGAGTGAACTACTGGATCGTATCGAATCCGCGCCGTGGAAACTGGCTGCACCGGATGGCTCAGAAGAAGAAGGCCGCGCCAGCGTGGAAGAACTGCTGAACACCAGTTTGTACGGGCTTGACCCGGAAGCACGGGAAGCCTTTCTGGCCTTTGGTGCATTCTTTACCGCCAGTGCCACCCCGGAAATGCTCGGCCTGTACATGAATCTGGATACCAATCTGGTCGAGGATGCGCTCAATCGTTTGCAGCGGCGTGGTCTGGCAGAGCGCGTTTCCGAAAGTGACGACCGGGTGGTCGAATACCGCATCCACGATCTGGCTTATAGTTACGCCCGTTCACAAGCCAGCGTCGACGATCACCGTGTAGCGCTCGATGCCTGCTTGAATTACCTCAACCGCTACCGTGAACCGAAGCCGGAAAACTTCGCCGCACTGCGTACTGAACTGGATAACTTCACGGGTGCTGCCACCTACGCCATGACCGTTGGCCGTTACGCCGATGTGCAGCGTTTTGCCGATTGGCTCTACCGCAATTTTGACACTGATACTGCCGAGGGTTTTCTGCACTTGCAGGGTTACGCGGGATTGGCAACCTCGCTTTTGCAGCAGGCCGCCAACGCCAGTGAAGCTCTCAAACAGCCGAAGCTCCAAGCCATGTATCTGGGCAGTCTGGGCAGTGCCCACCGCGATCTGGGGCAGGTCAAAACCGGGATGAAGCAATATCGTCAAGCGCTCAAAATTTACCGCGATCTGGGCGACACTGCTGGGGAAGGCATCACGCTAGGGCGGTTGGGTATTGCTCACCGCCTATTGGGGCAGGCGGAATTTGCTATCGACTATCTGGAACAAGCCCTCACGATTTCGAAGCAGGTACAGGATAACCGTACCGAGGGCATCAATCTGGCGAACCTCGGCATCGCCTATCGTTTGCTAGGGCAGGTCGAAAAAGCGGTTCAATATCTGGAACAGGCTTTGACGATTGCCCGTGCACGAGGCGACCAGCGCGGCGAGGCCATCAACCTTGGCAACATTGGTGATATTTACCGCGACATGAATCGTTTGGATGACGGCATCCGCACCTACGATCAGGCGCTTGCCCTCGCTCGCACCACAGGCGACCGGCGCGGCGAAGGTATCAATCTTGGGCGTTTGGGCGATGCCTATCGGGGTTTGGGGCATTACCCGGAAGCTATCAACTATCTGGAACAGGCGTTAGCTATTGCCCGCGAAACCGGGGATAAACGTGGCGAGGCCATCAATCTGGGGCGATTAGGCGATACCTACCGTGATCAAGGCCAGGTTGCACAGGCCATTGGGCATCACGAACGGGCCTTGGGCATCGCCCATCAGATGGATGACCGCCGGGGTGAAGGCTACAGTCTGCTTGATCTGGGTACAGACTACACCCATCTGCGCGATTACCCCCGTGCTATTGAATATATGCAGGCTGCCCGCGCCATTTTTGATGGGCTGGGTATGAAAAACCGGGTTGAATATATCGACACCCGGATTGCCGAGGTACGGCGCGAATCGAAAATCAAGTGAGCACAAAAGCGCGAAAATCCAGTTTCGCGCTTTCCACGTTTAACTTTTCAGACGTTTGACAACCTTTGGCACGAGGCCTCGTACCCGTTGGTCAGGATCGTTGTGCATAGCCTGAATCGCTTCTTTGGCGTCCGCGCCGCCGATATGACTCAGTGCAGTCACAGCCGCAAACCGCACTTGCCAGTGTTCATCGGTCAGTAAGGTCGCCAGCGCGGGAATCGTTTCTTTATCCCCAATCAGCCCCAGAATCTCTGCCGCCTGTTCCCGGACTTGCCAGCGTTCATGCGTCAAAGCATCAATTAAAAGAGGCAGGCTTGCATTCCCAAAACGCTCCAGTGCATTGGCAACTGTCGTTTGCACTTCGTGGTTCTCATGTCCTAAAAGATGGACGATTGCGGGTGCAGCTTGCACATCGCCAAGCTGACCCAATGTGAAGATGGTTTTCGTCAGAACGGTAACATCGCTGTCTTGCAGGGTATTGATTAAGGCATCTACCGCGCGGGCATCGCCAATCTTGCCCAGCACATGAGCGGCATGATGGCGGGCTGCCGGATTCGAATGACCCAGAAGATCAATCAATGGTTGAACGGCTGTGCTGCCCATCCGCACCAGTGCCCATGTAATGTCCTCACGAACGTAGAAATCCATTTCGGTATACAGCGCATGAATTAGTACATCCAACGCACTCTGATCGCCCAGATTGCCGAGGTCTAGCGCGGCACGGCTTCGCACATTACGATCCAGATGATGAAGTTGTTGGGTCAGAGTCTCAATCATGGCTTGATTTTAACCTTAAAGTGCCTCCCAATGGGCAGGCAGCCGAATAGATCGTGTTATCGTATCAGGTTCTTTAGGGGTTATGAAGGGTCAGATGCGCGACAGGAGATAACGGGTCATCTGGAACGCGCCCGCAATCACCAGCAGCGGCAGCACCAGCGGAAAGATGAATTCGACAACCAGCCGCAGCGGGGTGTCCAGCGGAACGAACCGCAGCAGATTGAGCAGCAGGAAGTAAAAACCGGAAGCGATTAAGGTGCTGATAACCGCAGAGGCACGGTTGTGCAGCGCAGCGCCCATCATCACACCAATTGCCCCGATCATAAAAGGCTCGACCGCCAGCCGCAGCATGGAAACCGCCAACCCGGCAATGATCGCTCCGCGTGCCAGCAGTGGTTGTTCATCCAGCGGCCAGATTGATGCATATTGCGAAATCAGCAGTGGCATACTCATCAAAACGGCTGCCGTCAGCAGCAAACCCAAATCTTCCACCTGCCGCCAGATGGCTGCCGCCACTTTGCTGGCGATGATGGATTCCAGATTAAAGGGGGTGACGCGCAGCAGTTGGAATGTTCCGTTTTGCAATTCGTCGGCAATCGTCCGTGCCGCTGCCATACCGACCAAAACCAACACGTGTCCGTACAGATACATGGCAAACGGGAACAACAGCACCGAGGCGGTAATAGCCGGGAGTGCCAGTTCGACCAATCCGGGAATCGGCAGGCTGAGCAGCACTAATGCAGCCTGCACGACGAAAGCGCGTTTTAAGAAGGTTGTTTCCGGGAGAATGGTTTTCCAGTACATGCCAAGATGACGCCGGATGATGGGGTTGGAGCGCCGCGCCCACCGGGGCAAATGGCTGTCAATTTCGTGCTGACCGAGCTTGACAAAGCGGACAAATCGCCGTTCGGTTGTTGTACTTTCCACGAGAAACCCACCTTTTAGTCCAAATTTATTATACACCCCACGAGTCACTTGAGTTCACCGATTTCCCTAATTTGGGATAAATTGGGAAATCATCAGCTATATCCCCAGCATTAAGGGGTTTGTAATCCGCCGGGGATTTTCTATAATTACCTCAATAATTTTTAGGCTGAGAGTGCTTCAACGATGACTTCCGTTTTTATCAGTTATTCCCGAAAAGATATGATGTTTGCCCGCCAACTGGTCATAAGCTTACAGGCAAATCATGTAGCTGTATGGTTTGACCAGAACGATATTATTGGTGGGCATAACTGGCGCAAGTCGATTGAAGATGGCATTACACAGACAGAGGTTTTTGTCCTTATCATGACGCTGAACTCACTGGCATCGGATTACTGCCGTCAGGAATACGAATATGCGCTCCAGAACAACAAGCCGATCCTGCCGATTTATGCCGCTGCCTGTAACCCGAACTGGTTGGGTTTAGGGTCAATTCACCGCATTGATTTCGTGAAAAAGGATTTCACCACCGCATTCGGGGAAGTCCTGCGGGCATTGCAAAATCAGGGCAGCATCACGTCCCCGGCTCAACAAATTTGCCCGATTTGCAAGGCGTCCGGTTCAGCAGGGTCATTAACCTGCGTGAATGGTCATGTGTACCGCCCATCACGGCTGGGGCAACTGGTGAATCTGCAACCAGCCGAACTTGGCATCTATGTGGCAACTTATCAACCCTATGCGGCAGTTGCAACCTCCGGCATGGATGATTTACTGGCGGTGGCACTGCCGTTGCTGGCGATGCGGAATTTTGATGGCGCGGCAGCCGGGTTACAACAGGCCATCAATGCGAACCCGATACAGGCTTATCCCAATTATGCGCTCGCATTAGCTGGATTGCGGATGCGGCGGCCCTTCTTGCTCGAACATCAAGAAGCTCTTCGCGCACAAACCTATGCATCAAATGCGCTGGCCTATGATCCCGGTTTAGCCCCGGCGGCATTTTTGCTGGCGCTCATCAAAGAAGATTTTTTTGCTAAACATGGTTATCGGGTGGATGAACCCGGTGTGATGACCTGTCTGAACATGGCGCGGGGCGGTAGAATAGATAAATCCGAACTCAGGGTACTGCTTGCCCTTGTGACCGCCTTTAGCAGCCCAGCGATGACTGCTCTACAGTCCGCCGCATACTGAGGTTTGCGATGACATCTCGCAGCGTCAGCCCTTATTCGACCTCAAAAACCCAACGCATCATCACTGAGGAAATGAAGCGGCGGCAAATCCGCGCTTATTTTGGGTACACTGATATTCCGCCAAAACCCATTGCGCCCCGTGAACCAGAAATTGGGCGCATACGATTGCTGAAGCAGATCGGTGCGATTGCTGGCCCGGTCATTATCTTGCTCGGCATTCTGGCACTGTTCCTCAAGCTGGACTTGGCTTTGATTGCCCCGTTAATACTCACAGGCGGCATTATTTTTGGTGGAACGCGCCTCATCAGCAATTACATTAACCAACGAGATTGGGCTTACCAGCAGTTGGGCGCACAGTATATGAGCCTGCTTTATGACTACCAGCAAAAGCTGAAGAAATGGGAAATCCTGGAAGAGGATTTGCGGAATATACCTTCTGCTCATCAGATTGATCTCTGGTTACAGGAGGATCTGCGGCGCATTCGTGACCGCATTGGATTGGAAAGACTCAGCCTAGTAACAAATCAGCTTGAAGCAGAGCGGTCTACTAGCTTCATTTATGGGGCACTGCTGGAAAATAAAGACGATGACGGCAATCCCGATATTCCACAACATGAATTCCAAAGCGCCCGTTTTGATAGTGTAGATGGCAAATTGCGGTTTCCGTGCTACCAGTTTATGGTGGTTTATTTGTCAGATACCCGTATCTCAGCTTACTCTGCCCGGTTCAACTTCTTGCACGGCGAATTATTGGGTTCTAAGACCTATGAGTACCTTTATCAAGATATTGTGTCGATTTCCACCGAGGAAGTGTCGATCAATTATTATTTGCCGCAGCCGTTTTTTGTTGCCAATGGGCCGCTGGCCTCAACCAACTTCAGCGTTCCTTTAATGCCAACAATACAAACTATGCAAAGCAAAATCAGTAAGGCCACAAAATTCATTCTGAGTGTCCCCAGCGGCGACAGTGCCTCTGTTATCATTGATATTGACTTGGATGAAAACTTGCTTGGCCCGCAACTCAAAGCCGGCCTGAAGACGCAAATTGATTACATCCGCACCAAACTGCGCGAGAAGAAAAAGGGTTAGCAGTCATTACAGTGGTGGTCGTCTACAAAGAGGAGGCGGCCATTTTCCAGCGTAGCAATCTGCCCGCCATACAGCCGCGCCAGCACCGACGGTTGATAGACTTCATCCGCAGTGCCATAAGCAATAAGTTGCTGATGTAAAGCGAGTACCCGGTCAAAACGCTTGAAAGCCAGCGCCAGATCATGCGTACAGAGAATAATCGTCATCCCCTCCGTGTTTAACCCATCCAGCACATCCATCAAACTAGCCTGCGCTCCGGCGTCTACCCCGCTGAAGGGTTCATCCAGCAGCAGAATTTTGGCTTCCTGTGCCAACGCCCGTGCGATGAATACCCGCCGCCGCTGCCCGCCGCTGAGTTCCCCAATTTGCCGATCACCCAAATCCGCCATGCCAACCCGCTCAAGCGCAACATCAACCGCGTCCCATTGGGCACGTCCCGGCCAGCGCAGCCAGCCGATTTGACGAATGCGTCCCATCATCACGACATCGCGCACTGTCGCCGGGAAGCTCCAATCTACGCCTTCATGCTGTGGAACATAACCCAAACAGTAACGACCGCTTTCGTGGATTTTGACCATTCCCGCCTGCGGTTGCAGCATACCCATCACTGTCTTGATGAGCGTGGATTTGCCCGCGCCGTTCGGCCCGATGATGGCGACTCGTTCCCCAGCCTTGACGCTGAAACTGATATTTTCCAGTGCAGGTTCGTTGTTGTAAATCACCGTCAGGTCGCGCACTTCCAGCGCCAGCCGCGCCGGTACACGAACTGGAACTGGCTTCATTTCGATGGGTTCGGCTACCGTCAGCACAAGTGACCTCTATCTGAATAGGCTATAGGGCATCCATTACTCGATGCCCTTCTCTCTGACTGCTTGTTGCGGCGGAATTTTACGTCGTGGGGTGAAGATTATTTCAAGGCTTCTGCAATCGCAAGAGCATTATACCGCAGGTAATCGAGATATGTTCCTGCGGGTTCACCACTGCTCAACGAATCGCTGTAAAGCTGCGTGACCACATTGATTCCGGTTTCTTGGGCGACGACTTCTGCCAATCCCGGTGTGCTAGAAATCTCTGCAAAAATGGCCGGAACTCCTTCATCAGCAATCAACTGGATGAGTTCCGCCAACTGCTGCGGGTCGGTATCGCTGAGGGTTGTCCCACCCGCGATGACAACACCGACAATCTCAAAGCCATAGTGTGCTGCGAAGTAGCCGAAAAATTCGTGATTGGTGACCAGTATCCGCCGTTCTTCCGGCACAACCGAGAGGATTTCCACAACTTCAGCATCCAGCGCATCCAATTGGGCATTATCGGCTTCGGCATTCGCACGGTAAACATCAGCATTGGCGGGGTCGGCGGCAGCAAAAGCCTCGGCAATATTGGTCGCCCACACTTTCACGTTCAATGGGTTCGTCCAAACATGCGGGTCACATACACCGTGTTCATGTTCATCATGAGCTTCCTCGGTGGCTTCGGGTTCGTCATGATGTTCATCTTCGCAAACGTCTTCTTCACCCAGGATGCCGATTATTTCCATATCTTCATGTTCAGCTTCAACGGCTTCCTCGTTGTGATGATGTTCACCAAAAGCCAACATTTCAATCCCGTTGGACACAGTGATGATTGGAACATCCGCCGCGTTCTCGACCAAATCACCGAGAAAAACCTCCAGACCTGCCCCATTGACCAGCACCACATTGGCATCAGCTACTTTGAGGACATCCTGCGGCGTGGGTTCAAAGGCATGAACATCCGAACCAGCGGGAATCAATGAACTGACATTGACCCAATCACCGCCAACATTTTTAGCAACATCCGCGATGAGTGTCGTGGTCGCCACCACATTTAGCGGTTCAGTTTGGGCGGCTACAGTGGAGAATACGCCAATTATGAGTACAATAAGGGTCGAAACAACCAAGCGTTTTGGCATGTCGTAAGCATTCCTATTGATACATCGTCTCAATTCAAGAGTTGATACAATATCTCAATAAGGGGCGACTGTCAAGATTTAGGATTTGGAATCATGTCCGAAGAACTTAGCCCACGCGCGGTACGACTGCGTGATGCAGGGCATAAACTTACCAATGCTCGTCTGACAGTGTTAGACGTTTTGGAAACCAGCGGCGGGCATATTACTTCAGCAGAAGTGCTGGAACGGGTTTCAGCCGTTGATCCCAGCATCGGACGTGCCAGCGTTTTTCGCACCCTCGATCTGTTCACCAGTTTGTCGATCATCCGCCCGACTTACATCCATACCAGCCTAACGCCGACTTATGTGCTGCTGCCGGATGGTCATCATCACCACATCATTTGCACCAACTGCAATCGGGTGATCGAGTTCGAGGAATGCGCGCTGGATAAAATGACACAGGAATTGGAAACCCGTTTGCACGTCCGGCTGACCGGGCATCTGCTGGAATTTTATGGACTCTGTGATCGGTGTTTATAAGCTGTCAGCGATCAGCAATTAGCCGTCAGCATGAGCAGCGGTTAAAAATCTGAAGCTGAAGGCTGAAAGCTAAAAACTACTCATGCATATTGTATACAACGGCTGGTTCTGGGATCAGCCCAATACAGGCAGCGGGCAGTACATCCGCCGCCTGCTGCATAACCTGCGCCGCGTCGCGCCTGATTTGGATATGACGCTGGTGCTGCCGCCGCATAACCATGCGCCGGATGATCTGCCGCAGAATGTGAGCATTGTCACCACACAAGGCAGAAGTGGCAAAATCGGCAAAGTGTGGTTCGAGCAGCGCACATTTCCACAAATGGTCGGAAGGGTCAACGCCGATATTGCCCATGTTCCCTATTGGGGTGGACCAATGTCCTCACCCGCGCGGTTGGTGACATCGGTGCTGGATGTGATTCCGGCGGCGATTCCCGATTATTCACGCGGAGCCGCAGCCCGATTGTATACCTCACTGGTCAGCGCGACGGCGCGTGGTTCGGCGCATACCCTGACGTTGAGTAACGCCTCCAAAGCCGATATTGTGAAGTATCTCGGCCTGCCGGAAGACTCAATTACGGTGACTTATCTAGCGGCGGACGAGGTTTATCATCCCCGCATCGGCAAAGAGCGCGATGAAGAAGTCCGGCGCAAATACAATCTACCAGATGAATTTGTGCTGTATCTCGGTGGATTCGACATTCGCAAGCAGGTTAACCAACTGCTGCTGGCCTATACCTATGTCACCAGCAGCGGCGTCCCATTGGTGATCGGCGGGCGTGAACCGCAGTGGGGAAGCGATATGTTTCCTGATATGCGGAAGTATGCGGGCGAATTGGGCTTAACCGATCTGATTCACTGGCCGGGTTATATTGACGAAGCCGATAAACCGTCGCTGTATCGCTTGGCAAAAGTGTTTGTTTTCCCCAGCATTTATGAGGGATTCGGCCTGCCTGTTCTGGAAGCGATGGCCTGTGGAACGGCAGTGGTCGCCAACGAAGTATCGTCTCTTCCTGAAGTCGCCGGAGATGCCGCTTTTCTGGTCAAAGAGGGTGAGGCGCGGGCGATGGGCGGGGCAATTCTGTCGCTGCTGAATCAGGATTCCTTCCGCGAGTCGCTGGTTAATCAGGGTTTGGCGCGGGCAACGACTTTTAGCTGGCGCAAAACCGCGAAAGAAACGCTGGCTGTCTACGAAAAAGTGATGCGGATGTGATACAGTAGACATTGAGGGTAATGGAGACCTTAAACAATGGTTGACATGATTCGCACACGCATGACCGCCCAAGAATTCATGCTGCTGCCGGAAACCAATTTGCCTGCCGAACTCATTGATGGAGAACTTATCATGTCGCCCGCTCCTGAAGACGCCCATCAGCAGACCTCAATGAAGACTATTTTGGCGCTGGCAAAAATCCTCCCCGAAGGCGGCGAATTCCGCCATGCCCCAACCGATGTTTATTTCGACGAGATCAACTATTTTCAGCCCGATATTTTTTGGGTCAGCAAGGATAACCAGCGCTGCCATCTCGAAAATGGCAAATACTGGCGCGGCGCACCGAATTTAATCGTCGAAATTTTTTCGCCCAGCACCGAACGCAGCGACCGCAAAAAGAAGTTTGAAATTTACGAGCAGTACGGCGTTCGTGAATACTGGATGATTGACCCACTGGCACAGTACATTGAAGTATGGGCATTGCGGGAAAACAAGTTTGTTCGGATGGGTGTGTATGGCCCCGGTGAGAGCTTCGATTCGCCCGTGTTGAATTTTAAGACATTCACTGCTGATTCCATTTTCTCGTAACGGTTGTGGCTTCAAAAGTTGTTTTAATTACGGGAGCATCGCGCGGGATTGGTTTAGCCTGCAACCGATGGTTGGCGGGGCGCGGGTACATCGTTTTTGGGACGAGCCGTTATCCTGACCAACATCCCGATTCACTATTTCCCCTGCTGGAACTCGACGTAACAAACGAAGAATCGGTTCACGCCTGTGTAGAGCATGTCATCCGCATTCAGGGGCGGATTGATGTGTTAGTGAACAACGCCGGAATCAGCTTATCCGGTGCGATTGAAGACGCCTCGCCAGAAGACATTCGCCAGATTTTGGAAACCAATCTGATCGGCGTCCATCGCATGGTGCAGGCGGTTCTGCCGCATATGCGAAAGCAGGGCAGCGGCTTAATTATCAATATGAGTTCGTTAGCTGGATTGGTGGGCGTGCCGTATCTGGGCATTTATGCCACATCCAAACACGCGCTGGAAGGTTATACCGAATCACTGCGTTATGAAGTGCGCGATTTTGGCGTCAAAGTGGTGCTGATCGAACCGGGCGATATTCACACCAGTATCACAGGTGCGCTGCCTGCGAACCGCAACGCAGCTTATGATGGTGTACGCGAACAGGCGGAAAGCATCCACCACACGAACGTGAAGAACGGCCCACCGCCGGAAAAAGTCGCCCGCGTTTTGGGCAAAATTATTGAAAGTCGTAATCCCCGTCTGCGTTACACGGTGACTCGCGGCACAGAAACGCTGCTGCCCATCGCCCGCCGCTTGCTGCCCCATTGGATTGTGGAGCGTTTCATCCGCGAGGCATACAAACTGTGAAGATGCTGCGCCGTTTGATGCTGCTTTATGGCCTGCTGGTGTTTGCATGGCTCAGCCCGGAAGATAATTTAGTATGGCCTCCAGTGGTGTTGGGGTTGGGATTGGTGCTGCTGTTGGTGATTCGCTGGGTGATGAAAACCCTCCGCGGCAGGGCGCTTGCCCCGCGTGAAATTCTGTTGGGCGCGCCCCTGTTCGGACTGCTGATTGGGTTGGGCACGAGCATCAGCGCCGCCGGATTGATGTTTTTCAAGAACGCACTACATGCCCACATTTTTCTGGATTTTCCGCCGCTGCTGATGCTGGCGATTTTGGAACGCGCTCCTGCATGGGGATTAGCCGGAGCATTAGCAGGGCTGGGACTGGCATTCGGTTGGTTAGTGCTGCACAATTTGGATCATGAACAAACCCACAACTCACATCTTTAAAGGTTGGCTGCGAGATCGCTTGACAGGATTGGTCAGCGTGCAGCGGGCTGCGTTCACCCAATCATCCGTATCGATGGACTCGGTGCGCGATGTTGATCTGATCGTTTATACATGGGCAGGGATGACAATTCACATCCATCTCATTGACGAGCCGACCAAAACCCCCAAAGTCCGCCGCATTATCGAAAACGCAACGGGCAGCGCCATCCCAACCCTGTTTATGTTGGATGCCACCCTGTTCCCGCAGCACGGCGAACACGATCAAGCCGACCGCTGGTATGTGCCGTTTCAGGCATTAGCGAATGAACGCGCCTACGCTTACACCCTGAGCGAATCCGGCCCGGCGGTTTATCCGGTACAGTTCAAAACCGTTTCCCGCTTTGAGATTGAAGTCGTCTATGGCGTGGCGCTGGAACTCAAACAGATTCGGCATTACAAGATCAATGTGAAGCATAACGCTTTAAAGGGCTACTGGCTGTTGGCCGATTTTGAAACCGAGCTTTCCGCCAAAACCTCGCCGTTTCGCAGCACTGCCGTTCCACCGTTCCCCAATGGGGGCAAAGCATCAGCTCATGCAGCCCCATCTGCCCCCAAAACCCGCTTGGAATTATCGTATGAACTGTTGGGTGTTGTCCGTGCCGCGACCCGTGAAGAAGTGAAAGCAGCCTTTCGCAAGCTGGCGTTTGAAGTCCACCCCGACGTGAGCGAACTGCCCAAGCCGGAAGCTGAAGCCCGCTTCAAACAGTTGAGCGAAGCCTACGAATACATCAAAACCGCGAACGAGTGGGGATGATAATCAAGGGTTTAAAATTTTGGTGAAGGTTCGCCGAACGCTTAAAATATTCCCAACACCTCCAAGCAAAATGAAGCCTAAGAAATAAAGTAGGATTGAAAACAGAAAATTGAGAAAAAATCTCGCTTCTCCTGAATTGAATCCTCCCTGAGAAAGGGTCAAGAATAATGCTATTGGCAAATATGTTAAGAGAGGCGCACCAATCCTATAGTGTACCTGAGTGATGTAATCTTCTGTGTATTTCAGTTGTCCCCAAATGCGTATCATTGCCCATTCCGAACCAAATGGCCTGATTAAAAATTGATATTCATCTGCATCTACGGCAACAATTTTGACCAGCACAGGCTTGAACGATAACTGCTGTAACCGAACTGCACAGTCATTTAAAGGCAAACCAGATGATAGACGAAACATTAGCCAAGGGAAAACAATTGGCCTACGCATAGCCTTTTTAGTTTTCTGTATAGCTTTGAATAAGGCGAAAAGCGAATTTGCCAGAGCGTTTGTACTTAAACGATGGCTAATAGACACCGTAGAAACCAGCACTGAGGCAATCAAGATACCTAATCCAACACTTCGCGTTGGGACAGCTAAAATAGCTATGAACCCTAGCGCCACAGCTAGAGTGAAAACGACTACAAATTTAGAGCTATGGACTTTGCCCATCACCAGCGTTTTGTTTTCAGCAATTCGTTCAAGACGAACTGTGATATTGGCAAACTGATTACGTGTATTATTGATGCTTGATTTGATCTCAAATGTGTAGGTGTCTCGATCAATGCAATGTGCTATGCCAGATGGGACACGATCAACACATTCCTCCAGTGAAAAGGGGGAAACAAATTCGTGCTGGTTGGCGGGTGCTTTAGGTTTGCGTTTGCGCTTTTCCATGCACCTAACTCTTGATGCCCAAAATCTTGTCGAATTCTTTTACCCAACGTTGAGCGTCGGCGCGGTGACGGGCATACTCTGACCCTTCCCCAAATTCCTTAATCGCCATCTCCATCAACTGCCGCGCTGCTGGATTATTCCCCTTGCGATGATACAAAATAGAGAGGTAATACAGCGTTTCCGGGCGCTGCGGGTTCGCTTTATATGCATCCTGAAAATGCGCCAACGCTTCGTCCCAATTGCGGTCTTTGTAAGCGATCATCCCACGTCCATAATGCGCCAGCATTTCGCCGGGATACAGCTTGAGCGCCTTTTCAAAATCCGCCAGCGCCTTCTCTTTGACACCATCTTCGTGATACATCAAACCGCGCGCCGCATAATATTCGGCATGAGTCGGCAGCAGTGCAATCGCCTCATTGACCGCGTTGATCGCTGCGTCGTAACGCCCTTTTTTGAAAGCATCCAAAGCCTGACGATAATATTCATCCGCGTCGTAGCGCGTCATGCCCAAACGCTGTGTGATGCGTGCCATAAATCAACTCCTTGTCGCACTCCATTGTATACCGTTCAATCCAGCACAGGGTATAATTCAGCCCGCAAGAGAGCAGATTATTGAGGTCAAAAAATGGATTTTGAACTGAATCAAGAACAAAAAATGTACCAACGCACCGTGCATGATTTCTGCGCGGGCGAAATTAAACCCTATGCGGCGGAGATTGACGAAACAGGTGAACTTCGCTGGGAAGCCATCCGCAAAATGCCGGAACTCGGCCTGACCGGACTGCAAGTGCCGGAGGAATACGGCGGGGCGAATCTGGATACCATGACGGCGACGTTGGCAATCGAAGAACTCGGTTGGGCGTGTGGATCAACCGCGCTTTCGCTGGCAGCGCATAATGGTTTGTGCTGTTCACCGATCACCAATTGGGGTTCACAAGCACAAAAAGAACGTTATCTGCCCAAGCTAATCAGCGGCGACTGCCTCGGTTCACTGGCCTTGACCGAACCCGGCGCGGGGTCTGATCTAGCAGGTGGGGTGCAAACCGCAGGAGTTAAAGAAGGCGATAGCTGGATTATTGACGGCAGCAAAGCGTGGATCACTAATCCCAAGTATGCCCCGGTGATTGTCACGCTGGTGCGGACGGATAAACAGGCTGGAACCAAAGGCTTTAGCCTCCTGCTGGTCGAACCGAAATCCGAAGGACTGACCATCCACCCGCCGGAAAAGAAAATGGGTTTGAAAGGCTCGCCAACCCAAATGCTCAGTTTTGACGAAGTGCGCGTCCCGCTGGATGCCGCGTTGGGGGGTGAAGGTCAGGGTTTTTACCAGACTATGCAAACACTGGACAGCGGACGCATCAGCATCGGCGCGTTGAGCGTCGGCCTAGCCCGCGCAGCCTTCGAGGAAGCGGTTAAATATGCCAAGCAGCGACGCGCTTTTGGCAAATCGATTGCCGACCATCAGGCCATCCAATGGATGATTGCCGATGCCGCGATGGAAATCGAAGCTGCCCGGTTGATGGTCTGGCGCGCCGCGTGGCTGAAAGATCAAGGGCGCGATTACGGTAAACAGGCCGCGATGGGCAAGTTGATGGCGAGCGAAGTGGCGGAAAAAGTCTGCCGCAACGCCATCCAGATTCACGGCAGCTACGGCTACAGCCGCGAATATCCGGTGGAGCGCATCTACCGCGACCAACGCCTGATGACGATTGGCGAAGGCACCAGCGAAATTCAGCGCCTTGTAATTTCCCGCCATGTGTTGAAGGAATTCGATAACTAAGCGGAATGGACAGGAGGGGCGTGACATGTTGCGCCCCAACCTCAAAAATGTTTACGCATCTCTAACATGTCTGTGTTATAAATAACGGCGAAATTTCCCCAACCAAATTAATTAAGGAGGCTCTGCCGATGGCTGAGACTTTTACCTTCCAAGCTGAAATTCAGCAATTACTGGATATTCTGGTTCACTCGCTGTACACCGAGCGCGAAATTTTCCTCCGCGAGGTGGTTTCCAACGCATCCGACGCGCTCAACCGGGTGCAATTTGAACTGCTGACCAACCGCGATATTCAGGATTCCGATGCTGAACTGGCTATCGAAATCAAAGCGGATGAAGAAGCCGGAACGTTGACGATCAGCGATTCGGGCATCGGCATGACCCATGATGATCTGGTGAATAATCTGGGCATCATCGCCCGCAGCGGTGCGAAAGCCTTTATCGAGGCTATGAAGGAACGTAACGCGGGCGCGGCCACCGATGTCATCGGGCAGTTCGGCGTTGGTTTCTACTCGGCATTCATGGTAGCGGATAAAGTACGGGTTGTTTCACGCTCGTATAAACCGGATGAACCCGTTTTCGCTTGGGAATCCGATGGCGGCGCGACTTACAGCATCGAACCCGCCGAACGCGAAACCCGTGGCACGGACATCACTTTATACTTGAAGGAAGATGCCAAAGAATTCCTCTCCGACTGGAAACTGAAAGACATCATCCGCCGCCACTCGGATTATATTGCCTTCCCAATTTATGTGGGCGAGGATGAAGAAGCCACTAATAAACAAACGGCGATCTGGCGTCAAGACCCGAAAGAAGTCACCGACGAGCAGTATACCGATTTTTACAAGATGCTCACGCTGGATTTTGAGGAGCCGTTGCACCGCATCCATATGCGCGCCGATGTACCGCTGCAATTCTATGCATTGCTGTTTATCCCCGGCAGTGGTGAACCCAGCGTCCTGAGCCCACGCAAGCAGCCCGGTCTGAAGCTCTATGCTCGCAAAGTGCTGATTCAGGAATACAGCAAAGACCTGCTGCCGGAATATCTGCAATTTGTGCAGGGCGTGGTGGATAGCGAAGACCTCCCGCTGAACGTCAACCGCGAAAGCGTACAGGCTACGAAGGTGATGGCGAACCTCAAAAAGACCGTCACCGGCAAAGTCCTCAGCGAACTCAAGCGCCTTGCCCAGAAGGATAAAGAAACCTACCTGAAGATTTTCGAGCGTTTCGCCCGTTACATCAAGCAGGGTGTAGTCGTCAGCCCGATGGATCGCACTGATATTGAGCCGCTGTTGTTCTTCACCAGCAACCGCAGTGCCGATGAAAATGATCTGATTTCACTCGACGATTATGTTGGGCGTATGGCTGCGAATCAGGAAGATATTTACTACATTTTGGGCGAAGATTTCTACAATGTAGCGCGCAGCCCACACTTGGATTCGTTCCGCCAGCGTGGCATTGAAGTGCTGTACTTCACTGACCCGGTCGATCCAGTGATGCTGATGGGTCTGTCAGACTACAAAGGCCACCATCTCCGTAATGTGGATGAGGCCGATATTGACCTGAGCAGTGTGGGTGAAGCCCAGCCAGACGAGACCCCATCACGCGAAAATCTGGCGGAAGATATTTTTGAATCGCTACGTTCACGGTTTGCTGATGTGCTTGGAGCACGTGTGCGTGATGTTCGCAGCAGCAAAAGTTTAACAGGCAGTCCCGCGCGTTTGGTCAGCGATGAACACAGTGCATCACGCAACATGTTCCGCCTTAACCGACTGCTGGACAAAGAACACGAACTGCCCGTCAAAATTCTGGAAATCAACCCGCGCCACCCGCTAATGCATAATCTGAGTGGACTTTTAGCGACCAATGCCGATAATCCGCTGGTGAATGCGGTAGTTGAGCAGGTGTTTGAAACTGCTTTGCTGCAAGATGGCATCCATCCCGATCCATCCTCGATGGCAGCACGGTTGACCTTATTGATGGAAGCCGCCACAGGTTCGCCCGCCAGCGACCTGAACTTCGAGGCTGCACCGCCTGTTCCCGCCCCTGAAACTGACGAAGCCTAAACCGAATGCTGCAAATCCCCGGTGCATTATAGAGCCGGGGATTGCCCTTGTTTTACATCGCTCCGTTGCAGGGGCGTCGGTTTTAAGATAGACTCACGTTCACATTTCGTCAGGTTTTGATGTACATGAATGCACAATGACTGTGAACGTAGATTCTGCTGTGCAACAACTCATTGAAGTGGCGATTGCTGCCGCTGGCAATGCGTATATACCCTACTCGAATTATCCGGTAGGGGCTGGCCTGCGGGCATTGGATGGCACGATCTACAGCGGCTGTAATGTGGAAAACGCCTCCTACCCGGTGACGATTTGCGGCGAGCGCACAGCGTTGGTCAAGGCCGTCAGTGAAGGCCGTCGCCAGTTTGATCTGTTGGTGGTTGCTACTCGCAATGCGGGTTCGCCCTGTGGGATGTGCCGCCAGATGCTTTACGAATTCGCCCCCAATTTGCGCGTCATCACTGTTGATATGGATGGCAATATTCACACCGATGTCCTCCTGACCGATCTCCTGTTAGACGGCTTCGGCCCAGACCGTCTCCCCCGCTAACCGATGCCCCGCGCTGAACGTGCATTTCGCACGCCGGTAATTATTCTCAAACGGCGGGATTTTGGTGAAGCCGACCGCATTTTGACGCTGTTGACGCCCGAACATGGCAAACTGGATGTGATTGCCAAAGGGGCGCGCAAACCGACCAGCCATAAAACCGGACATGTCGAACTCTTTACCCGCGCGGATATGCTGATTCACAAAGGCCGTGATTTGGATATTGTGGCGCAGGCCGAAATGGTTGAACCCTATCTGGGCATCCGCGAAGATTTGACGCGCGGCGCTTATGCCAGTTATGCCGCCGAGCTGCTTGACCGTTTCACCGCCGAAGCCGATGCTGATTTTGGCGAACTGTTTACGCTGGTGGACGAAACGCTGGAACGGCTGTGTAATGACAGCGATCCCCGTTTGGCCGTGCGCTATTATGAAACGCGCCTGCTCGATCTGGTTGGATTTCGCCCGGAGTTGAATGAATGTGTTGTTAGCCGGGAAGAAGTCGAGGCCGAAGACCAATTCTTTAGCTATGCGCTGGGGGGTGCGGTTAAACCCGGTTTCGCACACGATGGTATGGCCGCCGTGCCGATTTCAATGGTGACCCTCAAACTGCTTCGGCATATGCAGCGCAGCCCATACACCCATGTTAAAAATCTGAATATCAGCCTATCCTTGCATGACGATGCCGAGCGCATCCTGCTGGGCTACATCACGTTTGTTTTGGAACGTAAGTTGCAGAGTGTGGATTTCATCCGCCGAATTCGGCAAAAAAGTAAATAAATCGGGCAGTTTATGATGAAGGTGGTTGGGGTGAACGAGGGGGAACAGCCGTTTACGAACGGGGTAGAACCAGACATCGAGTCGATTAAAGCCGCCCTGAGCAGTGATAATGTTCTGGACGCTGCACTGCGCTTGGATTATGCCCGGAAACTGCTGGCCTATGCGCTGGAAACCCGCGATGCAGAAGCTGGTGGGCTGGTTGCGCGTTTGATGGATGCTGACCCAGCTCTGGATTCAGTATTGGATTCGGCATTAAACGATGCCCTCCACGATCAGCCAGATATAGTCTACAGCTTTGTGCGGGCGCGCGTGGCCGAAAATCTTAACCCGCGCTGGTTGTTCCGCCTGAAAGTTGCAGCGGTCTATTCCATGCGTGTGGCGATAAACGATGCGGGAAGCTGCGAAACCATAATCAACTGGCTGACGTTGCTTGCCCGCGAACCCGCGACTTACGAACTCACCGATGTGCTGCATTTTGGCATTCTGGCCGCCCAGGAACAAACCCATACCGATCCCGATCTGGCGCGGGCACTGGTGCTGTTGGCAGCCAAGCGCGATCCAGCCGTTATTGATACGCTGCTGGATGATCCGGCGCTGCTCGAAGCACTTCCCAATAATATCGGGCGTGTGCTGCGTGACTTTGACGGCGACCCAATGGTGCTGTTTCAAAACAAGGGTGCGGAAATCTTTTTGATCGGGATGGCACGGGCGGCACGGGCAGGCGTGGGCGCAATGTTCATTCCGGCAAACCTCGGTAAAATCTGGGATTTATATATCGGCTTACAACCGATTAACCCCATGCTCCCGGCGCATTACCAGCCTGCCAGCATTGTACAGGTCTGGCTGGAAAATGGCGCGGCTTTCCTGAGCATGGAATCGCTGGAAATGCTGGCGACATTGGCTTTACGGAGTCGTCAGGATGATTTGTTTCTGGGTTTGCTGCATCAGGAAGATGGGGCGAAAGCCTTATTTCTGCGGCTGATTTATATCCTCGAACACAGCGAACGCACCATCAACGACGCCATCGACCTGATCGGGCGGGTGGTGCTGGCCGGGGATATGTCGCCGGGGCAGGCGGCCATTCTGTATATCACCATGCTGGACGGGCTGGAATGGCGGCGGGAGGCGCTGCCGCTGGTGCAGCAGGTAGCCCGCACCTTGAACCAATTCCCGAATATCGAGTTAAGGCCGGAAGCCCTCTGGCATATGCTGAACTTAGGGGCGGAGGTCAAGGACGAATTAATCGTCAAAGTGGCGACTAAACGGCTGGTACATACACTGGAAGCCACCGAAGACGACGTGCAATTTGTGGAAAACCTGCGCCGGTTGGCAGCCCAGACAGCCTGGAGCGAAACGCTGCGGAGTTACGCGACCAACTGGTGGCGTGGGTTTATCCGGGGGCAGCCCATCGCCCGTTTATCCCGGTTGGATAAGGCACTGGATGGCAAACGTTCTCTGGAAGAAGAACGGAGTGTTCTGCACACCCTGACCGGGCTGCGTAAAATGCTTGGCGGGCGAACGCTGAAAGAATTCGCCAGCGACATCCGCGCGGCCTATACCGTGCTGGAAGCTCTCGGCGAATCTTTTGACCCCAGCACTAAACGCAGCGGGCAGTTCGACGCCCAGATTATGCGGGCTGAGCTGGACGCGCGCGAAGATCAGATTTCCCCACAGGAACGCCAAATCCTCGCCAACAACCTCAAGGAATTGGCGCAGATTATCGCGGCGATGGGCGATAACCGCACCCGTGCCAACCTTATCCGGCGGGGTGATGACCTCGACCGCGATTTGATGTCTGGTGAACAGAAACCGCACAGCGCGGTTGATGCCATGAAATGGCTCTCTGGTTATTGGGGCGGGACGCAGGAGGATGGCGAGGGCGATGCATAACGCTGCACCCTCCTTGCAAATCGGCTAACTGCTGCCGACCATACGCCGCGCCTCATCCACGCTTCCTGCGAACTGGAACGGACGGCCTTCCAGTCGGTAGCCGTAAACGGTTTGAAAACCTGCGTAAGCCGCGCGGATCAGTGCCCCTGCGCCGATCACAATTTTGTGTCCCTCATTTGCCCGCGCTTCACCCTGTGCGAACAGATCACCCGCTGCGCTCATAAAGTCGCGGGGCAAACCGCCCGCCTTGCTAATGTCGATGATGAGATGAACCTGATGGGGTACGCTGATGATGTGGTCATCCGCCTGCTGTATCGCTGCCTTTAGGGTATCCCACGTCCAGCCGCGCTCAAATTCCAGATGGACGATGGTCTTTTCGGGGGTAGCCCACTGAACACGAATCGTCATGGGGCGAAGTTCTCCTTAAATCACTGACTGGGGCGATGAGGCTCGCCCTGCATTCTAATACGTCTTACCCCCAAAAAAGTTGTAAGGGCGTCTAACTGGACGCCCTGTAAAGCCACCATAGCAGCCTAGAGGCTTTCCATCACACGGCGGAAGCGTTTGGCGAGTTCCTTCAACACCGCAATGGGAATATCCGCATCTTCGCGCAGCGCAGAAAGAAAATCCAACTGTGTCAGAATCAAACATTGGGTCGGTTCGGTAGCGATGACCGAGGCCGTGCGCGGTTCTTCATCCAGCAGCGAGAGTTCTCCAAAGAAATCGGTTGGACCAAAAGTGTTGACCACCTGCTTTTCGCCGCCCGGATATTCGCGGATGGCTTCGGCGTGGCCGCTTTCGACAACGAATAACCCGATTCCAATCGTGCCTTGTGTGACGATGGTTTCGCCAGCAGCATAGGAACGTTCCGAGAAGCGTTTCGCCAGACGGGCGAACTGGCGGTCTTCGTCCAGCCCTTTAAACAGGGGGACAGTTTGAATAAAGCGTTTGATTTTATCGTGTTCTGGCATGGCTATCCTTGCTTTCGTGATGTAACTTTCATCGGGCGTGTGCAATAAAGGAATTATAACGATCAGACGGCGGGTGTACAATCAACTCAAACACTTCATCAACTGGGGAATTATGACCAACGAAACCTTCGATCTGGAATTAGACGGGATGGCACACGGTGGCAGTGCATTAGGCCGGTACGCCGGACGCACGGTGTTTGTACCCTACACCATACCCGGTGAAAGAGTGCAGGCGCACACAGTGAGCGAAAAAGGGCGTGTGATTTTTGCCGAAGGCGTCAAACTGCTGGAAGCCTCCGCCGACCGGGTGCGCCCGCGCTGCCCGCATTTTGGGCCGGGTCGTTGTGGTCGCTGTCAGTGGCAGCATATCGATTACCCCGCCCAGTTATTGCTCAAGCAGGATGTGCTGGCTGACCAGTTGGAACGCATCGGCGGTTTTCGGGATGCTGATGTGCGCCCCGTAATCGCCAGCCCGGAACAATGGGGCTATAACTGGCGTATGACGTTTCAGGTCATAAACGGGGAACTAGGGTTGCCGATGCAATCCCCGCCGAACAGCGCTACACGAGGCAATATTCCCATCACCGAATGCCACATTTTGCACCCGGATTTGCTGGCATTGAAAGAATCGCTTGATCTGGAAAAGCTGGCCGGGCTGGAAGAAATTATCTTGCAGCAGGGCAGCGACGGTGGGGCTATGATCGTCATTTTTATGAAAGATGATCTGCCGCCGGAACTGGAAACCGATTTGCCGATGAGCGTCAATTTACTCCTCAGCACCAACGAACCCGTCAACCTGATTGGCGATACCCACAGCGGCTACACCCTCAAGGGGCGAAACTTGCGGACAACTGCCGGGAGTTTCCTGCGACCGAACCTCGCCCAACTGGATCGTCTGGTCGATGAAGTGCTTTTAGGATTGGGTGACCTGAACGGCAAGGCAGTGCTGGATTTATACGCGGGTGTTGGGGTTTACAGCGCATTTATGGCGAGTGCTGCGCGGTTGGTGACATTGGTGGAAAGTTATCCACCTGCTGTTAATGATGCTGACGAGAACTTGGCCGATTTCGATAATGTGGATGTGATCGAAGGCGCGGTCGAAGATGTGTTAGATGCGTTAGAAGATCACTATGATGCGGCAGTAATCGACCCACCCGCTGATGGTTTGAGTGGTGATGCTCTGGATGCTTTGGATGATCTTGGTGTGCCGCGTCTGGTTTATGTCAGCAGCGATCCGGCCACGCTGGCGCGCGACGGCAAACGGCTGGCGGCGAAAGGCTATCGGCTGGCTTATGCCCAACCCATTGACCTCGCGCCGCAAACCTATTACATAGATACGGTAGGGGTATTTGAAAGGTAGTGCTTACTGAATGCTCAACAGCACATGCGCCCCGCTCCACAACCCTTCCAGATCGTAGAAACGGCGCTTTTCATTCAGGAACAGGTGAACCACAATATCACCAAAATCCATCAGCACCCAGCCGCTTTCCGCTGTACCTTCGACGGAAAAGGGCAGTCTTTCGTAGCGTTCTTTAACTGCTGTTCGCACGTAATCCGACAGCGCCTTTAGTTGGCGGTCGCTGTTGCCGTTGCAGATCACGAAAAAATCCGCGATGATGGCATCCGGGCGCAAATCCAGCAGGACAATATCTTCAGCTTTTTTGTCTTCTACTACATCAACAATGTAGCGAGCGAGTTCCAGAGTATCCAGAACATTCCTCCTGTGTATCTTTGTCACTTTAGCTTTTAACAGAGTATCAATTGGGTTTTAGTAGTTGGTGATTAGTTTTAGAGAACCAATAACCAAAAACCTGTTTAGCTCTGTTACAGCAAATATTGACCTTATTCTAGCACATTTATGCTGTACGAGTGAGCCTCAGCTAACTGCCGCCTGATGTCGTTCACGCAGGAAGTCATGGATTGCCCCGACTGTGCGGGTAGGTTCTTCGTCCAGCGGGTGATGATGGCTGCGTGGCAGTTCCACTAAACGGCTGTTTGGTAAATGCTTTGCCGCCAGATAGCTTTCTTTGGTTGGTACGGTTAAATCCCGTTTGCCGACGATCACCAGTGTTGGCTGGCGCAGGGCAGGCAAATGCGGTTCGAGGTTTTCGCGGGCAATGCTGGTTAATCCACCCATCGCTGCCTGCCACGAGGTACGTTTGAAATCCAGCCGTGTGCGGGTTGCCGCTTCTTCGTCCATGTACCAGGGTGCTTTCAGCAGCGAAGGCAGGAAATCAGACTGTGCCAGCATCCAGAACGGCTTGGACTTGGCGACCGCAAAACTGCCCAGACTGCTGGTAATCAAACGGCTGATTTCAATCGGAACGCCATAACTTCCCGTCACAACCGAGGACATCAACACCAATCGTTCGGCTAAATCCGGCCGTGCCAGCGCCAGCTTGAGCGTCAGCATTCCACCCATCGAATGTCCCATGATGGCGGCTGGACGAATGCCGTGCTGATCGCAAAAATCAATCAGCAGCGCTGTATGGGTTTCGATGTCCGGCAGTTCCATTTCGGGGCGCGGCGATTCGCCGAATCCATACAGATCGACCGCCCAGAAACGAGCCTCGTCTTTCAGGTCATGCATCAGCCGTGACCACATCTGGCTGGAACTCGCCCAGCCGTGAATCAGCAGTACGTCCGGGCCATCACCAATGCGGGTATAATGGAGGGGAGGGGTAATCATCATGCCCGAATTATAACATGAGATTGTTTCGGCAAAGCAAATGGAAGAATTGACAATCGGCGAAGTCGCCCGCCTTGCTGGTTTACAAACCTCGGCGCTCCGCTACTATGAAAGCATCGGTCTGTTACCGCCCCCGCGCCGTGTCAGTGGGCAGCGCCGCTATGCCCCCACCATCCTCCAATTGTTAGCCGTCATCCAGCTTGCCAAAGATGCCAACTTCACCCTCCCGGAAATCCACGAATTGCTCTATGGGAACGGAGGCCAAACCCCCGCCGAACGTTGGCAAAATCTGGCTTACCACAAAATCCGCGAACTGGACGACATCATTGCCGAAGCGCAGGAAAAACGCGCCCTGTTGATCGAAGGAACCCAGTGTGATGCGCTTCAGTTTGAACTGGATGGCCTGAATTTGCCCACCAAATCTGAAAAAGCCTCTTGACTTAAAGTTGACTTTAACCCCTACATTTGTTCTATCGAATACATTTTCTGTCTGCCAAGGAGAACGATAATGTCCTCAACTGCTGAACAGGTCGCATCAGTCGTTGACGTCCCAACCCTGATAAGTGTCGCCAACCGCAATTTTGGTGTCATTCAGCGCCAGATCAACGGCCTGACACACGCCGACAGCCTTTTACAACTGCCCTTTCGCGGTAACTGCCTGAACTGGATCATGGGTCACATTACCCAGAGCCGTGACAAAATGCTCCAGTTAGTTGGTCAGCCTTCCATTTGGACGCCGGAACAAATCGCCCGCTATGAGCGTGACTCCGCGCCCATTCTGGCCGATGACCCGGATGTGCTGCCGTTCGAGAAAATAGTCGCTGATCTGGGGACTGCCCATGAACGACTGGTGGAGGCACTCAAAGGTTTTTCGCTGGATGATCTGGCTGTGGAAGGCAAGGCTGTTATTAAAAATGCGCCGCCCTGGAATGTGGCGGAATGGCTGCACTTTTTGCTCTGGCACGAAACTTACCATGTGGGGCAGTTGGAAATTCTGCGCCAGCTTACGGGCATCAACGATAAAGTAATCTAGGAGAAACCCTGATGGCAAAAGATTCACAGCGTCTCGAACAGGAATTTATCGCCACTGCCCGCGAAAAAACCGGGCATGACCTACAAGAATGGATGGGCATCGTCCAGTCCGCCGGACTCGAACCCAAAATGAACACCATCCTCAATTGGTTGAAGAGTGACCACAAACTCAACCATATGCAGGCGCAGTTCATCACGGGTATTTATCTTAACGATGGCAAGCCCGTTTATGATTACGAAATCCTGTTTGCCAATCTGCTTGATGGGAAGGATGATTTGCTTCCAGCCTACCGCGCCCTCGAATCCGGCATTCAATCCCGTCTCAGCGATGCCGAATTTATTCCCACCAAAGCTTATGTCTCGATTGAAGGTAAACGCTGTTTCGCCTGCGCCACCCTCACCAAAAAGAACATCCGCGTTGGCCTCGACTTGGGTGACGAACCGTTCGGTGAATATGTACAGAAAGCCAAGAGCCTCGGCGCGATGCCCAACCTCACCCATATGGTCGAAATCGCCGCCCCCGCCGATGTAAATGCCAATCTGCTGGATTACGTCGAACGCGCCTACAAACGCGCCCATAAATTATAAGTTTGCACGAATATTTTTCTCAGGTGATAATGAGCATATCCTGATTTATCGCCTGAGAGTCCACATGCCCGAAGGCCTGGAAATAACGCAAACCGACGGAATCACCATCTATACTTTCACCAACTCGTCCGAAGCCGCGATTGATGCTTGGGGTATGGCGCTGATCGAACACATAGAGGCGCTGCCAACCAATCAGTCCTTCCGCGTGTTAATGGATGTGTCCTCGAATCAGGTGAATTTTTCCCGTTATGCCCGCCAAAAATCCATTGAAATGTTCACCCGCTTTCGCAAACGCAAAGGCCGCTATGCCTTCCTGTTTTCCAGCCGCACCGCGCCCTACTACTCACGTATTTTCTTTGCCTCGCTCGGCAGGCTGGAATTTGAATTGAACTACTTCAGCAACCGCGAAAAAGCATTGGCTTGGCTCCACGACTCCTGACCCGCCGTATCTATCCGCCCCCATCTATGCTATGATGGCGTCCTCCGACCGCAGACAGTCCATCGCTCAAAACCGATAACTGTAAACTAATAACTGTAAACTAATGACAGAAAACCTCGAATTTACCGTCCAAAATCCCGGCGAACGGCTGGATAAACTTATCGTGACGCAGGTCGGCGACCGCCTTTCTCGCGCCCAGATTCAAACCCTGATTAAAGATGGCATGGTCACAGTGAACGGCGCGCAGGTTAAAGCGGGCATCAAGCTCAAAGGCGGCGAAACCATCACCGTCATGATCCCGGTACGCGAAGCCCCTGAAAATGTGAAGCCGGAAGCCATTCCGCTGACGGTGCTTTATGAAGATAAAGACATTGCCGTCATTGATAAACCCGCAGGAATGACGGTTCACCCCGGCGTCAATAATGAAACCGGAACGCTGGTTGCTGCGCTGCTGTCGCGCTGGCCGGAAATCGCCAAAATGAATATCGAAGAAAAACGTGCGGGCATCGTTCACCGCCTCGATAAAGACACCAGCGGCTTAATCATCATCGCCAAACGGGATGTTGCCCGCCGCAAGTTGATGGCACAGTTCCAAAACCGCACCATCGAAAAGAGCTATCTCGCCCTGCTGGAAAAAATGCCACCGACTCAGGTTGGCCGCATTGACGCCCCCATCGCCCGTGACCCCAAGCTGCGCCAGCGCATGACTACTGCCCACAATGGTCGCCCATCCGTCACCGAATACGAAGTGATCGAGCGCGATTTTGTCGGCGGGCAGGCGATGGTACGCATCAACATCCTGACGGGACGCACCCACCAGATTCGTGTGCATATGGCTTTTATTGGCTGCCCGATTGTGGGCGATGCAGTCTATGGCTATCGCAAACAGCGACTCAGCCTCAAGCGCCATTTTCTGCACGCTGCCCATCTCTGCTTCGACCATCCACGCACCGGGGAGCGCATGTGTTTTGACTCGCCGCTGCCGCCCGGTCTGCTGAACATCCTCGAAAAACTGCGCGAAAAATAATCGATACTTTTCCTTATTCCCCTCGCCATGAGGGAGAGGGGCTAGGGGTGAGGGTTCTGTGCGAAAAATAATCGCGCTTACTTGGCTGGACGCAACCGCACAAACAGCAGCGGCGGCATATCATAATTTGCCCAGGCGAATGCGTTAGTAGGTGGCATCTCGGCAATCATTTGAGGTTCCTCCAGCCGATCCATCACCAACCCATTCTCGAATGCGCTGTTGAGCAGCAGGTGCAAAGGGCGATGCCAATAATACTGCTGAAGCGGTTGCTCCCGAATCGCTAACCCTTTGGTGGCCTCCGCCGAAAGATACCGCGATACCTTAATCGAGTAGGTCGGTTCTTGGTCATAATCCGGTAGTTCTGCCTGCATCGAAATCGACTGCCCGTTGAAGCACGGATGCATCACCGAGAACACGAATCGTCCATCCGGTTTGAGCATCTGCGCCACTGCCCGGAAAAGGGGTTCGATGACGGGCATATCCATAATCGCGTTGTTGCAGACCGCCGCGTCAAACGGTTGCCCATCTTTCCCCACCAGCGCCAATAATTGCGCTATATCGGTCGCATCCGCTACATGATACTCAATTTGCTCAGTCCGTTCGGTCGTGCGCTGTTTGGCTAATGCAATCAGCTTGGGGCTGAAGTCCGAAGCCACTACAGCAGCGCCCAGTTCAGCCAATCGTCGGCTAAAGATGCCATTGCCGCAGGCGATGTCCAAAACGCGCTCACCGGGTTGGATATTCAGCATCTTCTCCACCATCGGTGCGATAATTGTGGATTGCCAACCACCCCCGCCGCCAATCCGTTTATCCCATGCCTCCGCGTTAGCATCCCAAATATCGCGCGATTCAGCATTCAGTTGATCGATTGTTTTCGGATTGTCGCTCATACAGACTCCTCTGTTTTGGGGCTGCACATTATATCCATGAGGCTGTGAATGTGTAGGTTGCCAATGCACCCCTAAAACTTAGGTGCTTGACACCACTGCGAAATCACCTTAGTATATCAAAAGCTGATATATCAGGTTTTGATGCATCAAAGCTTGACTGTGAAATGAGGCCCTATGGCACACACCGCCCCTGATCCCCAATCGTTTTTGCCGCTTCCACCCGCCATGTTCCACATTCTGCTGGCGCTGGCGGATAGTGACCGTCATGGCTATGGCATTATGCAGGAAGTTGCCCAACGTACCGATGGTGCGATCAAACTCAGCCCCGGAACGCTCTACGGCGCGATCAAGAAAATGGTCGAATCCGGCTGGATTGTAGAAACCGAAGCACGCGAAGATTCTGCGCTCAATGAGGAACGGCGGCGTTACTACCGTCTGACCGACTTTGGTGAACGGGTTGCCCGTGCCGAGGCGACTCGCTTGGCAAATCTGGTGAATACCGCCCGCCGTGTGGGTTTGCTGGGAGGTGGCGCATGAATGCTTTACTCTCGCTGACTGACCGGGCATATCGCCTGCTGCTAGGGGCCTATCCGCTGGATTTCCGCCGCGAATATGCCGACGATGTGGCGCAGTTGTTCCGTGATGTATGCCGGGATGCTGCTGAACGAGGGGGATCATTAGCGGTGCTGCGCCTCTGGCCGCTGGCGTTATGGGATGTGGCGACCAACGCCCTTCAGGAACGCCTTTATAGTGCATTGATGAGGAGGAAACAAATGGATACCATCGATTTTGATCGTCAGCTTGGCTATACCGTCAAGTCCATGACCATCTTGCTGCGTGCTGGCTACAGCGTCATGCAGGCCATCACCATGATCGCTGACCAATCGCCCGAACCGACCGCCAGCGCCCTCAAACGTTTTACAGCGGAAGTCGAAGCGGGCAAACCGTCCGACGATGCGCTTACTGATCTGAAAACCCGTATGCCTTCCGAACATCTGGCACAGGTTGTCGATACGATGCTGCACCAGCGGGAAACCGGCGGCAATCTGGCCGATTTTCTTGACCCGGTTGCGGTTACTATCACCCAATCAGCTGGCGAAGACCCCGCCGCTGCTGAAGCCTTGCAGCACTTCCGCCAGTTGGTCGGCGCACCTTCAGATAACTAAAGGATATTTCTGTAGGGGTGCAACATGTTGCGCCCCTCTGCTATCAAGATAAGGCAAGGCGCTGAAAAGCAGGGGGAGAAGAAGCAGAACGACTAATGCGACAGCCACGGGAAAAACAGCGGAGAAGATCGTTCAGCGCCAGAAGTAAAGCGGGGAACTGGGAGAGGCAGCGGCGAGATGCCAGGCTTTCTTCTGGATGGTGCGGCTCACCTGTACCCCTACATTGGCGGCGGACTGGCTCAATTCTTCCATCGTGCTGTCTCCCTTTGCCATCCAGCCAAATACCAGTGTTTGTACAAAACTTGCCCCGCTTAATTTCCGTTGTCGCTGAATAAACCCACTCTCTCGCCCTATCCGATCTGCCTCTTCTGTCAACAGATATTGCAGGCTTTCTGCTACTCGTGTTAGTGTTTCCATTGGAAGTTATCCTTGTCGTGGAGTTGGTGCTCTCACTTCGTGGGTTAACTTTCTTTTCCTTATCTTGACAGGAATGGGGCGTAACATGTTACGCCCCTACAAAACACATCGAATAGGCGGTAGGGACGACCGCCCGGACGCCGCTACAACGGACGTTTATCGAACGGCCCTGCACAGTTAATTTGTGGATAAAAAATGGTTCAGGGAGGGTTTGTAATGCGCGTAACAATCACCTGATACCATCTGTTTATCAGGTAACAAAAAATGGGGTGGTTGTAAGGTTGTGGCGAGGGTGTTGTTAGGGGTATGTCGAATGTTGCGATGGGGCGTTATGGGGTGGGGCTACCAGCCCGGTCGCTGCTACGATTCTTCGGGCTGGAGGGCGTGGGCAACCATCTGGTCTAGGGACATGGGGCGGCCTTCGTTCCAGCAGGCTTCAAAAGTTGCGGGGTCAAGCTGTGACCGGACGAGGCTCAAGGTGCGCTCGTATTCCGATTGCCTCCCCGGCTGCAAACCGGCTCCCATCTTTTCCAACGAGGCTTCTGCCGCGCCGATGAGTCGCGCGGCGCGTTCCGGGTCGCCTTTGGCGGCGATGGTCAAAACCTGCGCCAAAACGTTGCTGACGATCAGGTGTTTGTCGTAACTGAGTTGGAGCAGTTTTTCAAACGATTGGCGGAAAAGCCGATGGGCGCGGTCAACATCCCCTTGATGCATGGCGCTGAAACCCAGGTTGGAAAGGATCATGCTTTCGCGGCGGATTTCGCCCGTTTCGCGTACAAGGCGGAGGCATTCTTCATAGACCACGCGGGCGCGTTCGTAATTGCCATAGGTGCGGGCGATTTCGCCAATGATGTTGAGCGCCTGCGCCATGCCCGGTTTGTGTCCTATCTGCCGAAAAATCTCCAAACCTTCTTCGGTAACGGCGACACCTTCTTCATACTCGGTTGGCACACCGATGGAGGCGCTGCCCAAAAAGGTCAACGCCCATGCGAGGTTGAGCGGATTGGTGCGGGCGCGGGCAATTTGGACAGCTTTTTGCAGAAGCTGTTTTTGGAGGTCGCGGTTGGACAGATAGAAGTGAATCATGCCAGCGGTGGTCAGGACGCGGACGTGTAAATCCGGCGGGACAGTCTGGCAGTTGGTGAGGGCGCGCTGCGTCCACATTTTGCCATCGGTAAATCCGCTGGACATAATCCAATAATCGCGCAGGGAGGCAACCAGCCGCAAACCAAGTATGACATCGCCGCCGCTGAACGCCCATTCCAACGCTCCGCACATGTTGCCGCTTTCGGCATCGACACAGGACATCCAATGGGAGAATCCGGCCTGGCGGAATTCCGGTTCGGCATGTTCGGCGTAGTCAACGTAATATTCGGCGTGGCGGCGGCGCATCATTTCGGCTTCGCCAGAGGCTTCTAGCTGTTCCCCAGCGTATTCATGAAGGGTTTCCAGCATAAAGAATCGGGGTTCACCGTCGCGGCCTGCTTGCTGAAACAGCAGGCTTTTATTCAGCAGCGATTCGATACCTTCCAGCGCGTCGATATTGAGGCCGGGTTCGCAGACGGCTTCGACGGCTTCCAGGCTGCGTCCACCGCGAAAAACGGCCAAACGCGCGAATAATTTCTTTTCCTCGTCGGTGAGCAGTTCATAGCTCCAGCCGATGGTCTGGCGCAGGGTGCGCTGACGGGGGGGCAAATTATGCGCGCCACCAGTGAGGGTATCCAAGCGGCTGTTCAGGCGAGCCAATAATGCGCTGGGGGTGAGCAGTTTGCTGCGGGCGGCGGCGAGTTCGATGGCGAGGGGCAAACCTTCCAGCCGGATGCAAATTTGGGCGACATCGTGGGCGTTTTCCGACGTCAGTTCAAAATCCGCCCGCACCGCCCGCGCCTGCTGCATAAAAAGCGCGACGGATTCGCAGGTTAAGAGCGCCTCTGGTGAGAGGTGTTCCATATCGGGCAGCGCCAGCGGCGGCACGGCGTATTCTTGTTCGCCATACAGGTGCAGCGGTTCGCGGCTGGTCGCCAATACTTTGAGGTCTGGGGCGGCGGCCAGCAGTTCGCCGATTTGCGGGGCGGCGGCCAGCAGGTGTTCAAAATTATCCAGCACCAGCAGCATATGGCGTTCGCGGAGGAAGCGTTTGGTGGTTTCGATGATGGGTTCATCGGGAACAGCTTTGACGCCGATGCAGCCCGCGATGTTATTGGTCACCATGTCAGGATCGGTGATGGGCGCGAGGGAGATAAAATAGACGCCATCGCGGAAAGTATCGACCAAATCCCACGCGGTTTGCAGTCCTAAACGGGTTTTGCCCGTCCCCGGCGGCCCCACCAGAGTCAGCAGGTGGACAGTATTCAGCAGGTGTTTAATCACATTCAGTTCGTTTTCGCGCCCGATGAAGTGGGTGGTTTCAACCGGGAGGTTATGCCGGGACGTGTGGCTGACCAACTCAATCGGGGGTGTGGATTCGCTGTCCTCGTCCAGCAAATGTAGTTCACGCGCACGTGCAATAGCCTGTGTGCGACTGCCGACTCCTAAGCTGCTGTAAATCTGGCGGTTGTACCACTTGACCGTGTTGATGGTCATCACCAGCCGATCCGCAATTTCCCGGTCGGACAGACCTTCGTCCAGTAAGCGCAGAATCTCCACTGCCCGCTTGCTTAAGCCGTCATAGGATTCCTGCCATTTTTGAGAAACTATCTGCTGCATTGCTTCAACCTTACTTACAACTCACATTTCTATGCGATTTCATCATGGTATAGCAAAAATGAAATTGGTGGAAGCAGTTTTCCATTCTTGATTCCATTCTTTTGATAGGTGACACCTATTCTGTCTGTGTCCTATCGTGTGAACTGGCAAAAGAATGAAGGAGGAACGCAGATGCTTCTCAATAAAGTCGATATGGATGTGCTGAAGGCACGGCAGAAGAGTATGTGGATGTCTGGCGATTATGCCAAATTTGCCACCTACCTTGTAGACGGCGCGATAGATTTTCTCGCAGCAGTTGATATTGACCCGGACGCAAAAGTTCTGGATGTGGCGTGTGGGGCAGGCCAAACGGCTATCCCGCTGGCGCGCAACGGGAATGATGTGACCGGGATTGATCTCGCGGGCAATCTGGTGGAAGTCGCCAAAAAGCGGGCGCGGGCAGATGGCTTGAGCGCGCGGTTTGATGAAGGTGACGCCGAACAACTGCCATATGAAGACGCCTCGTTCGATGTTGTTTTCAGCCTGATTGGGGCGATGTTTGCCCCACAGCCGGACAGGGTGGCCGCCGAATTTGCGCGGGTTTGCCGTCCGGGGGGACGCATCATCATGGGGAATTGGACACCCGGCGGTTTCGTCGGGCAGATGTTCAAGACGATGGCGGCGCATGTGCCTCCGCATCCCGGTATCCCTTCGCCAACCTTGTGGGGGGATGAGGCAACGGTGCGCGAACGGTTGGGCGAATACGTCACCGATCTGAAGCTGACGCGCAAACTGTATCCGTTCAAGTATCCGTTCGGCGCGGCAAAGGTTGTGGAATTTTTCCGCGAATTTTACGGGCCGACCAACCGGGCATTCAGCACCCTGGATGACGATGGTCAGGCTGCGCTGCGCCACGATTTAGAGGTGCTTTGGGCGCGGCACAACCAGTCGGCAAACGGGATTCTGTACCTCGAATCGGAATATCTCGAAGTGCAGGCTATCCGCCGTTCGTAAGCCTTTTCGCAGGGGCGTAACGTGTTGCGCCCCTACAAACCACATTCGCTACAACCAACACAACTCGCAATCTGTATGAGGGGGATTGAATCCGATGAACATGAGACGTTCACAAGTGCTGCTGTGCCTGCTGGGGATTATGCTGATCGGTTTGGGGATTGCCAGCTTCACGCAAGAATCGACCGCCGCCGAACATGCAGCAGCCGAGGCGGACGAATTGGTCTTTCAGGCTGATCTCAACGATTTGCAGCCATGCGGCTACTATAAGGAAATCCGCCATTTCCATACGCCTGATCCGGTGACGCCAGCACCCGTAAGCAGCCCGAACCCGAATGCTGCGCCACCCACACAACCGCCGCCGACCAGTACACCACGTCCCGCGCCCAGCGAAGATCGGGTGGGATTCCCGGAAAATTATGAAACTGACTTCAAGCTGCTGTTCGTCTTTAACCGTTCGGACAGAAAACTGCTGCGGGCAATCTGTGGCAATGCGATTGCGGCACAGCGCCAACCGGGAGAACCGTTCGCGTATGGCAGTGTGCTGCTGATGATTAGCCATGCCGCACAGCTTGGTGAAAATGGTCAACCCGTTTTGGATGACGACGGTCACTACATTGGCGGGAATCTGGTCGCGCTGCACGTCCAGCGGAAAGAACCGGGTTTTGGCGAAGCCTATGGCGCAGACCGCGCGGGCGAGTGGGAATTTATGGCCTATAACGCCGATGGCAGCGTTCAAGTACCGCCCCAGAACAGCAATTTCTGTGCGGTTTGTCATGGGGGCGAGGCGGGCGAATCGGTTGATTATGTCTTCCGCATGAACCTGTTTTATGAAGGCGAAGCGGCGCTGGTTCCTCCGCCGGTTGGCGAGAACGAAATCAGCATTTATCTGTACAGTTTCCATGAGTCGGTGCTGGAAGTGAAGGCCGGAACGACGGTGACATGGATCAATAACGATGAAGCAGCGCACACGGTTGTTGCAGCAGTCGTGAATGCTGATGGAAAAATCGTCGCCGCTGATGAACCGCTGTTCGCGTCGGATGTTCTGGCGAGCGTCAACATTGAGCCGGGGGACAGCTTTAGCTTCACCTTCGACCAACCCGGTGAATATCTGTACCGCTGCACCATCCATGAGAATATGACCGCCCGGATTATCGTGGGCGAATGAGCGCAGGAGATCAATCATGCAACCGAAAGTAACACAAACGCTGTATGAACGGCTGGGCGGTGTGTACAGCATCGCCGTCGTGGTGGACGATTTTATCGACCGGATTATGGTGGATGCGCGGCTGAATGCGAATCCCCATGTGGACGAAGCCCATCACCGGGTCAGCGCACAGGGCTTCAAGTATCTGGTGACAGAGATGGTGTGCTGGGCAACGGGTGGGCCACAGACCTACAGCGGGCGGGCGATGGGCGATTCACACCGGCATCTGTTGATTACCGATCAAGAATGGCAGGCGTTCATGGACGATTTTCAGGCAACGCTGGATAAGTTCAACGTCCCGCAGCTTGAACAGGACGAACTGAAAGCCATCGTCGAAAGCGTCCGGCCTGATGTGGTGGTGGCACAGCCTGTGACGCCGCAAATCTAGGAAACCTTTGGACATGTTGTGTAGGGGCGTAACATGTTACGCCCCTACTTCAAACAGATTGTATATGGGCAGCATCGATTTTGATGTTCGACATCACCCACTGATAAAACGAGATCATATGGAGAAAGGCTGTCGATTATGCATCGACGTTTGGAAAACAAAGTCGCGCTGATAACGGGCGCGAGTTCGGGAATTGGGCGGGCGGCGTCTGTTGCTTTCGCTAAAGAAGGCGCGAAAGTGGTGCTTGCCAGCCGCAACGAAGAAAGCACCCTGCAAACCCTGCGAATGGTGGAGGACTGCGGCGGCGAGGGGATTTTCGTCAAAACCGATGTCTCCGTCGCAAGGGATGTTGAGAACGTCGTCCAGAAAACGCTGGAAACGTATGGGCATTTGGACTGCGCCTTTAACAACGCGGGAATCGGCGGGCCACCCGGCCCATTGTTCCAACTCAGCGAAACCGATTTTCAGCAGATTATGGATGTCAACCTGAAGGGCGTCTGGCTGTGTTTGAAATATGAACTGCCCGCAATGTTGGCTAACGGCGGCAGCATCGTAAATATGTCATCCGTCGCGGGGCTGACTGGCTCGGTTGGCATAGCTGCCTACACAGCCAGTAAACACGGCGTGGTTGGCCTGAGCAAAGTTGCCGCGCTGGAATACGCCAAAGCAAAGGTGCGCGTGAATGTGGTCTGCCCCAGTGTGATCGACAATACGGTTATCATCGATCAGGTCAGAGCCAACTATCCGGAAGTTTATAACTATCTGCTGGGAACGCACCCGGTCGGGCGCATCGGTCAGCCGGAAGAAGTGGCGAATGCGGTTGTCTGGCTGTGCAGCGATGAGGCTTCCTTTATAACTGGCGTCGCTTTCCCGGTGGATGGTGGCACGCTGGCTGGCCCGGTTCCGAACGGGTCGTAATAACAATATGGCGGGGACACTTGTTCCCGCATTTTTTCTGATCTTTTACGCATTGAGAGGAGCGAACAGGCTATGTTTATTGAACCGATTTCCCCATCAGAAGCAGCAGGCGTCATCAAGGCGCTTTATGAAGCGGAAGAGAAAGACTCTGGCTATATTCCGAACTATTTGAAGCTGTTCAGCCACCGCCCGGAAGTCTATCAGGCATGGCAGCAGTTAGGGGCGGCTATTCGGGCGAACATGAGCTTCCGGCGTTACGAACTGGTCACGCTGGCGGCAGCCCGCAAACTCACAGGCACCTATTGTATGCTGGCGCACAGCGATAACTTTTTGAACAGCGGTGAAGTGGATGAAGCGCAGTTAGCGGCGATTGCCACCGATTATCACACCGCCGGACTAACCCCGGATGAAGTTGCTGTCATGGAATTTGCCGAAAAAATCATCGTCAATTCCAGCAGCGTGACGCAGGCAGATGTTGATCGCTTGAGAGGCTTTGGCCTTTCCGATGCCGAAATTTTGGACGTTGGCTTGGCGGCTTCTGCCCGCAGTTTTTTCAGCAAGACGCTGGATACCTTTAATGCCGAGCCGGACGCGAAATATCTCAGTTTCGGCCCGGCATTATGCAAGGTCTTGGCGGTTGGGCGGCCTTTTGGGGATACTGAAAAAGTGTAATTCGCTGCCTCCCAATCAGATGCAGATTCTACAATGACCGATGAAATCAGACAGGAAATTCTCTATGGAACAGTTGCTAAAATCAGTAGCCGAACGTGCTACCCGTTACCTCGATACGCTGGAAAATCGGAATGTTGCGCCAACTCCAGCCGCATTACAGGCACTTTCACGGCTGGATGAAGCCTTCCCAGAGCATTCAACCGATGCCGAAGCGGTTATCGCGCTGTTGGACGAAGTAGGTTCTCCAGCAACGGTGGCATCAGCCGGTTCGCGCTATTTCGGATTTGTGGTCGGTGGGTCGCTCCCGGCGGCGCTGGCGGCGAATTGGCTGGCGGGCGCGTGGGATCAAAACGCCGGACTGGTCGCCCTCTCGCCGATTGCCGCCAAATTGGAAATGGTTGCCATGCGCTGGTTGCTGGACGCGCTGCACCTGCCTCCCGAATGCGGCGTGGGTTTTGTAACCTGCGCGACACAGGCCAATTTCTCCGGTTTGGCAGCGGCGCGTCATGCTTTGCTGGCTCGTCGCGGATGGAATGTCGAAGCTCAGGGATTATTTGGAGCACCGCCCATTACTGTTGTTGTCGGTGAAGAAGTTCACGTCAGTGTGCTCAAGGCGCTGACCATGCTCGGATTAGGGCGTGAGCGCGTTGTGCGGGTGCCTGCGGATGCTCAGGGCAGAATGCGGGCGGATGCTTTGCCGCCGCTGGATGACAATACCATCGTCTGTGTTCAGGCGGGCAACGTCAACACGGGCGCGGTTGATCCGCTGAGTGAGATTATTTCACAGGCGAAAGCGGCAGGTGCTTGGGTGCATGTGGATGGGGCTTTCGGATTATGGGCGGCGGCGGCTCCTGATCGTGCCCACCTTGTAGACGGCGCTGCGGATGCCGATTCGTGGGCGGTAGATGCCCACAAATGGCTCAATGTGCCGTATGACAGCGGTCTGGTTTTCGTGCGCGATCCACAGAATCTCCATGCGGCGCTGGCGGTCAACGCGGCTTATTTGGTGCAGGGCGAAACACGCGATCCCACACATTACACGCCGGATTTTTCACGGCGGGCGCGCGGTGTGGAAATATGGGCGGCGCTGCGGGCATTGGGGCGCGAAGGCCTGGCGGAATTGATCGAGCGAACTTGTCATCATGCTGCCCATTTTGCCGCTGGACTGCGGGATGCAGGTTTCGAGGTGTTGAATGACGTGGTGCTCAATCAGGTGCTGGTGTCATTTGGCGATGCCGAGACGACCCGCCGTGTCATTGCCGCCATACAGCAGGATGGTACTTGCTGGTGTGGTGGCACACTCTGGCAGGGGAAAACAGCCATGCGAATCAGCGTTTCGTCTTGGGCAACCACCGGTGAAGATGTGGAACGGAGTCTGGAAGCGATGATCAGAATCGCGGCTAAAGTATGCGCTGTTGTTGATATGGAAAAATCATGACCCTCGCCGCCAAATATCGACTATCAGCCTGATTCCGCTGATCGCTGCGCTGCATGGGCTTCCCAATCAGATGATGAATTTGGGAGTACCATTCAGCGGATTTGCGACCGATTTTGAATGCCATTCAGAGGTGTGACTTTTACATCACACCTCATATTTTACAATCCCGCTGCCTCGCGTACTCCTTCGCCCAGATATTTGAGTACATCCAGCAGTCGGAGTTCCCATGTACCATTGTCATCCATCGGCAGCATGATCGCCGTCCGGCTGACGCGCACATCGTCCCCTAGATCAGCTTGCAGCTTCTCGCGGTTGACTTCAACCAGATAGGGCAGTTTAATATTAATGACTTCATTCAGGTGAATGACCGCATTGGCGTTAGCGCGTTGTGCCAGCAGCTTGACATCAATCCCATACAGCAAACCTTCGACGGCAGGCGGCAACGCCCCAAAACGGTCGCGTAGTTCTTCGCGCATAATGTCCACATCTTCCAGACTCGCCAGACTGCCGATGCGTCGATAAATCTGCAACCGTAGCGACATTTCCGGCATCCAATCGGTTGGCAGATAGGCGGGTAAAGGCAGATCAATGGTGATATTACCCATCGCGGCAGGTGGGGCAGGTTCATGTGTACTTTTGCCCTTTAGTTCCTGCACGGCCTGTGTCAACAACTGGGTATACAGATGAAGCCCGATAGCCGCCACATGCCCGGTTTGCCGTGTACTCAGGATGTCGCCCGCGCCCCGCAGTTCAAGATCACGCATGGCAATCTGGAAACCTGCGCCCAAATCGGTATTTTCGGCTAATGCATCCAACCGCACCCGCGCTTCATCCGTAAGACGGTTAGTGCTGGCGTGGAAGAAGTAAGCATAAGCCTGCTGTGCCCCGCGCCCAACACGCCCGCGTAGCTGGTACAACTGTGACATGCCGAACCAGTCCGCGCGGTCAACAATCAGCGTGTTGGCATTCGGAATATCGATTCCGTTTTCGATGATCGAGGTCGAAAGCAAAACATCATATTCACCGCGCCCAAATCCCACCATCACCTTTTCCAGCAAACGTTCATCCATCTGCCCGTGACCGCTGATGACCCGTGCCTCCGGCACTGCTTGTTCCAACCGTTCGAGGATGGCGTCCATTGATTGGATGCGGTTGTGGACGTAGAACACCTGCCCGCCGCGTTCCAGTTCGCGCAGCACTGCCTGCCGCACCATGCGCTCATCGTAAGGGCCGACATGGGTGATGATTGGCAGTCGTTCTTCCGGCGGCGTCTGAATCATGGTGATGTCACGGACACCCGTCAGACTCATGTAGAGGGTGCGCGGAATCGGTGTGGCGGTCATGGTCAGCACATCCACCTGTGCCCGCAGCTTTTTCATATGCTCTTTATGCGTGACGCCGAATCGCTGTTCCTCGTCGATGATGACCAGACCCAGCTTATTGAAGGTGATGTCATCGCCCAGCAAACGATGTGTGCCGATCAAAATGTCGATTTCGCCGGACGCGATTAATGGCAGGATGCGGCGCTGTTCGTCTTTGCTGCGGAAGCGCGAAAGCATCTCCACCTTAATTGGAAACGCGCGCAAACGGCTGGTGAAGGTTTCATAATGCTGCTGCGCCAATACGGTTGTTGGCACGAGCAGCGCCACCTGCATCCCGCCCATGACTGCTTTGAAGGCTGCCCGCAGTGCCACCTCGGTTTTGCCATATCCCACTTCGCCGCAGATCAAGCGATCCATTGGCATGGCGCGTTCCATATCAGCTTTCACTTCACGGATGGCGCGCAGTTGATCTTCGGTTTCCACATACGGGAAAGCCGCTTCCAGTTCGTGCTGCCAGGGTGTATCCGGGCTGAAGCTGTGGCCGGGTGTGGACATGCGTTGGGCATACAAGGCCAGCAGTTCGTGGGCTTCTTCCTCGACTGCTTTTCTGGCTTGGGTTGTAACCCGTGTCCAATCCGGTTTGCCCAATTTGCTCAAGGTTGGCGGACGGTCATCTGGCCCAACATATCGTGTCAGCCGGTCTGCCTGATGAATTGGCACAAATACCATATCCGTGCCGCCATATTCCAGCACCAGATATTCGCGCTCGTTCCCTTCTACCGTGCGCCGCCGCATCCCGGCGAATCGCCCGATGCCGTAATCGACATGCACCACATAATCGCCAGACTGCATATCGGCATAGCTGGATTCGGGCAAACGGGCGCGGGGTTGGGTTTTGCGGCGGCGTGGCTCAGGTCGATTCCAGCCGAAGATTTCCGCATCTGTCAGTAAATGAATCGACTGCCCCGGAAGCCGTAAACGCCAACCTTCCTGCAAACCACCATCCACCAATGTCAGAGTTCCACGCGCGGGCGGTTCATCGACGTTCAGCACTGTGGGGACGAAGCCTTCCTGCTCGTGCCACAAATCTGCTACCCGTCCGGTCTGCTGGGTGACGACAATCGCGCTGTTTCCCTCGCGGCGCAGTTCGCGCAAACGCCCCAGCAACGGCTTCAACTGTCCGCCGAAGCGTTCACCCGGCGAAAACAGCTTGCCAAAAGCAACCAGATTATCCTGTTCCCCATCAGCCGCATCTTCGTCACCTTCGTCATACGTCATATGCCCCAGATGGACTGTCTTTCGCCCTTCCAGTTCTTCGGCCAGCGCATCCCATGTGATGTAGGGCAGGGGATGGTCGGGCGCAAGCTGGTTAGATGCCAACCGTTCAGTCCGCGTCTTGATGGCGGTTTCTTCAATGCCCGCAATCGTATCGCGCAGTTCTGCCCAATCTTCAACCACAATCAGCGCATCCTGCGGCGCATAATCCAGCAGGCTGATGGGGTGTGGATACAGATACGGCAGATAATATTCTGTGTGTCCAAACGGCACACCGTTCAGGAGCGGTTCAGCGTCGGCTGCCGGGCTGGTCGGATCGTCACTGGTCGGCGTTAGCGAACCGAACCAGCTTTCCAGGTGGTGGGCAATCGGCGGCGTTTCTTCCGGCAAGGCTTCCCGTGCGGGCGGAATGGCAATGCGAGTCAGGGTTTCCGCCGAACGCTGGGTGCTGGGGTCGAAAGCACGCAGACTCTCGATCTCATCATCAAAGAAGTCAATACGAATCGGTTTTTCGGCAGATACCGGGAAAATATCGACCACACCACCCCGACGGCTGAACGTCCCCGGCTCAACCACAACTGGCGCATGTTCATAACCCATCGCCAGCCAGCGCGACAGCAACCCATCAATAGAATGACGCTGCCCCGGCTTGAGCAGCATGGTTGCCTTGCGGAATGTGTTTACGGGCAGCGTTCGCTGCATAATCGCCCGCGCCGAAGTCACAACAATCGGCGGCAAGTTGGGTGTTTCCATTTCATCCGGCGGCACAAGCGCGGTCAATGTCGCAATGCGGCTGCGAATCACATTTTCGCCCCACGGTGCGCGTTCATAAAATACGGGTGTTGGTTCGGCAAAACGGTACACTGGACGGTCGCCCAACCACACCGGAAGCTGTTCGGAAACATTATACGCGCGATCAATGCGTCCGGTGATGTAGATAACCGCCCCCGGCCAATCGCGTGCCAGCCCCGCCAGCAGGAAAGGCCGTGCCGCCCGGATGATGCCCAGATCAGGCATAGCAGGGTCATGGTTCAAATGGGTGAGCAAATCACGGTAAGCTGCACTGCCGCGCAGCAGGTCAAGGAGTCCGGTCAGTTGCATGTTTTTTTAGCTTCTCAAAGGGCTAATGGTTGTATGCTGGGTATTAGTGGTCGGATGCAAAACTGTGTCAGGCAATCTTTTATTATACGACATGAACCTGAGTAAATTGTTAAGGGGGCAGACCATGTTTTATTTCGCTATGTGGACAATTTTCTGGGCGGTTGTTGGCTCATTTGGCACCGCTTTTTTCCACGAACGTACCGGGCGCGATGTAACTATGGGCGGCATCATTGGCGGGCTGGTTGGCGCGGTCGGCGGCATCTTTCTGCTGGCACTGCTGTGGGTCTGGATTTACTATGGGGCGTCCAGACCAGTGGGTCGGGTTTACGGCCCACGCCGTAAACTGTGGTATCGCTGGTGGGAATAATCAGGCAATTTCGGCATACTCCGGCTGAACCCGTTCGCCTGTTTTCAAATCGAACACGCGGAAGGTACAGTTCGGCAGTGAAAGTGTCGCGAAGGTATGGCTGCCGCCCGCATCATAGCTGCACACCGAACCGGGATTCAACACCCATGCAGTACCAACTTTCACCTGCATTGGCTCATGGGTATGGCCTAGAATAACAATTTCGGCTTTGGCGTAGCGCACAACAGTACGCAACGTATCTTTGTCACTGTGAGCATACAGATATTCGTCATTGCTCCACGGTCGGCCATGCGCCAACATCACATTTATTCCCGCCCATTCAAACCGCTGCGTCAGTGGTAACTTTGATAAAAAAGCGATGGTATCATCGGTCAATATCCGCGCATGGCTCGAACCATACTGCTGCTTGATCCAGTAATTGGTGTTTTCCGCTTTCTCGTCGTGGTTGCCCAACACACACGGAATCTGCCGTTCGCGCAGCAGGCTTACGACGGCATCGCCATCCAACCCTTTATCCACCAGATCACCCGCGCAAATAATCTGGTCAACGCCTTGCCTCTGTAACATATCCAGCGCCAGTTTCAAGGCTGGCAGGTCGGCATGAACATCCGAGATCAGGCCAATGTTCACGGCTTATGCGGTGGCTCCGGTTCACGTTTGGGCTGCTTTTTCTCCGGCTTGGGTTCGTCAACGCTGCCGTTGTGCCGCGTCATGGCGAGTTCGATGCCATCCCTCAGCCATGTTTCGACGGCGTCTGCCGCCCGATCAATCACCTGTGAAGCGAGAATGGCGTCGTCATCTTTGAACACGCCCAGTACATAATCTTTCGGCTGCATTTTCCCCGGCGGACGCCCGATACCAAAGCGCAAACGGTTGAATTCCTGCGTGCCCAGATGTTGAATTACGCTTTTGACGCCGTTCTGTCCGCCTGCCCCGCCGGAAGCGCGCAAGCGTACTGTGCCTAACGGAATATCCAAATCGTCACAGATCACCAGAATGCGCGGCATTTCCACTTTATAGAAATCCACCAGCGACCGCACCGCCTCGCCGCTGAGGTTCATATAGGTCTGCGGCTTGGTGAGGATGACTTTTTTGCCGAGGATTGTCCCGGATGCCGAAAATGCCTTGCGCTCGTTCTTGCCGAACGTCAAGCCATAGCGCCGCGCCAGTTCATCCACCACGCGGAAGCCGACGTTATGCCGGGTTTCAGCATATTCTTTGCCGGGATTGCCCAGCCCAACGATGAGATACCAGTCTGTCATGAGGAGGTTATCAGTTTTCAGTGGTTAGTTATCAGTACAGGATAGCAGAATTTACGAAAACCTTGAAGGTGTAGACCATGAGCATTTCAGCAATTGGGTGTGATAGACTTTAAGTAATTTAAGTGTAATCAGGTTATTCGTGATGGGATATGAAAATACGATTCAGCGCATTCACAATGAACTGATTGAAACTTTTGACCATATTGATAAGTGTTTTGAGCTCCCGGCTGATCTGCGCCAATTTCAGCCAGCTAAAGATCAATGGGCAATCGACGAGATTTTGGAACATATCACGCTTACAAGTCACTTTCTGATGATTACTCTGAATCAGAGTCTCACGAAGGCACTTAAGCGCGCTCAGGAACAACCCATCCCCAATGGTGAAAGCCAACTTGATCGCATCGTTCAAATCAGCGATCCAGATGTTTTTGGCTGGATACGTCCCGAACATATGGAACCGACCCGGCAAGTTACGAGTCTTGAGGTTCGGCGTAAGATGAAGGAACAAAGAGACGAGTGTTTAAATATTCTCAGTCAAATTGGAAAGGGTGAAGGGGCACTGCATCGAGTTCGTATGTCTGTACGCGATTTGGGTAAACTGGATATGTATGAGTGGTTGTATTTTCTTACCCAGCACGCCCGTCGCCATATGGTCGAGATCGAACGAATCTGCATTCTGTATTATCAACAACCGTGAGGGTTACGCCGTAGTGCTTCAACCCATTCGGCGCTGTCGGTTATCCCATAATGCTCCCAACCACCTACATGACCTGCTGCGACGATTTCTGCTCCGGTTTTGGGTTCGATTTTGGTCATTGCCGCAATTTCGGCATCTGTCCAAGTTGGTTCGGCCTCTACCTCAATTGTTACCTGTACCTTGCCGGGTGGCAGCCTTTTGGGGAGTTCGATTGTCAGTTCACCATCTTCAGTGATCTCGCCCGTAATTTGAATGAGTACCATCGCGCAGTCCTTTAACAGTCGTTCATGTTGATTATACTACGCTTACATCCTCATTTTTCGGTTTCTTGCAGCGCCCAATCGACGGCGGCTACAGCATGAAGATAAGTCGTGTCAAACGTGGGAACGGGGCTGTGTTCCGGCTTAATCAGCAGTTCGATTTCGGTACAGCCGAGAATGATGCCCTGCGCCCCACGCGAAACCAGATCAGCCATTACCCCTTGATACGCCAACCGCGATTCTTCCCGCACCTCGCCCAACACCAATTCTTGGTAAATGATGTCATGCACAATCGTGCGTCCAGCATCGTCCGGTGTCAGTACATTCAGCCCGAATTTTTCGACCAATCTGCCCTTATAAAAATCATGTTCCATCGTAAAGCGTGTACCAAGCAAACCAATTGTGTCGATTCCGGCGGCACGAATGGCTTCCCCGGTCGGATCGGAGATGTGCAGCAGTGGGATGTTTACGGCTTCCTCAATCGACCTTGCCAATTTATGCATGGTATTGGTACACAGGACAATGCATTCTGCGCCGCCCCGTTCCAGATTTTGGGCTGCTTCCGCCAGCAAATGCGCCGCCATATCCCAATCGCCCGCCATTTGAAGGGCTTCGATTTGGGCGAAGTCGAAGGAGAACATTAAACACTGCGCCGAATGCAAACCACCGAGTCGTTCTTTTACTGCCTCATTCACAAAGCGGTAGTATTCCAGTGACGATTCCCAACTCATCCCGCCCAACAAACCGATGGTTTTCATAAGGCTTTCCGCTTCACTTCCGCGTTGTGCTTTCCATAAGCATCCATACCGGCCAGCCATTGTTCGCGCATCTCTGGCGGCAAGACATTGAGATACAGCGTTTTACCCCGGTTGAAATAGTCCTCAGTCACGCTGTACCAGTGCGTCAAACCGACTTCCTCGCCAACTGCTTCGATCAGCTTGACGAGATGGGCTTCAGAAGGCACACCAACGGCAAAGGTCATCACCGCATAACCTTCGTTACTCATGTAAATCGGCGCAACCGCCACCAATTCACATTCAACATCACCTGCCAGATGCGTCAGATGGTCATAATCCGTGTCCGGGCGGATAACCCACCCACAAGCAAAATACAGTGTCATCGTTCCTTACACCGCTTCACGTTCGCCTTTGAACTGTGTTTCATACAGATGAGCATACAATCCATCCTGCGCCAGCAGTTCTGCGTGTGTGCCGCGTTCCACAATCTGACCCCGGTCAAGCACCAGAATCACATCGGCTGCCAGAATGGTACTCAGGCGATGAGCAATCACCATGCTCGTCCGTCCGGCCATCACGGTTTTGAGCGCATCCTGAATCAGGGATTCAGATTGGCTGTCCAGATGACTCGTCGCTTCGTCCAGCACCAGAATGCGTGGATTCTTCAGGATAACACGCGCGATAGCAATACGCTGTTTTTCGCCACCGCTCAAACGGTAGCCGCGTTCCCCGACGATGGTATCATATCCATCTGGTAAGCCCGCGATGAAATCGTGAATATTGGCGGCTTTGGCGGCAGCTTCAATTTCCGCCTGCGTGGCATCCGACCGTGCATACAGCAGATTGGTGCGGATGGTATCGTGGAACAGGTGGGTTTCCTGTGTCACCATGCCGATTTGCGACGCCAGCGAATCGAGTTTTAAATCGCGCAGATCGTGTCCATCCAGTAGAATCCGGCCTTCTGTCGGGTCGTACAGACGCGGAATCAAATAGGTCATGGTGGTTTTGCCCGCGCCGCTTGGCCCGACCAATGCCGCCAACTGCCCCGGCTGAATGCTGAATGACACATTTTCCAGCGCCTGTTCGCGTGCCTGATGTGTAGCACTGCCGTTCCCGGCACCAATGACGATGGGTTTGCCATTGCCGGGACGCGCATCGCCGGATAACACCGCTTTAACATTATCCATCCGCCCATGCCGTTCCACATCACTCAGCAGGTTTTCAGATTTGACTTCGTATTTAAATGACACATCATCAAAAACCAGTTCGCCGCGCACATCTTTAAGTGCCAGCGCATTCGGCTTATCACTGATTTCCAGCGGCAGATCGACCACTTCAAACACGCGCTCAAAGCTGACCATCGAGGTCGCAAAATCAACCGGTGCATTCGTCAGGGCTTGCAGCGGGCCATAAAGCTGAGTCAAATATGAGCCGAACGCTACAATCGTCCCGACCGTAAATACACCATCCAGCACCAGATGCCCGCCGACCCAGTACACCAGCGCCGTGCCGATCACGCTCACCATGCCAATAACCACAAAAAATTGGCTGCCCCAGACGGCCTGCAAAATGCCCGCATCGCGCACCTGGCCCGCACGGTCATTGAAGCGTGCCACTTCATCTTTGCCGCGCCCAAACAGTTTGACCAATAACGCGCCGCTGATGTTGAGCGTTTCGTTCATCATGGCGTTCATCTGCGCGTTGTATTCCATCTGCTGCCGCGCAATATCGCGCAGTCGTGTGCCCAAACGCCGTGCCACCAGAATGAAAAACGGCAGCACCAGCACACCCAGAATCGTTAGCCGCCATTCCATACCCAGCATAACCACCAGCGTCGCAATTACCGTGATGATGTTGGTGATGATGTCGATGATGGTATTGCTGATTGCTCGCTGCGCCCCGACCACATCGTTATTCAGGCGGCTCATCAATTCGCCCGTTTTGGTGTTGGTGAAGAACCGAATCGACATCTGCTGCATATGGCGGAATAAGGCCACCCGCAGATCAAAAATAACCCCTTCGCCAATATCCGAATTGAGTTTGCGCTGCACCACCCGGATAAGGCCGCTGATGATCGGAATGGCGACCAGTCCCAGCGCCAGCACATTCAGCCGCGCCGCGTCGCCGTTCGGTAGTGCATTGTCAATCAAATCGCGGAAAATAAGGGGTGTCAGTAGCCCTAATCCGGTCGTAACCAGAATCGTGACCAGCATAACGATAATATGCCAGCGATACGGTTGGGCATAAGCCAGCACTCGTTTGAGCAGCGCCCAACTAACAGTCTTTTTTTTCTGGGCGTCGTCATCGCCCCAGACATACATCCACCAGCCACCACCGCCACCATGCATCATACGATTACCCCGTCGAAAACCCATATTTACCTCTGTATAGCATACTCATCAACAGCGGTTAAAAGCTACTGATAATCCGGTTAGGTTGCGAGGCTGTAATCCTAAACCCTATCATCAATGGTTGCTGGCGTTGAATGGAAAACGGAGCGCCGGAGATTGAGGATGGGGATTTCTGTCCGCAGAATTAGCTTTGGGTAGGCGCGAGGTTCAACAATAATTCGTAATCTATATCGTAAGATTACCTGCTCCTGCCTGTTTATCAGGCAATTAAAAACGTCGGTGTGGTTGAGTTGAACCTGATCAATCAGCAACGAAATCAAATGGGCTGGGGCACATAAGCTTCATAAATGGGCGCGAATATCAATCCCTGCATCTTTAAGCCCTGCACACGGTAGAGATAGGCTGCCCCGGTCATGATTTGCCATGCGACATCCGTGACATGGCGGTTGGCTGGGTCTTGCAAGTAGGTTCCCTTTGCCCATGCGTTGAAAGCACCCATTGATGGCCCACACCAAATTTGATAATCGAGTTCGCGCCCTTTTTCGCCACTGTTCGACCAGCGTGACGAAAGACCAAGATACCAGCGAAAAATGAGCGCCATTTTACGCTTTGGATTGTCGTTGGCACGATGAATCTGTTCCGGGTCACGTTCCATAAAGTAGTTGACAGTATCCCGCCAGATATCGTCCATCGGGCGCTTGAGGATTTGCTTTTCCAGTTTTTCCCGCTCTTCAAGAGGAATGGCTTCAACAGATGCATATTCACGATACAGTTCATATAGCCGCTGTGCTCGCATAGGGAACATCGTCCCGCGCTTAAGAAGCTGTACTTTTACACCCATCTCAAACATATCGGCAGCGGGAGCCATCATCACATCCGCCATATCTGCTTCACTGAGGAGTTTTTTGGTATGGGATGATGCACCCGCCTCCATACAGGATTGATTGATAGAACCTGTGACGATATATGCTGCCCCCATCATAAATGCTGCCAAAGCCGCTGATGGTGTACCAATGCCGCCCGCTGCACCCACACGGACGGGTTTGGCGAATTGGTATTTGGCTTGTAGTTCGTCACGCAGGCTGAGGATGGACGGCAAGATAACCACTAACGGACGGTTATCGGTATGCCCGCCTGAATCGGCTTCTACGGTCACATCATCAGCGACCGGAACTCGACCCGCTAACTGTGCCTGTTGTTCAGTGATAAGTCCTTGTTCAACCAGCGGACGCAGCAGCCGTTCGGGGGCGGGTTCCATAAATTTCTGCGCGGTTTCCCGGCGCGAGACTTTGGCAATGATGCGGTTGTGAATGATGATGTTGCCTTGTGCATCAGTGCTCAACCCGGCGGCGCGGTAGCGGACAACATGTGGTGTGAGATCAAGAAATGCTGATGCTTCTACTGTAGGCACGCCGTATTGCAGGAATAATTCAACAGCGCGCCGTTCCATCGCTTCTTCGCTGGGGCTGTGGATCAGATTAAAGGCGTAAGGTGCATTGGGGAGTGCTGCCTGCACTTGTTGAATTGCGCTTTCCAGACGCTGCCCAACGACCCCCGCCGCGCCAAAGGAACTCAACAGCCCCGCACTTCCCATTGCCGTAACCAGTTCTACCGACGCAATCGCGTTCGCCATCGCGCCGCTGGCATATGCCAACCTGACCCCATAGTCTTCACGGAATGTCGCGTCACCGAACTGTTCCGGTTTCAAAGCCAGTGTAGAAGCGCACAGCGAATAATCACCCTCTGATACCTCTTGCCCAGTGTTGGTGAAACCGATTCGTCCATTATTGACGATCACATATACAGGCAGATCAATGTGGTTCAGGCAGGCTTTGATCCCCGCCTCATCATAGACAATCGTATTGGGGTCACCATGCCATCTTCGGGATAATGTGCCGCTCGTTTGTACCGCGATGCCGTTGTTGCTATGGGCTGTGTTATACATGAGTGTTTCTCACTGATTGGGTGTGTTCACGAGGCGCACACCTACATCTTTAAATTCGTAAATTCGGAGGGTGTCTTTCCACAGGCTGGCATCTGCTGTGATGTTGATTTCGTGGTTGACATACTGTACCTGCTTGATATGGACTTCAACATCTACGCTGCTGGTATTTCCCAAAACCTGCCCACGATATTTCCACACGGCTTCATGATCTTCAACATGTCCAAAGCGTGGCGACTGTAAATTTTTATCGAGACCTGCTTGCAAAACATAGGTTTGGATGGCTTGTGTGACGGTTTCCAGGCCAAGCGAACCGGGCATCACCGGGTCCTGGTGGAAGTGGCAGGCAAAATACCAGTCCGACGGATGCACAGTTTTAGTGGCATAAATATATCCTTGCCCATGCTTGCCGCCATGAATATCGAGCATGACATCATCCAGAAACGCCAGTTGGCGCTTGGGCAAACTCATCCGGGAAGGCTGGTGCAGCGATGAATCATGCTGAGCATGGAGACGCATCAGAGACACATGAGGATTGGCAATGTGCCATTTGGCAGGTGGATTACCCATATCCAGTCCAGCCTGACTGGATAAGGATTGTTTTGTGAAATAGCCAAATGTCGAACTGCCAACATAGAATGATTCACCATCCACCATCATGTCGAAGGTGTACTTTTGGATGATGATTCCCTGCAAGATTGTGGAGGAAACAAGCTCTACCCGGTTGACCAGTGTCCGTCCGCGTAAATCGACCTCACGAAGCAATTTGCTCTTGCCATCAAGGTTGCGGAAATAGAAATCAATATCGGGCGAATCGAGTATTGGCCCCATGTAAGCGGACAAGAATCCGCACGGCTGCAAGGCCATTTCCATAAGCATGGAATAGGGCGCAAATGGGTACGAATTATCCCTATAGAACCATGCATCAGGTGGCACATCATACTCGGTCACCATGCTGCTGCCTGTTTTGGTGACCAGACGTGTCGCATTGATCTCGACCACTCGTGTAAACAGCATCAAATCGGTGTTTGGGATTCGCGGTGCGCGCTGGTGATCGTAGATAGTGAATTCAGGGCCAAAACAGGCCGCTATTGACCCATGTGCGAATTGATCGATTTGTGCAGTGTCGAAAAGTGCAGCATGTCGATCATACCGCAGGGGTATTGGCTGTGGTGTGATCAGCCTGGGGGTTGTGATGACCGCAGTGGGAGATTGTGCCGCAGTTTGTAGCTGCGCTCGCAGTGCCGTACCGATTTCACGCAGTCCCGTCAATCGGTTTTGCAGTGTGGTATCGTGACCATGCGCGAACACGGGTTCCGAAACAGTAAAACGCTCCAGCGTTTGGTCAAGCGCAGGGCGAGGTATCGATTCACGCTGGGCCAGTTTTCGGTCACCAATCAAACGGCGATTGTCTTCGCTGAGAATCACGGAACGGACAGGTTCACCACCGAGGGTGATGGTACGCGGCAGGCGTTTACGCTCATGGGCTGTCGCCAGTCCCGATTCGTACAGGGTGGATAAATCCACCGGAACACGATGACTGACCAGTCGGGCGAGCATCTTTATCAGTGCAGTATGATCGTCAAGACGCAGGGCATCAATAGAGACAGCCACATGCTCTCGTTTTTCGCCGCGCAAGGTATCGCTTATCCAACGGGTGCAGGTTGAGCCGGGTCCCAATTCAATGAAGATCCGCGCTCCATCTTTGTAAGCCCGATGAATCAAGCGTGGAAAATCAACTTGCTTGCAGGATACGCGTGCCAGACTGCGTGCGATTAAATCTTTATCCAATCGCAGCGGCTCATAATCGGCGGCAGAGTAAAAGGTGACATCTTTCGAGCTTTGATGCACTGGCAGGTCGTAGATACGATAAAAAGCATCATATTCCGACAAGATTGCGTCATTGTGGATGACTGTTTCAAATGGTGCACGTACCGATTCACACCCCAGCCGTTCGATGACGCGCTGGCAGGCTGCCGGTTCGCCCGCGATGACCACTTCTTTCGGGGTGTTGATGTGAGTCAGGTAAACATGTATTTCATGCGAAAGCTGTGCATGGACATCCGCCGGATTTGCCGCCAGTACATACGACGCCCAGAAATTGTCTCCCGCTGTGGTGGATAGTCCCCATGCTTCACGAATGGCATCCTTGCGTCCAGACAATCGCGATTGAAAAAGGGGTGAATGGTGCAAGAGTGTTCTCGCCTGATCGCTGTCACGCCACACTTCTATTGCCCACAACATGCTGCTTTCACCGAGGCTGTAGCCAAATGTTATGTTTGGCTTGACCTTGAATATCTCGCGCATGACATGGGTATAGAGGACTGTAAACAACGATCCGGATTCCATCATGGAGCGATGATTGCTCGCCAGTCGTGCGCGTTGTGCGCGTACCTGAGCACGGTCAGGTGCCGTTAGGCTGCGCGGATAAAGCAGTGTTTCCGCAATCTGATCGCCAATGTCCCACCCCAATGCGGCAATCGGGTCTATCGAAGGGAACATATGCAGCCAGTCGCGCCCATGATCTACATATGAATTAAATGCACCGGGATAGACAAAGGCAATGCCACCTGTGTCGCCTAGAGGATTCGCGCTGAAGGCACTTCCTGTAGGGGTTTGCCAATCGCTGCCGCGCTCAAAGGCTTGTGGAATCCCGGTAAGGGCAAGTTGAACCTCTCTCTGGATCATGTTTCGATCACGACCCACGATGACGGCAGCATAACGCCCATTGCGGAAGGCAGCAAATGTTGTTTGTGCCAGTGTTGGCAGTGGATGGTCACCGTCGAGATCGCTGGAAAGCTGGTGTAGACGCTGCATAAGGCGTTCACGGCTGTCAGCGTCGATAGGAAATAAATAGAATGTTTTGTGCTTGAGATAGCTGCTGCCCGATTCATCAGGGGAATGTACACCTGCATCGGAGAGGATAACATGCGCGCACGTTCCATCCTCGCTGATGCCGCTGATTGCTGCCCGACGTGGCGTTCCATTTGGAGTAAACCAGGTACGCGAATGCTGGGCGACATAAAATGCGCTGTTTTCCCATGCACTTGGCAGTTTTGGACTTGACCAGTGAGGTGTGGCCGGGATAAAGCGCCGCTGCAAACATAACGCTGCTTTGATCAGGCTGGCGATACCTGCCGCCGCCCCTGTATGCCCGATATTGGCTTTTACACTGCCCAATGCTGTTTGCGGGATATCCGAAGTGCTGGTATAGATGCGGTTCAGGCCCAGAATTTCGGCTTCATCTTGCGCGGCGATTCCGCTGGCGGATGCTTCAATATAGCCGATATCCTGTGGGGAAATCTTCGCGGTCGTTAGCGCGTTTTTAATGGTTTGTGCGACGGTGTTCGCATCGACACCGGGCAGAATAGAAACACTTTCGAGGGTTGCATACACACGCTGGTCATGAACTTTGTCAGCGCGTTTTAGCACCACCGCGCCTGCCCCTTCGCCTGCCATCCAACCGTTCGAGTTTTGGTCAAAACTCAGGGTAACACTGCCGCTATTGAGGGGGTGCTGCTGACGCCGAACCATCACATTTTCCACCCCCGCGGCCAGATCAATCGCCCCGACGACGACCGCTTCTAAGTGGGTATCTGCAAGCAAAATCTGCGCGACTTCGAGGGCCTTATAGACAGAATTTTCGGCGGATGACAGCGTAAAGGCCGGGCCAGAGAAATTCCACAGTGCACTTACGCGGCTGGAAACGATGTTGCCGATATAGCTGGTGTACTGGTTGACCTGAACGAGGGGACTGATTGCATCTTTGACAATCTGCTCAACATCATCAATATCGGTTTCAACCCCCAGTCCATTAGCTGACAGACTCTGTTTAATCTGCCACGAGAGATCAAGGCGGGTGCGATACTGGTGCAGGCTGAGTTCCGTGCCCAGCACAACAATCACCGCGATATTGTTGTCTTGTGACAAGCCAGCATCCTGAACAGCATTATCCGCGACCTTGAGCAAAAGGAGATGCTGCGGCGTTGGCTGGTCGTCTTCCTTGGGTGGAAATTTGAAGCGCAGAAAGTCGATTTCAAATGAGTCAATATAGGCTGCGGCGGGGGCATCATCCGCCAAACCCTTCCAGCGTTTTGGCGGCAGTGGTGTGAAATGTTGAGTGCCATCATAAAGGGTCTGGGCGAAGGCTTCCAATCCATCGCAGCCGCCAAACTGGGCATCCATACCGACAATCGCCAGCTTGGGTTTGTCGATGCGTGCTGTCGGCGCTGTTTGGGATCGCTGGGCTGCGGCAGGATTCTGTAAAATGAGGTGTGCGCTGACGCCGCCAAAGCCGAAGGCATTGATCCCGGCTGTTTTTTCGTGCTGTGTCCAGATGGTATTTTGCCGGACGATTTGCGCCGCGCCAAAATGTTGAGAAGTAAGCGGGTTTTGCACCCCGATGGTGGCGGGAATCTGGTCATGCTGCATACTCAGGATTACTTTGAGAATGCTGGCGAGTCCAGCAGCGGTGAGTAAATGCCCATGATTTGCTTTGACCGAGCCGATCAATGGGGCGGTGTTCACTGCGCCGAAAAATGCATCCATCGACTGAAGTTCGGTTTTGTCGCCTAATGGTGTTCCGCTGGCATGACATTCAATGTACTGGACACTACGCGGATCAACCCTGTTTTTGTAGGCGCGTTGAAAAGCCAGAATTTGCCCGCTGGAGTTAGGGGTTAAGGGGTGTTTGCCCCGCCCATCATTCGATAAGCCAATGCCTGCGACAACCGCATAAATTGTGTCGCCATCACGCACAGCATCTTCATAGCGTTTCAGCACCAGCAGCCCCGCCCCCTCGCCGGAAATCAATCCCTCGGAGTTGGCATCCAGCGGCAGACTTGACCCTTGTTTGGGGTAAGCGCCAAAGTGGGTGAAGCCCATGTTGACGAACAGTGGATCGGCTGCACTGACCGCGCCTGCCAGCATCAAATCGGCTTGACCTGTATTCAAATAAGCACAGGCCAAGCCAACCGCATATAGCGAGGAAGCACAGGCCGCATCAATGCAGAACTGCACACCGCCGAGGCCAAGCGTTTGCGCCACGATGGAGGCTGGAGGGTTCAGTACAGTATCTGAGGTAGAAAAATTTTCGGCGTGCGGGAATTGAAAATCATCAATGCCTGTGAGTTCGGCAATGGCCTGTTCAAGTACCGGGTTGTAGACAGCGCCGACCAGTTTATGGGATTCCTGCGTTGGGAATGACAGGTTTCCAAGAATCAAACCGCAGCGCGCAAGTACATCTGCCCGATCAAGATAGCCGCTGTCGCGCAGGGCTTCACGCGAAACATACAGTGACCAACCTGCTGCTTTATCCATGCCTTCGGGAATATCTATTGGGGCGTTCACATAACCACCGCGCAGCGAATAGGTGGTGTCGTTTGTGCGGCGTTGCTGGGCGTAGTAGTGGTCTGGATTGACCCCAAACTGTTTTTCTGTCGCCAGCGATGTGGTATTTAGCCCCTGCGTGAGATTGTGCCAATACTCATCTGGAGTCGCCGCGCCGGGAAACAGGCACGACAGCCCGATGATGGCAAATTTTTCGTTGGTTTGGTCTTGGTTCATGGTAGCGCTTCAGGCAGTCGGTTTTTCAGAAAAAGTTCGTTCAGGTGCTGGCTCATGGTGACTTCCAGATCGTTGACCACCATATAGACGCGGTTTTCGTCGTCGTAGAGGGTGATACCCGCAATGACATTCGTATCACTGTGAGAACGTACCTGCATGGTGACGTAAAACGTTTGGCCGAATACGCCCTGCCGAAAATGCTGTCCACTGGCAGCGCGCAGCGGCAGACTGCCCATTTTGTAAAAGTGGCGCGACCAGATGCCAATACTTTGCAGCCCAATATCAGCCATCGCATAGTTGAAGGCTTGTACCGGGAACTGCCCTTGATAAGCGGCATCAGTAGGGGGCAGCACACAACGCATAACTACGCCGCGTTTGTCGATGTTCAGAACACGCTCAACACCTTGAAAACTGTAACCGTGAAAAAGCGTGCCATCCTGATAAAGCGGCGCACCGGGAATCGCTTGGGTGTTTGATGGGATGATGGGCGGCTCGAAGGTTGGGGCATCTGGCAAAAGAGCGCGCAGCATGATTTGGGCGCTGTAATGAAAACGTTTTTTGCCTTCCGCATTTTGACTGTGAACCATCGCATCGATGACAATCTCATCGGCTGTCTTGCTGACTTCTTTTAAGTCCAGCGTGTATTCATTAGCTAAAGTTTCGTCAAATACGATGCCTTTTAAGACGCGGTAGTTGTCAAAAGCAAAGAAACGATAACCGCGATTGACCTGTTCGCAAGCGTTGGCGATCCACGACATAGCCGAAACCATCGGCAGCACTGCCCGATGGTTGACCACATGATCGCCCAGGAACGGATTATCGGCCAAATGCAGTTTGCGGCGCAGATGAACTGTATTGAGTTCGGCACTAGGCGGAGCAGGCTGTGGCTGAATCGCGCTGCCGATGACGATTTGTGCGGGGCGCTGCCCGTTAGCGCGTAGTTCATCAACCAACATGCGCGTCCCAACCTCAATCGGAATGACTTTAATGTCGAGTTTGTCAAAGTATTCGCGCAACTGTGGCGTGACCATGCCACCATCCCAAGGCCCCCAATTGATCGAGATCACGTTGCAGGCAGGATAGTGCTTGCTGAAATGATGGGCGATTTTGTTCAGGACTTCGTTAGCAATCGCATAATCAGCCTGACCAACATTGCCATAAAACCCGGCAACTGACGAGAATAAAACCAACGCCGTGAGTTGGGATGGTGGTACGACAGCCAGTATATTTTCAAGTCCAGCAACTTTAGCAGAATAAACCGTTTCAAAATCGGCGGCTGTTTTGTTTTCGATCAGTTTATCAGCGAGGTTGCCTGCACCGTGAATGACTCCGGTGATGGTGCCGAACGGATTGTGTGATGCCAATGCCGTCTGTAGGGCAGTCTGATCAGTTATATCCGCGCTGATGTAGATAGCGTTACCACCTGCCGCCTGGACAGCAGTAACCGTCTGGCGAATTTCGCGCTGCGCCGCTACATTACCGACCATCTGGCTAATCAGTGCTGGAGTCGGCTTGTCACCACGCGCCCGAACCTCAGCAATCGCTTGATTTTTCAGTTCGGATTCTTGCGAGATACCCTGTGCCCATGCGGGTTCATCCTGTAAAGCGGTACGCCCTAACAGGATGAACTTACAGCGGAAATGACGTGCGAGGTCGATTACACACTGCGCAGTGATGCCACGCGCACCACCACTGACCAGTAATACTGCTGACGACGTAAGTGGTGTCATTTACCTAGCGTACTCCACTGCTGATCTGAGCTGTTAAAGTCACGCGGCCCTGTGCTCCATATGCGACCTCAGTTAGCAAACGGTTCGGATCGTGCATTTCTGCTATCAGATATGCGGCGATTTGTTCGGCTGTTGCCGAAGGTTCGACATCAACAGCGCGGCAGAAAACCCGATCCCATTCCAGATTCAGCGTTTTGATCAGACCGAATAACCCGCCAGTGATCGCACTGTAATCGTTATCGGCGCTGGTACCGAGTGCACCATCTAGGCGTGTCAGCGTGATGAAGCATCGACGATTTCCAGAACCGCCAGCTTGATTGAGCGTCGATTTCAAATGCTTCGCCATCAGGAAAGCAAATTTAACCAGTGCCTTATCGCGCTCATCAAAGAGAGTCCCACGACCGACCGGGTTGAGGTGAATAAACGCCCCTATGTTACCATGCTGCTGAGTGATGGCTGATAGCGCACTTTGCAAGTTATTCTCGTCCAATGTGTCGAGATGCATCCGTGCTGTGCCATTCAGGTTAGCGGCAGATGGAACAATCGCTTGCGGCAGACTCAACACAATGACTTTCCAACCCTGATTGGCAAGCTGGTTGCTCAACACATGGACAGTCGCTGTGCCATCATCGGTGATTAGGCAAACCGCACCGGATCCAGTGAACTCCTGAAAATCCGGGCTGGGCAGACGCAGCAGTTCAACCACACGGCGTTCAATACCATAAGTCTCTGCCGACAGTTCGTCATTGACAGGGGGAAAGGCAAATTCCGTCGTCAATGATGTTGTTGGACTGCCGGCCAAATCAAAAGGGAGCGCCTGACGGCTTGCCTCCTGCATGTAATCAACGATTTGCTGTAAAGTGCGGAGTTCGCCAAGTGCTTCCGGGCTGAACTGGGGCAAGGAGGGGAAACTATCCCGCATGGCGCCGAGGATTTCGACACGTTTGATGGAGTCGATACCCAGATCAGCTTCCATATCCATGCTGAGTTCGAGCATATCGACCGGATAGCCAGTTTTCTCGCCGACAATCCGCAGCATGGCTTGGGCTAATTCGTCGGAGATAATACCAGTGGTAGGTACAGCAGGAACAGGTGGTGGAGTGGATACCACAGCCGCAGCAGCAGGTGTCGGGATGTTGGTGGATGCTGCCACAGCATTGGTGGTTGGTGTGGCCGTTGGTGCGGAAACGCCGCCTGACTGCGCCTGCATGTAATCGACAATTTGCTGTAAAGTGCGGAGTTCGCCAAGTGCTTCCGGGCTGAACTGGGGCAAGGAGGGGAAACTATCGCGCATGGCGCCGAGGATTTCCACGCGTTTGATGGAGTCGATACCGAGGTCGGCTTCCATATCCATACTGAGTTCGAGCATATCCACCGGATAGCCAGTCTTCTCACCGACAATCCGCAGCATGGCTTGGGCTAATTCGCCAGAGACAACACCAGCGGTAGGCGCAGGTGGCGGAGTGGATACCACAGCCACCGCAGCAGGTGTCGGGATGTTGGTGGATGCTGCCACAGCATTGGTGGTGACGGGTATGGCTGGCGGTGCAGAAACTCCACCGGACTGCGCCTGCATGTAATCAACGATTTGCTGTAAAGTCCGCAGTTCACCGAGAGCCTCCGGGCTGAACTGGGGCAGAGAGGGGAAGCTGTCGCGCATGGCGCCGAGGATTTCCACGCGTTTGATGGAGTCGATACCGAGGTCGGCTTCCATATCCATGCTGAGTTCGAGCATATCGACCGGATAGCCAGTTTTCTCACCCACAATCCGCAGCATGGCTTGGGCTAATTCATCTGAAACAGCATTGTTGGCGGGGGCAGGGATAGTCGCCACTTTTTGCACTGTGGGCGCAGGCGGATTATCAGATTGTGTAGTTGCCGCAACAGGCTGCAAGGGTGCGGCTTGTGGGACAATCACAGGGGGAGATATGGGAGGCTGATAAACTTTCATAGCAGGTTGAGGCGGCGGTGTGGGGCGTTCGATTACCTCAAACGTGTGAGATGTTGTCGATTTTGTGCCATTACCATTGGTCGCAACAGGAACTGCTGCTCCGCCCGCGTACTGCTGGCTGATAATCCCCAGCAGCGATTGTGCAATTTCGGTTTGCTGCTGCATGTAATGGGTGTGCATCCGCAGCGTTTCCGACTGGTATTCATGGAATTGCAGCATATTCTGTGTCAGTGATTCAGCGACGGTGGGCGGCAGCGTTTGTGAAGCCAAAAGTGTCTGCTGCTGCTGGGTTAATTCGAAGAAAATACGGAAATACTCCGCCTGGCTCTGCATGTACTGTTCATGCACACGCAGGGTTTCGTGCTGATTGTCGCGAAATTCAGCGAAGGTGTGATCAAGGGTTGGTAAGGATGTGTTCATCTCGGCTGGCTCGTTAGTTTGGGTGTGCGACCCGGAAAGTGGTTGAGGATCAGGTGGTGAATCTGGAACGGGTTTGGATACGTTGTTAGCGATTAAGGCTGTATCTGTCACAGGTGGTGCAGCATTGATCGTAATACGCGACCCTGATGCCAGCGCGTCCCGATAGACAGCACGCGTTTTATCACTGACATAATTGGATGCATTCATTGTGACGTTCAAGCCTTTCTTTTTGACTGCTGGCTCGAAGTCACGAATATAGGGGTCAAGCGAATCTAACTTCAATCCGAGCACTTGAAGCTGTACTGCGGCTTCACGAAGTTGGCGATCACTGTCTTTCTGTCGGTTGCTGTTCAGCGCGACAGCCACATAGGGACGATCCCCAAGAATATCCTTGACGAGGTTGGTCAGCACACTACGCGGCCCAAATTCGACAAAGATGGTGCCACCCGCCGCATAGATATTCTCAATTTCGTCCCGGAACAGTACCGGATTGAGAATGTGATCTGCCAACATCGATTGAATCACATTGGGATCAGTCGGATACGGTTTGCCTGTGTTATTGCTGTAGACAGGGATTTTCGGCGTGTTGAATTTGACCTGATTGATGGCTTGCGCGAACGGTTTTTGGGCATGACCGACCAGCGGGGTATGGAATGCTGCGCCCACCGATAAGGCAACAACTTTGAAGCCCTTCGCTTTTAATGCGGTTTCGGCATTTTTCACGGCGTCTTTCGCACCCGCGACAACAACCTGTGTGCGCGAGTTGCGGTTTGCCACCTGCACACCTGACAGGTTGGCGATTTCCCGTTCGATGGCCTCCACATCACCACTGACCGCGATCATGGTGCCAGCATCAAAGTTCGCAACGTTTTGCGGCGGTGCCATCGCTGCGCCGCGTGCTTTGACCAGCATCGCGTAATCATCATCTTGCAAAGCACCCGCTGCCCATAATGCGGTTAATTCACCAAAGCTGTGGCCTGCGGTGAAGTTGGCTCGGAAACCCGCCTTTTGCAGCAAACGATACATCCCCGCACTGACCGCACCAATAGCCGGTTGGGCATAATCGGTGCTTTGCAGGGCTGCTTCCTGTGTCTGAATTTCATCAGCCTGGAAGGCATGGCGCGGAAACACAACGCTGGAAAGCGAAACTTTGCCATCCTGCTTCATTAATGAATCAAGCTGGGCGAATGACTGACGAATTTCCGGGAAATTGAGCGCCAACTCACGTCCCATGTTGAGGTATTGCGACCCCTGACCAGCGAATAACGCGACGATATGACCATCAACATTCAGGCCGTTGCGACGATAAAAAATGCCTTTCGGATGCTGCCAATCTTCGGCAGTCGGTTTGCTGGCGAGCATATCGTGTGTGATTTGCAGGAGCGATGCTGCTTCGACAGGAGTCGCTGCGACAAAGCCGACACGCGGCGCGTTCATCAGAATATTCGCAGTGCGTGAAGCGCGTACCAGATTTAGAAAATGCTGGTCACTGTCTCCAGATTGCAAACCATCAATAATGGATTTGATATGGGTTTGCAGGTCGCCCGCTGTATTTGCGGTGAGGATGATCGTCTGCGGGGTGCTGTGAATGCGGTAGTTTGCCTGATGATCGTTCCGGTATTCTTCCATCACGATGTGAAAGTTTGTGCCACCAAAACCAAACGAACTCACACCCGCACGGCGTGGCACATTGTCGGCAGGTTGTACCCAGGGGCGCGCTTCTGTATTGATATAAAATGCTGAATTGGGCATATCGAACTTCGGGTTGGGTTGCTCGACATTTAGAGTCGGGGGAAGTACTTTGTGATGGAGGGCTAACACAGTTTTGATTAAGCCCGCTGCGCCTGCCGATGCTTTGGTATGACCGATTTGTGATTTGACACTGCCGAGGGCTACATGCTGCTTTTGCAGGTCGTGCTGATTAAAGTAGCGGATAATGGTTGTAACTTCGGTGGTATCGCCTGCGATTGTGCCAGTACCATGGGCTTCGACCAGATCAACTGTAGAAGGGGAGAACCCTGCATCTTCATAAGCACGGCGCAGGGCTTTTTCCTGACCTTCTCCTCGCGGCGCATAAATGCTTTTGTAGCGCCCGTCACTGGATGAACCAAGTCCCTTGATTACAGCATAAATACGATCTCCGTCGCGTTCGGCATCTTCGAGGCGTTTCAACACCATCATGCCGATACCTTCGCCTACCATCATCCCATCAGATTCAGCGTCGAAGGGGCGCGGATTGCTGCCTTTAGAGAATGCGGGGGTTTTGCTGAAGCACATATACATAAAAATGGAATTGTCAGTGTCAACGCCGCCTGTCAGCATCATATCGGCGCGATGTTCAGTCAGCTCACTCAAGGCCATTTTTAAAGCCGCCATTGTGCTGGCACACGCAGCATCCACGACGCAGTTGGTACCGCCAAGATCGAAGCGGTTAGCGATGCGCCCAGCGACGACATTACCCAGCATACCGGGGAAGCTGTTCTCTTCCCATCGGATGTATGCCAGTTTCATCCGTTCGATGATTTTGGGGCGGTCTTCATCGCCAATGCCGTAGCTTTGCAGCACCTCATCCCATATTGGATATTGAAGCCGGGATGCCAGCGGCGTGATGAGTTTCTGCCCGCTTCCAACACCGAGGATAACCCCGGTACGCTCCCGGATTTCGTCTGCACCCTGAATATAGCCTGCGTCGGTCAGGGCTTCTTTAGCGACTAACAGCGAGAGTATTTGTGAAACATCAGTGACTTCGAGGATATTGGGGGGCAGCCCGAATTCCATCGGGTCGAAATCCACATCCGGGATAAACCCGCCGCGTTTGCAATACGTTTTGTCTGGGGCAGCAGGATCGGGATCATAATAATCATCAACGCGCCAGCGGGATTCTGGAACATCAGTAATACAATCAACTTTCCCGATGATGTTGTTCCAGAATTCTCGCAGGTTACGTGCCTGTGGCATGAGCGCACCCATACCAATAATCGCAATTGGGGTGTGGTGCAGATGGATATTAGGTTCCAACATCGAAGGGGACTTCCTTATCTTGATTTACATCTTGTGTATATGTAGCGAGGATCCGGTATGGTCAGTGAAAACGCTGTACAGCGGCAAACCATCTCTATACAGTAAGAAAACCACTGAACTGAGCTAAAGTTACAGTATTGTACAGCTTGTCGTTTCAGATTTCGCCTTTGAAGTGAGATTTTCCATTCGCTGAAAAATCACAAATGGCAAAAATGCGCTAAAAATACTGCTCAATCTTCAGTTTGTTTTCTCTATTTGCTTGAAAGTAGCCCTTTTTACCAAAATCTCATCGCTTTTAAGCTGGCGAGACTGGTAAAAGGTTAGGATCAGATGAATGGTAAAGTGTCTCTGTTATATAAGAAAGAGGAAATCGTTCCAATTGATGAAATTTCTCATTATTGGGTTCATCATGAGTGGTTGTGACCCATCGCTGAAAGGGATAAAGCGACATGTCATCTGCCAGGACGATGGCATTCCGTATAAGGGAGTGCTTGGACTTGACCCGTTTTGGTGGAGGATGAATAAGAGACACCCTCAGGATAAATGAGCGGTTTCAAATGTCAGTGGGCTGCGGTAGCCCAGAGACGAGTGCAAGCGCTGACGATTGTAGAACACCTCAATGAACTCAAAC
>JAIOHM010000128.1 GCA_019912965.1 Anaerolineae bacterium
CATACAGGGCGATGATGACCTCGGCCAGATAGTCGACGTGGCTCTGGGTGTACATGCGACGCGGGAAAGCCAGCCGCACCAAATCCATCCGAGCCGGTTTTTCCGTCCCATCGGGTTGGCGACCAAACATAATCGACCCAATCTCCACGCCGCGCACGCCGCCGAGCAAATAGAGTGCGTTGCACAAGGACCAGGCGGGATACTGCTCATCGGGGATGTGGGGGAGCATGGCTCTGCCGTCAATGTAAATGGCATGGCCGCCGGAGGGCTGGACAATCGGCACGCCGACGTTGGTAATTTTTTCCGCCAGGTAGGCAATCGACCGTATGCGATAGCGCAGGTAGTGTTCGTCTAAGGCTTCGTACAGCCCTTTGGCGACGGCTTCCAGATCATAACCGGCCATACCGCCATAGGTGGGGAAGCCCTCGGTCAGGATGAGCATATTGCGGCAATTGAGCGCCAGATCATCGTCGTTCAGCGCGAGGAAACCGCCGATATTCGCCATACCGTCTTTCTTGGCGCTCATGGTGCAGCCGTCGGCATAGCTGAACATCTCGCGGGCAATCTCAATTGGGGTTTTATCCGCGTAGCCTTCTTCGCGGGTTTTGATAAACCAGGAATTTTCCGCGAAGCGGCAGGAATCAATGAAGAAGGGCAGGCCGTGTTCATGGGCGATTTCACTGACGGCTTTGATATTCGCCATGCTGACGGGCTGCCCGCCGCCGGAGTTGTTGGTCACGGTAATCATTACGAAGGGGATGTTCTCAACACCCACGTCTTGAATGGTGGCGCGGAGGGCATCCAAATCCATGTTGCCTTTGAAGGGGTGGATAGTTTGCGGCTGGCGGCCTTCGGGAATCACCAGGTCACGGGCTTCGCCTTGATTCATTTCGATATTGGCGCGGGTGGTATCGAAATGCGTGTTATTGGGGACGACTTTGCCCGCCTTGACAGTGGACGAGAACAGAATATGTTCGGCGGCGCGGCCCTGGTGGGTGGGGATGACGTTCTTAAAGCCGGTAATGTCCTTGACGGCGGCTTCAAAACGGTAGAACGAGGGTGAACCAGCATAGGCTTCGTTGCTGGCGATCATCGCTGCCCATTGATTTGCCGAAAGCGCACCCGTTCCGCTGTCCGTCAGCAGGTCGATAAGGACATCGTCGGCGTGCAACAAAAAGGGATTGTAGCCCGCTTTGGCTAAAGCTGCTGCGCGTTCTTCCGGGGTGGTGAACTGGATGGGTTCGACGGAACGGATACGGAAGGGTTCAATAATGGTTTTAATATCAAGATGGTCGTCCATGCAAAGTCCTCTTATATTCGCAAAATGCAGTCTCTCTAGTATACTCGGTCTGAGCCGGAATAAGGGATAGTGGTTTGCTTTCGGCTGAACTTTAAACTATGACTATTTTGGACATAGCAGGTATGGTATGTCCCTACTAATTAGGGGAATAACGTGACCCGGTATTTGATTGTAAATGCAGATGATTTTGGATTATCGGCTGGTGTCAATCGCGGTAACTTAGAGGCGCACCAACAGGGCATCGTCACCTCCACGACGACGATGGTGAATTTACCGGATGCAGAAGCAGATTCGTGTCGCTCAACAGGAAGCGCCTGATTTGGGTCTTGGTTTGCACTTTGTCCTGTCTTATAGTGCGCCAGTATCACCGGCTGAGGCTGTTCCCAGTCTGGTGCAGGCTGATGGCAACTTCTGCTCGACGTTTGAAG
>JAIOHM010000129.1 GCA_019912965.1 Anaerolineae bacterium
CCCCCAACCCCCTCCCCGCACGCGAGGAGGGGGCTTTAAAGACCACTACAGATCATATTGTTGTCCTTTTTAACCCCAAATGCGTCTCCACCGTTTCGTGTGGAATGCAGGGTGGGGAATAAATCCCCACCTTGCGTGGAAATCTGGATTGCAGTTACGCGCTTTTGGGATGTGCGCGGAACCAAGCCACTGTCTCGCGGATGGCTTCTTCAATGGTGATCGGGTGAATGCCAAACGTGCGCTCAAATTTGCTGCTATCGACCACGAAGGGTTTTTCCCACTCGTACATCATCTCGATGGTTTCACGCGCGCCCACATTGAACAAACCGCCGATTCGCATCATCATTTTGCCTAACCCGCTGACTTTGGGTGTGCCGCCAATTTCCTTAAACAGCAGGTTCGCCAGTTCGCGCTGCGTTAGCGCCTTCATGCTGGGTACAATCCAGACTTGCCCCAACGCTTCATCGCGCGTTCCCAGCGTCGCCAATCCTTTGCCAAAATCCGGAATGTAGGTAAAAGTGTGGGGCGCATCCAGATTCCCCAGCAGGCTGATCGATTTACCCGCCAATGCCGGATAGATGACCATATCACCGATGAGGTCGTACTCTGGCGCGAAGAAGTTGGAGGCCCGCCCCACAGCGGCACGGACTTTGCCCGCGCGGTGAGCTGCCAGCACGGCTTCCGCCATTGCCTTCCGCACCTTGCCCTTTTTGGTATGCGGATTCTGTGGCGAGTCTTCGGTGATTGTGCGTCCGTTCGGATCGCCGTAGCAGTACAGGTTGTCGCCCACAATCAGCTTCGCGCCGTTGGCTGCCGCGCCTTCCAGAACAGCCGATTGCAGCGCCGGAAATTTCTCCGCCCATTCGTGATAGGCAGGCTGGGCACACTGGTAGACAGCGGTTGCACCTCTGGTGAGTTCGGTGGTGCTGTTCAGATCGTAGGCATTCCCAGCCACGACCTCGACCCCGGCAGGAACTTCGGCTTTACCACTCCGGTTGACCATGCGAACGCGCTTTCCCATCCGCACCAGTTCGTACATGGTGGCTTTGCCCAGCGGCCCGGTTCCAAAAATGACGTGCAGTTCGTTGTTGCTCATGATACGTTCTCCTTAACTTGACTGATTGGTTTACTGCCGGGGCGCGTTGAACAGGCCTGACCCCGGCAAGGTCGGTTTTTCGATTTACATGTGGTTGTTATGGATTAGGAAATCAGGTTTTTACGCCAAAGGTTTGCAGCATGTTGACCATCTGCGCCCGGTAGTACGCCTCCACATCGACGACAACCGGCCCCAGATGGTGAAACAACTCCAGCATGATGATGCCGTGTAACTGCGTCCAGCCAACAATCCCCAGATACATCGAAAGTTCAGAAATCGGGTAGCCATCGCGCACAATGATTGCCCGCAGTGCGGCAGCGGTTTCCGGGGGAATTTGGTTATATGGCGGCGGCACAATTACGCCCTGCTGAAGTACCTCTTCAATTAACCCAACGATCACGGCGAAACCCCGGATAACCGTCGGCACGGTAATTTCACGTGGGGCGACATAACCGGGAATCGGGTTGCCGTAGATGAGTTGAAAATCCACCGGATGGGTAACTGCCCAGTCGCGGTAGGCCATCAGCACCGCTTGTAACCGACCAACCACATCGGTTTCCGGTTGGCTGTCGCGGGCAATTTCCAGCGCATCGGCAAAGGCATTGAAGGCATCGGTGATGAGTGCTGTAATCAGATCATCCAGACTGTCAAAGTAGTGGTACAGTGCCGGGGGCGATATATCCAGCGCCTTTGCAATCCCACGAATAGAAAGTGCGGCTGTCCCCTGTTCGGCCATCAAACGCCGAGCAGTGTCTTTGATCGCCAGACTGGTGGCTTCATTCAGTTCTTCGTTGCGCTTGCGAGCCATCGCTTGAACCTATTGGTTTACGGTGTAAATCAAATCACTGGATTCAATTTACACCGTAAAATTAATTCTGTCAAGCACCCAAATTGCCAAAACAATCCGCCCCTGGTTAGATTATGTCAAGCAATAGCAGACAGGAACTCTGAATGAGCATCATCGGTTTTCATCACGCACAGGTCACTATTCCCAAAGGGGCGGAAGCACAGGCACGGGCATTTTACTGTGATTTGCTCGGCCTCACGGAAATCGAAAAACCGGATTCGCTAAAGGGGCGCGGCGGTTTTTGGGTGCAGGTTGGCAGCCAACAGCTACATGTCGGAACAGAAGATGGCATCGACCGGAGCGCGACCAAAGCACATCTGGCATATCAGGTTGATGATCTGGACGGCTGGCGGGCGAAACTGGTCGCGGCGGGGGTCAAGATGGGTGATTCGATTCCCATTCCCGGCTTCAACCGTTTTGAATGCCGCGACCCATTCGGCAATCGGGTTGAATTTATTCAGCCCGCGCCCGCTGGATAAAGGCGGCTGCATCCCGTAAATCGCGCACCCACGCCTGAAGCTCCGGCGGCGCGTTGTCCACATCGGGCGCATGGTCGAGATCGGTATAAGCCGCATTCAGCCGCGCAGCAAATTCCGGATCACCAGACGCGAACTGCGCCATCAAATCGTCCCAGCGGGCGATCAAATGCTTGATTGCCGGGTCGTGGAAGTCTTTATCCATGTGCTGCTGAATATCTTCGAACAGGGTTTTCCACGCTAACCCGGCTTGTTTATGGTCATGCAGGCTGAGATGTTGGTCGCGGGCGGCCAGTGCTGCCTGCCCTTTTGCATCTACAAACTGTGATAACCAATCGGACTGGGTATACATATTCACCATCCTGATGATATTGATGAGGGTTTCCAAATCGAGTTCGTGCGCGGCGCGGATTGCGTTTTGGGCGTGTTCGATGGTCTGCACCACTTGTAAAAGCTGTCGGGCTTGCTGCTCCAGCGCCTGCTTCTGCCGTTCCAACAGATGTTCAATTCCGGCAATATCGGTGGTTAAAAGCTGTCGGATTTCTTCCAGCGAGAGGCCGATTAATTTCAGGGTCAAAATCTGCTGCAAGCGGGCGTAATCCAATTCGGTGTATAACCGCTGCCCGGACTCGGAATGTGCCGAGGGTTCCAGCAAACCAATCTGATCGTAATAGCGCAGGGTTCGGATGCTGATGCCCGCCCGGTTTGCAAAGTCGCCTACACGAAAATACTTGCCCACTGTTGTTCCTCAAACAGCATTGATGGAAATGAGTATAAATGGTGACGCGACGTTAGGGGCAAGGGGTGATTGGTTTTTAGTTTTTGGTTATGGGTGGTTGGTTATTGTGGATGGGATATGTATCAAGAGGGATAGCTTGCGAACCATAACCCAATCCTTGTGGAAATTTCCACAGGCCATTCTCCAATTTCTTGCTGCCCTGTATGCGGTTATGCTGCTGGTGGCGCTGGTCTTGCGATTCACAGTGGGCGAAAGATGGATGCTGGTCGGGGTACTGAACAACAATCTGACGCAAGCTCTGATGATTATGCTGCCGATTCTGGTGATCTGCTTGCTGTTCCGGCGCTGGCGGTTGGCGGTGCTGTATGCACCCTCGTTCATCTTTTTTCTGTGGGCATATCTGCCGTATTATCTACCTCGTCCGGTTGAAGTGCCGCCAGATGCACCCCAAATCAGCCTCCTGACCTATAACCTTCAGGCGGAGGAAGCCCTGCTCGACCCGATGGAAGCGCTCATCCGCGCGGCTGATGCGGATGTGGTGGCGCTGCAAGAGATGAGTACGCCCGCCGCGAAGTTGTTTGATGTCGCGTTATCTGATTTGTATCCCTATCGCGTGTTTTATCCCGAACCCAACGGCGGGGCGTATCATGGGCGGGGATTGCTCAGTCGTTATCCGATTGTGGAGCATTATTTCTGGCCTGTACGCTATCCGATTCCCGTGCGGTTGCAGCGGGCAGTGCTGGACGTAAACGGGCAGTTGGTGACGGTCTATAACTTCCACGCGCCACCCTCACAGCCGATTTATGGGCAGGGTGTTGACCTCGCGCCGCGTGCCGAGCAGATTACCGATTTGGTGGAAATGGCTGAAGGGGAGGACGGCGCGGTACTGTTGATGGGCGATTTCAATACCACTGATCTGGATGAGAATTATGGGCGCATCACGGCACATTTTTCGGATGCATTTCGGGCGGTAGGTTGGGGCATGGGCTTCACCAACCCGGATTGGCAGCATGATAATCCGCGTCGTGGCGCATCGTGGATGCCGATGTATCAACGGATTGATTATGTGTTTTACAACCCGTTTTTCGTTGCGGTAGAGGCAAAGGTTTGGTCGTCCTCTGGTGGGTCTGACCATCGCCCGCTGTATGTGGTGTTGGCGATGCCTAACACTGCCCTGTAAGCTACCGCTGCTCAGCTTCCAATTGAACCAGTGAGACAAGGGCGTCGGGTAAAGTGCCAAGCGTTTCGGGCAGGCTTGCCCCGGTGAACTTCATACATAGCACCCATCCACTGCCGACGAAGGCCGCAATCACAAAACCATCGTCGCCAACCGTCAAGCCAAATTGAACCGCACCTAATCCATGTTCCATCGTAATGCGCTCATGATGACCACCTGCCGCCCCGCCCAGTGCAGCGGCACGGTCGATCTCAACGGTTACATTTGGCTGGGCTACATGTCCCAGATAATCACCCAACACGGTGGCGAGGACGAGCCACTGTGGCCGATGGGTAAAGCGATCAAAACTATGTTGCAAGGCTTGATGCATATCGTTGGTCATCGCTCATCCTCTGTTCTCAGTAGCTTCAAGAAAGTTATCGGATACCCCCACCCTAATCCTCCCCCGTAAACGAGGGAGGAAATCAATACTTGGGCTGCGTGATTTCCGCAGTATTTTCTTGGCATTACTTCTATGCCTATCAGTATAAACGTTGCCAGAACCGATAACATCATCCAGAATAATCTGAAATAGAAAAATTAGAGGATTAGGGCAACATGAGGCGCACATTCTTCATTATCACCATTTTTATCGCAATTATTTTGAGCGTTTATGGAACGGTTTCCGGCGGAACTGTTCAGCGACAAATCGACCTTTCCACTGAAATCGAGATTGAGATTGTGGTTGCCCAATTCGGCGAGGATGCTGCTGCTCCGCTGAATGTCTTGAGCGTGGCGCTGGAAGTGGCAGAGGATATATCCAGCGTACAGATCAACCCGATTGATCGATTGATCGAAAACGCTGAAGTTGCTCAGAACATTGCCGATGATCTTAGCGCGGCGATGGTGATTTATGGACAAGTGGAGGCGGATAACAGCCTGACCGTTCATTACAAACTGGTGACGCAGGAAGGGCTGAACGATTTTACGGCGGCATTGGGGAGCGATTTTGAGTTTAGGCTGACCGAAGCGGATGATGCGGCTTATCTGGAAAGTCTGACTGCTGGATTTGCGTACATGTTTAGTGGTGATTATGCGGCTGCGGAAGAAGTATTTGGTTTGGCGCTAACGAACCTTGATCCGCTGCGTGCGGAGGTATTGGATGGAGCAGCGGTTTACGCTTGGCGGGGTGCAGCACGCCGGGAAATTGGGGATCGAGAAGGGGCATTGGCAGACTACACCGAAGCCATCCGCCTGAACCCGGAATTCGCTCCCTCTTACAATGGGCGATGTATTATCCACCGACTGCTGGATGACCCGGAAGCGGCACTGGCGGATTGCAATGAGGCTATACGGATTAATCCTGAATATGCATTGGCGCTCAACAACCGGGGTTTAGTTCGGCGGGAATTGGGCGATACAGAGGGGGCTATTGAGGATTACACCGAGTCCATCCGTCTTAAGCCTGATCTGATGGCCCCTTACTATAATCGTGGGGCAGCACGCCGAGAATTAGGCGATCTGGAAGGGGCGATTGAGGATTATACAGAGGCGATTGCCCTTCGACCGAGAATAGCCCTGCTGCGTTACAGCCGGGGCGTGGCACGTTCTGAATTTGGCGATCTGGAACGGGCGATCAAGGATTTTACGGATGCACTCCGGCTCAATCCCGACTATACCGAAGCCTATTTCCAGCGTGGTTTGGCCTACTATAAAAGCGAGGATATGGTTCATGCGATTTTGGACTTTACCGATACGATTCGTCGTGACGATGCTTATACAGATGCCTACTATAACCGGGGGTTAGCCCGTAGAAAAAATGGTGATCTGCAAGGCGCGATTGCCGATTATACCGAAGCTATCCAGCTAAATCCTGAATATATGCTTGCTTACAATAATCGCGGTGTTGCCCGTTACGAAGGCCGTGATTTTGTTGGGGCAATCGCGGATTACACCGAAGCCATCCGCCTCGACCCTGAATATGCTGAAGCCTTTTACAACCGGGGGAACGCGTACCGCTTTAATGGAGATAACGAAAGCGCGATGGCCGATTATACGGAAGCGATTCGGCTTGACCCCGAATTGGCTGAAGCCTTTTACAATCGCGGCGGGTTATACCTGAATAGCGGTCAATATGAACTGGCTATCGCGGAATACGACGAGGCCATTCGCATCAATCCAGAATATGTGGGGGCGTACTTTAACCGGGGGATAGCACGTCAACAAAGTGATGATGTTGATGGAGCTTTGGCGGACTATACAGAAACCATCCGGCTAGAGCCTACCTATGCCAGAGCTTACCTGAATCGCGGCGGTCTGCGCAAAAACATGGGCGACCTTGAAGGGGCAATGGCTGATTATGATGAAGCGATTCGGCTTGACCCGGCCTATCTACGGGCGTATGTGAATCGCGGTTTTTTGCGATCAGAAGGCGATGATTTTGAAGGGGCGCTGGCGGATTTTGATGAGGCTATCCACCTTGACCCCGAATTCCCCAACGCATATTGGGGGCGGGGCAATACCCATTATGATCTCGGCAATTATGAGCAGGCGATTGCGGATTATCAGCAGTATGAAACGCTGACGGGTGAACTTGAGCCGTTTATGGAACAACGGATTGCGGAGATGGAAGCCGCGCTGACAGCTACGCCAACGCCGTGAGGTTGGGGAGTGGCGGCGGCGGCGATGGCGGCGTGGCGAAATAGTTGTCAGTTATCGGTTTTCAGTTTTCAGTAAATACGGGGAAATGTCGCAACTGTCGTCAATATCATTGTCAGTTACCAGTTGCCAGAAAATCACCTCACCCCACTCGTGGCTGACAACTGCGGCAAGCTCGGTCAGCCACTCGCCCTCTTCAAATTGGAGAGGGGAGCAAGATTGCGGCGATTGCGATTGCGAAAATGGGTTTGCGCGCAAAGGGCGGGATTGTCGTCGGTGTCGTCGTCGGTGTCGGGATGGGTTTGTCGGACAAGTATAGGTTGGTAAGATTCACAAATTTCTGCAAATGCAGCACAGGATTTTTGTGCAGATTTTGCAGTTTGGGGCGGTTTAGCCGGGACGCAACATGTTGCGCCCGTACAGAATATGGTAGTGGTTGCAAAGTACGTGATGGTGGATAAGAATCTGCCACATGATCGAAGAGACAATGACCTACTCGTGTCGATCATGTGGCAGTGAGAATATTATACGCAATGGACACAATAAGTGTGGCAATGCCCAATATT
>JAIOHM010000130.1 GCA_019912965.1 Anaerolineae bacterium
CCATTACCCCCGCCGTTCCCGCCACCATTGCCTCCGCCATTACCATTCCCGTTGCCGTTTCCATTACCATTGCCATTTCCGTTGCCACCGTTCCCATTTCCGTTCCCATTACCCTGTTGGGCTTCGGTAGTTTCACCATCATCGTCGCCCTTCAGGACGCGACCGGGAGCGAGATCAGAGGGATGGACTTCACTGTCGCGCATAATCTGTCCCCAGCCTTCACCGTCGTGGTGACGATCCAAGAAATCCTGCGCGCTGCTGCTATCTTCGCTGGCTTCCGCCAAGACGAAGGCACGGACGATATTGCCGAAACCGTTGCCATCGCAATGCATCGCCATGACTTCTTCGTAGCTGGCACCAAATTCTTCAGCAATGCGTGCGGCTACCGGGTGATTTGGCTGGTTGCAGCCTGCTTCAGCCGGAGGTGGTTCAACAGTTGCTTCCGGGGTTGCTTCCGGTGTAGCATCGGGAGTCACTTCTGGTTCAAGCGTGGCTTCCGGGGTCAATTCCGGTTCAGGAGTCGCTTCTGGGTCTTCGGCTTCATCATCGAACATTTCCAGTGCGATAGCCTGAATGCTTGCGCCATCCGGCAGCAGGAAACCGGTGATAATCACCAGATCGCCCTCTTCCAGAGAGGATGGATTGAATGCACCTGCCGGGGCAATAATCATGCCAGCCACTATCAGATCGCCATTATCACTGAATTCGATAGCGCCAGTGACAATCGTCAGGGTATCCAGTGAAGTCGGGGCTGTCGTATCCTGGGCAAAGCCGGGTAAAATCGCAGCAGTTGCCAGTAAAACAACTGCCAGACCGATGAAAACAGATTTCAAATGACGCATGATGAACTCCTTATATGAATTGCGATCATCACTGGATAAATCGTTGAGCAGCGCCAGATGTTACAGTAAATCGTCAACTTCTAATTCATTAGTCATAAGGTACTAACCTGCCCCACGCATGAACCTTTCAAAACGCTATCTCTACATTGTTTGCCTATTTATCTTCAGTTTGACCGCTTGTGGCGGGGAAGCCAACCAACAGGCTTTCCAGGCAACGCTGCCGCCTACGCAGGCGAACGCACCGATTTACACAGAGACGCCAACGGTTACACCGTCTGCTACGCCAACGGCGACTCCCACGCTGACTCTAACCGCAACCCTGACGTTGACGCCGACTGAAACCCCTTCTCCAACCCTGACGCCCAGCCTAACACCAACACCTCCACTGTGGACACTGACACCCCCTTCCAGCGAGGGTGCGCCGCCCGCTGTTTTGAATATGCCAGCGGATTTCGCGCCGACTGCCGGATGGGGCTGTGGCGATTTTCCCTGTGAAAATGATGTTGATGGTTTCTTGCAGCGGATTCGTGTTCCGGCGGGTTACACTGTTGAGCATGTCGGCAAATTCCCCGGTCAACCGATGCAAATCACCTATGGGATGGATGGGCGTTTGTATGCGACGGTGCTGGAAGGCGGGACACGGAACGGGGCGATTTATGCCCTGAACGCCGACGGCAGCACTGAACGTTACAGTGGCGATTTTATTTCACCTGTTGGGCTGGCTTTTCAGCCGGGAACAGAAACGCTGTATGTGACCGCGCGGGTGACGATTGGGGCGGATGGTGGATTATGGCGTGTGCCACCGGGGGGTGGCGCGCCGGAAGCAATTATCACCGATTTACCCTGCTGCTTTTCACTGATCGATAACCAGCCTAACGGAATTGCTTTTGGGCCGGATGGTTATCTGTATATGGGCATCGGCGCGCTGACCGATCACGCCGAGTCACCCAATCCGCGCAGCCAACCGTTTGCCGACATTCAGCCGAACGAAGCGGGGATTCTCCGCATTCAACCGCATACAGGCGCGGTAGAAGTTTTCGCCAGCGGCTTACGGAATCCCTATGACTTGACCTTCGATGCAACCGGACAATTTTATGCTACTGATACAGGTTTGGTGGCTGGGCCGGGAGATCGTCTGCTGGGGATTTTTTCTGGCGCACACTACGGCTGGCCTTACTGGCGCGGGCGTGGTTGCACAGAATGTCCACTCGCACCCAACATCACCATCAGCCCGGATTTGGTTACTTTCCCGGATTTCAGCCTGCCGCGCGGATTGACAGCCTACACGGGAACGCAGTTTCCATCGAATCTGTTTGGCAATCTATTTGTGGCGTTGTGGAACGGGACACCGGATGCCCAACGCATCGTCCGGGTTGACCCGCGTGATCCCCGTTTGGGGAGCGAAAATTATGCGCCAGAGCCGTTCATGACTGGACTCATCCGCCCGGTGGATGTGGTGGTTGCGCCAGACGGAACGCTGGTAGTCGCCGATTTCATTTATGGGCACATCTGGCGCGTGCGCTATACGGGTTAGTTCCCGTCCATATCCATGTCTTCCATAGTGCTTTCACCACTATCGCCAAAAGTGGCCTTCAACCCGGCCAGCAGCGTAGCTTTTTCGTCGTCGGTCAGGACAGCGTCGGGATGCAGCAGTAGGTAAAGTTTAGGGGGCATATCGTAATATAGATGCCCCTCCATATCTTCCATGTTGTATGTACCCGGTTCTTTGACCGAGAAATTCAGACCGCGTCGTGCCTTGTTTACATCCCGTGTGAGGAGCCAAGATACCGGGGCGATGTTGGCATACCAGGGCCAAACGGTTTCGTTGCTGTGGCAGTCAAAGCAGGCCATCCGCGCGAGGCGTTCGGTTTCCGGTGAATCCCACTGGATTGTTTGCGTTACAGGCGGATTGGGATCACGCGCCAGCACGGAAAAAAAGCTGCCAACGGGGATGATCTGGATAAGGATGAAACCGATTATTGGCAATCCCAGCATTATTAGTAACAATTTGCGTCTACGGGACATAAGCTCTCTCTTTTCCGAAGCGATTTTAAATTACACACAGGCATAAGGTAATCTGGTGTTACTAAAGAGAGCCTAAAAAGTAATGCGGAATGAGCGCTGCGTTAAAAAGGAACAGGATTCAATTTTTGCAAAATTGCCGTAGTGATTGTCGACGAGAAGACGGGAGGCTGGCATGTCGCAAATGTCATTGTCGGCGGTTGGCACGGGGAACGCCATAGTGTGCAGCGGCGATAGGGGAGCCTGCCGCCGCGTTGGCGGTATTGTCATGTCACAGCGGCTACACGGGAGGTTGGCGCTGACAATGTGCAAAACGAACCGCCAAGAAAAGAATTTGAACCACAGAGAACACAGAGGGTAGGGATTAGGAGAGTCATGGGAGGTTGGTTTGGGGGCGTTGGACGATTTTGAGGTACGATACTTACAATCTCATTGTAGAATAAAAGTTCTGAAAAAGCAAGCCCGAATCGGGAAACCAAGCGAGATGTTTGACGGGGTTGGTGAAACAGGGCGAATAGTTTCAGACTGCGGATTGGCATTATTTCCCTCTTGAATGGCGGATGACTTGGCGACTATAAAAGGATAGATCATTCACAACATGGGCATCCTGAGCGATGCCAGAGGTAAGCTATCCTGATGAAAGTTGGCGTACTGGCGCTGCAAGGCGCATTTATTGAACATGAAAAGAAACTGCGCGCATTGGGTGCGGAAACAGTAGAAGTGCGTTTGCCAAGCGATCTGGAAGGGCTGGACGGCCTGATTATGCCGGGCGGGGAGAGTACCACGATTGGCAAACTGGCGGTGCAGTATGGGTTAATTGAGCCGCTGCGGGCCTTCGCACAAAACAAGCCCACGTGGGGCACCTGCGCCGGGATGATTTTTCTGGCGAAAGATATTGGCATTGATCGTCAACCCATTCTTGGGCTGATGGACATCACGGTGAATCGTAATGCGTTCGGGCGGCAGGTCGATAGTTTTGAGGTGGATTTATCCGTTTCGGTACTGGGCGATGCGCCATTCCACGCCGTATTCATCCGTGCACCGGTGGTCACTGGCGTGGGTGAGGGCGTCAATGTCTTGGCGACTTTAGATGATGGACGCATCGTGGCAGCGCAGTCCGGCCACCTGCTGGCAACGGCCTTTCACCCGGAACTAACGGCGGATAACCGTTTTCATAAATATTTCCTCAATATTATCGGTCAGAAACCAGCGTAAAATTGGTTTTGATTGGTGCGAATTTTGCCGTTCACAATTATGGAAGACGTGGTAAAATGTCGCCCGCAAATCCGGTAACTTAACCCTTGCTTGGGGTACGAGGACTATGTACGACGATCTATTGCTGGACGAAATTGGGACCGAAGACGAGGAATTCGTTGAAAACGATGATGAGGTGGACTTCGAGGATGAAGACCTTGAAGACATCGAATTTGAGGAAGAAGACGAAATTCTAGCAGAAGAAGTTGAAGATGAAGATTTCATCGATGATGACGGATACGACATCTCTGAATTTGAGGATGATGACGATGATCTGTATGACGACGATGATGACTTCCTCGATGACGATGAAGATGAGGACGAAGATTTTTACGAGGATGACGACGACTATTAAACTGGTTGGTCGTCCGTAGTTTACTCGTCCTAAAACGGCATCCGCAAATCTGTTGGCGGTGCGTGCGCCGCCAGCTTTTTGTTTTCTATTCCCCTCGCCATTTATCATCCCCTCATTTTTCGATTTAGGTAGTTGTTAGTTCAGCCCCATAGATTGTAGAATAGGGATTACATTTCGTTATTATTTTTGATATGAGGGACGTGCCGTGAAAACAGCATCGCCTTTCCAGGTGGTCTTAAAGCTGATCCTTAAGTGGTGGTGGCTGATGCTTATCTCCGTCGCATTGGGCGCGGGGGTCGGCTATTTTATCCGTTCCAAACAACCGAATATTTACTTCGCGCGGGCATCCGTGTGGTTCGGGCAAGATTTTAACGATTCCTCAGCAATCAACACGATTGACCAGACGGCCAGCCTGATACAGATTTATACCGGGCTGGTGATGCGGGACAAAATTCTGCAACCGGTCATTGATAACCTGAATCTGGGACTCAGTGTGACTGATCTGCAAGCGCGCATTGCTACAAATGCAGATACGGCACTGCCTCTGCTGGAAATTGTGGTGGCGGATACTGACGCGGTGAAAGCGGCGGATATCGCTAACGCGATTGCCCAAGAGATGATTACCCAGAGTCCCACCGAACGACAAACCGAAGAACAAGCCTTCAAGCGGGGACAACTCCGCGATCTTGCAACCCAGATTGAGACGCTGAACAGCGATTACGACCGTCTGATTTCCGAGGGTGCAGGGTTGACCTCGGCTTTTGAAATCGCCCAAAATCTGCAACAGCAAAATACCACACTGGCAAACGTCCGCGAACTGCAACAACTGTATGCTGATATGAGCGCGGGCATGGCAGACAGTGCCAGTTCGCTGCAATTATTTGATCCGGCGACTGCCGAGAATGCGTTCGTGGTCGCTGGTTCGTTCATGAGTGTGATTCTTTCGGGTGTAGCGGGATTGGCTGTTTCGCTTATCACCATTATTTTGCTGGCTTACTTTGATGACCGTATGCAATGGCATGAAAATCTGGAACAGGTGGAAGGGGTTCGGGTGCTGGGGCCGCTGGGCATTATTCCCCGAAGCAAGTTACCGCTGTATGTTGAAAGCATGAGCGACAGCGTAGAAGCCGAGATGCTGCGCCAACTGCGCGCCAAACTGGTGCTGGCGGCGGGGGGTGTATCGCCCAGAGTGGTGACAGTTACCAGTTATGATTCAGGCGACGGTAAAACCATAACCGCCGCGAATCTGGCATTGGCAGCGGCACAATCCGGCTTGCGAACCATTCTGGTTGATGGTGACATCCGCAAGGGTGATACGCACGAAATTTTCCGACTACCTAATGTGATGGGGCTTTCCGACATTCTGGCAGGACGTGACAATATTGATGTGCTGCTTTCGCGGGCGCTGCTGGAAAGTGGTTACGACAACCTGACGGTGTTGACCTCCGGGCGTTCGACAGCCGACCCGGCATCACTGGTCAGCGGGACGCGGCTGATAGGGGTGTTGCAATCGCTCAAGTCGCGGTTTGATGCGGTGATTATGGACTCCGTGCCGACGATTGGCGGGCCAGATTCAGCGTTTATGGCAGAGTTGAGCGACGGCGTGGTGATTGTGGTTCACGGCCAACGCACAACCCATAAGGGATTTAAGCGGACGCTGCAAACTGTTCGGCAGGGTCGGAACGTCAATATTTTTGGTGTGGTGTTCAACCGCATTCCGCTGCAAATCACCAGCACCTACAGCCAGCCCTATTACCGTCGGACGCTGGCAATCAGCCCGGACAAACTGAACAAGGAAATTCTGGCGGCGGGTACATTACAGGGATTGCCAAAACTGTCGCGCAATGTGTCCATTGATAAAAATGGTGGGCGGTTGTTTTCTACAGCAGCGGCGGCAGTGCAGTTGGGTGTGACCCACGATACGCTGAAAAACTGGATTAAAGCAGGCCACCTGAAAGCTGAACGGCGCGGCCTAAAGCAGTGGATACGGGAAACCGATATTAACGAACTGCTGGAACATCTGCCCCGCGCTCAGGTTGGTACGGCGGCGCATGTCGCAGCACCGCCCCCGGCTTTGCCCGCACAAGAGCCCGTTCGTCCTGCCAACGGCAGTTCCACCAACAAGATTTCCAGCGGCAAGATTCCTGATTTGCTGCGTGGGCAGCGGGATGCCCTGCTGGCTTCGGCACGTGGGGAATCTCCCTCAGAACCTCAAGACGAATAGCCATATATCGGGGCGATTTGTTCAATGATTGACGGCATTCGTGACCATATCCGCGCATCTATTCTCGAACAGGCTTCGGTCATCGGGAAGATGCGCTATTACTTTCTCGACCGCCACTATACCCTCACGCTGCGAGTCCTGCTGATTCTGGTCTGCTTTTCTGTCACGCTGCTTTCGACGCTGCTGCTGCGGGAGAGTGCGGTGACGGGCAACTTCCTCAAAGGACTGATTCCAGTGGGTGCGATGGCAGCGTTAATCGTTCTGCTGTTCGTGTATTCCAATATGGAATTGACGGCGATTGTACTGTTTTTCGTGACGCTGATGCTGGCAGATGGTGTGGGCACGGGGACGGGCACGAAAATCACCTTCACATTCTTGGGGATAAACCTGTGGGCAGGGATATGGCTGTTCAAAATGGCGGTGATTGATCGCAAGTTCACTTTCCGGCCTGCTCCTGTCAACAAGCCCATTCTGATCTTCGTCACGATTGTGGTGGTGTCGTTTTTGTGGGGCAACTGGTTTGTGGATGTTCCCGTCAGCGGTATTTATTACGAGAAGTTTTTCCCGCGCATCATGACACTGGTGGTGCTGGTGGTTTCGCCGTTTGCGGTGATTATGTACGGCAACCATATCCGGTCGATACGTACACTGAAACTGCTGGTGTATGTATTCCTGATCTGCGGGTTGGTTTACGGCGTGATGCGTATCGCCGGGAATGTGCCCACGCTTCTGAATATACGTGGTCAATTCCCGATCTGGGTGAGTGCGCTGGCGCTGGGACAAATGCTGATTAACACCCGGTTGCCGTGGTATGTGCGGGCTGCGTGTGGGGCAATTGTCGGAATCTGGTATTACATCCAGCTAGGGTTAGGTTTGTCGTGGTTAAGTGGGTGGTTGCCGCTGACAATGGTGGTGGGCATTATGCTCCTTATCCATTCGCGCAAACTGCTGCTGGTTGGGGCGCTGATCGCGGGCGCGTATGTATTGATTAATCTGTCTGGTTTGCAAGAGAACTTCGCGCGGGAAGACGAAGAATCCGGCGGAACCCGTCAGGCTGCGTGGTCGGAAGCGCTCAAGGTGGCAGAAAAACATTTATTGTTGGGTACAGGCCCAGCAGGGTATGCCTTTTATTACATGACCTACGGCTTTAAGGCGAATTTTTCGCATAACAATTATGTAGACATTATCGCTCAAACAGGGGCAGTGGGATTCACCGCTTTCATCGGGATGTGGTTATCGTTTGGCTGGACAGCCTGGAAAATGTGGCGATTTACACCTAACACGGAAGGATTCGTGCAGGGGTTAAAACTTAGCCTGCTGGCCTGTTGGCCGACAACGATGGTGGTTATGATGCTGGGTGATTGGGTGACGCCGTTCACCTATACCCAAGGGTTAGCCGGAATTGACTATGCTATCTGGGCCTGGATGATTCCGGGGTGGACGGTGGCGTTGTATCACATTGGCGGTGGATATGTGGCGGAGCAAGCAGAAAAAGCGGCACAGGCAGCCCTGAAAGCCGAAGCCTCTGAAACTCCATCTGCTCCTCAACTTAAACGTGGTAGACGGCAATTGAGTCCGGGAATTGGTGAGTGATGAAAACACGGCTGTTGATTATCCTGATTATGGTTGCCCTGCTGCTGCCTGTTTTACAGGTACAGAGTCAGGATTCGCAACGCTGGTCACCGCCTGAACTGCTCGGCGATGGTTGGTGGCAGGCGATAGATATGGATGTTAAGGGACATGTCCATATCGGATGGTATGGTTCGATCAACAACGGTCTGTATGTCCATGATCTGCTTTCTTATACAGAGCGCGATTCAGAAGGTAATTGGTCGCCGATTACAGATGTGGTCTATACCGGAGATGGCGGCTACACGGTGCGTAATGCATTGGCTTCAACCAGCGACGGGATACTGCACGCTGTATTTCGTCAGCAAATCGGGCATTTGTTTGCCAGTGCGCCGCTTGAAGGTGTACTGAACGCGGGAAACTGGACAAGACCGATTGAGATCAGCGGCAACGGATACTACGTTGATATGACCGCTGATCGTTATGATAATTTGCACATTGTTTTTAGCGGGGGTGTGGCAGGCACTGTGCCACCGCCGGGTTCAGGCAACCCGGAAGCCAGCGCATGTGCTTATTGTCAGGATTTGTTCTACCGCCGCTCGACTGATGGCGGGCGAAGCTGGAGCGATCCTTATCCGGTTTCGATTCTGCCTAATTCCGGCTCTGACCGTATGGATGTGTTTGAAGGCGGCAGCGGACGGATGTACATTACGTGGGACGAAGGTTACGATTGGAACGTCGGTAAAGGGCAACCGCTGGATGTCCGCATGATTTACTCGGACGATAGCGGGGAAACATGGTCTGAACCGATTATTCTGGATGGGGGCGGGTTTGTTGATCGGCGTCCGATCCAGATTGCAATGGCGGAAATGCGTGATGGTGCACTGATGGCGATCTGGCGTTATTCCAGTGATGCAGACAGCCACATCTACTATCAGATTAGCAATGATGTTGGCGCAACATGGACAGACCCGCAGCCGATTCCGGGTTTATTTGCGCGCAAGAGTAACGATACACCGCTGGATGATTATGATCTGTTGGTTGACCGACTGGGAACGGTTCATGCTTTCGTGGTTGGGCAGCAGAATATTTTGAGCAAAGCGAACGCGACACTGTATGATGTGACCTACAAGCAGGGGCAGTGGACGCCACCTGAGCGGGTCTTCTACAGCCCGGATATGCGCCCGGAATGGCCGAAAGCGGTGCTCGGGCTTTCCAACGATATTCATTTAAGCTGGTTTATTCGTGGCATTCGCGAGAATGTGCCTGAAGAACAGCAGTCTTCGACTAAAACCCTGCGAGTGTATTATAGCCATCTGCAAGGTAATCTGGATCCCGAACCGACGCTGGAATTCCGACCAACCCTTACACCGCTTCCAACTTCGACAGTGGTAATGAACATTGAGCCGACCGTGACACCCTTCCCAACCCTGGATGGTATTGATGCAGGGCTAACAACACCTACACGCGATACTTATGGAGCCAATGTCGTTCTGGGTAGTGTGTTCGTTACGGGTGTGCTTTGCTTCGGAATCGCGGTGATAGCACGTTTCTGGCGGCGGATGTAGCAAAAATCGTTTTGGCAGAAATGCATTAGGAAAAAAGTCAGGGGCGCGAAACCGCGCCTTTTTGATTTAGCCGTCCGCAAGGGTGTAACTTTAAGGTAGTACGAGTGAGGGCAACCGGAGAACGGGATGCCCTTTACTTGTAATTATGAGAGGACATTTAAATCCATGACGCACACATCCTCAGCCGATGGATCGATCAAAATCAATCCGATAACCGGACGCGATTTGCTGCTGCTCTTCGTTGTACTGGTGGCGGCAACAGTGGTTCGCTTTGCCCACCCGGACGCCATTGATTACCGTCAAGATCAGGCCGATCTGGCAATGCTGGCTCAAGATATGGTGGAAGGCAAAGGCATTCCGCTGGTCGGCATTCCATCTTCATCACGTTTGCCGAATTCGCCTGTGACAGTATATGCGCTGCTCCCAGCTTACATTATTTCCAGTGATCCGGTGTTTGTCACCATGTATGTGGCCCTGTTGAATGTGATTGCAACGGGTTTGTTGTGGATGATCGCGCACCGTTACTTCAACCCAACGGTGGCGCTGGTGGCGGGACTGGCCTTTGCCCTTAATCCCTGGGCAGTGGGCTTTAGCCGAAGCATCTGGGCGCAGGATTATGTACCCCCATTTTTGATTCTGGGGGTGCTGCTGGGGTTATACGGCTTTCTGGAAGGTAAACGCATCGGACAAATTTTGAGCCTGCCCATTCTGCTGTTCGCCGTGCAGATTCATATCGCAGCATGGGCGCTGATGCCGATATATTTGTGGCTGGTATGGGTTGGGCGCAAGCGTTTCTCTCGTGGAGCGATTATCGCAACGATTGTCCTGTCGGCACTGGTGATGCTGCCGTTCGGTTTGGGAATGTTGCAGACCTTCACTAACAATGTTGCCCCGGCGGAGGGGGTACAGGTGCTCCGGCGTGAACTCAATGTGCGCGGGTTGGTTAAACCTTATGGACAAATCGCCTGGTTGATTACGGGTTTGGGGACGGAACAATACGGCGCGCGTGAGGTGGCGGAGGAACTGGTTCAGGCGGTTTTTGGTTCTTTGCCGCTGGTGACATGGCTGCTGCTGGGTGTCCTGCTGCCAATAGGGGTGGTGGTGTTATGGCGGCGCTGGTCGCGTTCACTTTCAATATTCACCCTCTTGTGGGCATTTTTGCCGCTGCTGGTATTTAGCATTCCTATTCTGGATGTGTTCCCGTTCTATTTCATTGGCAGCATTGCAGCCTTGATGATTCTCATCGGTCTGGGTGCAGATTGGGTGTTCGACTGGCTGCGAAAATACCAACCCGTGCGTTATGCGTTGATTGGTATGCTGGGATTTGTTTTCGTCACACAGGCTATCTGGTCACTCCGGATGATTGATTTCGTCACTGCAAACTATACGCCGGGGCAATTCGGTTCATCTACGCCGATCAAATACATGAACGCGGTGCGCGATGAACTCCAACCGTATCGGGATGTGGTGGTGGTCAGCAGCGGAGAATGGGTTGATCTGACGGCCAGCGGGTCACGGATATGGGCGGCACTATTGCGCGAGGAACTGGATTGTGTGCGGGATGTCACGCTAAATCGTAACTTCGCCGTTTTCCCGGCGGGTTCTTTCGCGGCGGTTTTTGCACCGAACACCCCGGCAACTCCAGCATTTGACCCCCTTTATCGAGAGGGTGAGCCGACTTTAATCGATTTGCGCCCCGGTGAAGGGGAATACAGCATCTACAATCTTCAGACTGCGCCGAATTATCCAGAAAACACTATTATTCAGCCGATCAATCCGGTAGCATTTGCCAATGGTGTTTCCCTGACGGGTTATGAACTGCGCCATGATTTACTGCTGCTGGAATGGTCGTTGCCGGGTGTGACCAAAACAGAATACCGCTACCGGATTTCTTTCATCGATTCGGCAGGGAATATGCTGGGCGAATTGAAGAGCGAATTCTGGTCAAGCGTGAACTGGTGCGAAGGCGACCGTTTGTTGAGCTGGAATCCGATCATGCTGCCAGAAGGCACAACTACTATTCAGATTGAAATGGGTGTGCGTGGTGACGATGCGGCGCTCGACGTGGTAGACTCAGATGGTCGTAGTTGGGCGGAAATCCCGGTTGAACCCGCCTAACGTAAGCGATAGGATGCTGTAAGGCTTTTCAGGCTATTTTATAACAAGGGGCATATGCGCCCCTTGTCCAGTTGTTTACAAAACCATTCTCCAACGTCAATAACTTCAGGAATTTAACTAATGGCCGTATTAAAAACCACGCCCACACTTGAGGAAAAAACACCGACTCCTGCCAGCGCCAATATGCAATCGCTTGGGTTGGTGCTGACCAGCGTGGCATTCGGCGCGGTTGGTCAGTTGACCCTCAAGGCGGGCATGAACAGCCTCGGCGGGGTGCAGCTTTCGGTGGATACCTTGTTAAAAATGGCGACGAATCCGCTGCTGCTGGTGGGAATCGCTATTTTCGGGGTCAGCACATTGTTATGGCTGCTGGCACTTTCCAAAGCTGATTTGAGTTTTGCCTATCCGTTCCTCAGCCTGATTTATATTGCTGTGCTGATTGGCGGGGCGGTGTTGTTTCAAGAAGCGGTAACACTACCGCGCGTGCTGGGCTTCGCAGTTATTGTGACGGGTGTGTGGATTGTGGCCCGCAGCGAGAAAAAGAAGGTCTAAGGGATGCATATTGGCGTCATCGGCGGCGGCCTGATGGGGGTCGCGGTGGCCTATTATCTAGCCGAAGCGGGTCAACAGGTTACTGTTCTGGAACAGGGCGAAGAACTGGGTGGTTTGAACGGTGAACTGCGCTTTGAGGATGGTTTGAGCGTGGCCCGTTACCAACATTCGATCCTGCCGATTGACCGGGCGGTGATAAATCTGTGCAGCAGTTTGGGGCTGCAAGAAGAATTGGTTTTCCAGAATGCCCACGCAGGTTTTGTGCATGATGGTCAGATTCATGCCATGACTAACATTCTGGATTTTTTGACCTTCCCAATGCTGGGGATGCTTGATCGCTTTCGGTTAGGCGGGATGATTTTGCGGGCGCGCAGTCAGGCCAATTGGCGCGAACTCGATTCACTGCCCGTCAAAGAGTGGCTGCTGCGGGTGGGTGGTCAGGAAACATTTGATCGCATCTGGCGTCCGCTGCTGGAAGCCAAGTTCGATGGTGTATACGACAATGTTTCGGCTACCTATATCTGGGCATGGCTTAACCGCATGTCGGCCATCCGGCGTGTGCCCCGTTTGAATGGCAGCGTTGGCTATTTGCGGCGCGGTCATTTTTCGCTGATTCATGCCCTTTCTGAGGCATTCCTTCGACGCAGCGGTGAGATCGTCTGTAATGTGCGGGTACGCGAGATTGATGTGCAGGATGGGCGTTTGGGGCGTGTACGGACGCACACAGGGACACTGGAATTCGATGCACTGGTGGCCGCAGTGGCAACGCCAACATTTGCCAAGATGCTTCCCGGCGCGGACACTGATTATTTAGGCCGGATGGAGAAAGCCAAGTATCTGGGTTTGATTTGCCCGGTGATGGTGCTGGATAAGCAGCTTTCGCCATTCTGGACGCTGAACCTGACCGACCCTACCAATCCATTTTCGGTGATTATTGAGACTCCGCATCCAGAGCGCCCCGGTCATCATGTGGTTTATCTGCCGCGCTATACCGCCCCCGATAATGACTGGATGGGTGTTTCTGATGATGAAATCCGGACAGCGTGGCTTTCGCATTTGAAGCAAATATTCCCGGTGTTTAATGAGTCGCAGGTGCGGCATTTCGCGGTGAGCCGTTCGCGGTTTGTCGAACCTGTACATACCGTGAATACGCTGGTAAACGAAATTGGTGTGAAAACACCTTATCAGGGTTTGTATCTGGCGAACACAGGTCAGGTTTACCCGGAACTGCCCACCAGCGAGGCCGTTATCATCCAAGCGCGGCGGGTGGCGCAAACAATTCTGAACAATTAAACCCAGAAAAGGGATGAAGCATTATGCGTGTTTTGCTCCTGACACAGGTTTTGCCGTATCCCCCGGACAGCGGCCCAAAGGTCAAAACCTATTATGTGCTGAAATATCTGGCGGAACGGCATGATGTTACGCTGGTTTCGTTTGTGCGCGACACGGATAAGATTGAGCACGTCCAACATTTGGAAAGTCTATGCAAAAAAGTTATTACCGTGCCGATCACCCGCTCCCCAGTGATGGATTTGCAATTCCTGGGCAAGAGCCTGCTCAGTAATCAACCCTGGATGATGGTGCGTGATGAGCGCGAGGATATGCAAGCGGTGCTGGCTGATCTGGCGCGAACAACAGATTTTGATGTGGTTCATGCCGACCAGTTGAACATGGGGCAGTACGCACTGCCATTCACCAAGAGTCGCAAGGTTCTGGATTTACATAATGCGCTGTGGGTGCTTTATAAACGGCTTTCGGAAACACTGTCCATCACCAAGCCGATGAAATATATCCTGATGCGCGACTGGCGTTTGCTCAAGCAGTATGAAGGCCAGATGTGCCGTACCTTTGATGCCGTGCTGGCGGTCAGTCAGGAAGATAAACTGGCACTCATCGAAGCCGGGGCACCGCTGGATATAACCGTCATTCCGATTGCTATCGACACCGACGAGCAAGCGCAGATTCCGCGTGAGCCGCGCAGCCCCCATATTGTTCATATTGGCACGATGTATTGGCCCCCAAACATTGCGGGGATCACGTGGTTTTTGGACGAAATTTATCCGCTGGTGAAACAGCGTGTGCCGGATGTGCGCTGTACCCTGATTGGGGCGCGGCCACCTGCCAGTATTACCGACCGAGCGAAAGCTGACCCATCGCTGACGGTGACGGGGTATGTGGAAGACCCAATTCCCTATCTGGCAGATGCGAGCATGATGGTTGTACCGCTAAAGGCCGGGGGTGGGATGCGCGTCAAAATTCTGAATGCGCTGTCACAGGGCATTCCAATGGTCAGCACTACGGTTGGATGCGAAGGTATTAATGTGACGAACGGTGAGGATATTCTGGTGGCTGATTCACCAGAAGATTTTGCCGAGGCGACTACACGACTATTGACCAATTCAACACTTAATCGTCAAATTACAGAAAACGGTCGTACAATGGTCGTCAACACCTATGATTATCGGCAAGCCTGCAAACCGCTAGACGCAATCTATCAGGGATAAAATATGCGGATTTTGTTCGTCTCCGGCTATATACCCTCGCTGGTTCGGGTGAGGCCTTACAATCTGTTAAAGGCTTTGGCCGCGCGTGGGCATGAGATTACACTCATGGCATTGCAACCGCCCAGCGATGATAACGAATCACTGCCCGAACTGCGGCAGGTGTGCAAGGCCGTTTATGTCATCCCACACAGCCGGACACAAACGCTGCTGAATGGCCTGATGGCGCTGCCCAGCAGTTTTCCGGTGCAGGCGGCTTATTCACGGTCGGCGGCATTTGACCACGCTGTGAAAACGCTGCTGGCGCGGGAAAAGTTCGATGTGGCTCATGTCGAGCATTTGCGCGGGGCAGTGCTGGCGGATAGTCTCGGAATGCTGCCAGTCGTGTTTGACTCGGTGGACAGCATTTCGCTGCTGTTTGGCAAGGTGTTGAATGATGCGCCCAGCCTCAAAAGCCGGATGATGGCTGTGCTTGATCTGGAACGAACCCGGCGATTTGAAGGCGGGTTGACCAAACGTTTTCGGCAGGTGGCAGTGACGAGCGAGGCCGACCGAGGTGCGTTGATTGAACTCGGCTGCGACGCGGAACGCATTATGGTCGTGCCAAACGGGGTTGATCTGGACTATTTCAAGCCACAAAACACAGCGCGTAATCCGCTGCGGTTGGCTTTTACAGGCAAGATGAGCTATCACGCTAACATCGCCGCCGCTGAAGATTTAGCAGAGAAAATTATGCCGCAAGTATGGGCGAAGCAGCCGAACGCCCAACTGTATATCGTTGGCAAAGATCCCTCTCCAGCGGTGGTGGCAATGGGTGAACAGCCGAATGTGACCGTGACTGGTTCAGTGCCGGATATGCGCCCGTATCTGGCAGAAGCGGCTGTTGCCATCAGCACCGTGCGTTATGGTGTGGGCATTCAAAACAAGGTGCTGGAAGCGATGGCGATGGAAACACCGGTTGTGTGTTCACCACAGGCCTGTTCCGCACTTAAAACCGAAAATGGACGTGATTTGCTGGTGGGTGAAACACCGGAAGCAATTGCACAACACATTGTTGATTTGTTGACTGCGCCAGAAAAACGGGCACAGATTGGCGCTGCGGGTCGCCGCTATGTGGAGGCGCATCATTCCTGGGACAGCGCCGCAGCACGCTTTGAAACCCTCTACGATAAAGCCATTGGAACTGCCGAGGTGGTATAGGATGAGTGTACAAACCATGAACCCCAAAACCGACAGCGGGTACATCACCCTAAATCCGAACGACCTGTTAAATTCCATTCGTCGCAACAGCAACACCAAATTGCGAGCGCTGCGGTTTGGGTTGGTGCTGACGGATGGTTTTATGATTGGGTTGGCCTTTTTTCTGGCATACCAACTGCGCTTCAGTTTGCCATCGTCGGCACTATTCGATCCGCTGGCCTTCAACGATCTGAGCTATTATCTGGGCTTTGCGGCGGTGCTCATCCCAGTATGGCTGCTGGTGTTTTTCATCTTCCGCATGTACGACCAAACGGTACTGTTCGGCGGATTGCAGGAATACGCCAACGCTTTTAACGGTTGTACGATAGGCTTTATGACGGTGGTGATTGCCACTTACCTTGACCCGACTCTGCTGGTCGCCCGCGCGTGGCTGTTGATTGGTTATGCACTATCGATCATTCTGATTTTTACATCCCGATTCATGGTACGGCGCATTATCTACTACCTTCGCCATCGTGGGCACTTCATGGCTCCGGCATATATTGTGGGCGCAAATGAAGAAGGCATCGCCATCGCTGAACAGTTGATGAGCGCACCGATTGCGGGCGTGAACATTATTGGCTTTTTGGATGATACCAAGCCAGTGGGTGAAGAAGTGCTGCCGGGTGTGGTGGTGCATGGGCCAACCAGTCGTGCGGAATCGCTTGTGACGCGGTTCGGAATTGAACGGCTGATTGTGGCAACCAGCGGTGTGCAGCGCGATAAAATGCTCGATTTATTCCGGCGATATGTCAACTCTGAAGTTTCAGTCTGGCTGTCGTCGGGTATGTATGAAATCCTGACGACGGGCGTCAAACTGCAAGATGTGGGCAGTGTACCGATGGTCAGCGTCAACCGGGTGCGCCTGACCGGGTTGAATATCGTGGCTAAAGCGGCACTGGATTACATCGGGGCAGGGCTGGGTTTGCTTGTGCTGGGTATCTTTGTGTTCATCCCGATTGCGATTATCATGAAGATGACCGACCCCGGCCCCGTAATTTATCGCCGTCGGGTAGTGGGTGTGGGTGGCAAAGAATTTGACGCTTTCAAATTCCGCACGATGGTGGTCAATTCGCAGCAGGTATTGGATGAATTACTGGAACGCGACCCAGAAGCCCGTGAAGAATGGGAAAAATACTTCAAACTGAAGAATGACCCACGTATCACCAAAATCGGCAACTTTTTGCGGAAAACCAGCATTGACGAACTGCCTCAACTTGCCAATGTGCTGCGCGGTGAGATGAGTTTGGTTGGCCCGCGTATGATTACGATGCAGGAAGTCGAAAAATATGGGCGCTGGGGGCTGAACTTGCAGACAGTTAAGCCAGGCATCACTGGATTATGGCAGACCAGCGGGCGCAGTGAACTGACCTATGAGGAACGTGTACGGCTGGACATGCGCTACATTCGCAATTACTCGATCTGGCTGGATATTCAGATTCTCATCCAGACGATTCCGGCTGTGTTGATGAGCAAAGGCGCTTATTAGCGAAACCAATTCAAGGTCAAGCAAATAGATGCTGACCTGAATTATGAATCTTTTGGGAAAAAAGTCCCGGAGGGGTATACAAACTCAATAATTATAATCTATAATGACGATAAGGCTTAAGGTTAGCCTTTTCAAACTTAAACACACAAGTCGCTTTCCGCCCGGGGTGCAATGTGCATCAATGAGGGGCAGACAAGCGATGGCAGGCGGCCAGGGGGTGGTCGCCTGTTTTTATTTCGCCACAGGTTAGGCTGCTACTTCTAAAATCCACAGTCTTCTATCAGCAGGATTTTGAAACACCATTCGGCTGCCATCCGCCGAGACTGACCAATCGCCGTTGGTGATGCTGAATGGCATGACAGCGGGGTCGGTTAGCTGCCGATTTTCGCCCGTTGGGATGTGATAATAAGCCAACGATTGGGCGGCTGAAGCGGGGTCGAAGGGAATATAGTAGACACTTTCCGAATCGCGCCAACGCCAGCCACCAAACCAGGGTAATTTCACCGGAACCGCACCGGGCTGCATTTCCAATGCGTAAACCCCATTGACCGTAGTATCTTCCTGAAATGATTGATAAAACAGGACACGCTGACCGCCGGGGGCGATGTTCAAACCGCGCAGGCGATCCCATGAACCGAGCGTATAGGATGTGCTATTGATGATGTTATAGACCGAGAGCGTGGTCACTGTGCGTTCGGTGGCAGAGATCAACAGTTGTTCGCCGTTGAGCCAATGAGCCGAAACGCGCGGCTGACTAACGACCATACGGGCATTCGCGCCGTCCAGATCGCTCACCCAGATTTCGACATTGGGTGGGGTTGCGCCGGGGACAGATACGCCATTTTGTACCTGCCACAGCAACCGCGCATTATCCGGGCTGATGGTAGGGACAAAACCACCCGTTTGCACAACCCATTCAGCATTATCCGACAAGCGGCGAATGCTAATTTGCCCGCCTGCGTTGATAATCTGAAGTGTGCCATCCGGCGAGAGGCGCGGCGGCGGGGCATCTCCTGTCAGGCCAACCAGATCACCGGTTGCGGCGTTCCATTCAAAAATTCCCGCCAGATAACCGGGCGAACCGTCTACAGCAAACAGGCGATTCGGTTCGCTGGGATGCCACCACGGGAATGAGCAGCAGCCTTCGTAACTTACCGGGCGCATTGACCATTCGACATCAGCCAGTGGTGTGAAGGGGCGAAGCGGCGGTGTATTGGACTGCGGACGTTCGTTATTGGGCGGCGGCCAGCTTTGAGCATAAGCGTTCAAGCGCGCGCCACCAAATGCGACAGGCGGTTGATCATCCAGCCGCATCCACTGGCGCGGATTGGTCAAATCCATTTGGAACAAAGCCGAGTCGAAACGCCCAACTGCCGCTAAGGTATTCCATGGGGCTTCGATGTAGTCGATGGGATTGTAGGCGGTGCGGTAGTCCAGCGAACGGACTTCAAAATGCAGATGTGGGCGCGAATCGCAGGTTACATCCGGGTCGCCAGAGTAGCCCACCAACTGCCCTTTGGTCACGGATTGATACTGCTGCAAGGGCGGCATGTTGAGCAAATGACCGTAAAGTGTGGTCACGCCAACCGCATCGTGCCGTAAAATCAGGTTATGTGGCCCTGCGCCAAACGCCAGATTATCCAGATAAATGACGCTGCCATCGGCAACTGCTACAAGGGGTGTGCCACAGGGCATACTGACATCGATGCCGAAGTGCAGTCCTTGTCCGGCACTGTACCACGCCGTGCCGAAGTTATATGCGCCAACCGTATTGCCATAGGGCTGCCCGAACAACCATGTGGAAGGCCCGGCAGGTTCAGCAATCGGCAGGATGAAGGGCTTGGTGGGGGCATCCTGAGCGGAAATAGTAGGTAGGCTAAGGGTGAGGGTGATAAGCAGAAAGGCTATAACAATAGGGTGATTTCGATACATCTCAAATCCCGTTACTTACTTCTAAATGGGAGCTATTATACTGAGAATTTTTCAGCCTTTATGGCCATCTACGCTACATCCAGCACAAAGTTGAATGTCCCCAATTTGCCGTCGATCACATCCTGCACATTCATTTCCAGGGCAGCATTGTAAATCCTGTCGCTGGCGTTGCTGGGTTCGCCGGGGAAATAAAGCTGGGTTGTCAGCACCGGGTTATTGGGTGCTTGGACTTTGACGTGAAAATGACGGGTGCGACCGGGGTATAAACCGGGGACGATGGTTTCCAGCGTGTAGCGTCCGGCGTCATCGGTGAAGAAGTGACCGCGCAGTTTATAGCCCACATTATCATAAGCGCCTGAATCATCCGCGTGCCAGAAGTCCAGTAAGGCGCGGGCAACGGGCTGGCAATTGGTCGAAAGCACATACCCTGTTACGATCATTTTTGTGCCTGTCACACCCGCTTCGAGAAAGGATGTGTGTTCGGGCGTATTGGGGGTGTAGTATGGGCCTTCGGTCTGAGCAAGGGTCAGATCATCATCGTCATCGTCGCCACAGGCCGGGGTTGGCAGCAAGACCGTATTCGATGGGGCTGGAAGTGTGCCATTGGCCTGCATGGTTGACATGCCAGAAACGATGCCTTCGACCGCCTGAGTGCCACAGGCTGCCAGCAACAGTGCAGCGGGCGCAGCCATGTATTTCCATAGGAATGTGCGGCGGGATAGATATTTTGAGTCGCGGTTTTCCATACATCCTCCACCTGAAGAGATCATCTCGAATCATGGCATATGGTGAAGGAAATGGATGAGAATAAGCTGAATATTTACTGACGATAGCCAATATAAAGGGGCGAAAGCATCTGTCCCGCCCCTCAAAAACGAACGGCGATGGCTACTTCAGGCGGCGCTTGGCCTCGTACTGCACCATTGTGACGATGCCCATCAAGCCTTGCCCTTTGCCCATCGAGATTTCGCGCCCGAACAAGGTGAATACCACATCGGTTTGGACAGCGGCGACCTGTTCAAGCGGCTGACCGGAGCAGGTTTCGCCCAGAATCACGCTTATCGCCATCGCGGAAAGCCCCTGTGGATTCAGCACATCGAAGGTGTAGTTCAATGTACCATCGGCGTTTTCGGTCGCCCAGACATAAGCATCCGACTCACAGGCCGGGACTTTATGTTCGTCCGAATAGGGTTTGGTGGCAATCGTCGCTGGCACACGCACCGATGGGAAGCGGTCGGCAATCTCGATCAGGTATTCGGCGCGTTCGTTGCGGTCGGTAATCATCGAAAAATCGTCGATGACTTCCGCTAATTTTGCGGGAATTTCGGCCATAGTTACTTCTCAATCGGCACGCCGACGGAATTGCCCCACTCCGTCCACGAGCCATCATAATTGCGGACGTTTTTATAGCCCAGCAGGTACTTGAGCACAAACCATGTATGCGATGAACGCTCACCAATGCGGCAGTAAGCCACAATGTTATCGTCCGGTTTCAGACCCTGTTCATCCTGATAAATGGCAGTCAGTGCAGCAGCATCTTTGAACGTACCATCTTCGGGATTGGCCGCCCGCGCCCACGGAACACTTTTTGCGCCGGGGATATGTCCGCCGCGCAGTGCGCCTTCCTGTGGGTAATTTGCCATGTGCAGCAGCTTGCCGCTGAATTCATCCGGGCTGCGAACATCCACCAGCGGCAGTCCGGCTTCAACATGCTTAAGCACCTGATCGCGGAAAGCACGGATTTTGCTGTCGTCACGTTCCTGCGCGGTGTACTGAGTCGCCGGGTAGCTGGGCACATCGCGGGTCAATTCGCGCTCTTCCTGCTCCCATTTCAGCCGACCACCATCCACAATTTTGGCGTTGGTGTGGCCGAACAGATGGAACACCCAAAATGCGTAGCACGCCCACCAGTTGTTTTTATCACCGTAGAAAACAACGGTTGTATCGTTGGTCGCACCGATGCGGGACATCAACTTCTCGAAGCCCTCGCGGTTCAGATAATCACGCCGTAAAGGATCATTGAGGTCGGTCGTCCAATCCACCTGTACCGCGCCGGGAATATGACCGGACGGATAGAGCAGTGGGTCTTCATTGGATTCGATGATACGGATTGAGGGGTCGTTCAAATGCTCCGCGACCCAATCGGTAGAAACGAGCACATCCGGGTTGGCATAGCCCCGGTTGGTAATCTCGGTCATGGTGGTTCTCCTGTCTAATTAAACAGATGATCGTCAGAATAATACTCGCTGAACCAGCCTGACGCCAAGCTCCAAAGTTCGTTTTCCAACTCCTATCATGACCGCCTAAATGCCAAGTTGATTCAATTTGTGCAAAAAATGCACTATTGCCGTAGGCGTTGTCGGCGGGAACACGGGAAGCAGGCGTTGCAATGGCGGCGGTGTCGGCGGTTGGGACGGGGAGCGCCGTAGTGTGCAGCGCCTGTGAGGGGGATTGTCGCCGCTGTCGCTGTATTGGCGGTGTGCAGCGACAGTGAGGGAAAGAGGCGCTGCAATTGCAAAAAGAGAAGACAAGAGATTGAACCACAGAGATCACAGAGTTCACGGAGAGAAGAATAAGAGAGGTCATATGGAGAGGGTAGCATAAGTTGAAGGGAAAAGGGTGACTCTTTGGTAATCCATTTGGTTCGTTTTGGAGCGGGTTGGGACTAACTCTACAGGCGATAAAATTGTGGTTTGGGTTATGAGATGGTTGGAGGGTGGTAAGCATATAAACGGGGGACAAACAATTCTGAGGGATGAGTTCGGAATGTGCGTAACTCCTCCCAACGGTTAAAATGCTCTCAGTAAATTTTATGCGCCGTGGTGAATTATGTCGTCTAAACCTGCTGCACAACCGCTTGCTGATCGTATCCGTCCACTCAATCTTGACCAGTACATCGGTCAGAAACATCTGGTTGGGTCGGGTAAGCCATTACGGTTGGCTATCGAGCAGAACCGCATTTATTCGATGATTTTCTGGGGGCCACCAGGTGTGGGTAAAACCACATTGGCGCGCATTATCGCCAGTCAGACCAATCGCCCGTATTTTGAGCTTTCGGCTGTTTCGGCTGGAAAGGGCGAAATCCGGGCGATTGTTGAGCAGGTACAGGCTGAAGGAAAGCGCGATCTCTTTAATCAGGGAACAGAGCAGCGCCGTGGGAGCGCTGTGCTGTTTCTGGATGAAATTCACCGTTTTAATAAAGCCCAACAGGATTTTTTGCTGCCTTATGTGGAAGATGGGACGCTGCTGCTGATCGGCGCAACCACCGAAAATCCCAGCTTCGAGGTTAACTCGGCACTGCTTTCCCGCTGCCGGGTGTTCGTGCTGGAGTCGTTGAATGAAGATGATATTCGGGAAATTATCCGGCAGGGCGCGACTGAATTGGGCATCACTGTCGAGCCGGATGCCGAAAACTTTCTGGCACAGTACGCTAATGGCGATGCGCGGCAGGCCATCAATCCGCTGGAAATCAGCGAAGAACTGTATGCCCGCGAGACACGGGTAATTACGCTGGAAGCTATCAAAAATGCGCTGCAATCTAGGCATCTGCGTTATGACCGTGCTTCCGAAGAACACTTTAACACCATCAGCGCCTTCATCAAGAGTATGCGCGCCAGCAATGTGGACGCGGCGCTGTATTATCTGGCGCGGATGATTGATGCAGGCGAAGACCCCAAGTTCATCGCGCGGCGTCTGGTGATCTTCGCCAGCGAGGATGTGGGTAATGCACAGCCAACGGCACTGGTAATCGCTAATGAGGTGTTCCGCGCGGTAGAAACCATCGGACTGCCGGAGTGTCAGTTTAATCTGGCACAGGGCACGGCTTACATGGCACTTGCGCCTAAAGATCGGATGTCGGGCGATGCTTATTTCGCGGCACTGGAGGATGTCAAGCAGCAGGGTAATCTGCCGATTCCGATGCAGCTTCGTAATGCGCCTACCAAACTCATGAAAGAACTGGGTTATGGCAAAGGTTATGAAATGTACTCCACCGACGATCTGCTGCCGGAGGGCTTAAAGGGACGGAAGTATTACAAAAAGAGGTAAGAATGCGTATAATTCAGATAGGTGGTGATAGGAGCAGCATAATGGCAGTCGAACGCATTGGTGAAATGACATTGATTGAGTTGAAACAACTCATTAAGCATGAGGTCGATGAACGTTTAGAAGGTTTATTGAAGCCCAAAACAACGCGCAGTTTGCAAGAAATCCTGGATTCGATTGATCAACATATGTGGACACCACCACCCGGAACACCCTCAACAGGTGAATTGTTGCGGGAAGATCGTGATGCATGACACAATATATTGTTGATGCCAGCGTTGTTGTTCAACAAAACTAGTGACAGATTTTTCCTAATCCGGCTTACGGGCAATACCAATCTGATTGACGCCGAGAGTTAATGGGGTGAAGGTCGTCCGCGTGACCACCTGTGCCAGTGCAGGCAGGCCAAACATCCCGAACTGCATAACCTTCGGAATCAAGGGTAAGTAGGGCACATCCCACAGGCCATCTCCAAAATGTTTCACCATCTTGAAACCGCTGGCTTCACACCAAGTTCGCCACTGTCGCGGAGGATGCACATTGATATGGGTTTTGTCTTTGCCGATGGCGTCGTTGTCACGGTCTTTGAAGCGGCGCAAACTGTAATCCGGGTGTGGGGTGGCGAATAACCATAAACCGCCGGGTTTGAGCAAGCGATAGACTTCCTGAATCGTATGCTGCGGGTTCGGCAGATGCTCCACCAGATGTAAAGCGACAACCGCGCTGAAAGTCCCATTCTCAAATGTGCTGAGATCGTCGGCGCTCATCTGATAGGCTTCCGCTTTGGGTGCATTCAGACGAGTCTGTTCGACGCTGTAATCAATGAGGTCGATACCTACACATTTGAAATCGTCTTGTAGCAGGCCGAGCAGATGTCCCAATCCACAGCCCATTTCCAGCAACTTGCCGCCATCACGCAGGGCGTAGCGGCGTACCAGTGCAGCATAGTAGCGCCGTGCAAACCAGTACATGCTGTATTTGCCAAGTGGACGGTCGGCATAATTCCATTTCTCGAAATATTCGCGGGTGTAGTGTTCGGCGGGTGTCTGGGGTTGGTCAGTCATTTGGCGATTCGATTCTCAATTTTGAAGGAGCGTCCCGCGAGACGCCCCTACAGGATTACGGTACGGCTAAAGGGGTGGTGGGTTCGGTCGTCAGGTCAAACAACTCAAAGTTGAGTTCCGGCAGATGCAGAACGCCGTAGGTATGCGATGTGGCGCGCATACTGTTGAAGGTGTACAGCGAACCGGGATTGATGACGCAGCCATTGGCAACACGGATGAACATTGGCACATGTGTATGCCCAACGATCAACACATCAGCATCCAAGGATTCCAGCATCATGTTCAACAGTGTGTTCGAGACGTGATCGCGGTACAAGCCCCAGATATTATTACCGGGCTTGCCGTGACACATAAAAACTGTGTAGCCTTCATATCGCTTTTGCCAGTTGATTGGCAAATCGACCAGAAATTCGGCATTCTCCTGTGTCATTCCATAAGCCCATTCATCATGGTTGCCTTTGACGGTCGGAATGCCCCGTTTGCGTATGACTTCGACCACTTTTTCCTGTTCCGGCCCACGGCCAACCAAGTCGCCCGCGCACAGGATGTGGTCTACATGATGGTAATTGTCCAACCGGTCTAACACAGTTTGGAGTGCGGCATAGTCTCCGTGTATATCCGCTATGACACCAAGTTTCATTCCTCAACCCTAAACGTGGACAGAATATGTTATCTATTATAGTCGAGGACAGGTGAAATAACCGCAGTTTCTTAACCTGATTCGCAGGAAAACAAACATTAACGGATGATGAGTGAGTGGCGTAAAGCCGGGGCATAGCTATGAATATGCCCCGGCAAATGTTAAAGATTGTGGCAGCTTTTGTACCACATCCAAGTGCGTTTTAGCCCCTCTTCCAACGGCACTTTGGGGTCAAAACCCAGCCGTTCGCGGGCGCGGGAATTGTTGCAATACAGGATGCGTGGTTCACTGGCAGGGGTGGGAACGGACTGCCGGATGGCGGTCTTACCGATGAGGGTTTCATAGGTATGAATAAAGTCGTTGAGCGAGACCGGAGAGCCGTAACCCATATTGATAATCTGATAGCCGTTGGGTCGTTCGAGCGCGGCCACAACCCCATTCACCAGATCGTCGATATACGTCCAGTCACGGCGTAATTCACCATCATAAAGTGTAATCGGTTTGTCGTGAACCAGCGCTTCGATTACTTTCAGCGGCATCATGTCCGGGCGACCGTTTGGCCCGTAGACATTAAAAAACCGCAGGGCTGTAAAATTTAATCCAAACAGGTTGTTATAACTGTAGCCATAAAGTTCCGCTGAGCGTTTGCTGGCGGGATATGGGGCAAGCGGCTGGTCGGGCGCATCTTCTTCCACGAATGGCACACGGTCGGTTTGCCCGTAAACCGAAGAGGTTGAAGCCTGAATAAAATTTTCGACATTATAGCGGCGGGCAGCATCCATCATCACTACACTGCCGTGTGTGTTGACATCGGCATACAGTGGGCCATTTTCCACCGAATACCGCACACCAGCCAAACCCGCCAAATGGGCCACGCGGGTAATTTTATGCTCCTGAAATATGCGGTCAACCAGTGCCGAATTGCGAATATCCCCTTCAACGACCGCTGTGGCATCTCCCAGTGCCGCAATGTTGGCGCGCTTGATGGCGACATCATAGTAATCATCAAAGTTATCCAGAATGACAACCGATTCGCCACGTTTGAGAAGCGATGCAGCCAGATTATTTCCAATAAAACCTGCGCCGCCCGTAATGAGTATTGCCACAGAACTCCCCCTGTAGTTATTCCTGGAAACGCATCATAACCCACTCTAGTCCTCCCTTGCAACCGACCAACAGTGCGACTATAGTGTCGGGGTTAAGGAGGCATTGTGCGGTACTTCATCATTATAGTCATACTTTTAGCAATATTCTGTCTAAATCTCTTGACACGTGCCAACGAATTACCCCCTTGCGGAGAACGCCCAACCTTCATCGATCCCCCCTGGATTAATGGTCAGAACTGGTGTTTGGAAGAAGTCATCCGCGATGAGCGTGCAGGTGAATTGGGTTTTACGGCACTGGCTGCCGCGCCAGATGGAACGCTTTATGCCGCGCGTCCACTGTACGGGCAGGTGTTGGCGCTGACTGATGAAAATGGCGATGGACTGCCTGAAACTGCACAGATCGCCATTGAAGGATTGACCACGCCCAACGGTTTGGCCTATTTTGACGATGCATTGTACATTTCCGGTGGGGCGAATATCTATCAGTTTGCTGATAATGAGCTGGAAATGCTGGTGGATGATGTGCCTTCTGGCGGTGGATTCTGGACAGGTGGATTGACCATCGGTGCGGATGAACGCATTTATGTGGCGACGGGTGCAGCTTGTGATTTCTGCCCTCCGGATGATCCGGTGCGTGGGGCTATTTTGAGCTATAGGCTGGATGGCAGTGATCGACAGGTGATCGCAACCGGATTGCGCCAGCCAACCGATTTGGTTTTCCGCGATGGGGAATTATGGACAGTAGATACCGCGCGCGATGCCCTGTTTGACACGCCGGATTCAGACGAACTCAACCGCGTTACAGTGGGTGCAAACTTCGGATTCCCCTACTGCATCGGGGCAGATAATCGACCGGATACGCTGATTGGAGATTTTGATTGTTCAGAAACATCCGCACCCGCGATGACTTTCCCGACGCACAGCACACCGCTGGGCATGGCGCTTTATGACAGTGATACTTTCCCTAATGTTCAGGGCGATTTACTCGTGACGCTGGGTGGTTCGAGTAATCAAGCTATTCTGCAAGGCTATGTGCTGGCGGCAGTTTCGTTTGATGATGACGGCAACCCAACAGGCTATCACATCATTATTCCTGAACAGTCAGCAGGTTCAGCGCCCATTGATTTGCAGGCGATCCATTATCAAGCCAGCGGATTCTGGCCACGCCGTCCACTGGATGTGACCGTCAGCGTCGAAGGATGGATATACATCAGCGTAGGCGGCGGACGCATTCTGGTATTGAGGCCAAACTAACCGATTCGGATGCCCGTTTTGGTGTCGAAAAACAGCACTTCTTCTGGTTCAAGGGCGCATTGAATGGTTGAGCCAACTTCAACCTGATGGTCAAGCGGGGTCATCAGTGACCAGATTTCCCCGGCCAGATGCACCGTTACCAAGCGGTGATGCTCGGCAAAAAACGGCGTCACCGATTCGACCACGCCCAATGTCCCATTTTCGGCTACCAAATGCATATGTTCGGGACGAATGCCCATTGTGACTTTTGTTCCCTCTTCAAGATCACGCCGTAATGGAAAACCGCCGAAATTTTCCCCCTGCCAATGCCCATCCCGCACATAGCCTTCAAACAGATTCATGATCGGCGTTCCAATAAAGGTTGCCACGAAAGTGTTATGGGGATTGGTGTACAACTGGTGATATGTACCCATCTGCTCGATATGGCCATCGCGCATGACGGCGATGCGGTGCGAGAGGGCAACCGCTTCGGTCTGGTCATGGGTGACATAAACCGATGTGACCGGGAAAGCATTCATCAGCCGTTTGAGTTCGACGCGCGCTTCCATGCGATATTTGGCATCCAGATTGGCGAAGGGTTCATCAAACAGCAGCACACGCATATCCCGCGCCAGCGCCCGCGCGATGCCGATGCGCTGCTGCTCCCCGCCAGATAACTGCTTAGGGAAACGGTCAAGCAATTTTTCGAGGCCGATTCCGGTGATTTTAGAGATTTGCTTCAGCCGTTCCGGGACTTCTGCCTCGCGCTTTCGCAGGCTGAGGAAAAAGCCGACGGTTTTGCGCGATTCCCAATGCGGGACGAGCGCGCCTTCCTGAAACACCATGCCAATGCCCCGGTTCATCGAGGGGATTTCCTGTAAATCATGGTCGTCGTACAGCACACGCCCAGTCTCCGGCTGGAAGATTCCGGCGATCAGACGCAGCAGGGTGGATTTGCCGCAGCCGCTTGGCCCTAAAATCGCCAGCACATCACCCGACGGAATTTTGAGGGACACATTATCAATGGCGGTGATTTTACTGCTTTCCTGATGAAACGATTTGCTGACGTGTTCCAGTGTCACAGTGGTCATAAGCAGCGCTCCTTATGGCTCTATTTTAGCGTGGAATAGTTGCTATTTGTCAGTTACCATCAACCACTTTGAAAACCTTGAAGGACACCACCATGAAGATGATTGATTTCCGCAGCGATACCGTCACATGGCCGACGCCGGAAATGCGCGAGGCGATGGCCAATGCCCCGGTAGGCGATGATGTCTACGGCGAAGACCCGACCGTGAATGAACTGGAAGCCGAAGCCGCCGCGATGCTGGGCAAAGAGGCTGGGTTATTCGTCGCCAGCGGGACAATGGGCAATATCACCGCTGCATTGACGCACTGCGGGCGCGGGGAAGAAATGATTTTGGGACGGGAAGCACATATGTTCCGTTATGAGGCCGGGAGTTCAGCCGCGCTGGGGGGCATTCATCCCCACATTGTGGATGTGCAGCCGGATGGAACGCTCAAGCTGGAGGCCATACAAGGCGCAATCCGTGCGAACAACGAACACTTCCCACGCACCAAATTAATCTGCCTCGAAAATACGCAGGGTACGGTGGGCGGCATTCCGATCACGGCAGAATATACCGAGCAGGTGGGAGAAATTGCCCGCAAGCATAATCTCAAACTGCACATCGACGGGGCGCGTTTGTTCAATGCGGCAGCGGCGCTGAATACATCAGCCAAAACGTTGGTCGCCCCGGCTGACAGCGTATCCATCTGCTTATCCAAAGGGTTATGCGCGCCGGTGGGTTCGGTGCTGGTGGGGTCGAAAGCCTTCATCGCGGAGGCGCGGCGGACGCGCAAAGCGTTGGGCGGCGGAATGCGGCAGGCGGGGATTCTGGCGGCGGCGGGCTTGATTTCTCTGCGGCAGATGACCCAACGATTGGGCGATGACCATGCTAACGCGCGGGCATTGGCGGAAGGATTAGCGACGATTCCCTGCATCCAGATTGACCTGAGCCGGGTGCAGAGCAACATGATTTTCTTCGATCTGCACAAGGATGCACCCCTGACCGCAGAGGCATTCAGCGCACGCCTGAAAGCTGACTATAATATCCTTATCGCGCCGTATCCGGGGTACACCAGCCGCTTTCGCGCTGTGACACACTACTGGATTACGCGCGACCATGTGCAGCATTCAATCGAGGCCATACGCACAATACTCTCATGAGTCCAACCATTTATCCCGACCCACCCGCACCGCAGAC